>NZ_JBFBAH010000008.1:0-359562 GCF_040682115.1 Streptomyces sp. NPDC051364 | reverse complement strand
ACACCCACCCCGGCCAGATCCGGAAGAGACAACGCCACCGACACCACCCCCCGATGACGTCGTCTCACCAATCCAGCCCTACGTCAACGGCATTGCGCTTAGGGGTGGGCTGGGGGCCTAGCGCCGGGTCCGGGTGTGGACGTAGTCCACCAGGCGGGTCAGGGCGTCCGGGGGGGTCGTCGGGAGGACGCCGTGGCCCAGGTTGAAGACGTGGCCCTCCAGGCCCGACGCCGCCGCGAGGACCTCGTCCGTCTTCGCGCGCACGGCCTCCTCGGTGGAGAAGAGCACCGCCGGGTCCAGGTTGCCCTGGAGCGCCTTGCCGGGGCCGACGCGGCGGGCGGCCTCGTCGAGCGCGACGCGGTAGTCGACGCCCACGACGTCCGCGCCGGCCTCGCCCATCAGGCCGAGCAGCTCGCCCGTGCCCACCCCGAAGTGGATGCGCGGAACTCCGTACGAGGCGACGGACTGCAAGACCTTCGCCGACGCCGGCATCACCGAGCGGCGGTAGTCCGCCGGGGCCAGCGCGCCGACCCAGGAGTCGAAGAGCTGCACCGCGGAGGCGCCGGCCTCGATCTGGACCTTCAGGAAGGCGGAGGTGATCTCCGCGAGGCGGTCCAGCAGGTCGGCCCAGAGCTCCGGGTCGCCGTACATGAGGGCCTTGGTGTGCTCGTGGTTCTTCGACGGGCCGCCCTCGACCAGGTAGCTCGCGAGGGTGAAAGGCGCACCGGCGAAACCGATCAACGGCGTGGCGCCCAGTTCACCCGTGAGCATGCCGATCGCCTCGGTGACGTACGAGACGTCCTCCGGGGTGAGGTCGCGCAGCTGTGCGAGGTCCTCGCGGCGGCGGATCGGCTGGGCGACGACCGGGCCGATGCCCGGCTTGATGTCCAGGTCGATGCCGATGGCCTTCAGCGGGACCACGATGTCGGAGAAGAAGATCGCCGCGTCCACGTTGTGGCGGCGGACCGGCTGGAGCGTGATCTCCGTGACCAGGTCGGGCCGCATGCACGACTCCAGCATCTGGGTCCCCTCGCGCACCTTGCGGTACTCGGGGAGCGAGCGCCCGGCCTGCCGCATGAACCACACCGGGGTGTGCGGAACCGGCTCCCGCCGGCACGCCTTCAAGAAGGCGGAATCGTACGTCTGACTCGGCTGGCCCGTCAGTGGGGTCTCCCCAGCGCGGGCGGAGCCTCGCGCGAGGGGAAGGTCATTGGCGCTCACGCGCCAAATCTTCGCACGTATGAAGAAGTGCCCGGCCCGGCGCGGGTGTCCCTGCGCCGCACGGACGCTCGTTCCGCCTAGTCTTCCCCGCATGGCTGCGGCTCAGGGACGATTTTCAGATGGCGCTGACGGTGTGGACAGCGCGAAGGAGAGCTCCGTCCCGCTCCCGTTCCGACGCGCGGTCGACGGATTGAAGAAGGCGCGCCTGCGTCCGGGGATCGAGATCGACCCCACCAGACCGCCCCAGCGCCTGGCCCCGCACGCCTATGCCCTGGAAGCCGCGGTCGTGGACGGCGAGGACGACCTGGCCGACGGCCGGCTCATCCTGCTCCACGATCCGTCCGGGCACGAGGCCTGGCACGGGACCTTCCGGCTGGTGACGCTGGTACGCGCCGAGCTCGAGCCCGAGATGGCCGCCGACCCCCTCCTCCCCGAGGTGTGCTGGTCCTGGCTGACCGGGGCGCTGGAGGCGCGCGGCCTGGCGTACGGGGAGGCGAGCGGGACCGTGACCATGGCGAGCTCGCACTACTTCGGCGGACTCGCGGAGCGGCGGCCGGCCACGCAGATCGAGATCAGAGCCTCGTGGACGCCGCGCGAGGGCGGGGGAGGGGTGCCGGACACCTCGGCGCACCTGTCGGCGTGGTGCGAGCTGCTGTGCCAGATCGCGGGGCTCCCGCCGGTCGGGCCGACGGACTCGGGGACGGGTGTGGTCTCCCTGCCACAGCGGCGCGGTCCGCACCACCCGTAGCCGTAGCGCCGTACGGCGGCACCCGGGCGGTCCAACGGGTCTGCACATCGTCCGAATGCACCGCGCCCCGTAGAACGGCCGATCGAGCGCCGGAGGCGGGGGGTCGGAACCGGGCGCCCGTTGTGGGCTTCTGATCACCCGATGATCGATCGTGCGTCCGAATTGCCCGAATTGTTACTCACCAAATCGTGATCATTTCCTAAAGCCGGGCGGGTGACGTGCCGAAGGAGTCAGTGACCATCCGCACGGTTCGCACCGGCTTCCTTCCCCGAGCCGGCCGTCCCGCCACTCCCCCAGGAGGCCTAGGTGTCCGTTCTTCTCGAGCAGCCCGCAAGCCTGGTCGCCTACCGCCCGAACAAGCCGACGGCCATGGTCGTCGTGGCCGACCCGCGCGTGCGTTCCACCGTGACCCGCCATCTGTGGGCCCTCGGAGTCCGTGACGTGATCGAGGCGTCGTCCATCGCGGAGGCCCGCCCCCGCGTCGGCAGCCCGCGCGACATCTGCGTGGCCGACGTACACCTGCCCGACGGTTCCGGTCTCACCCTGCTCTCCGAGACCCGGGCCGCCGGCTGGCCGAACGGCCTGGCCCTGTCCGCCGCCGACGACATCGGCGCCGTACGCAACGCCCTCGCGGGCGGAGTGAAGGGCTACGTCGTCACCGGCACGCGGACCAACATCGGGCTCCCCACCCGGCCCGGCGCCGCCCCCATCGGCGCTGCCGCCGCCCGTATGCACCGCCGCCCCCCGGGTGCCCCGAGCCACCCGGGCGGCTACCGCGAGCTCTCCGGCCGCGAGGTCGAGGTCCTGCGCCTCGTCGCGGAGGGCCAGTCCAACAAGGCCATCGGCGTCTCGATGGGCCTGTCCGCCCTGACCGTCAAGTCCCACCTCGCCCGGATCGCCCGCAAGCTGGGCACCGGCGACCGGGCCGGGATGGTCGCCGTCGCCCTGCGGACCGGGATCATCCACTGACACCTGCCCGGCGGCTCCCGGGGAAACTCCCGGGGAAGCCGGGGAAACACCCGAGCCTCCACCTCGCGCCCGTCGACGGAACGTTCCGGCGACGGGCGCGCCGTATCCGCGGATACCCTTGAGCGGTGACCGACGCCCAAGAGACCGCAGCAGACCTGCGCACCACCACCGGGGGCGGCCCCCCGGACGACGTCGAAAAGGCGCCGATTCCGTTGCTCGAGCCCCGTGAGGGGATCCCTCCGGTGGTCGCCGACGAGGACGCACTCGCCCGGGTGGTCGCGGCCTTCGCCGCGGGCACCGGGCCCGTGGCCGTCGACGCCGAGCGTGCCTCCGGATACCGCTACGGCCAGCGCGCCTATCTGGTGCAGCTGCGCCGCGAGGGCGCAGGATCCGCGCTGATCGACCCGGTCGGCTGCCCCGACCTGTCCGCACTGGGCGAGGCCCTGTCCTCCGCCGAGTGGATCCTGCACGCCGCCACCCAGGACCTGCCGTGCCTGCGCGAAATAGGCATGGTTCCCACCTCCCTGTTCGACACCGAGCTGGCCGGCCGCCTCGCCGGCTTCCCGCGGGTCGGACTGGGCGCGATGGTCGAGAGCGTGCTCGGCTACGCGCTGGAGAAGGGCCACTCCGCCGTCGACTGGTCCACCCGCCCGCTCCCCGAGCCGTGGCTGCGCTACGCCGCGCTCGACGTGGAGCTGCTGGTGGACCTGCGGGACGCGCTGGAGAAGGAACTGGACCGGCAGGGCAAGCTGGAATGGGCCCGGCAGGAGTTCGACGCCATCGCCGCCGCCCCGCCCGCGCCGCCGCGCAAGGACCCGTGGCGTCGTACGTCCGGCATGCACAAGGTGCGCCGGCGCCGTCAGATGGCCGTCGTACGGGAGCTGTGGGAGTCCCGGGACCGGATCGCGCAGCGGCGTGACGTGTCGCCCGGCAAGGTGCTGGGGGATGCCGCGATCGTCGAGGCCGCGCTCGCGCTGCCGGCGAACCTGCACGCACTGTCGGCCCTGCCCGGGTACGGACAGCGGATGGGCCGGCGCCAGCTGGAGCAGTGGATGGCCGCCGTGGACCGGGCGAAGGCCCTGCCCGAGAACGCGCTGCCGCAGCCGGGGGCGACCCCGGCGGGACCGCCGCCGCCGCGTTCGTGGGCGGACAAGGACCCGGCGGCCGCGGCACGGCTGGCTGCGGCGCGCACCGCCGTCTCGGCGCTCGCGGAGGGGCTGAACCTGCCCCAGGAGAACCTGATCACCCCGGACACGGTCCGCCGGCTGTGCTGGGAGCCGCCGCAGCGGCTCGAGGCGGACGCGGTGGCGCAGGCCCTCGCGGTCCACGGCGCCCGTCCGTGGCAGATCGAACAGGTGACGCCGGCGCTGGTCACGGCCCTGGCCGCGACCGCCTGACGCCCCGGTTTCCGCGAGAGCCCCCGGCCCCACCGGCCGGGGGCTCTTTCTGTCCCGGTTCCGCAACAGGGCCCCGGAGCCGCTTTTGAACACGCTCAAACCCCGCTAGTTTTTTGAACATGATCAACGAGGGGTACGAGGCATGGGTACGCGACTTCGAGGCCGAGCGGGAGCGCCGCGCGGCGGTCGGGGATCCCGACTGGGGCCGGGGGGCCGAGCTCGATCCGGCGCTCGTACGGAGCCTGCAGCGGTTCCAGGTCGGTGAGGACGGGGACGGCTCGGCCCTGATCGGGAAGGCGGACCGGGCCGGGGACCCGGTGTACGCGAAGGCGATACGGCTCTTCGTGGCCGAGGAGCAGAACCACGCCCGGATGCTGGCGCTGCTGCTGGCGGCGGGCGGGGCCGGGACCCTGGACGGGCACTGGAGCGACGCGGTGTTCGTACGGCTGCGCAGGCTGCTGGGGCTGCGGGTGGAACTGCTGGTGCTGATGGTGGCGGAGGCCGTGGCCCTGGGGTACTACCGGGCGGTGCGGGACGGGGCCCCCGATCCGCTGGCGGCGGAGGTGGCGGGCCGGATCCTCGCGGACGAGGAGCGCCACGTCCCCTTCCACTGCCGGCGGCTGCGCGAGGCGCTGGCACCCCTCCCGGCGCCGGCCCGCCGGGCCGCCACCCTGACCTGGCAGGCCCTGCTGGCGGGCGCGGCCGTGGTCGTCGCCGCGGACCACGGCCCGGCGCTGCGCCACCTCGGCGTCCGGCGCCGCCGGTTCACCGCGGACGTGATCCGCTCCTCCGGCCCCCTGGCCAGGGCGATGTCCACGACTCCCGCCCCCGCCACCGCCGAATCCAGCCCCGCCGGCGTTTGAGGCGCGGGGGGGGTCCGGGGGCGGAGCCCCCGGCAACGGCGCCGCCGGAGTGTGACCTTCGCCGCTCCTCCCGGAGGGGGTGTGCACGCCGGTTACCGGCAAGTAGCATGACCGGGTGAGCGGGCGCTCAGCCACCGGCCGACCGCGCCCCCGCGCAGCAGTGCACACCCGCACCTGGAGGAGAGCCAACGTGCCTCGTACCGTCAGGGACGTCGTCTTCGTCGACGGCGTCCGCACCCCGTTCGGCAAGGCGGGCCCGAAGGGCATCTACAACGGGACCCGCGCCGACGACCTCGTCGTGAAGGCGATCCGGGAGCTGCTGCGCCGCAACCCGGACCTGGACCCCAAGAAGATCGACGAGGTCGCCATCGCCGCGACCACGCAGATCGGTGACCAGGGCCTGACGCTGGGCCGTACCGCCGGCATCCTCGCGGGCCTCCCGCAGTCCGTCCCGGGCTACTCCATCGACCGCATGTGCGCCGGCGCGCTGACCGCCGTCACCGCCGTCGCGGGCGGCGTGGCCTTCGGTGCGTACGACGTCGCCCTCGCCGGCGGTGTCGAGCACATGGGCCGCCACCCCATGGGTGAGGGCGTCGACCCGAACCCGCGCTTCGTCTCCGAGAAGCTGGTCGACGAGTCCGCCCTCTTCATGGGCATGACCGCCGAGAACCTGCACGACCGGTACCCGACGATCACCAAGCTCCGCGCCGACGAGTACGCCGTGCGCTCGCAGGAGAAGGCCGCCAAGGCGTACGCCGACGGCAAGATCCAGCAGGACCTGGTCCCGATCTCGGTGCGCAACACCAACGAGGCGGCCGGTGAGACGGGCTGGGGCCTGGTCACCACCGACGAGCCGATGCGCCCGGGTACCACGCTGGAGAACCTGGCCGGCCTGAAGACCCCGTTCCGTACGCACGGCCGGGTCACCGCGGGCAACGCCGCCGGTCTCAACGACGGTGCCACCGCCGCGATCATCGCGTCCGAGGACTTCGCCCGCGAGAACAACCTCCCGGTCAAGATGCGCCTCGTCTCGTACTCCTTCGCGGGTGTCGAGCCGGAGGTCATGGGCTACGGCCCGATCCCGGCCACCGAGAAGGCCCTCGCCCAGGCCGGCCTGTCCATCGAGGACATAGGCCTGTTCGAGGTCAACGAGGCCTTCGCGGTCCAGGTCCTCGCGTTCCTGGAGCACTACGGCATCGCCGACGACGACGCCCGGGTCAACCAGTACGGCGGCGCGATCGCGTTCGGCCACCCGCTGGCCTCCTCCGGCGTCCGCCTGATGACGCAGCTGGCTCGCCAGTTCGAGGAGCAGCCGCACGTCCGCTACGGCCTGACCACCATGTGCGTCGGCTTCGGCATGGGCGCCACGGTCATCTGGGAGAACCCCAACTTCAACGCCGAGGGAGACTCCAAGTGAGCACCACCGCTGAGCTCCTGAAGGGCGCGGCCGAGCTGTTCCCGGACGAGGTCGTCACGTCCGCGCACGTCCGCCACCTGGACCTGCCGTTCGGCGCCGGGCGCTTCGCGCTCGTCACGCTGGACAACGGCTTCGACCACACCAAGCCGACCACCTTCGGCCCGCAGTCCCTCGCCAACCTGAACGCGGCGATCGACCAGGTCGAGCAGGAGGCCATCGCGGGCTCCATCGTCGGCGCGGGCATCACCGGCAAGCCGTTCATCTTCGCGGTCGGCGCCGACCTCAAGGGTGTCGAGCTGCTCAAGCAGCACGACGAGGCGCTCGCCATCGGCAAGGGCGGCCACGACGTCTTCAAGCGTCTGTCCGCGCTGGCCGTCCCCACCTTCGCGTACTACAACGGCGCGGCGATGGGCGGCGGTGTCGAGGTCGGTCTGCACTGCACCTACCGCACCGTCTCGAAGGCCATCCCGGCCTTCTCGCTGCCCGAGGTCTTCCTCGGCCTGGTTCCCGGCTGGGGCGGCTGCGCCATCCTGCCGAACCTGATCGGCGCCGAGCGCGCGGTCTCGGTGATCATCGAGAACTCGCTCAACCAGAACAAGCAGCTGCGCGGCAAGCAGGTCTTCGACCTGGGCATCGCCGACGCGCTGTTCGAGGGCGCGGACTTCCTGGAGCAGTCGCTCCTGTGGACCGCGAACGTCCTGAATGGCACCACCGAGGTCGTCCGCGACGAGATCGACCGCGGCGAGGCCTGGGACGCGGCCGTCGCCAAGGGCCGCTTCATCGCGGACTCCAAGGTGCACGGCGCAGCTCCCGCCGCCTACCGCGCGCTGGACATCATCGCCGCGGCCAAGTCGGGCGACCTCCAGGCCGGCTTCGACGCCGAGGACACGGCCCTGGCCGACCTCATCATGGGCGGCGAGCTGCGCTCGGGCATCTACGCCTTCAACCTGGTCCAGAAGCGCGCCAAGCGCCCGGCCGGTGCCCCGGACAAGTCGCTGGCCCGTCCGGTCACCAAGGTCGGCGTCGTCGGCGCGGGCCTGATGGCCTCGCAGCTGGCGCTGCTCTTCCTGCGCCGCCTGGAGGTGCCGGTGGTCCTCACCGACATCGACCAGGAGCGCGTGGACAAGGGTGTGGGCTACGTCCACGCCGAGATCCAGAAGCTGCTCGGCAAGGGCCGCATCAACCAGGACAAGGCCAACCGCCTGACCGCCCTGGTGACCGGTGTCCTGGACAAGGCCGAGGGCTTTGCGGACGCGGACTTCATCATCGAGGCCGTGTTCGAGGAGATGTCCGTCAAGCAGAAGGTGTTCGCGGAGGTCGAGGCGGTCGCCCCGGCGCACGCGATCCTCGCCACCAACACCTCCTCGCTGTCGGTGTCGGAGATGGCCTCCAAGCTCCAGCACCCGGAGCGCGTGGTCGGCTTCCACTTCTTCAACCCGGTCGCGATCCTCCCGCTGCTGGAGATCGTCCGCGGTGAGCAGACGGACGACGCCTCGCTGGCCACGGCCTTCGGTGTCGCGCGGAAGCTGAAGAAGACCGCGGTCCTCACCAAGGACGCCCCGGCGTTCGTCGTGAACCGCATCCTGACCCGCTTCATGGGCGAGATCCAGAACGTCATCGACGAGGGCACCCCGGTCGTCACGGCGGAGAAGGCCATCGAGCCGCTCGGCCTGCCGATGTCCCCGCTGGTGCTGCTGGAGCTCGTCGGCCCGGCGATCGGTCTGCACGTCTCGGAGACCCTGAACCGCGCCTTCCCGGAGCGCTTCACCGTCTCGCCGAACCTCGCGGCCGTCGTCAAGGCCGGCAAGCGCGGCTTCTACGTCTACGATTCCGGCAAGCCGGAGCTGGACCCCGAGGTCGCCGCCCTCCTGGTCCAGGGCGATGTCGTCCTGACCGAGGAGCAGGTCCGCGACCGCGTCCTGGACGCGGTGGCGCAGGAGATCGGCCTGATGCTGGAGGAGGGTGTCGTGGCCGAGGCCCAGGACATCGACCTCTGCCTCATCACGGGCGCCGGCTGGCCCTTCCACCTGGGCGGCGTGACGCCGTACCTGGACCGCGAGGGTGTCTCGGAGCGCGTGAACGGCAAGAAGTTCCTCGCCCCGGGTCTGGCGAGCGTCCCGGCCTGAGGCCTGTACGCCCGTACGTACGCCCGTACTGGCGGTACCTGAGCACCGCGGACGCCCGTCCCCCTCGTGGGGGCGGGCGTCCGCCGTTCTGCGGGGCGGGGCGGGACCCGCAGCGGGGCCCGGCGCGGAACCCGCCCGCCCGGGCTGGCAGAATACGGTCCATGGCGGATGGCAAGACACCTTTCAGCCGCCGGACCCTGCTGTTCGCGGGCGGCGCTGTGGCCGTCGGCCTCACCACGAGCGGTCTGTCCTGGGCGCTGCGCGCCGGGGCCGGCGAGCAGGACGATTCCCGGCCGGTGGTCGGCGAGTTCGACATGTCGACCGGTGCAGAGCTGCTCGCTTCGACTCCGCTGTTCAATACGACGGGTCCGCAGTCGTTCGCGTTCGACGACACGAACGGTCAGGTCTACACCCTGCAGACCGTCCAGGCCGGTATCCGGCTCGACGACGAGGAGGACGCGGTCGACTCGGGCGGCCGCAAGACCTCCGGCGATATGTGCCTGACCCGGCTGAGCAGTTCCGGGAAAACGCTCGGGCACATGTATCTGCGCGGCTTCGGCCACGGAATTTCCTGCGGCGTCGAGCCGACGGGCCAGCGCACGTACATATGGGTGGAGGGCAGGGCCGACGCCGAGAGCGGCTACGGCCGCACGGTGGTCCGGGTGCCGTTCAAGGACGGTTCGGTCCTCGACAGTTCCGACGAATCCGTCCACCATTTCGATCCGGTTCCCGGATCCACCGATGTCTCCCCCGCGCTCGACCTGCCCGGCGAACGGGTCCTGGTGAGCCACGAGGAGGAGGGCGTACACCGGTTCTCGGTGTACGGGATGGCGGATTTCCTGACCGGGAGCTTCAACCCCGCACAGGTCATCAAGGCCGGGGTGCAGGTCCAGGAAGAGGAGTGGTTCCAGGGCTGCGCGCTGTACGGGGACTTCGTCTACGTACTGACCGGCAACCCGTATACCGGGCAGAACGGGGACAATCCACGGAAGTCCGGCGGAAATACATATGTCTCGGCAATTGACGTCCGCACCGGCAAGGCACAAGGACGTCACCTCGTGACCGTGGCACCGGATCTGGCCTACCGGGAGCCGGAGGGAATCGCGGTCAGCCTGGCCGGCGGACGGCCGGCATTGTGCGTCGGATTTTCCGTGAAGGCGAAGGACCGGCGCGAGCTGGCGCTGTATCGCTACACCCTCTGAGGATCCGCGCAAGAGGGACTCAAGAGGGACTGATGTCACATGTCTTTGTGAAGATGCCCTAAATCATTGGCCTATGGTTCACCAGACGTTCTGGGGCCGTCCATGAGGCTGCTTATACTACTGCGACACTTCACAGGATCCTTATACCTCCACGGGGGAGGCACCGCACCATGGGCTCCAAGCGGCTGCGAGCCGTGTTCGGCGTTCTGATCACGGCTGGGCTCATCCTCAGCTTCGTCGGGATGCTGGTCGCCGTCGCCTTCGTCTCACTCCCCCTGTTCGCAGGCTGCGCCGCGCTCAGCTACGCCGCCGACCTGATGCTCCACAACACCGAGTCGCCGACGCTGGAGAAGCTGCGCGACTCGCGCTTCGGCCTCACCATGCGCTTCCTGATCCGGCAGTTCCTGCTGCTGGGCCTGTGCGGTGCCATCGCCGACATCGAGTCGTTCGTGGCGCAGATGACGACCATCGGCCTGCTCCTCCTGTTCATCCTGCAGCTCGCGTACGGGGCGCTCCTCAAGCACGTCCGCAAGATGCGCAACGAACTTCCGTTCACCACGCGCGGGCTGGACCTGGAGGCGCTCGGCATCCGCCGCATGCCGCACCCGTTCCTGATGAACAAGCACGTCCGCAAGACGCTGCACCTGGACATCCCGCTGGTGGCCGGCTCGCTCGCCACCATCGCGACGGACGACTGGCGCTTCGTCACGTACGGCATGATCACCACCGTCTTCCTCGCCTATTTCTCGCTGCTGGTGCTGGTGCCCGACGCGCGCAACGCGCTCAAGCTGCCCACCACCGACGAAGCCATCGAGGAGCTCAACCACCAGCTGGCCGAATACCGCCCCCAGGTCGCGCTCTACTTCACCTTCGCCGCCGTCTCCAAAGACTTCATGTACCAGGTGAACATGTGGCTGGAGTCGCTGGAGTCGCTGGAGCTGCGGCCCATCATCGTGCTGCGCGAACGGGCCACCCTGCGCTACCTGGACGCCACTTCGGTGCCCGTCATCTGCATTCCGAAGGCGGACAATCTCGCACGTATCGAGATGAACGAACTCCGTGTCGCCCTCTACCCCGGCAACGCGGGCAAGAACGTGCACATGCTGCAGCGCGCCGAGGTCAAGCACGTCTTCATCGGCCACGGCGACAGCGACAAGCTCGCGAGCAGCAACCGGGTCAGCAAGGTCTTCGACGAGATCTGGGTGGCCGGCCGGGCCGGCCGCGACCGCTACGAGCGCATCAAGCACGCCGTGTCGCACCACCAGATCGTCGAGGTCGGCCGACCCCAGCTGATGCCCCTGCACCGCTGGACCGGCCGGGTCGCGGGCCCCGTGCCCACCGTCATCTACGCCCCCACCTGGGAGGGCTGGACCGACGACGCCTGCTACACGTCGGTCATCCCGGCCGGCGAGAAGCTGATCAAGGCGCTGCTCGACTACGAGCGCGACATCCGCATCATCTACAAGCCGCACCCGCTCACCGGCTCGCGCTCCGCCGAGGCCGCCGCCGCCCACCGCCGCGTCATCGCCCTCCTCGAGGAGGACAACGCCCGGCGCTTCGGCCGCAACCTCACCGACTCCAAGGCCGCCGCCAAGAAGCTCGCCCGGATCGACCAGCGCATCGCCGACCTCTCCGAGCGCGGCGTCCGCTCCAAGTACCCGGACCTCACCGAGGAGGAGCGGACCGCACGCATCCGGCGCAGCCGCAACCAGGCCGGCGCCCTGTACTGGAGCGCCGTTCCCGACGGCGCGCACCACGTGGTGACCGAGCGGATCCCGGCCCTGTACGACTGCTTCAACCAGTCCGACCTCCTCATCGGCGACATGTCCAGCGTCGTCTCCGACTTCGTCGCGACCCTGAAGCCGTACGCGATCTTCAACCTCGACGGCCTGCCGGACGACCAGTTCCGCAACGAGCAGCGGACGGCGTACGCCTCGTACCTGCTGGACGGGGACTGCAACGGTCTCGCCGAGGCCATCGAGGCCACGCTGAACCCGCGCGAGGACCTCATGGCCCCGTACCGCGAGCAGCTCAAGGAGTACCTCCTCGGCGAGGAGTACCCGCCGTCGATCGTCCGCTTCAACGCGGCCGCCAACAACCTCTACCGGCGGGGGCTGCGCGACTTCCCCATCGAGTACCCGGAGCAGGCCCCCTACCCCGTGTAGGCGGGCCTCCCCGGTGCTCGAGTCGCACCGCCCGTCCACCCACCGCCCTGCCCGACCGCCGTGCCGCACCCCTCAGCTCAGGAAGAAGGAGCCTTGTCCTCCAGGCCCGTCCCCCACCGCACCGTCGCCGTCGTTCTCGCTGGGGGCACCGGCCAGCGCATCGGTCTCGAGATACCGAAGCAGCTGCTCAAGATCGCCGGCAAGCCGATCCTGGAGCACACGCTCCACGTCTTCGAGAACGCGCCGGACGTCGACGAGGTGATCCTCCTCATGACGCCCGCGTTCGTGGAGGACGCCCGCCGCATCGTCGAGCGGGCCCGGCTGGGCAAGGTCACCCGGGTCCTGGCCGGCGGCTCGACCCGCAGCGAGACCACCCGGATCGCCATCGCGGCCGCGGCGGCCGGGCTCGGCGAGGGCGAGGACTGCAACCTCCTGTTCCACGACGCGGTGCGCCCGCTGCTCTCGCAGCGCGTGGTGCGCGAATGCGTCGAGTCCCTCGAGCGCTACCAGGCCGTCGACGTCGCCATCCCGTCCTCCGACACCGTCATCGTGACCCGCACCCACGGCGACGACGGCGAGTTCATCACCGAGGTCCCCGACCGCTCCCGGCTGCGCCGCGGCCAGACCCCGCAGGGCTTCCGGCTCTCCACGATCCGCGCCGCCTACGAGCGGGCTGCCGCGGACCCCTCCTTCCAGGCCACCGACGACTGCTCCGTCGTCGTGAAGTACCTGCCCGACGTCCCGGTCCACGTGGTCACCGGCGACGACTACAACATGAAGGTCACCCAGCCCGTCGACGTCTTCATCGCCGACAAGCTGTTCCAGCTCGCCTCCCACGCCGCGCCCGCCCAGGCCGGCGAGGCCGCGTACCGCGAGCAGCTGGCCGGCAAGACGATGGTGGTCTTCGGCGGCTCGTACGGCATCGGCGCCGACATCTCCCGCATTGCAGAGGGCTTCGGCGCCCGCGTCTTCGCCCTGGGCCGCTCCACCACCGGCACGCACGTCGAGAACCTCGACCACGTCGAGGAGGCCCTGGCCAAGGCCTACGCCGAGACCGGCCGCATCGACTACGTCGTCAACACCGCCGGGGTGCTGCGCGTCGGCCGCCTCGACGCGACCGACAACGACACGATCCGCGAAGCACTCGATGTCAACTACCTCGCGCCCGTGAACATCGCCCGGACCTCGTACAAGTACCTGAGCGAGACCCAGGGCCAGCTGCTGCTCTTCACCTCCAGCAGCTACACCCGCGGCCGCGCCGAGTACAGCCTGTACTCCTCGACCAAGGCCGCCATGGTCAACCTGACCCAGGCGCTGGCCGACGAGTGGGCCGAGGACGGCATCCGCGTCAACTGCGTGAACCCGGAGCGCACGGCCACCCCGATGCGCACCAAGGCGTTCGGCCAGGAGCCCTCGGCCTCGCTGCTCACGTCCGAGTCGGTCGCCCTGACCTCCCTGGACGTGCTGCTGTCCGAGATGACCGGCCACGTGATCGACGTACGCAAGCAGGACCCGACGACGACGCCGGCGCAGCGTTCCGGCTTCGAGGCGGCGCTGGCCTCCGTACTGATCCAGACCACGGAGGACCAGGGGGTCTAGGCGTGATGTACACACCCGGACAGCAGCAGCCGCCGCGGAGGATCTTCGTGGCCGGCGACTCCGAGGCGGTCACCCGGCCGTACAGCTATCTGCCGATGGTGGGCTGGGCCCAGGCACTGCCCCTCTTCCTCACCGATGCGGTCGAGGTCGTCAACTGTGCCCGCGCCCGCGCGAGTTCGAAGAGCTTCCGCGAGCGCGGCCGGCTCCAGTGGATCCTCGACAACCTGGAGCCCGGCGACTACCTGCTGTTCGGCTTCGGCCAGATCGACTGGAAGACCGACCCCGGCCTGCACACCAAGCCGTTCTCCACCTTCCAGGAGAACATGGCCGCCTTCGTGCACGGCGCGCGCGAGCGCCAGGCCCACCCGGTGATCCTGCTGCCGTACGAACGGCGCCGCATGGACGCGCACGGCAACGTCGCCCGCTTCCTGGGCGACTACCCGCTCGCGGCCCGGCAGCTGGCCGAGGACGAGCACGTTCCGGTCGTCGACCTGTACGGCCAGAGCGTGCAGTGGTGGGAGGAGCTGGGGCCGGAACCGTCCAAGCTCGTCTTCACCTATCTGCGGCCCGGTGAGCCGCTGCTGGAGAACGTCCAGGACGGGGACAACGTGCACCTGCGCGCGGAGGGCGCGATCGAGTGCGCCCGGTTCGTCGCCCGCAGCCTCGCCGAGCAGGGCGTCATCCCCTCCCCGTGGGTCCGCGACCTCGACCGCCGCCGGTTCTCCTACGAGGAGATGGGCTGGCTGGACGAGGAGACGTTCTCGCACCGTACGAAGTCCCGGGTGTCCGAGCCCGCGGCACGCAAGGAGTCCAGCGCGTGAACCTCCTCCGCCGCGGGCAGGCCGTCGGCGACACCCCGTCACTGGGCGCCGTGTACGCGGCCCTTTACAGCTCCGCCGACCCGCGCCGCGGTGTCTCCCCGGGCGAGACCGTCCAGTTCGGCCTGTCCGTCGCACCCGATCAGGGCGCCTCGCGCGGCTGCGCGTACCTGGCGGAGGAACCGCTGACCGCCGTCGGCGAGATCGTCGGCGTGCAGGGGCTGGAGTACTTCCCCCGCCAGCGCTGGTTCCGGGCCCGCGCCGACGCCGGGGAGCAGACGACGGGGGTCCTGCACCTGCGCGTCGGCGACTCGGCCACGGCACGCAGCATCCGGCCCCGGATCCTCGTGGGCATCCCGGACGCCTCGGGCCGCAAGCTCGTACGGACGGGGAAACTCGCCGCCGAGCCCCTGCCGCTGCGGCCGGCCACCGCCCGTGGCCTGCGGATCGCGACCGAACCGGACCGGCCGGGCACCGTCAACGTGCTCTCGGCTGCGCCGGCGGGAAGCACGGCCATCTCCGTGACACAGCCGCGGGGCGGCCGGGCGCAGCTGTCGCAGGACGGCTGGGTCACGTACGCGCCCGCCCCCGGTTTCACCGGCTACGACCGGTTCGAGTACACGGTGGGCACGGCCTCGGCCGCCAAGCTGACCTCGCACGTGAACGTCTTCGTGGGCTCCTTGGAGCACATCCCGGGCGCCTTCCCGCAGCATCCGTCGGACAGCGCCCCGCGTCCTTGGCAATGGCCCGAACTCACCGGGGAGATGCCGTGGCCCCGCCCCGCCGCTCCGCAGAACTGACGAGGATCCCGACATCATGAACACCGCCGTCGTCGGCCCCACCGACGTCAAGGACGTGACGGTCGCCGTCCGGGTCTGCAATCAGGCCGCCGCGCTCGACGCCTGCCTGGCTTCCGTCTTCGTGCAGTCCATCGGTACGGAGCGACTGGAGATCATCGGCGTCGACGACGGCTCGACCGACGAGAGCGGGTCCGTACTCGCGCGCGCGGCGCACCAGTACCCCGCGTTCGTCCGCGTGGGGCAGGTGTCGCACGGGCTGAGTCCGGCGGCCGCCCGCAACTGGGCGCTGAGCCAGGTGCGCGGACGGTACGTCATCTTCCTGGAGGCCACGGACCGGCTGGCACCGGACGCGCTGGAGCGGATGGTCGCGGCGGCCGACGCGAACGAGGCCGACGTCGTGCTCGGCAAGCTGGAGAGCTCGGGCCGGCATACGGTCGCGACGTCGATGTTCCGCAAGAACCAGGCCTACACCGATGTGTACGCCTCGCGCGTCTACTGGTCGCTGACGCCGGACAAGCTGTTCCGCACCAGCCTGCTGCAGCGCCGCGGGCTGGCCTTCCCCACCGACATGGTGATCGGCGACGACCAGGCCTTCACGGCCGGCGCCTTCATCGGGGCCGACAACGTCTCGGTCGTCGGCGACGCGACCTGCGTGGTCAAGGGCCCCTCGCCGGCGGAGCGGGCGACGCTGCCGGACCGGGTCGCCCTGGTCTCCCGGATGCTGGCCCTGGTCGGCTCGCAGCTGCCCGAGGGGCCGCGCCGGGACAAGCTCCAGTCCCGCCACCTGGAGGTGGAGCTCGGCAAGGCGACCGCGGCCGCGCTGATGTCCGCCACCGATGCGGCGGAGCGGGACCAGGCGCTGTGGGCGGCCGCCGAGGTGCTGCGCACCCAGGCGTCCCCGGGGGCGCTGGCGCTGCTGCCGCGCATGGTGGCCGTACGGTTCGCCCTGCTGGCGCAGGGCCGCTTCGCCGAGGCGCAGCGGATGGCCGCGTTCGAGGCGGACAAGGAGCGTCCGGCCGTCCGTAAGACGGTGGAGAACGGCCGGGTGTACACGACGCTGCCGTTCTTCCGCGACCCGCAGGTCGCCCTGCCGGACGAGCTGTTCGACATCACCGGTGACATGACGGTCACCCACCAGTTGGAGAAGGCCCGCTGGGACGGGCCGATGCTGCTGCTGGAGGGCTTCGCGTTCTTCGAGCAGCTGTCGACGAAGGACCGCGCCACCCGGGTGGTGCTGCGCGAGCGGACGAGCGGTGCGATGGAGAGCTGCCCCGTCACGGCCCGCAGGGACGACGAGCTGACCAACGCCAAGGGCAGGCCCCGGGCGATGGGCCGCTTCTCCTGCCGGGTCAACCTGGCGCAGACCTCGAGCGGCTGGCCGCTCCCGCCGGGCACCTGGGACCTGCACCTCGCGGTCGGCTTCGAGGGCGTGACCCAGGAGGTGCGGCTCGGCCCGCGTCGTGCCGAGGAGCTCGACACGACGGCCCGGATGCCGGTGCGGATCGCGGCCGCGCCCGGTACGCAGGGCTTGGAGCTGGCGGCCACCCCGTACTACACGGAGTCCGGCGCTCTCAGCATCGAGGTGTCGCAGCGGACGCCGCTGCCGCGGCACGCCTGACGGCAGGGCCGCGGGACGGCCGGGACGGCCGTCCCGGCCGGCGCGGCCTGCCCGCCCGGCGCCGGCGTCCGCCTCAGACGGCGTCCCAGGGGCCGAAGACCAGCCCCTGCTGGGTCGTGTCCTGACGGGTGCAGATCAGTGCGCCGTCCGCGTCGAGGGCGGCCACGACGATGCGGCCTGCCGCGTCGACCGCCACCTGGGGCGCGTGCGCGCCGTGGCCGCCGAGGGAGGCCCACCAGGTGCCGTAGCCCTCGTTCTCGGTGACGTAGGCGGTGAGTTCGATGTCGCCCTCGGCGCCGGTCTGCGCGAGCACCGTGCAGTCGTAGCCGCCGATGACGGCCCGGACCACGCCCGGCGCGCCCGTGCCGCCGGCGCCGCCGAGGGCCATCAGGCCGCCGCCCTGCGCGCCCTGCTGCCCGGCCCGCCAGGCGACCAGCGAGCCGTCGCCCGGGTAGCGCCAGAAGTACGTCACCCTGCGCGGCCCCGTCTCGCACAGGACCGGGGTGCCGGGGACGACCGGCGTGGGGATGCGGTCGGCGAGCTGGAAGCGGCCCTGGCCGACACCCACCCAGCGGTCGGCTCCGGCCCGGCCGAGGGCGAGCAGCTCGAGCGGCCCGCCCGCCGACATGAGCGGGGCCACGTCGCCCGCGTACGGCTCCGGCGCCACCTGCTTCCAGCCGCCCCACGCGCCCTCGGCGTTGCGGCTGCGCCGCAGGACGCCGCCGTGACGCAGGGAGACGAGGACGTGCGTGGAGCCCGAGCGCTGGTTGACGGCGATGCGCGGCGGGCCGGCCAGCCGTTCGTCGGCGGGGCCGCCGCGCAGGCCGGGGGTGCCGAGGCTGTGCCAGTCGATCATTCCTCGGCCCGGCTGGAACTGGGTGGAGACGATGACCTCCGGCCCCTCCGAGTCGTCCTGGGCGGCCCGCAGGGCGACGAAGTGCACGTACCCCTCGCGGCTCTGCGCCATCGAGACGGTGCCCAGCCAGCCCGGGACCTCGAACGCGTCGGGGCCGGTCCAGCCGGCGCGGGGGGCCGCGGCCTCGGTCCAGCGCAGCAGGCCGTGCGGGGTGCACGCGTAGGCCGTCAGGCGGCCGTCGCCGCCCTTGAACAGCCAGTTTCCGGCCACCGACGGTGACCGGCGGGAACCTGGTCCGCCCGGGGCCGCATCCTGCGCCGTGCGGTCGGAAGTGGCGCCCCGGCTACCGCTTTTGCCTCGGATCACGCCACTGTCCACCCTTCTGCCGAGTATGTCCTGCTCAAGCGACGAGGCTCTTCACCGGAAAGAACCAGCCACTCGAAAGTGTGTCTTATGATGCACCCCATCGATAATAGAAGGGCTCTGCCTCCATGACCGACCGGCCCTCGGCCACTACTCCCCCGTCCCGGCGCAAGCCGCGGCGCGGCGGCAGGCGACGTGCCCTGCGAATCGTGCTGCTGACGGTGGCCGTGCTCATCCTCGCGGCCGGTGGCGCGGGCTGGTGGGCCTACAGCCATCTCAACGGCAACATCGACAGCGTCGACCTGGACCAGGCGATCGGCGACAACCGCCCGAAGAAGGTCGTCGCGGGCGCGCAGAACGTCCTCGTACTCGGCTCCGACTCGCGCGCGGGGGCCAACGCGGACCTCGACCACGGCGATGTGAGCGGCGCCCGCTCGGACACCGCCATGCTGGTGCACATACCCGAGGGCCGGTCCAAGGCCACCGCGGTGAGCATCCCGCGCGACACCCTGATCAGCCGGCCCGAATGCAAGGACGCCGACGGCAAGACCGTCAAGGCCGCGAACCGGGTCATGTTCAACTCGGTCTACTCGCTGGCCGGACCGGCCTGCGTGGTCAAGACCGTGGAGCAGATGTCCGGGATCCGCGTGGACCACTTCGTCGAGGTCGACTTCGCCGGGTTCAAGGGCCTGGTGGACGCGCTCGGCGGGGTCACCGTCACCCTGGACAAGCCGATGAGCGGAGCGAAGGGCGGCCTCAAGCTCGACGCCGGCACGCACCGCCTGAACGGCGCCGACTCGCTGAAGTTCGTCCGTACCCGCTACGGCTACGGCGACGGCAGCGACCTCGGGCGCATAGGGCTCCAGCAGCAGTTCATGATGGCGATGCTGTCGGAGATCAAGAAGCAGGACGCGCTCGGCAACCCGGCCCGGCTCTACAAGCTCGCCGACGCCGGCACGAAGTCGCTGACCACCGACTCCGACCTCGCCTCCCTCACCTCCCTGGCCGACTTCGCCCAGAGCATGAAGGGCGTGGACCCGGACACCATGGAGACGATCATGCTTCCGGTCGCCTACGACAAGGTGGACCCGAACCGCGTGGTCGTCGCGGAGCCGCAGGCGGGCCAGCTCTGGGAGGCCCTGCGCACCGACCGGAAGATCCCGGCGGAGGCGAAGAAGTCCCCCGCCAAGGGCTGACGGACCGGCACGGAAGCCGGCCGTACGGGTGACCCGTACGGCCGGCTTCCGGCTTTCCTCCGCTAGAACTTCGCGTCGGCGCCGACCTTGCCGAGGCGGCTGTGCGAGCGTCCGTAGGCGAAGTAGACGACGATGCCGATCGCCATCCAGACGACGAAGCGGATCCAGGTCTCGGCCGGCAGGTTGAGCATCAGCCAGAGCGAGGCCGCGATCGACAGGATCGGGATCACCGGCACCCACGGGGTACGGAAGGACCGGTGCAGGTCGGGACGGGTCTTGCGCAGGATGATCACGCCGAGGGCGACGAGCACGAAGGCGAACAGGGTGCCGATGTTCACCAGTTCCGCGAGCTTCTCCAGGCTGGTGAAGCCCGCGACGACGGCGATGATCCCGCCGAGCAGGACGGTCGCCCGGTAGGGGGTGCGGTACTTGGGGTGGGTCACGGAGAAGACGCGCGGCAGCAGTCCGTCACGGCTCATCGCGAAGAACACGCGGGTCTGGCCGAGCAGCAGGATCATGCACACGGTGATCAGGCCGACGGCCGCCCCGAGGCTGATGGCACCGGAGAAGAAGGGCTGGTTCACCGACTTGAAGGCTTCGGCCAGCGGCGCGGTCGGCGACATCTCCGTGTACTTCTGCATGCCGGTGACCACCAGCGTCACGGCGACGTAGAGCACGGTGCAGACCAGCAGCGAGCCGAGGATGCCGCGCGGCATGTCCCGCTGCGGGTTCTTGGTCTCCTCGGCGGCCGTGGCCACGACGTCGAAGCCGATGAAGGCGAAGAAGATGAGGGAGGCCGCGGTGAAGATGCCCATGACGCCGAAGTTGGTGGGCGCGTAGCCGAAGAGCAGCTGGACCAGTGGCGCGTGCAGGCCGTTGCCCGCCTCCTGCGGCTGGGCCGGAGGGATGAACGGCGAGTAGTTGTCGGCCTTGATGAAGAACAGGCCCGCGATGATGACCAGCAGGACCACGAAGACCTTGATGGCGACCACGACCGCGGTGATCCGCGCCGAGAGCTTCGTCCCGACGACCAGAATCGCCGTCAGCACCAGGATCAGCAGGAAGGCCAGCAGGTCGAAGCTTCCCCCCGCGTCCGGTCCGGACAGCGCGGTGGGCAGGTCCCAGCCCAGGTTGGTGTGCATCAGGTGACGCACGTACCCGGACCAGCCGACCGCCACGACGGCGGTGCCCAGCGCGAACTCCAGCACCAGGTCCCAGCCGATGATCCAGGCGGGCAGCTCACCGATCGAGGCGTACGAGAAGGTGTACGCGGATCCGGCCACCGGCACGGTGGACGCGAACTCGGCGTAGCAGAGCGCCGCGAGAGCGCAGACGATGCCCGCCGCCACGAAGGCGAGGGAGGTGGCGGGTCCGGCGTTGTTACGGGCAGCGATGCCCGTGAGGACGAAGATGCCGGTGCCGATGATGACACCCACACCGAAAACCGTCAGGTCCCAGGCGGAGAGCGACTTCCGGAGCGCGTGTTCCGGCTCCTCCGTGTCACGGATGGACTGCTCCACCGTCTTGGTGCGGAAGGGGCTGTTCATATCCCTACTCACCGACGCACCTCCGAACAGGTGTCGACGCACGCGAACGGGCCGGGAGGCCCACCCCTTCAAGGGTGATCTCCCGGCCCGTGACGTGCAACCGCGCGGCGATCCAGTGGCTGGTACCCGTCCTAGTCGACGGCGGCGGCCGGCTCGGTGTCGAACCGCCCGTCCAGCTTGGCGACCAGGCCTGTGACCTGGCGGGCGATGTCCGGCGCGGTCAGCCCGATCTCGGCCATGATCTCCTTGCGGAGGGCGTGGTCGAGGAAGCGCTGCGGGATGCCGAAGTCGCGCAGCGGCACGTCGACACCCGCGTCGCGCAGCGCCTGCGCGACGGCGGAGCCCACGCCGCCGGTGCGGCCGTTGTCCTCGACGGTGACGACCACGCGGTGCCGGTCCGCGAGCGGGGCCAGGGCCTCGTCCACGGGCTTGACCCAGCGGGGGTCGACGACGGTCGTGGAGATGCCCTGCTTGTCGAGCAGGTCTGCGATCTCCAGGCACATCGGGGCGAGTGCGCCGACGGATACGAGCAGTACGTCCGGACGGGTGACCTCGGGGGCCGGGGTGCGCAGGACGTCCATGCCGCCGATCCGGCCGACGGCCGGGACGGCCGGGCCGACGACGCCCTTGGAGTAGCGCACGACGGTCGGGGCGTCCTTGACCTCGACGGCCTCGCGGAGCTGGGCGCGCAGCTGCTCGGCGTCGCGCGGGGCGGCGAGCCGCAGGCCGGGTACGACCTGGAGGATGGACATGTCCCACATGCCGTTGTGGGAGGCGCCGTCGTCGCCCGTGACACCGGCCCGGTCCAGGACGAAGGTGACCCCGCACTTGTGCAGGGCCACGTCCATCAGGACCTGGTCGAAGGCGCGGTTGAGGAAGGTCGCGTACACCGCGAAGACCGGGTGGACCCCGCCGGTGGCGAGGCCCGCCGCCGAGGTGGCGCCGTGCTGCTCGGCGATGCCCACGTCGTAGATGCGGTCCGGGAAGGCCTCGGCGAACTTGTTGAGGCCGACCGGGTGAAGCATGGCGGCGGTGATGCCGACGATGTCCGCGCGCTCGTGGCCGAGCTTGACCATCTCGTCGGCGAAGACGGAGGTCCAGCTGGCGGCGGCGGTCTTGACCGGCAGTCCGGTGTCCGGGTGGATCACGCCGACCGCGTGGAAGCGGTCCGCCTCGTGCTCGAGGGCCGGGGTGTAGCCGCGGCCCTTCTGGGTGAGGCAGTGCACGATGACCGGGCCGCTGAAGCGCTTGGCGCGCTGCAGGGCGGACTCCAGGGCCTCGATGTCGTGGCCGTCGATGGGCCCGATGTACTTCAGGCCGAGGTCCTCGAACATGCCCTGCGGGGCGATGAAGTCCTTGAGGCCCTTCTTGGCGCCGTGCAGGGTCTCGAAGAGCGGCTTCCCGACGACCGGGGTGCGCTCCAGGAGCTCCTTGCCGCGGGCCAGGAAGCGCTCGTAGCCGTCCGTGGTGCGCAGGGTGGCCAGGTGGTTGGCGAGGCCGCCGATGGTGGGGCCGTACGAGCGCTCGTTGTCGTTGACGACGATGACCAGCGGACGGTCCTTGGCGGCGGCGATGTTGTTCAGCGCCTCCCAGGCCATGCCGCCGGTCAGCGCGCCGTCGCCGATGACGGCGGCGACGTGGTGGTCCTCCCGGCCGAGCACCTCGTTGGCCTTGGCGAGGCCGTCGGCCCAGCCCAGCACGGTGGAGGCGTGGGAGTTCTCGATCACGTCGTGGTCGGACTCGGCGCGCGAGGGGTAGCCGGAGAGGCCGCCCTTGGTGCGCAGGCCGGCGAAGTCCTGGCGGCCCGTGAGCAGCTTGTGGACGTAGGCCTGGTGGCCGGTGTCGAAGAGGACCTTGTCCTTGGGCGAGTCGAAGACCCGGTGCAGAGCGATCGTCAGTTCGACCACCCCGAGGTTGGGGCCGAGGTGCCCGCCGGTCTTGGAGACGGCGTCGACGAGGAAGGACCTGATCTCGGCGGCGAGCTGGTCGAGCTCCTCCTGGCTGAGCCGGTCCAGATCGCGCGGTCCCTTGATGCGGGTCAGCAGCACCCGTGCCTCCTTGCAGTTGCTTGCTGGTCTGTCGAGTCTAATGTTCCGTCGGCGACCGCCGTCATCGGGCTGCCGCACACGGGTCACAGCTTTGTCATGGCTGTAGACATCCCTGTGCAGATCACCCCGATGTCACACCTCACATTCAGGCGTATACCCACACAGGCGTACGCACAGATGTGCGTACAGACGTACGCACGGATGCCCGGTGCCACACGGGGTGGCACCGGGCACTGTGACCGGTCTTACCGCATCGGGCGCGGTGTCAGGCGCGTCCGGCCGTCTTCTGGGTCTTGCGGGTGACCGAGTCGATCACCACGGTGGCCAGCAGCACCGCACCGGTGATCATGTACTGGATCGGCGTGGCGATTCCCTCGAGAGCCAGACCGTACTGGATCGAGGTGATGACCATGACGCCGAGGAGGGCGTTCCAGGTCCGGCCCCGGCCGCCGAAGAGGCTGGTGCCGCCGATCACGGCCGCCGCGATCACGTTCATCAGCAGGTCGCCGGCGCCGGCGCTCTGGTTGGCCGCCGCGATCTTGGAGGCCCAGAAGAGCCCGCCGACGGCGGCGAAGGTGCCCGCGATGGCGAAGACCGCGATGCGGATCCCGGCGACGTTGATGCCCGCGCGCCGGGAGGCCTCGACGCTGCCGCCGAGCGCGAAGACGTTGCGGCCGAACGAGGTACGGCGCAGGAGGAAGTCCGTGCCGACCAGCACCAGCACGAAGAGCACCACCGCGAGCGGCAGACCCTTGTACTGGTTGAACACCGCGGCGGGACCGAAGGTGAACAGGGCCAGCAGGCCCGTGCGCAGGGCGATCTCGCTCATCGGGCGGGACGGGACACCCGCGGCCTCGCGGCGGCGGCTGTCGAAGAACGAGGCCAGGAAGTATCCGACCACGGCGACCGCGGCGAGGCCGTAGCCGGCCGCCACGTCCGTGAAGAAGTACGTGGTGAGCCGGCCCACCGGACCGTCGGGGTCGATGTTGATCGTGCCGTTGCTGCCGAGGATCTGCAGCATGGCGCCGGACCAGAAGAGCAGGCCCGACAGGGTGACCGCGAAGGCCGGTGCGCCGATCCTGGCGAAGAAGAAGCCGTGGATTGCGCCGATCAGGGCGCCGCCGGCGACCGCGGCCAGGATCGCCACCCACTGGTTGACTCCGTGGGTCACGGCCAGGACGGCGAAGATCGCACCCGAGACACCGCTGACGGAGCCGACCGAAAGGTCGATCTCGCCGAGCAGGAGCACGAAGATGATGCCCACGGCCATCATGCCGGTGGCGACCATCGTGATCGCGATGTTGGTGAGGTTCTCCGGGGACAGGAAGTTCTCGTTCAGTCCCTGGAAGATGCCCCAGATGACGATCAGACCGATGACGACCGGGAGGGAGCCCAGGTCGCCGGCCTTCATCTTGCGGCCGAACTCGCTCAGGTAGCCGGCCAGCCCCTGCTCACGCACGAGCAGGCGCGGGTCCACCGCGGGAATGGCGTCCGCCGGGGCGGCGGGGTTGGCGAGCTGGGCCACCTCTTCCGCATGGGTGTGGTGTTCGGTGCTCACTTGCTGGCCTCCCCGGTACGGGCCGCACGGCGGGTCACGGCGTTGTCCGTGGCTCCGGTGATGGCGGAGATGATCTCTTCCTGCGACGTGTCCTTGACGGTGAAGACGCCGTTGTTGCGGCCCAGCCGCAGGACCGCCACCTTGTCGGCGACGGCCTTCACATCGGCCATGTTGTGGCTGATGAGGATGACGGCGTGGCCGCGCTCGCGCAGCCGCTCCACCAGGTCGAGGACCTGTGCGGTCTGCTCGACGCCGAGGGCGGCCGTGGGCTCGTCGAGGATGACGAGCTGGGGCTCGCCGAGCATCGAACGGGCGATCGCCACGGTCTGGCGCTGACCGCCGGAGAGCGAGGCGATGGGGATGCGGACACTGGGGATCCGGATGGACAGGGTGGTCAGGAGCTCGCGGGCGCGGCGCTCCATCTCCACCTCGTCCAGGACTCCGCGGCGCTTGAGCTCGCGGCCCAGGAAGAGGTTGCCGACGACGTCGATGTTGTCGCACAGCGCGAGGTCCTGGTAGACCGTCGCGATGCCCAGGTTCTGGGCGTCGTGGGGCTTGGTGATCGAGACCGGCTTGCCTTGCCACTCGATGACTCCGTCATCGATGGGGTGGACGCCGGCGATCGTCTTGACGAGCGTGGACTTGCCGGCGCCGTTGTCGCCGACCAGGGCGACCACCTCGCCGGAGTGGATCTCGAGTTCTACGTCGGTGAGCGCCTGGACGGCACCGAATCGCTTCGAGACCCCTCGCAACGCCAGCACGGGCGCAGCGGACACATGAACCATCTCCTTCGCCGCCTGACCGGCGGGGATGTCGTGCAGTAAGTGCAGGAGCGGGGTGGGTTGGGGAAATCGTTTCTGCCCGGCGCCCCACGGGTGGCGGGGGAAGAGGGCGGGGCGCCGGGCAGGCGTGGGGGTCCTGGTGGACCGGAGGCCGCGGGGGCGGGCCTCCGGCCGGCAGGACGCTGGGGCCTCGGCAGGCCCGGGGGGACCTGCGTGCGGCCGGCACCGGCCCGTTTCGGGGCCGGGATGGCCTACAGGGGGCCTGTGTGAGGCCCGGTCGGCCTACTTCAGGCCGAGGGTGGTGCAGGCGGCCGCGTACTTGTCGGTGCAGATCTCGTCGGCCGTGTAGACACCGTCCTTGATGACAGTGTCCTTGATGTTGTTCTTGGTCAGCGAGACGACGGGGACCAGGACCGAGGGGATGCCCTTGTCGGTCGGGCTGTCGACCTTGGAGGTGGTGGCACCGTCCAGCTTCTCGCCCTTGGCAAGCGCGACGGCCATCTTCGCGGCGGCCTCGGCCTCGGGGGCGTACGGCTTGTAGACGCTCATGAACTGCTCGCCCGCAACGATCCGCTGCACACCGGCGAGTTCCGCGTCCTGGCCGGTGACCGGGGGCAGCGGGTCCATGCCGGCCGCCTTGAGGGCGGTGATGATGCCGCCGGCCATGCCGTCGTTGGCGGAGTAGACGCCGACGATCTTGTCCTTGCCGATCGCCGAGATCGCACCCGCCATGTTCGTGTTGGCGTTCTCCGGCTTCCACTCCTTGGTGTCGTACTCCTTGCCGATGGTCACCTTGCCATCGAGGACGGAGTGCGCACCCTTCTTGAAGAGGGCGGCGTTCGGGTCGGTGACCGACCCGTTCATCATGACGATCTCACCGGCCTTGGCCTTGTCGCCCAGGGCCTCGAGCAGGGCCTTGCCCTGGACCTTGCCGACCTCTTCGTTGTCGAAGGAGGTGTAGGCGTCGATCGGGCCCTCGGCGAGGCGGTCGTACGCCACGACCGGGATGCCCTTCTCCTTGGCCTTCTTCACCGATCCGGCGATGGCCTTGGAGTCAACGGCGTCGATGACCAGGACGTTCACCTTGTTGGTGATCATCGTGTCGACCTGCGAGTTCTGCGTGGTCGCGTCCTGCTTGGCGTTGGCGTAGACCACCTCGGCCTTGCCGCCGGTGAGTTCGGCGACCTTCTTCTCGAAGAGCGGCTTGTCGAACTTCTCATAGCGCGCGGTCTGGTTCTCCGGCAGGAGCAGACCGATCTTGATCGCGCCACCCGCGGCGGCGGAGCCGGACTCCTTCGGCTTCTCACCGGCCTCCTTGGCGCTGCCACAGGCGGCAAGGGAAGCGGCCATCGCGGTGGCGGCGACGGCTACGGCGGCTCTACGCATGCGCGTGTTCATTTCTTGAACCTCCCTGACGAGGCCGCAACATTGCGGCCGAGGTGGACGTGAGTCAACCTCGGCCGCAGTTTGCCGTCAAGGAGTGAATCCTTAACGAGATGACAACGGTGCCATCCGTTATCTAACTGAAGGCAAGAGCTTGAGGGTCGGCGAACCGGCCAGAAGGGTTGAATCGCCCATCTCGCTCAGCACCAGGGCCAGCGCGCCCAGCACCTCGGCCCGGCTGCCCAACGACCCGGTGAGCACGGACAGTTGCCGTGCCGCACTGGGGATCGCGTACCGCCCCACCGACTCACGTATGGGGGCCAGGATCAGTTCACCGGCCTCCGCCAGCGAACCGCCGAGCACCACGCGGCTCGGATTCAGAACATTGCACAGGTTCGCGACACCACTACCCACATGGCGGCCCACGTCGGCGATGACCCGGCGGCAGCCCGGATCGCCCTCCCGGGCGAGTTCGACCACCCGCTCCATGGTGAGCTCGGGCCCGTGCGTGCTCTGCAGCAGCGGCAGCACGTACCGGGCCGCGGCGAACGTCTCCAGGCAGCCGCGGTTGCCGCAGCGGCAGACCGGGCCGGACTCGTCGAGGGTGATGTGTCCGATCTCGCCGGCGGTGCCGCCGGGCCCCCGGTAGATCTGGCCGTTGATCACCAGGCCGGCGCCGACGCCGCTGGCGACCTTGATGTACGCGAGGTCCTTGACCCCGCGGCCGCTCCCCCACACCAGCTCCCCGAGCGCTCCGAGGTTGGCGTCGTTGTCCACGTACACGGGCACGCCGAGGCGCTGCGACAGCTCCTGGCGCGGGTTGATCCCGGCCCAGCCCGGCAGGATCGCGGTGGAGCCGAGGGTCCCGGACTCCACGTCGATGGGGCCGGGGACGCCGAGCCCCACTCCGATGACCTTGTCCAGGCCCACCCCGATGCCTGCGATCAGCTCTCCGACCAGGGCTTCCGCCCGGTCGAAGCCGTCCGCCCAGGAGGCGTCCACGTCCAGCGGGGCGGACTCCTCGGCCAGGACCTGGTGGGCGAGGTTGCCGACCGCCACCCGAAGGTGGGTGTGGCCGAAGTCCACGCCGATCACGATGCCCGCGTCGCCGCTGAGCGAGACGCTGCGCGCCCGCCGCCCGCCGGCCGAGGTGTCCGTGACCTCGACGGTCCCACCGTCCTTGAGCTCGCGGACGATGTTGGAGACCGTGGCCGCCGACAGTCCGGTGGACCGGGCGATCTCCGCCTGGGTCAGCGAACCCGCGAGCCGCACCGCCCGCACGACCCGTTCGAGATTCGCGCGGTGCAGTGAAGACTGCGATCCGGGAGTCTGCACGACTCATCCACTCCTGCCCATAAGCGACGGCCGACCGTCGCCCCCCGAGCCGGCATCGCGGCTTGGTGCTCCGAGACCCCGGCGTCTCTCCAACTTGTGAACCTTAAGTCGAGCCTTTGGCCCTCCAGACGTCAAGAGGCTGACACGGAACGAATCGACCCCTACCGGTCATAAGTATGAAAGACATCCCTCTAGATCGTGCTACGGTCGCCGAGGCGCCGGTCCTCTGCGGCCTTTCCGGCCGGATCGGGCGCCTTGTAATGACGGCGCTACGCAAGGAGGTGTTCGGGATGAGTCCCGATCGAAGTCCTTGCAGCGCTCTCGTCGGCTGACCTTGATCAGCTGATCCTTCCCTGAGTGCGCACGGCTGCGGTACACCACCGCTGTCCCCGTGCGTTTCTGCATTCCTTCTTTCCCCTCCCCACCTTTCCTTCCGCATGCCCCGGCCCTTCCGCCGGGCGTGCGTCATCCATGCCCATCGGCGTGTCCGCCGGCGCTTCGCGCCGCCCTGCGCCGACCCATGATCACTCCACGTGACCGCGCGGCTCCGTGCTGCCCGGACGCAGTGGAGGGAGGTATTCGTCATGACCATGCTCACCCCCCGTACCCCGGCCAAGCTCGCACCGCCGGGCAAGGGCCGCCGCGAGCACAAGGCCGCCGAGCTGGAGTCCCGCACCCGGCTCGCCGGCGAGCAGCTCGCCCGTTTCGGCGCCCGCCCCGGCGCCCAGGTCCTGCAAGACCTTTCCGCCACGCGCAGCGGCCTCACGCACGCGGAGGCGGCGCTCCGCCTGGAGCGGCACGGCGCCAACGTCGTCGCCCACGAGCGCGCCCCGCGCTGGTGGGTCCAGCTGGCGAAGGCGTTCCGGAACCCCTTCATCGCCGTCCTGGTCTTCCTGGCCGCCGTCATGTGGTGGCAGGACCCGGCCGATCCCGGTGTCGTCATCCTCTCCGTGATGGTGGGGATCAGCGGACTGCTGCGCTTCTGGCAGGAGTTCCGCTCCGGCCGCGCCGCCGACGCACTGAAGAAGCTCGTCACCACCACCTGTGCGGTGCAGCGCCGGGCCGGCAGCGGCGCGGGGCCGACCACCCTCGAGGTGCCCATGGACCGGGTGGTTCCGGGCGATGTGGTGAAGCTGGCCGCAGGTGACCTGATCCCGGCCGACCTGCGGCTGATCACCTCCAAGGACCTGATGGTCGGCCAGGCCGCGCTGTCCGGCGAGTCCCTGCCGGTGGCCAAGGCCGACACTCCCCCTCGCTCCGCCGGGGGGACCCCCGGCATCGAGGACTTCGGCCAGTTCGAGACCACCGACCCGGTCGAGGCCGGCAACCTGGTCCTCATGGGGACTTCGGTCACCTCCGGCACCGCCACCGGCGTGGTCGTCGCCACCGGCGCCGACACCTACTTCGGCTCGATGGCCGGCTCGCTGATCGGCGAGCGCCCGCAGACCAACTTCGACAACGGGGTGCGCAAGGTCAGCCTCCTGCTGATCCGCTTCATGCTGGTCATGGTCCCGGTCGTGTTCGCGATCAACGGCCTCACCAAGGGCGACTGGGACGAGGCCTTCCTCTTCGGCATCGCCGTCGCTGTCGGCCTGACCCCCGAGATGCTGCCGATGGTCGTCTCCGCCAACCTGGTGCGCGGCGCGATCGCCATGTCCAAGCGCAAGGTCGTCGTCAAGCGCCTCAACGCGATCCAGAACCTCGGCGCGATGGACGTGCTCTGCACGGACAAGACCGGCACCCTCACCGAGGACCGGATCGTCCTGGACCGCTACCTGGACGTGCACGGCAACGAGGACAGCGAGGTCCTGGAGTACGGCTACCTCAACTCCCACTTCCAGACCGGCCTGAAGAACCTGATGGACCAGGCGGTCATCAACCGGGTCAACGAGGCCGAGGAGGTTGTCGTCGACGCACGGTTCTCGATGGTCGACGAGATCCCCTTCGACTTCGCCCGCCGGCGGATGTCCGTGGTACTCAACCGCAACAGCATCGTGGGCGACCTCGGCCGCTCCGAGCACATCGTGATCACCAAGGGTGCGGTGGAGGAGGTCCTGGACCGTCCCCTTCATCCAGTCCCGGGCCTCGTGGCCGGTGATGGTGACGACCGTCCTCGCGGTGCTGACCGGGCTGTACCTGCCCTTCTCGCCGCTTTCCGGGTCGCTGGGCTTCGTGCCCCTGCCGGCGGGTTACTTCCCGTGGCTGATCGGCGTACTGCTGGCGTACTGCACGCTCACGCAGCTCCTGAAGACCCTGTACATCCGCAAATTCGGCAGCTGGCTGTAGGCGCCCGGCACGACGGGCCGAACGGACGGCCGGGGGCGATCGGCGTCGCCCCCGGCCGTCGCAGCCCCGCTACTTGAGGGTGGCGGAGGTAAGGCCGGCCTGGATCTGGCGCTGGAAGGAGAGGTAGACCGCCAGCATCGGGATGATTGCGATGGTGGCGCCGGCGAACAGCACCGGCAGGTCCGTCTCGTAGCCCATCTGGTACTGGAGCTGGATGAGGCCCTGGGTGAGCATGTAGCGCTCGGGGTCTCCGGTCGTCTGCGGCTGCATCAGCACGGCGGGCAGGATGTACTGGTTCCACTGGCCCAGGACATTGAATATCCCGACGCTGATCAGGCCGGGCTTGGCCATCGGCACCATCACCTGGAAGAAGATCCGGGTGTCGGAGGCCCCGTCGATGACCGCCGCCTCGTAGATCGCCGTCGGCAGCGTCCGGAAGAAGGAGTGCATGAAGAAGACGGTGAACGGCATCGAGTAGGCGACGTACACCAGGATCAGGCCCTGGTAGGTGTTAAGCATGTCGAAGCGCTTGACCATGAAGAAGAGCGGGACGAGCGCCAGGAAGACGGGGAACATCGCCCCGCTGACGAAGAAGTAGTAGATGACCCGGTTGCCCCGGAAGGGGTAGCGGGCCAGTACGTACGCCGCCATCGAGCCGAGCAGCATGGTCAGCGGCACCGAGAAGACGAGCACGATCAGCGTGTTGGCGAAGTAGTCGCCGATGCCCTTGGTCCAGGCCCGCGCGAAGGCGTCGAAGTGCCAGTTGGAGGGCAGGCTCAGGGCCGAGCCGCCGATCTGCGCGTCGGTCTTGAAGGCACCGAGCGCGAGCCAGATCAGGGGCAGCACGATCATTATCGCCCAGATGGCGAGGAATCCGTGCGAGAAGACGTTGAGGACTGTGCCCTCGGAGCCGGGCTTGTCCCGCTCCTTGGTCCGTCCGGGCCCGCCGGACCGCTCCGCGGCCGCTTCGCCCGGAGCCTTGATCACTGTGGACTCTGCAGTCATCGTGGCACTCCTCTCAGAACTCGATGCGCTCGCGGCGGGTGGCGCGCAGCGTGATGACGGAGAGGATCATGGTCAGGACGAGCATGACCACGCCCATGGCGCAGGCGTAGCCGCTCTTGCCGAAGTACAGGAAGTTGCGCATCAGGACCGTCGCCATGACCTCGCTGTGGTGGTCGGGGCCGCCGCCGAACTGTTGTGAGGTCATGGTCGACACCAGGACGAACATGTCCATCGCGGCGATGCCCAGATAGACCGCGGCGGTCTGCACAGAATCCCACAGCAGGGGCAGGGTGACCCTGAAGAAGGTCTGGGCGCGCCCGGCGCCGTCGAGCAGCGCGGCCTCGTAGATGTCCTTGGGGACGGACTGCATGGCCGCGGAGAACAGGACGAGGTAGAAGCCGACGCCATGCCAGACGACGATGAACAGCAGACACCAGAGGACGAGGTTGGGCTCGTTGAGCCATTCGACGGGGTGCTGTGCGTCGATCAGGCCGATCTTGGCGAGGAAGCCGTTGAGCAGGCCGCCCTCGTCACTGCGGTAGATCGCGCCGAAGAGCACGGCGAGGATGGCCAGGGAGAGGACCTGCGGGAAGAAATAGATGATCTTGTAGAAGCGCGAGCCGCTGACGCCCTGCACTCCGCCGGCCCCGCTGCGCCCTCCCGCGTTCACCATGAAGGCGAAGAAGAGGGCGAGCAGGATGGTGATCACCGGGACGAACACCAGGAGCAGCAGGTTGTGCCAGAGTGCGCCGCGGAAGACCTCGTCGTTCAGCAATGCCGAGTAGTTGTCCAGGCCGACGAAGTCGAACGTCGGTGACTGGCCGCTCCAGTTGGTGAAGGAGTACCCGAACGTCTGTACGTACGGCCAGATGACGAAGGTCAGGTACAGCGCGAGGGGCGCGAGGAGGAAGCCGGTGATGAAACCGCCCTTCCCTCTCCCCTGGGCTACATGGCTCATGGTGTCCGTCCCTGCGGTGTCAGCTGCGGTGGTTGTTCTTGGCGTTCGGGTCCTTCGCCGCCTTGTCTACCGCAGCCTGGGCCCTCTTGATCCACTCCTTTGGCTGAATCCGCTGGGCCATCAGCTCATTGGACGCATTCTGGATCTCGGTGTCCATCTCGCTGTACCAGTCGGGGTAGCGGTAGGCGAAGGTGTTGCCGCCCGCCGCCTTGAGCGCCTCCACCGCCGACTGGGTGCCCGGCCGCAGCTTGACGCTCGGGTCCACGCCGTCCTTCACCACGGTGAGCGAGTTGGCCTGCTGGGCGAAGATCGTCGCCCACTCCCGGGACAGCATCGAGCGGAGGAACTCGAAGCCCGCGGCCTTGTTGGCCGCCTTCTCCGGGACGATGAAGGGCTCGTCGACGCCGGCCCGGATGGCCTCGAAGGGCAGCTTGCTGTCGGCGAGCAGCGGCATCGGCAGGAACTTCATGTCGAAGTCCTCCGGGGTCTGCTTCAGCTGCTCGTTCTCCAGCCAGGAGCCGGAGGGGATGAAGGCGGCCTTGTACTGGTTCCAGGCGGTCTGGGACTCCGTGTGGGTGAGGCCGTTGGTGCCCGGCATCAGCAGGCCCTTCTCGACCACCTCGTAGACCGCCTCGACGGCGGCGAGGGCGGCCGCGTTGCCCTCGAAGGCGTTCGGCTCCAGGTTGTCGATCGCCTTCATGGCCTCCAGACCGCCCTTCTTGGCGATCAGGTCCATGATGACGACGTTGATGTAGTACGGGTACTTGCCCTGGTGGGCGAGGCCGCCGATGCCCGCCTCCTTGGCCTTGGTACAGACGGCCAGGAACTCGTCCCAGGTCTTCGGCGGCGCCCAGCCCTTCTCCTTGAAGAGCTTGCCGGAGTACCAGAAGCCGAACACGGCGTACACGTACTTCAGCACGACGTACTTGCCGCCCTGCAGGCCCTGTTCGTAGGCACCCTCGACCAGGGTGTCGCGCACCTTCTTGGCCGGGTCGTCGAGCGAGGGCGCGTCGAGCACGGCGGTGAGGTCGGCGAGCTGGCCGCCCTTGGCGAGCACGTCCAGCTTGATCTGCTGGGCGCCCGAGTCGTCGATGACGTCCGGCGGGTTGCCGCCGTTGAAGCGCGGCTGGAGCTTGGCGGTGATCTCCTGGGTGCCGAGGTGGGAGCTGGTGGTGCCCCACTTCTTGTCGAAGGCGGCCTCCCAGGCCTTCGCGTAGTCGTCGCCGAACCCGCCCTTGAAGACGACGACGTCGAGCTTGCCGCCCTTGGCGACGCCGAAGGGGTTCTCCTTGGACACGACCCCCTTGTCCGGGCCCTTCGTCGAACCGTCCCCACCGCCGGAGGCGCAGGCGGACAGGAAGCTCATCGTCGGCACCGTGATCAGTCCGAGTGCCGCGGAGCGCTTGATCAGATCACGGCGCCCGAGTCCCTCACCAGTGGATCCCATGCTCATGTCCTCGCCTTCGTCAGAAGTGTGAAGGAGGCCGGAAATCACGGCGGTTGCCGTGCATGCGGACATCACCGCAGGTCCCCCGCCCATCCCCCGGTCCGGAGCCGCTCGTACCGCGGTGATCCGGACGGGCACAGGTATAGTCCACTTCCGCTCGTCTGAGCAAGATCATGCACACGGATGTCCGTCAGCTTTTCCGAGTTGAGACCTCCCCGAAACCTGGACCCTGCCCGGCAAAACGGAAGGGCCGTACCCCCTTAACGGGGATACGGCCCTTTGGTGCCGATGTGCTCAGCGGTGACTAGCCGCGGATCAGGTTCCGGAGCACGTACTGCATGATGCCGCCGTTGCGGTAGTAGTCCGCCTCACCCGGGGTGTCGATGCGGACGACCGCGTCGAACTCCACACCGGTGTCGGTGGTGACCTTGACCGTGCGCGGGGTGGTGCCGTTGTTCAGCTCCTCCACACCGGTGAAGGAGAAGGTCTCCTCGCCGGTGAGGCCCAGCGCGGCCGCGGTGGCACCCTCCGGGAACTGCAGGGGCAGGACGCCCATGCCGATCAGGTTGGAGCGGTGGATGCGCTCGTAGGACTCGGCGATGACGGCCTTGACGCCGAGCAGCGCGGTGCCCTTGGCGGCCCAGTCACGGGACGAGCCGGAGCCGTACTCCTTGCCCGCCAGGATGACCAGCGGGATGCCGGCGGCCTGGTAGTTCTGCGAGGCGTCGTAGATGAAGGAGACCGGCGCGCCCTCGACCGTGAAGTCGCGGGTGAAGCCGCCCTCGGTGCCCGGCGCGATCTGGTTGCGCAGGCGGATGTTGGCGAAGGTACCGCGGATCATGACCTCGTGGTTGCCACGGCGGGAACCGTACGAGTTGAAGTCGCGGCGCTCGACACCGTGCTCGGTGAGGTACTTGCCGGCCGGGGTGTCGGCCTTGATCGCACCGGCCGGGGAGATGTGGTCGGTGGTGACCGAGTCCCCCAGCTTCGCCAGCACGCGGGCGCCGGCGATGTCGGAGACCGGGGTGGTCTCCATCGTCATGCCGTCGAAGTAAGGGGGCTTACGGACGTAGGTGGACTGCGGGTCCCACTCGAAGGTGTTGCCGGTCGGGATCGGCAGCGCCTGCCACTGGGCGTCGCCCGCGAAGACGTCCTGGTAGGACTTGTTGAACATGTCCTCGCCGATGGCGTTCGCCACGACGTCGTTGACCTCGGCCTCGGACGGCCAGATGTCCTGCAGGAAGACCGGCTTGCCCTCGGTGTCGACCCCGATGGCGTCCTTGGTGATGTCCACCTTCATGGAGCCCGCGATGGCGTACGCGACGACCAGCGGCGGGGAGGCCAGGTAGTTCATCTTGACGTCGGGGTTGATCCGGCCCTCGAAGTTGCGGTTGCCGGAGAGCACCGAGGTGACCGCGAGGTCGTGCTCGTTGATCGCCTTCGAGATCTCCTCGTCCAGCGGACCGGAGTTGCCGATGCAGGTGGTGCAGCCGTACCCGACGAGGTTGAAGCCCATCTTGTCGAGGTACGGGGTCAGGCCGGCCTTGTCGAAGTAGTCGGTGACGACCTTCGAGCCCGGGGCCAGGGTGGTCTTGACCCACGGCTTGCGCGACAGGCCCTTCTCGACCGCCTTCTTCGCCACGAGGGCCGCGGCCACCATGACGTAGGGGTTCGAGGTGTTGGTGCAGGAGGTGATCGCGGCGACGGTGACGGCGCCGTGGTCGATCTCGAAGGACGAGCCGTCCGCCAGGGTGACCAGGGTCGGGCGGGTCGGCACGCCGTTGACGGCGGCCGGGGCGTCGGAGGCCGGGAAGGACTCCTTGCCCGCCTCGTCGTCGTCCTCGACGTAGTTGCGCACGTCCTGGGCGAACTGCTCGGCGGCGTTGGCGAGGACGATGCGGTCCTGCGGGCGCTTCGGGCCGGCGATGGAGGGGACGACCGTGGAGAGGTCGAGCTCCAGCTTCTCGGAGAAGTCCGGCTCGGCGGCCGGGTCCAGCCACAGGCCCTGGGCCTTGGCGTACGCCTCGACGAGCGCGACCTGCTGGGCGTCGCGGCCGGTCAGACGCAGGTACTTCAGGGTCTCGTCGTCGATCGGGAAGATCGCGGCGGTGGAACCGAACTCCGGCGACATGTTGCCGATGGTGGCGCGGTTCGCGAGGGAGGTGGCGGAGACGCCCTCACCGTAGAACTCGACGAACTTGCCGACGACGCCGTGCTTGCGGAGCATCTCGGTGATGGTCAGCACCAGGTCGGTGGCGGTGGTGCCGGTCGGCAGCTCGCCGGTCAGCTTGAAGCCCACGACGCGCGGGATCAGCATGGAAACCGGCTGGCCGAGCATCGCTGCCTCGGCCTCGATGCCGCCGACGCCCCAGCCCAGCACGCCCAGGCCGTTGACCATGGTGGTGTGCGAGTCGGTGCCGACGAGGGTGTCGGGGTACGCCTGGCCGTTACGGACCATGACCGTGCGGGCCAGGTGCTCGATGTTGACCTGGTGGACGATGCCGGTGCCCGGGGGGACGACCTTGAACTCGTCGAAGGCGGTCTGGCCCCAGCGCAGGAACTGGTAGCGCTCCTTGTTGCGGCCGTACTCCAGCTCCACGTTCTGGGCGAACGCGTCGCTGGTGCCGAACTTGTCGGCGATGACGGAGTGGTCGATGACCAGCTCGGCCGGGGCCAGCGGGTTGATCTTCGACGCGTCGCCGCCGAGGGCCTTGACGGCCTCACGCATGGTGGCGAGGTCCACCACGCAGGGGACGCCGGTGAAGTCCTGCATGATCACGCGGGCCGGCGTGAACTGGATCTCCTCGCTGGGCTGGGCCTGCGAGTCCCAGTTACCGAGCGACCGGATGTGGTCGGCGGTGATGTTCGCGCCGTCCTCGGTGCGAAGCAGGTTCTCCAGCAGGACCTTCAGGCTGTAGGGAAGGCGGGCGGAGCCCTCGACCTTGTCCAGCTTGAAGATCTCGTACGACTCGTCGCCCACCTGCAGCGTGCTGCGGGCGTCGAAGCTGTTCGCCGACACGACAGTCTCCTTCATGCATGAAATTCGCGCGTTTTACCGCAATCCTGCCGCCACGCCCTGTGGCCAATCCGCTAAGGTAAGGCTAAGTTAGGTAATCCTTACCAGCAGGGGCGGCTACGGTACGCCTTCGGCAGATATCTCGATGTCGAGATAACTCTAGTGCATTGCCGCGCCCTGGTCATGCACGGCATGGGCCAGATCACAGGGAAGGCGTACGGGAAGACGTACGCACGGTCAGCGCGGCCGGGACGGTCAGTCGGCCCGGCGGCGCGCCCTGCGGGGACTCCAGCAGCGCGACCGGCGCGGCGACGGCGTTCTCCCCGATCGCCTCCGGCCGCAGGGTCACGGTGCTCACCGCCGGGTCTCGAGTCGCGTCGCGGGGCGGCCGCGCCGTACGCGGAGCGCAGCGCGATCCGCCGGGCCCCGGAGGCGGCGAGGTGGTCGAGGTCCACCCACACGTCCACGGGCCGCAGTTTCTGTCCCCTTTGTCCCCACAAGAGCGGGAACAGCTCACCCGCCTCCTCGGCCGGGTCGTCGCGCACCACGCACCCGCCTGTCCGACCATGGGACCAGGCGGAACTGACGGTCAGTAACACCCATCTGCCACACCCGACGCGGGTGTCATCTCATATCTGAGATACGGTGCATCCATGGCAGACGACTACCTCGTACGCATCGGCAAGCTCATCCGTGACGCCCGGCAGCACCGGGGCTGGACACAGAGTCAGCTCGCGGATGCACTCGGCACCAGCCAGAGCGCCGTGAACCGGATCGAGCGCGGCAACCAGAACATCAGCCTTGAGATGATCGCCCGAATCGGTGAAGCTCTCGACAGCGAGATCGTCTCCCTGGGCTATGCCGGCCCGATGCATCTGCGGGTCGTCGGCGGGCGCCGGCTGTCCGGCGCCATCGACGTCAAGACGAGCAAGAACGCGTGCGTGGCGCTGCTGTGCGCCTCCCTGCTCAACAAGGGCCGCACGGTCCTGCGGCGGGTCGCCCGCATCGAGGAGGTCTACCGGCTCCTCGAGGTCCTGAACTCCATCGGTGTCCGCACCCGCTGGATCAACGAGGGCGTGGACCTGGAGATCGTCCCGCCGGTCCGCCTCGACATGGACGCCATGGACGCGGACGCGGCCCGCCGCACCCGGAGCATCATCATGTTCCTGGGCCCGCTGCTGCACCGGATGGACCAGTTCCGCCTGCCGTACGCCGGCGGCTGCGACCTCGGCACCCGCACCATCGAGCCGCACATGATCGCCCTGCGCCGCTTCGGCCTGGACATCACCGCGACCGAGGGCATCTACCACGCGAAGGTCGAGGCGGGGGTCTCCCCGGGCCGCCCGATCGTCCTGACCGAGCGCGGGGACACGGTCACCGAGAACGCCCTGCTGGCCGCCGCCCGGCACGACGGCGTCACGGTCATCCGCAACGCCTCCTCCAACTACATGGTCCAGGACCTGTGCTTCTTCCTGGAGGCGCTGGGCGTCAACGTCGAGGGCATCGGCACGACCACCCTGACCGTCCACGGCGTCCCGAACATCGACGTGGACGTGGACTACTCCCCCTCCGAGGACCCGGTCGAGGCGATGAGCCTGCTCGCCGCCGCGGTCGTCACGGAGTCGGAGCTGACGATCCGCCGGGTCCCGATCGAGTTCATGGAGATCGAGCTCGCGGTGCTGGAGGAAATGGGCCTCGACCACGACCGCTCGGCGGAGTACACGGCGGACAACGACCGCACCCGCCTGGTCGACCTGACGGTCCGCCCCTCGAAGCTCGAGGCGCCGATCGACAAGATCCACCCGATGCCGTTCCCCGGGCTGAACATCGACAACGTCCCGTTCTTCGCGGCCATCGCGGCCGCCGCCCAGGGCCAGACCCTGATCCACGACTGGGTGTACGACAACCGGGCCATCTACCTGACGGACCTGAACCGCCTCGGCGGCCGCCTCCAACTCCTGGACCCCCACCGCGTCCTGGTCGAGGGCCCCACGCGCTGGCGCGCGGCGGAGATGATGTGCCCGCCGGCCCTGCGCCCGGCGGTGGTCGTCCTCCTGGCCATGATGGCGGCGGAGGGCACCTCGGTCCTGCGCAACGTCTACGTCATCAACCGCGGCTACGAGGAACTGGCGGAACGCCTCAACTCGGTAGGCGCCCAGATCGAGATCTTCCGCGACATTTAGGGATTCGGGCGCAAGGTATCGAAGCGGAAAAGTGGCCGCTGACCTGCGGAAATGCCTTCCGATGCCCCTCGACACCTTCCAGCAGTTTCCATCCCCTTGCGCAAGAACTGTGCAACGGATGACCCAACGACTGACGCAGTGTCAGTTAGCGCGAGGCCCCGCTATCTCCTAACGGAGGGTGACGGGGCCTCAGTCGTTTCATGGTTGTTTGTCCCTAAAAGTGCAGGCCATAGGGGCAGGTCGGGAACTGATGGAGTGTTTGACGCTACCCAGAGTGGCGGGTTAGCTTCGCGTCCGTAGCTGCGCGGACGTCCCCCAACCGGGCCATCCGGGCTGCCTCACGACGCCCAAGGCCGCGTATCTTCTTCGTCTTCCTCGTCATCGTGGGGGGCTTCGTGGGGTTCGTAGGGTGCACCAGCCTGGAGGATGCCTGCAAGTACGGCACCACCCAGTGAGTACAGCTTGCATCGCGCCGGGGACTGCCCGTACCCCGGCTATGCCCCCAGACGGTGACCGGGCCACCAGCATCGGGCTGACGCCGAGCCCCGCCACCTGGAACTCCCGGGCCGGCGGGGGTTCTGCATTCTGAGACCCCTTGGCCAAGGGCCGCCACCTGCCGCGTCCCGGCGGTACCTTCGCGTCAGAAGTGTGGTCGCAGAGCGGGGTGGTGGGTGTGAGCGGGTACATCGAGGAGCAAGAGCGGATCGGGCAGCGGGTCCGGCGTCAGCGGCTCTCCGTAGGAATGACTCAGGCCGACCTCGCCGCCGCGCTCGGGCGGACCCAGGGCTGGGTGTCCAAGCTGGAAAAGGGCCGGATCGAGCTGGACCGGGCCGGGCTGATCAACGCCGTGGCCGCCGCCCTCCACTGCCACCCGAACACCCTGATCGAGCGTCCCTACACGGGCGCCGGGGCCGAGACCAAATGGCAGGTGTCCGCCGCCTCCATCCTGCGCGAGCTGCGCCGCTACGACCTGGCGCCCGTCTTCGACGGCACCCCCCGCCCATCCGAGGTGCTGTGGCACGACATGAAGAGACTGCTGCGGCTCCGCGATGCCGCCGCGAACGGCGCCGTGTTGAGTGAACTGCCGGACATGCTGCGCGAGGCCCGCGCCCTCGCCGAGGTGTCCTCCGGCCACGAGCGTGAGGAAGCATTCGCGGTCTACGCGGTCGCGTGCAAGTTCGCCCACACCGCCGCCCACGCCCTCGGACACCCCGAGCTGGTCGCCATGGCCTGCGAACGGGCCACCTGGTCCGCGCAGCTCTCCGGCGACCCGGTGATGCCCGCAATGGCGCTGTGGATGCGGATGTGGGACACGTGGGCGTCCGCCGACTGGGACGACGCGCTCGCCCTCGGGGACAAGGCCCTCGCCGGCATCGAGACGGAATATGAAGCCGGTGACCAGCTCGCACTGCGCATGTGGGGCGCCCTGCACCTACGGGCCGCGATCTCGTACGCGCGGTCCGGGAGTGCGGCCGGGTCGGACGAACGGCTGGCCCTTGCCCGTACAGCGGGAGAGCGAGTCAACGCCTACGTCGGACCCGAGATCCAAGACCGGCACTCGGTCACGTTCAGCCTCGGCAACGTCGTCATCCACAGCGTCAGCGCCGCCCTCGAAATGAGCGACCAGACGAAGGCCCTGCGGCTCAACCGCGAGGCGGATCCCGCGCACATCGCGGTCCTGCCGAACTCCCGTCTGGGCCACCACCACATGGACTTGGCCCGTGCGTGGCTGTGGGACGGCAACCGCGACCAGGCCCTGACCGAGTTGGAGACCGCCGAGCGCATCGCCCCGCAGCTGGTTCGCAACCACCCCGTCGCGAGGGCGACTCTGCGAAAGATCATTTTCACCGAGCGGGCGGCTACCCGTCAGCGCCTGCGCGGCATGACCGGACGCTTTTCGCTGGACTGAGCTGCGGGTATTCCGCGCATTCATATTCGCCTGTAGCGGGCCACCTACGGTCCGCTACATGACGACGCGTCGCACTGACCATGACCGCGTACGACAGCAGGCGGACGACTCCGAACCCCGCTGGCCCCTGCGCGGCGACCTCGCGTACGACACCGCCACCTCCCGCACGGGTGTGGTCATAGATGTCCCCGAGGACACTGGCACCACGATTTACCGCCTGCGCCCCGAGGGCGGCGGCGCGGAGGGCTGGACCGCCAGCCTCGACACCTTGATGCCCGCCGAGGACGCTCCCTCCCAGTCCCTCCCGCGCCGCGCTCCCGGCAGCACCATCCAGGACCAGCCGGAGCCCGAATACGCGCCCTGGGCCGACCCCTTCGGAGGTCCCGACCCCAGCCCCGCCCTCCAGGCTCGTGCCGAGTCGGGCATGCGGCGATTCTTGAAGTCGGCCGACGCGGACGGTGCGGCATGAGCAGGCGCCCCTCCTGGCTCTACGAAGGGGCCCGGATCTACGACCACGCCAGGGAGTGCGAGGCGGTGGTGCAGTTCGTAGGCCAGTGGGAAGACCCCGCCACCCGCCGCGTCATCCACGAAGCCGTGTTCCTGCGCCCCGAGGGTGGCGGCGTCGAATGGGTCGTCTCCGACCACCAGACCCTGCGCGAGGCGGACGCCCGATGACGACGAGCGGCTTACCCGACCGCGACCCGTGGGGCTGGCGCCAGCAACTCGCCGCCCTGCTCTACGTGCTCGCCGTCAGCACCACCGTGATCGTCCTCGCCATCGCCGGTAAGCCCGGCCCGTGATCTCCCCGCCCCGCTGATCTCGCAGGCGTCAGCGGCGGCGGGGGCACCACTCCGCCCGCCCCTTCCCGCGCAGCCGGGCGGAGCACGGCGCCGGGGGTTTCCGTCACCCACGGCCCCCGGCGCCCTCCAGGCACCACTCGCTCACACCCCAGAGGAGCACGATGCACAGTGCCTTACGGCTCGCGACCGTTCCCCGGTCCGTGATCATGCAGCCGACCACGCAGTGCCTCCCCATGGACTGCACGTACTGCTACCTGCCATTCCGGAAAATGAAGCACCTGATGCCGGCGACCGTCGCCGAGGCCGTGGCCGCAGCCGTCAACCCGTGGGCGGCCAACGATCCGGCGTTCGAGGTCGTGTGGCACGGCGGCGAGCCACTGGCCACCGGCCGCGAGCACCTGGCCGCGCTGATGGCCCCGTTCAAGGGTGTGAAGCACTCCGTGCAGACGAACGCCGCCCTCGTGGATGACGCGTGGTGCGAGTTCCTGCTGGAGCACGGCGTGCACGTGGGCGTCAGCATGGACGGCCCCGCCGACATGAACACCCACCGCATCACCCTCGCCGGCCACCCCGGGTTCCGCGTCACCATGCGCGGCATCGAACGGCTGCGGCGCCACAGCATCCCGTACTCCGCCATCGCCGTTGTCTCCGATCCCGACCCGGCCGACGCCGCCCGCTTCTACGGGTTCTTTGCCGAGCTGGGCGTGACCACGCTCGGCGTCAACGTCGAAGAGGAGGAGGGCGTCAACACTGGCTCCAAGGACGCCGACCCCGTGCGGGCGGCGGAGTTCTGGGCGGCCCTCGCCGATGCCTGGCGCGGCAACCCCGTCATCCGGCTGCGGGAGGTGCAGCGGGTCCTCAACTTCGCCGGGGCCGTCCTCCAAGGCCACGACACCGCCCCGCTGCCCGCGTCCTCGCCGTGGGATCCGCTGCCGACCGTCGCCTACGACGGCGGCGTGCTCATGCTCTCCCCGGAGTTGGCCGGGTTCACCGACCACCGGTTCGGCGACTTCACCACCGGCAACGTGCTCAAGGACGGCCTGGGCGTCCTGGTCGCCGAAGCCGAGGAACGCACCCCGTGGATCGCCGAGTTCTGGGAGGGCGTGGACGCCTGCCGCGCCACCTGCCCCACCTTCGCCTTCTGCGGAGGAGCGCATCCCGCGAACCGGTACTTTCGAGCACGGGGGCCGCATGGACGGCACCCGTACCTCGTACTGCACCACCTCGAAGATCGCCCTACTCGAAGGAGTCACGCGACATGTCCGCGAACACAGCCACTGACGCCACCACGCTCGTGATGGACTCGGCACCGGGATTCACGTCTCTGCTGGAGGCCGCCGGTTCGCAAGCCGTCGCCCGCTGGGGCAACGCCTGGAGCAACGCCGACTTCGACAACCAGGTCACGGCCGCGACCTTCGACAACCGGCCGACGTGGGACAACCCGAACCCGGTCTTCGACAACCGCCCCACCTGGGACAACTGGAAGAACAAGTAGCAGCCCCGCAGCGGTCCCACCAGCCGCGTGGGACCGCTGCGGCACCCCACAGAACGGAGCACCCCATGACCACCCGCACGTTCGGCAACGTCATCGTCACCACCCCCGACCTGGACGAGCCGGGCCTGTACCTCTCTTCCGTCGACACCCTCGACAGCCCGCGCGGCACCGTCCAGGACTTCGCCTTTGGTGAGGCCGACCTGCGGTCGCTCGACCTCACGGACACCCAGCTCATCACCGGCCGCATCACCGGCCTGCGGTCCAAGCGTGTCGAGTTCGAGGGCCTGAACCTGCACGGCGTGGAGATCACCAGCAGCGACCTCGGCGCCGCCCGCTGGGGCGACAGCAAGCTGACCCGGGTCCTCCTGCGCGACTGCAAGCTGATGGGGGCCGCCCTGGACGGCCTGGTACTCGATGACGTTCTCTTCGAGGGCTGCAAACTCGATTACGCCACCTTCGAGAAGATCCGCACCACCGGGCCCGTCGCGTTCGTCGGTTGCACCTTCACCGAGGCCACGTTCAACGAGTGCGACCTGTCCGACGTGGTGTTCTCCGAGTGCACACTGCGGCTGACCGAGTTCGGCACCGGCCGCTACCGGGACACCGACCTGCGTGGCAACGACCTCTCCACTCTCCGAGGCGTCGCCAACCTGGCCAAGGTCCGCATCGGCCACGGCCAGCAGAGCGACCTCGCCGACGCCCTCGTGAACGAACTCGACATGACCCTCGGCGACGACTAGTCCAGGAGGACCCGTGCCCTTACACGTAGCCTTCACCAACCCGGACGCCTTGCGGGCGCAGTGCGACTTCGCCTCGGTCCGCACCGTCAGTGGGGATCCCGCCTTCGAAGACAGGGCGGTCGTACCGTCCGGGCAGTGGCAGCCGCTGACCGAGACCGCCGCGCAACCGCTGACCGCCCCGCTGTGGGCACCGCCGAGCACGCTGGTAGAGATCGTCCGGCCGCCCGCGCCGACCGGCGAGAACCTGGAAGACCTGGCACAGCAGATGGGCGACGAACAGGCCCAGTACCTCGGTCAGGCCCTCGCCAAACCAGACATGCTCACCACCACCGACAACTACCAGGACGGCCGCCTCATCGGCCTTCACCTCGACAACTGGGACAAGCTCAAGTACGGGCAGAAGGCGACCGGCCGGCGCCGCCTCGCCCTGAATTTGGGCCCCGGGACCCGGTACATCCTGCTGGGCGCCCTTGACGCCCAAGCCGTCTGCCGGGCCGTCCGCCCCGAGGATTACGCGTACCGCTACCCCGGCACGGACGACTACCGCGCCCACGTCGCCGCAGGGCACCCCATCCGGTGCGTCCGGATCCGCCTCGCGCCCGGTGAGGGCTACATCGCCCCCACGGAGTACCTGCTGCACGACGGCTCAACCGAAGACCAGGACAAGCCCTCGGCCATGGCGTTCTGGCTCGGTCACTGGCCACGCGGAACGCTCCCCTCGCTCATCTGACGATCGGAGACAGGCATGTCCGAACGACGTGACGTCACCGTCATCGTCGCCCGCGACGACCGCCGCCAGGTCGCGATCCTGTCGGCCCCTGTGGTGGAGTGACACCCGTACGCTGCGGCGGTTCTGCCCAGTGTTCGTCTTGGGGGGTCATTCATGTTCCACCGTCGGGGATTCGCCATGGCAGCGCTCGTCGGGGCGGTGGTCCTGCTCGGCAGCGGATGCGAGGATGCCGCGCCGAAGAAGGGGGCGGACAAGCCGGCCGCTGCCACGACCGGTGCCGCGCCCTCGGCCTCGCCCAGTACGCCCGCCATGCCCGCGCTCGTCGGGCAGAAGTTCACCGACGCCGAGGCCGCCGTCAAGAAGCTGGTCAGCAGACCCGTCGAGGCCCGCAGCGCCTACAGCGACGTCCCGTTGGCCCCGGACCACGGCACCTGGGCGGTCTGCTTCCAGACCCCGGCGGCCGGGAGCCCCCTCGAGCCGGCGTCCGCCGTCGAGCTCTCGCTCGTCGCGCCCGGCCGGCCGTGCCCGGACAAGGCCGGCGCCGCCCTCGCCCCCTCCAAGGCCCCGGCGGCGAGCCGGACTCCCGCACTGCCGAAGCCGAAGACCTCGCCCCCGACCGACGGCGGCTCCACCGGCGGTGACGGGGGCGGCACCGGCGGCGGCAGCGGCGGGAGCAGCGTCTACTTCAAGAGCTGCGCCGAGGCCAAGGCCGCCGGGGCGGCGCCCATGCGGCGCGGCCAGCCCGGTTACCGCGAGGCCCTCGACCGCGACAAGGACGGCATCGCCTGCGACAAGTAGCGACAAAAAGGTAAGCCGACCGATGGGTTTCAGCCGCATGGCGGGGCGATCCTCGGCGCCCCCGGCGCGGGCCGGGCAGAATCGGCCCCGTCGGTACGGTGTCGAGGGGGCGGCCATGGCAGCAGTGGATACAAGGACGGAAACCGGTACGGAGGTACCCGCGCTCGGCGGGATCCCCCTGCTCGGTTCCCTGTTCGACCTGAAATCGGACTCGCTCGGGACCTATCTGCGCGCCCAGCAGCAGCACGGCGACGTCGTACGGATCACCGCCGGCCCCCCGGGGCTGCGCGCCGAGCTGTACTGCGTCTTCTCCGCGGAGGGCGCGCAGCAGGTCCTGGCCTCGGAGTCGGCCAACTTCCGCAAGGACAACGCCTTCTACCAGGAGATCCGGGACTCCTTCGGCAACGGCCTGCTGACCAGTCAGGACGAGGACTACCTGCGCCAGCGGCGGCTGGTCCAGCCGCTGTTCACCAAGCGCCGGGTGGACGGGTACGCCGGCGCCGTCGCGGCCGAGACCCAGGCGGTCATCGCGGGCTGGGAGCAGGCCCCCGGCGGAGTGGTCGACGTCGGCGAGGAGATGATGCAACTCGCCCTGCGCGCGGTCGCCCGGATCCTCTTCGGCACCGACGTGGAGGCCACCGTCGACGTCGTCGACCGGTGTTTTCCGGTCATCACGGATTACGTGCTGCGCCGCGGCTACTCCCCCGCCAACATCCCGCGCACCTGGCCCACACCGGGTAACAAGCGGGCGGCCGCCGCGATGGACGAGCTGTACGCGGTGTGCGACAAGATCATCGCCGAGCGGCGCAGCGGGGCCACGGCCGGGGGCGAGGACCTGCTGAGCCTGCTGGCCGCCGCAACGAGCACGGACGACGGCGAGTTCGACGCCGCCGAGCTGCGCGACCAGGTACTGATCTTCCTGCTCGCCGGCCACGAGACGACGGCCACCTCGCTCGCCTTCTCCCTGCACCTGCTGGCCCGACACCCCGAGCAGCAGGCGCGGGCCCGGGAGGAGATCTCCCGCGTGCTGGGCGACCGTACGCCGGAGGCCGCCGACCTGGACCGGCTCCCGTACCTCACGCAGGTCCTCAAGGAGGCGATGCGGCTCTACCCGGCCGCCCCGGTCATCGGCCGCAGTTCGGTCGCGGCCACCGAGGTCGACGGACGGACCATCCCGGCGGGCTCGGACGTGATCCTGGCTCCGTGGGTGACGCACCGGCACCCCCGGTACTGGCCGGATCCGGACCGCTTCGACCCGGACCGCTTCACCCCGGAGGCGGAGGCCGGCCGCCCGCGCTACGCCTGGTTCCCGTTCGGCGGCGGCCCGCGCGCCTGCATCGGGCAGCACTTCTCGATGCTGGAGTCGGTGATCGCGCTGGCGATGATCCTGCGGGCGTACGGGTTCGAGGCCGTGGACACTGACATCCCGCTCAGCGCCGGGATCACCCTGCAGGCGGACGGCCCGATCCGCTGCCGGGTCCGGGGCGCGGCCGGATAGCGGCCGGCTTCCGCCGCCTGCGCGTCTCAGGCGGCCGCCGGGGCATGGTGGCCCTTGAGGCGTTCCAGGTCCGAGGGGCGGACCTGGATCGCGAACAGCGCGATGACCGCGGCGATCAGGGCGAAGGCGGCCGCGACGATGAACGCGGCGCTCACGCCCGAGGTGAGCACCTGGTCGCCCCATGGGTCCGGTAGCTGGCCGGTCCGCAGGAAGAGGGCCTTCTGGGCGGGGTCGGCCTGGCTCAGGAAGGCCGGGACCTGATCGTGCGCCTCGTTGCGGCTGGCCGTACCGAAGACCGTGACCAGGATGGACAGGCCGAGCGATCCGCCCACCTGCTGCGTCGTGTTGAGCAGTCCGGAGGCAGCGCCAGACTCCCGCTCGGCGACATTGGACAGGGCCATCAGGGTCAGCGAGACGAACTGCATGCCCATGCCGAGGCTGAACACGAGCACCGGGCCCAGGATGCTGCCCAGGTACGTCGAGTGGACGTCGGTCTGCGTCAGCCAGGCCAGGCCGGCCGCCGAGCACAGGGCGCCCGTCACCATGAAGGGTTTCGGTCCGATTCTGGGCAGCAGCTGGGAGGTGATGCCCGCGCCGACGGCGATGACGACGCTGACCGGCAGGAACGCGAGGCCGGCCTGAACCGGGCTGAAGCCCAGCACGTTCTGCACGAACAGGGTCAGGAAGAAGAACATGCCGAACATCGCGCAGGCGAGGAAGAGCATGATGCCGTAGGACCCGGCCCGGTTGCGGTCGGCGAACATGTGCAGCGGGGTGATCGGCTGTGGCGAGCGCCGCTCGTTGAGGAAGAACAGCAGGAGCAGGACCACGGCCGCACCGAAGGAACCGAGGGTGATCGGGTCGGTCCAGCCTTCCTGGGAGGCGCGGATGAAGCCGTAGACGAGCGCGACCATGCCCGCGGTGGACAACAGCGCGCCGGCGAGGTCGAAGTGTCCGGGATGGCGTTCGGACTCGTGGATGACGCGCCTGGCCATCACGGCGATGGCCAGGGCGATCGGGACGTTGACGAAGAGCACCCAGCGCCAGTCGAGCCATTCGACCAGGATGCCGCCGGCCAGCAGCCCGATCGCGCCGCCGCCCGCCGAGACGGCGGAGAACACGCCGAACGCCCGGTTGCGTGCCGGGCCTTCGTGGAACGTGGTGGTGATCAGTGCCAGGGCGGTCGGGGAGGCGATGGCGCCGCCGACGCCCTGCAGGGCCCGGGCGGCCATCAGCTGGCCCTCGTTCTGTGCGAGACCGCCGAGCAGTGAGGCCAGGCCGAAGAGCAGGATGCCGAAGATGAACACGCGTTTGCGGCCGAGGATGTCGCCGGTGCGCCCGCCGAGGAGGAGCAGTCCGCCGAAGGTGAGGGTGTAGGCGTTGACGACCCAGGACAGGCTCTCGGTGGAGAAGCCGAGGGCGGTCTGGATGTGCGGCAGCGCGATGTTCACGATGGTGATGTCGAGAACGACCATGAGCTGGCACGAGGCGATGACGAACAGCGCCAGCCCGTTGCCGCTGCCCCGGACCTTGCCGTCGGTCCCCTTGCTGGTCGGCGTTGCATTCCGGTCCACCTTTTCGACGCTAAACCTGCTACCGGGGGTACACCACTCGAATGGCCTAGGATGCATGACATGTACAGTGTGCCATTTCACATGACACACTACGATCATGGATGACTTCCTCAGGCTCTCCGCGAGCACCGGCCGCTTCACGTACGGCGCCCCGCGCGCGTTCTCCTTCGGGGACGACGGCCGGCTGCTCTGGTTCCTCCGCTCCACAGGCCCCACCGACGCCTTCGACAGTCTCTGGGTCCTGGACACCGCCACCGGCACCGAGACCCGCCTCGCCGACCCCCGCGAGCTGTCCCCCGAGCCGGGCACCCTGCCGGCCGCCGAGCGCCGGCTGCGGGAGCGGATCCGGCTGGTCGCCGCCGGGATCGGCTCGTACGCGCTCTCCGGCGACGGCCGCAGCGCGGTGTTCCCGCTGTACGGGCGGCTGTACCGGGTCAGGTACGAGGGCACCGCCGCGGTCGCGGTCGGCGGCACCGGGCAGTCGGCCGGGAAGCCTGTCGGCCGGCCCGAGGAGATCCCGGCCGCCGGGCCCGCCCTCGATCCGCGGCTCGACGCCGACGGCTCCCGCACCGCCTACGTCACCGACGACGCCCTGTACACCCACCCGGGCGGCCGGGTCAGCCCCGCCGACGGAGCCCGCTGGGGCGTCGCCGAGTTCGCCGCCGCCGAGGAGCTGGACCGGGGCCGGGGCCACTGGTGGTCCCCCGACGGGGAGGCCCTGCTGGCCGCCCGCGTCGACGAATCCGCCCTCCAGCGGCGCCACTTCGCCGACCCCGCGCACCCCGAGCTGCCGCCCGAGGACTTCGCGTATCCCGAGGCGGGCGGGCCCAACGCCGAGGTCCAGCTGTGGGTGCTCGGCCCCGACGGCGCCCGGGTACGGCTCGACTGGGACGCCGAGGCGTACCCGTACGTCTCCGATGCCGACTGGCCCGCCGATGACACAGCGGAGCGGGAGATCCTGCTGACCGTCCAGGACCGGCTCCAGAGTTGCGTCCTGCTGCTCACCGCCGACCCGGCCACCGGCCGTACCCGCGAGCTGTCCCGCACCACCCACCCCCACTGGGTCGACCCGATGCTGCCCGGCACCCCGGCCCGGCTCGCCGACGGCCGGATGCTCACCGCCGCCGACACCCCCGACGGCGCCGCCCGCGGCCTCGCCGTCGACGGGAAACCGCTCACCGGGGACGGGATCCAGGTCCGCCGGGTGGCCGGCACCCACCGCGACCGCCTGCTGATCGAGGCCGGGCAGCGCGACCCCGCCGAACAGCAGGTCCTGCTCCTCGACCCCGCCACCGGGGAGCTGACCCCGCTGGCCGACGGACCGGGGGTGCACAGCGTCCAGGCCTCCGCCGGAACCCTGCTGCTGACCTCCGCCGACGCCGACGGGATCCGGCGGACCGTACGAACCGCCGACGGGCGCGAGTTCGAGCCCGCCGACCTGTCCGCGCCGCTGCCCTACCGGGTGGTCCCGCTGCTGGAACGGGTCACCGAGCACGCCGTCCCCACCTCGGTGGTGTTCCCCCGCGGCCACGTCCCCGGCCGGCAGCTGCCCGTCCTCATGGACAGCTACGGCGGCCCCTGCTTCCAGGACGTGTCCGCCGAACCGCGCCGCTGGCAGCACCGCCAGTGGTGGGCCGACCGGGGCTTCGCGGTGGTGACCGTCGACAACCGCGGAACCCCGTACGTCTCCCCCGCCTTCACCCACGCCGTGTACCGCGGGTTCTCCGAGGTCACCCTGGACGACCAGGTCGCCGCCCTGCACGCACTCGGCGAACGCCACCCGGACCTGGACCTCGGCCGGGTCGGGGTACGCGGCTGGTCGTACGGCGGCTACCTGTCCGCGATGGCGGTGCTGCGCCGCCCGGACGTCTTCCACGCGGCGGCCGCCGGGGCCGCGCCCACCGACTTCCGGCACTACGACACGGCGTACACCGAGCGCTACCTCGGGCTCCCGCAGGAGAACCCCGAGGTGTACGAGCGGGACTCCCTCATCCCCGACGCCCCGAACCTGATCCGGCCGCTGCTGCTGGTCACGGGCCTGGCCGACGACAACGTCCACCCCTCGCACACCCTGCGCCTCTCCCAGGCCCTGACGGACGCAGGCCGCCCGCACCAGCTCCTGGCCCTGCCCGGCGTCACCCACATGACCCCGAACGGCACGAAGGAGAAGCTCATGGCCCTGGAACTGGAGTTCTTCCGCCGCGAACTGGCCTGACGGGTTGCGAATCGCTCAGACCGCGGAGTCCCGGTGCGATCCCGTCGCGAAGGCGAGGATGTCGGGTACCGCCTCGCGCAGGCTCGCGAAGTGGCGGTGCACTCCGTCCACCGGGACCGCGGTGTTGACTCCCCACACCGTCATGCCGGCCCGCAGCCCCGACTCGACGCCGGACGGGGCGTCCTCGATGACCAGGCAGTCCTCCGGCCTGGCGCCGAGACGCTCCGCGGCCAGCAGGTAGGGGACCGGCGACGGCTTGCCCTCGGCGACGGCGGCGGCGTCCACGAGCACGCCCGGAACCGGCAGCCCGGTCCGGGCGAACCGCCCGCGCACCCGGTGCCCGTAGTTCGAGGTCACCAGTGCCCAGCGCCCCGGGGGCAGGCCGGACAGCAGCTCCGCCGCGCCGTCGAATGCCGCATAGACACCGGACCGGACGTCTTCGTCCTCCAGTTCGTGCAGCGCGGCCAGGCATGTGTGCGGGTCCTGCTCCGGGGCCACCGCCGCGAAGGTCTCCATGGGGCGCGTCCGCAGCGCCACTTGGTAGACGGCCTCGGGGTCGATTCCGTACCGCGCCGCCCATGTCTCCCAGACCCGGCGCTGGTTGGCCACCGCGTCGATCAAGGTCCCGTCGACGTCGAAGAGGACATGTCGCGCGGAGGCCGGCCGGGTCGGTTCTCTGGTCACGCCGTGATCATGCCATCAGCCCCACGCCTCGCGGACGGCGGAGGCCCCCGGAGCCGATCGTGCCGGCTCCGGGGGCCTCCTCCTTCTTCCCCTGGATCCCCGTCAGTCACCGGGGAAGTGGCAGGCCACCTCGCGCGAGGCGGCGATTTGGAGCAGCGGGCGCTCCGTCCGGCAGATCTCCTGCGCCTTCGGGCAGCGCGGGTGGAAGGTGCAGCCCGGGGGCGGTGCGGCCGGACTCGGCGGGTCGCCGAGCAGCACGATCCGCTCCCGCCGCCGCTCGGCAGCCGGGTCCGGCAGCGGTACGGCGGACAGCAGGGCCCGGGTGTACGGGTGCTGGGGGTTCTCGTACAAGCTGCGCTTCTCGCCGATCTCGACGATCCGGCCGAGGTACATGACGGCGACCCGGTCGCTGACCCGTTTCACCACGGACAGGTCGTGCGCGATGAACACGTAGGCCAGACCGAGTTCGCGGCGCAGGCGCTCCATCAGGTTGACGATCTGCGCCTGGACGGAGACGTCGAGCGCGGAGACGGGCTCGTCGGCGACGATCAGCCGGGGGCTGGTGGCCAGTGAGCGGGCGATCCCGATGCGCTGGGCCTGGCCGCCGGAGAACTCGTGCGGGTAGCGGTCGATGTGCTCCGGGATCAGCCCGACCAGGTCCATCAGCTCGGCCGCCCGGCGGCGCGCGTCGGAGGCCGACCAGCCCTGCACGAGCAGCGGGTCGGAGATGATCCGGGCCACCGTCTGGCGGGGGTTGAGGGAGGAGTGCGGGTCCTGGAAGACCATCTGAAGGTGGCGGCGCAGCGGACGGAGTCTTCCTTGCGGGAGCCGGGTGATGTCCTGTCCGTCGAAGGCGATGCTGCCCGAGGTGGGCTCCAGCAGCCGCACCAGCATCCGGCCGGTGGTGGACTTCCCGCAGCCCGACTCGCCCACCAGGCCGAGGGTTTCGCCCGCCGCGAGATCGAAGGAGATCCCGTCGACGGCGCGCACGGGCGCCCCCCGGCGCCCGGACGCCGAGCGTCTGCCGGGGAAGGCCATGGTGAGATCGCGTACGGACAGCAGCGGATCGGGCGGCGCCGGATCCGCCCCGGCCCGGTCCGGCCGTGCGGTGGTGTCCGGGGGGCGGGCCTCTACGGTCATCGGGACGCCTCCGGGGCGGTCGGGGCAGTCGGGGCGGTCAGGGCAGCCGGGGTGGACGCCGTGCCCGGCACCGCGTCGGCCCCCGTGAAATGGCATGCGGCAGTGCGCCCGGCGATCCCGTAGGGCCGTGGCTCGGGCCGCTCGGTGGCACAGCGGCGCTGCTGCTCCGGGGTGCCCGCGGCGGCGAGGTGGCAGCGCGGGGCGAACGCGCAGCCCGGGGCGGGCGCGAGCAGGGAGGGCGGGGAGCCGGGGATGGCCCGCAGGGGCTCGTCGTCGGCGTCGTCCAGCCGGGGCAGCGAGTCGAGCAGGCCCCGGGTGTACGGGTGCGCCGGGTCGGCGAACAGCTCGTCGACGCCGGCCTGTTCGGCGGCCCGGCCGCCGTACATGACCAGCACCTCGTGCGCGACGCGGGCGACCACCCCGAGGTCGTGGGTGATCATCACGACGCCGAGGCCGCGCTCCTGCTGGAGCCGGGCGATGAGCTCCAGGATCTGCGCCTGCACGGTCACGTCGAGGGCGGTGGTGGGCTCGTCGGCGATCAGCAGATCGGGTTCGCAGGCCAGCGCCATGGCGATCATCGCGCGCTGGCGCATGCCGCCGGAGAACTGGTGCGGGTACTCCCCCGCCCGGCGGGCCGGTTCCGGGATGCCGACCTCGCCGAGCATGTCGACGGCGCGCCGGCGCGCGGCGGCCCGGCCGGACTTGAAGTGCACCCGGAAGTGCTCGGCGATCTGCTCGCCGACGGTGTAGTAGGGGTGCAGGCTGGACAGCGGGTCCTGGAAGATCATGGCCATCTTCCGGCCGCGCAGCCGGGACAGCTCCTTCTCGGACATCCCGGTGAGCTCCTGCCCGGCCAGTGCGATGGAGCCGCCGACCTCGGCACCCCGGTGCAGGCCCATGACGGCGAGCGAGGTGACCGATTTGCCGGACCCGGATTCGCCGACGATGCCGAGGGTCCGCCCGGCCTCCACGGTGAAGCCGAGCGCGTCGACGGCCCGTACGGAGCCGCGCGGGGTGGTGAAGGTGACGCGCAAATCGCGCACTTCCAGCAGGGGAGCGGTCATGAGTACCTCACCCTCGGGTCGATCACGGCGTACAGGAGGTCGACGACGAGGTTGGCGACGACGATGAAGAAGGCGGCGAGCAGCGTGACCCCGAGGACCACCGGCTGGTCCGAGCTGACCAGGGCCCCGTAGAACAGCCGCCCGATGCCCGGGAGTCCGAAGATGGACTCGGTGATGACGGCTCCGGCGAGCAGCCCGCCGAGGTCCATGCCGAAGATCGTGAGGATCGGGGTCATCCCGGAGCGCAGCCCGTGCTTGACGACGACCGTGCGCTCGGGCATGCCCTTGGCGCGGGCGGTACGGATGTACGGCTCGGCCATGGCCTCGATCATCGAGCCCCGGCTCTGGCGGGCGTACATGGCCGCGTAGAGCAGGGCGAGCGCGGTCCAGGGCAGCAGCAGGTTGGCCGCCCAGGCGCCCGGGTTGTCGGTGAAGGCCTGGTAGGTGGGGTAGGGCAGGAGCCCGGCGACGCGGATGACCCCGTAGATGAGCATCACGGAGGTGAAGTAGACCGGCAGCGAGGCGGCTGCGACCGCGCCGACCATCAGGGCCTTGTCGGTGACGGTGTCCTTGCGCAGGGCCGCGGTGACACCGGCGCCGAGGCCGAGGGCGAGCCACAGCACGGCGGCTCCGACGGCGAGGGAGGCGGAGACCGGGAGGCGGTCCATCAGCAGGTCCCACACGGGCAGGGAGTTCTCGTACGAGTAGCCCAGGCACGGGAAGTCGCACTGGACGGCGTACTGGCCGGTGCCGAGGGTGCGGCCGGTGAAGATCCCGGTGAGGAAGTCGGCGAACTGCCGCCACACCGGCTGGTCGAGGCCGAGGTACTCCCGTACGTCGGCCAGCCGTTCGGCGCTGCAGGTCTTGCCGCAGGCGGCCGCGGCCGGGTCGGAGGGCAGGACGTAGAAGATGAGGAAGGTGACGGCGGCGATGGCGAGCAGGACGCCCGCGAGGGCGAGCAGCCGGCGGCCGAGGTAGAGGATCACGTGCGGCCGCCCCTCGGGTCGAGGATGTCGCGCAGGGCGTCGCCGAGCAGGGTGAAGGCGAGTACCGCGAGGAAGAGGAAGGTGCTCGGGATGACGAAGTACATGGGGTCGGTCTCGTAGAAGGCGACGGACTCGGCGATCATCTGGCCCCAGGACGGGGTGGGTGGGCGCACGCCCACGCCGAGGTAGCTGAGCGCGGCCTCGGTGCTGATCATGCCGGGTATGAGCAGGGTGGTGTAGGCGATGACCGGGCCGGAGACGCCCGGGAGGATGTCGCGGGTCAGGATCCGCCAGGAGCTCGAGCCGCCGACGCGGGCGGCGTCGACGTACTCGCGGTGTTTGAGGGAGAGGGCCTGGCCGCGGACGACGCGGGCGACGCCGGGCCAGCCGAAGACGCCGATGACGGCGGTCATGAGCACGATCCGGTTGACGTCCTTGGCCACCGACAGCATCGCGATCATGAAGATGAGGGAGGGGAAGGACATGGTCAGGTCCATCAGCCGGGACAGGACGGCGTCGGTACGGCCGCCGAAGTAACCGGCGGCGATCCCGGCGGCGGTGCCGGTGACCACGACGATGGCGGTGGCGGCGAAGGCGATGAGGAGGGAGACCTGGGCGCCGTGGACGACGCGGGCGAACAGGTCGCGGCCGGTGACGGGTTCGACGCCGAGCCAGTGCTCGGGGCTGATCCCGCCGAGGGAGCCGAGGGGCTGGCCGCCGAGGTAGGGGTCGATGGCGGACTTGTCGAACTCCTCGGGGGACCAGCCGCCGAGCGCGCCCAGCCAGGGGGCGGTGACGGCCATCAGGACGAAGAGGAGGACGACGCAGAGGCTGACGCGGACGGCGGGGCGGCGGCGGAGCTCCCGCCGGGCGAGCTGCCAGGGGCTGCTGCCGGTGGCTGTCGCCGCGGTGCCGTCCTCGACGGCGCCGGGGGCCGGTGCCCCGCCCGGAGCCGGAGCCGGGGCCGCATGGCCGCCGGCACCGGGTGCGGTGGTGGTCATGGTGTCAGGGGTTCCGTATTCCTCAGCCCTGGCTCTTCGAGGGGTCCTTGAGGCCGACCGTGCCGTAGTCGATGGTGCCGGTCCACACGGGGTGGCCGTAGGCGCCCGCGATGTTGGGGCCGACGAGCAGCGGCTTGCGCTCCAGCAGGACCGGGATCGACGGGGACTTCTTCATGAGCTCCGCGTCCAGGTCGATCCAGGCCTGGTTGGCCTGCTTGGCGTCGGCCATGGCGTTGATCTCGTCGATCCGCTTCATGGTGGCCTCGTCGCGGAACTGGCTGTAGTTGCCCTGGTTGCCCTTGTCCTTGATGGTGCGTCCGTCGAAGACGAAGGGGATCCAGGTGGAGCCGGAGGGGTAGTCGGGGCACCAGCCGGTGAGGGTCATGTCGGGGGTGGTGGAGAGGTCGCCGATGACGTCGTAGTAGGCGCCGGGGTCGACGGTGTCGATGACGACCTCGACGCCCGCGCGGGACAGGCCCTGCTGGATGGCCTCGGCCTTGCCCTTGTCGCCGGTGGAGACGGTGAGGGAGACCTTCAGGGTCTCCTTGCCGGCGGCCTTGAGGAGTTCCTTGGCCTTGGCCGGGTCGCCGGCCGGGGGGATCTTCAGGGTGTCGGCCTGCTTGCCGCCGGAGAGCGCCGGGGGCAGGTAGGCGGTGGCGACCTCGTTGAGGGCCGGGCCGCCGCCCGCGGTGATCACGGACTCCTTGTCGACGGCGTACTGGAGGGCCTCGCGGACCTTCGGGTCGTTGAAGGGGGCACGGGAGTTGTTCAGGTGGAGCATGACCGTACAGCCCTGGGACTCGGCGAGCAGACGCGCCTTGATCTCCGGCTTCGGCAGTACCTTCGGGGCGCTCTCGGGGCGCATGTTGAAGTACTCGACGGCCGAGGCGTCGGCGCCTTCGCCGGCGATGATGCGGTCGTCGACCTGGCCGCCCTTGAGGCCCATGACCACGACGAACTTGTCGGGGTAGGCCTTTCTGACGCTGTCGGTCTTCGGGTCCCAGTGCTCGTTGCGGACGAGGACGAGCTTCTTGTCGCGGTCGTACGACTCGATCTTGTACGGGCCGGAGGAGAACGGGCGGGCGTCGTACTGGGTGCCCTTCTCCTGGGACTGCGGGACGGGGGCGAAGGTGGGGAGGGTGGCGGTCGCGGAGAACTCGGCGACGGGCCGCTTGAGTTCGAAGACGATCGTGCGGTCGTCGGGGGTCTTGACGGAGTCGAGGTGCTGCCCCTGGAGCGGGCCCTTGTAGCCCTCGGTGCCGGCCAGGTACTGGGCGGCGTAGTCGGGGCCGCCGGTGAGGTCGGGGGCGAAGGAGCGCTCGACGTTGTACTTGACGTCCTGAGCCTTGATCGGCGAGCCGTCCTCGTACTTCACGCCCTCCTTGAGGGTGAAGGTCCAGGTCTTGCCGCCGTTGGAGGGGGTGCCGAGGTCGGTGGCGAGGTCGGGCACGAGCTCGCTGCCGGCCTTGCCGGGCTCGGCCTTGAAGGTGACGAGCGTGCGGTAGAGGAGGCGGGTGCCGAAGTCCATCGTCGGCATGACCCAGTTGCGGGCGGGGTCGAGGTGGGCGAAGTCCTGGTTGGACAGGACGGTCAGGGTCCCGCCCTTGACGGGGGCGCCGCCGAGGATCTTGCCGTCGTTGGCGGCGGCGGGGTTGCTCGCGCCGGCGCCGGTGGAGCCCTTCTTGGGGTCGGAGCAGCCCGAGGCACCGAGTGCGAGTGCGGCCACCAGGGCGGTGGCGAGGGCGAGTTGGCTGCGCTTGGTCATGGGTCACTCCAGTGAAGGGCCGCGCTCTATGATGTGACCGATAACATAGTAATGTGAAATTGTACTGACAAGGGGTTGGTGCCGCCGTTATCCAGCCGTGTCCAAATCCGGGCATTCGAAGGCGAGTTGAGACTGCCGGGCCGCACCGTGCGATGACCCGACGACGCGCAGCGCCGGGCAGCCGGGAGGGCTGCCGCCCTCGTCACCGCCTGGCGCTGCGCGTCACGACGAACGGCCGGAGCGGACCCGCTCCCGCCGGGAATCAGCTCAGCGCGGCGAACCGGCCGGCTGCTTTTCCTTGTGCTTGCTCAGCACCGGACGGAAGTTGCTGTTCGTCACACAGCCGAGGTTCCGGTAGATCCTGTCGTTCGTCTGCGGGTCAAAGCCGACGAAGTGGTACTGGCAGGCCCCCTCGATGAACCTGCCTTCGACGCCGCCGGGGAAGTCGATCTCCTTGTTCCACAGGAACTGCGACTGGAGGCCCGTCTGCCGCGCGGTGGCGTTGATGTCGATCCCGCCGGGAGCCTGGATCGCGTAGACCCAGCCGTCGTTCCCGCCCCCCGTGGCGAATTCCTGCGCCACCCAGCGCTCACAAGTGGTGCTCACGTGCGCGGCGTTCTGCTGCCCGCTTCCCCCGATGATCCACTGCGACAGCGGGGTGAGGTCCGTGCCCCGTGGGGCGAAGCCGCTGGCGAAGATCGTTTGGGGTGGCCGTGTGTCGCCCCGCCACAGCGTGTTCCCGTCGTGCCGCCAGAACCAGGCCTCACGCACGGCGGCGAGGTCCACCTCCGGCTGGATCGAGGGGTCCGTCGTGGTCTGCGTCCACTCCGACGCACTGTAGCCGCCGGTCGGGCCGCAGGGGCCGGTGTCACGGATCTGCTGCGGGGTGCCCGGGTACGGATCCGTCGCCGCGTCGGCGGGCGAGCCGAACGCCAGCGAGACGGCGACCAGGGCGGTGGCGGAAGCGAGCCGGAATGCAGTCTTCAACATGTTCGGGAACCCATCACTCGGTGCACATGACCCAGTGTTCGTAGACGGATTCCGGGCGGAATCGACCTCCGTTCGCAACCATCACCCTTAGGCGCCACGAGCTCCACCCGCCCGGCGCACTCTCCCGCGCACCGCGCCGACGGTGCTAGTGCCGCGTCAGGCAACGTTTGCCCGTCAGGGAGCGGCGTCCCGGTGCGTGCTCTCGGCGTGCCGGCCGCAAGCGCTCGCACTGGACGTACTTGAGCTTTCGGCCGGCGTGGCGAGAGTGCGTGCCGGGCGTCGCGACGGGGCGAACGTTGCCTGACGCGGCACTAGACGCCCGAGCCCAGGCCTCCCGGTGTGCGGCCGACCGGCTCGTCGCGGCCCTGGGCCCAGAGGGAGCGGACGTGGCCGAGGTGGCGGACCATGCAGGCCTCCGCCGCCTCCGCGTCCCCGGCGATCATCAGGTCCAGCAGCTCGATGTGCTCCTCGGCGGAGGAGTCCAGCTTTCCGGCCTCGTCCAGGCCCGTCAGTCCGTACAGCCGTGAGCGCTTGCGCAGGTCCCCCACCGTCTCCACCAGCCGGTCGTTGCCCGCCAGGGCGAGCAGCGACAGGTGGAAGCGGCGGTCCGCCTCCAGGTAGCCGATGAGGTTGTGCTCGCGGGCGCTGGTGACGATCTCCTCCGCGATGGGCCGCAACGCCTCCAGCTGCTCCACCGTGGCGATCTTCGTGATCCGGCCGATGGTCGGCACCTCGATCATCGTGCGCAGTTCGGTGTACTGGTCCAGGTCGCGCTCGCTGACCTCGGTGATCCGGAAGCCCTTGTTGCGTACGGGTTCCACCAGGCCCTCGCGGGCCAGGTCGAGCATCGCCTCGCGGACGGGCGTTGCGGAGACCCCGAGCTCGGCGGCCAGGCCCGGCGCCGAGTAGACGCTCCCGGGGCGCAGTTCACCCGCTATCAGGGCTGCTCGAAGGGCGTGGCCGACCTGGTCGCGGAGCCGTTCCTGGGCCTTGATGAGACTGTGCTGCTTCAGGTCACCCATTGCTCTTCCTCCGAACACCTTCGCACCACCGAGTGCAGAGGGACAGCGTACAATGTCACGTTGCGCTTGATCCCCGAGCGGTGGTGTCTCCCGCGGCGCGATACATCGCCACCGCCACAGCGAGATCTTCCCAGGCCATGCCCACGCTCTTGAAGAGCTGTGGACAACTCGGGGGTCCGGCCACCGGCATCCGGCCCGTCACCAGGTCGGCCAGGGTGCCGCTGATATGACCGGGTCCGATCGCCCCCTCCGCCTCCGGCACCAGCAGGTCCCCCGCCTCGCGCAGCGCCGCCGCCCGCGACTCCACGTACACGGCGGCCCGCCGCACGAGGGCGGTGTCGGTCTCCCGGGCGTCCGGCTCGTGCGAGCCGACGGCCACGACCGTCGCGCCCGGGGCCACCAGCCGCCCGTCGAAGAGGGGTTCGCGGGCTGTGGTGCAGCACAGCACCAGGTCCGCGCCGGCCACGTCCGCCGGGGTGCCCGTACGGGCCCGCACGCCCAGGGCTCGGGCATGCTCCGCCAGTTTCTCCGCGGCGACGGGATCGCGGCCGACGATCACGGCCTGCGCCAACTCCCGTACGGCCCGTACCGCTTCGAGATGCCCGTACGCCTGCGGGCCGGCGCCGAAGAGCACCAGCCGCAGGGCCCGCCCGGCGGGCGCGAGGTGGCGCAGGGCGAGCGCCGAGACCGCCGGGGTGCGCAGGGCGGTCAGCGCCGCGCCGTCGAACAGGGCCAGCGGGCGCAGGGTCGGCCCGTCCAGCAGCAGGTACGAGCCCGTGATGCGGGGCAGGCCGAGAGCCGGATTGCCGGGCGCCACCCCGGCGATCTTCACCCCGGCGTACGCCCCCGCCGCGGCCGGCATCAGCAGCAGCTCGCCGCCGCCCGGCACGGGGACGGCCGAGCGCTGCGGACAGGTCTCCGGGTCCAGCCCGGCCCGCAGTACGTCGGCCAGCGCGTCGGCGGCTGCGGCCGGGGTGAGCAGCGCCGCCGTCTCCTCGGCCTCGAACTGCGGGATCACAGCAGGAATCCGGGGCCGAGGGCGTCCTGCGGATCCCGTACGAAGGTGTGCTCGCCGGTGCGGTACGCCGCGCCGGTGACCTCCGTGACGAGGCCGTCGCGGGAGCCCCCCGGCACCACCCGGCCGGTGAACACCGTGCCCACCACCGACTCGTGGAGCAGGTCCTCGCCCGCCCCGAGCCGCCCGTCCTCCGCGAGCAGCGCGAGGCGCGCCGAGGTTCCCGAGCCGCAGGGCGAGCGGTCGATCTGCCCGTCGGCGAACACGGTGACGTTGCGCTGGTGCGGCCCGAAGGGAGTGTCGGGCAGCTCCTCGTGGAGGATCACCCCGTAGACCCCGGAGAGCAGCGGCCCGCCGGGGTGCCAGGTCCCCGGGTGGGCGGCCAGCGCGGCCCGGATCTCCTGCCCGGCCCGGACGAGTTCGGGCAGCGCGGCCCGGGAGACCGCCAGGCCGAGGTCCCGGGCGGCGACGGACGCGTAGCAGGCGCCGGCGTGCGCGAGGTCCACCTCCGCCATGCCCAGGGTGGTCGCCACCGGCACCTTGCGGGCGCTGACCCGGGCCGGGACGTTGCGGAAGGTGACCCCGGTGGTGCGGCCGCCGCTGCGGTGCACGGTCGCGGCGACCCGGCCCGAGGGCACGTCGATCCGCACCTGTACGTCCCCGTCGTCCGGGGCGGCGACCCGGCCGGTGTCCACGGCCCAGGCGCCGAGGGCCATCGTGCCGTGGCCGCAGGCGGTGGAATAGCCGTCCTTGTGCCAGAACAGCACGCCGAAGTGGGCCCCGTCGTCATCCGGGGGCACGACGAACCCGCCGTACATCCCGGCGTGTCCGCGCGGCTCCTGCACGAGGAGCCGCCGTACGTCGTCCAGCGGGCTCCGGCGCGGGGCCGTCCCGGAGCCTCCGGGACCGATCGCGGTGGCGCAGCGCTCGGCGACGGTGTCCCCGGGCACGGGCGGCAGGCCGGCCGCGGCGACGTCGACGATCCGGAAGGGCTCCCCGGCCGTGTGGTAGTCCACGGTGCGTACGGCGGCGCTCGCGCCGCTCACAGCAGGAACCCTGCGGGGAAGGGGTCGGACGGGTCGAGGAAGTACTGGGCGGTGCCGGTGATCCACGCCCGCCCGGTGACGGTGGGGACGACGGCCGGGAGCCCGCCCACGGTGGTCTCCCCGATCAGCCGGCCGGTGAACTCGGTGCCGATGAAGGACTCGTTGACGAAGTCCGCGCCGAGCTCGAGGAGGCCGCGGGCGTGCAGCTGGGCCATGCGCGCACTGGTCCCCGTACCGCAGGGCGAGCGGTCGAACCAGCCCGGGTGGATGGCCATGGCGTGCCGGGAGCGGCGGGCGTCGGAGCCGGGGGCGGCGAGGTAGACGTGCTTGACCCCGGCGATGGAGGGGTTCTCGGGGTGGACGGGCCGGTCGCCGGAGGCGTTGATCGCGTCCATGACGGCGAGTCCGGCGGCGAGGAGCTCGTCCTTGCGGTCCCGGTCGAAGGGGAGCCCGAGGGAGTCGAGGTCGACGAAGGCGTAGAAGTTCCCGCCGTAGGCGAGGTCGTAGGTGACCGTGCCGTGGCCGGGAACCTCGGCCTTGAGGTCGAGCCCTACGCAGAAGGACGGGACGTTGGTGAGGGTGACGGCGGTGGCCGCCCCGTCCTCGACGCGGACGTCGACACTGACCAGCCCGGCCGGGGTGTCGAGCCGGACGGTGGTGACCGGCTCGACGACCTCCACCATGCCCGTCTCCACCAGGACTGTGGCGACCCCGATGGTCCCGTGCCCGCACATGGGGAGCAGGCCCGACACCTCGATGTAGAGCACGCCGAAGTCGGCGTCGGGCCGGGTGGGGGGCTGGAGGATGGCGCCGCTCATCGCGGAGTGGCCGCGCGGCTCGTACATGAGCAGGGTCCGGACGTGGTCCGTGTGCTCGATGAAGTGGAGCCGCTTCTCGGCCATGGTGGCGCCGGGGATCACCCCGACGCCACCGGTGATCACCCGGGTCGGCATGCCCTCGGTGTGCGAGTCCACCGCGTGGTAGATGTGGCGCGTACGCATTCCGCTCCCCCTGTGACTAGTTGAGGCCCTCGGCGAGGGCCTTCTCGGTGGCGGCCCGGACGGCCGCCTCGATCTCCCCGGTGAGGGGGAAGCGGGGCGGGCGGGTGGCGCCGCCGGGGCGTCCGGCGAGGTCCATGGAGAGCTTGATGGCCTGGACGAACTCGGTCTTGGAGTCCCAGCGCAGCAGGGAGTGCAGGGACTTGTACAGCGGCAGCGCGGTGGCGACGTCTCCGGCGACGGCAGCCCGGTAGAGCTCGGCGCAGGAGCGCGGCAGGGCGTTGGGGTAGCCGGCGATCCAGCCGACCGCGCCGGCGAGGGCGAGTTCGAGGAGGACGTCGTCGGCGCCGATGAGCAGGTCGAGGCCGGGGGCGAGTTCGGCGATCTCGTAGGCGCGGCGGACGTCCCCGCTGAACTCCTTGACGGCGACGATGCTGCCGTCGCCGTGCAGGCGGGCGAGGAGGGCGGGGGTCAGGTCCACCTTGGTGTCGATGGGGTTGTTGTACGCGACGACGGGCAGCCCGGCGCGGGCGGCCTCGGCGTAGTGGGCGCGTACGGTCGCCTCGTCGGCCCGGAAGGCGTTGGGGGGCAGCAGGAGTACGGAGCCCGCCCCGGCCTCGGCGGCCTGGTCGGCCCAGCGGCGGGCCTCGGCGCTGCCGTAGGCGGCGACGCCGGGCATGACGCGGGCGCCGTCGCCGGCGGCCTCGACGGCGGTGCGGACCACACGGGCCCGCTCCTCGTCGGTGAGGGTCTGGTACTCCCCGAGCGAGCCGTTGGGGACCACGCCGTCGCAGCCGTTGGCGATGAGCCAGGCGACGTGCTCGGCGTAGGCGTCGTAGTCGACGCCGAGGTTCTCGCGCAGGGGCAGCGCGGTGGCGACCATGATGCCGTGCCAGGGGCGGGTGCGGGTGTCCGTACCGGTGGTGGGCGCGGGGGTGTGCGCGTCGGTCATGTGAGAGCTCCCTAGGGTGATGTGTGACATTTTACTAGTGGGTGTGAGGTGGCCACAAGGGCTCCGGCCTGGTGGATCAGCCGTCCGCCGACGGCAGTTCGGCGAGGTGGCGCAGCGGGACCGGGCAGGACAGGGGCCGCCGGTCGGGTGCGGGGTCCTCCCCGGCCAGAGCGGCGACGGCCGGTCCGCACATCCGGCCCTGGCACCAGCCCATTCCGGCGCGGGTGAGGAGTTTGACCGAACGGGCGTCCCGCGCGCCGAGGTCGGTGACGGCCTCGCGGATCCGGCCGGCCGGGACCTCCTCGCAGCGGCACACGTCGGTGTCGTCGCGGAGCCAGTCGGTCCAGCCGGCGCCCGGGCGGTGGGCGGCGCCCATGGCCTCGGCGAAGGCGCGGAGGCGGCCGCGGCGGCGGGCCAGGTCGGCGGGGACGGGCCGGCCGGCAATGGCGTGGGCGGCGATCTCCCCTTCGAGCAGGGCCAGTTGGGCACCGCCGATGCCGCCGGTCTCACCGGCGGACCAGATGCCGGGTACGGAGGTCCGCTGCTCGGCGTCCAGCGCCAGGGCGGCGGTGCCGTCGGCGCTGCGGCGGGTGGCGCAGCCGAGGCCGGTCGCCAGCTCCAATTGGGGGACGAGCCCGTGGCCGACGGCCAGGGCGTCGCAGGGGATCCGGCGGGCGGTGCCGGGCACGGGCCGCCAGTCCCGGTCCAGGCGGGCCACGGTGACGGCCTCGACGCGGTCGGTGCCGTGGGCCTCGGTCACGGCGTGCCGGGTCAGCAGCCGGATGTGGCGGCGGAGCAGGGCGCTGCCGTACGTGGCGGCCTCGGCGAGCTTGCCGGGGTTGCGCAGCAGAGCGGGGACGTGGCCGGCGTAACCGCTGTACGCGGCGGCTTCGACGACGGCCGGCACCCGGGCCCCGGCGGCGGCGAGCGACCCGGCGGCGGCGAGCAGCAGCGGCCCGCTCCCGGCCACGACGACCCGCCTGCCCGGCAGTACGAGCCCGCTCTTGAGCATGGCCTGCGCCCCGCCGGCCCCGACGACCCCGGGCAGGGTCCAGCCGGGGAAGGGCAGTTGCCGCTCGTAGGACCCGGTGGCGAGGAGTACGGCCCGGGCGTGCAGGGTGGCGGCCGCCTCGTCGGGGCCGGCGACGGCGTGCAGAGTCCAGCCGGGGCTGTCCGGTACGACGGTCCAGACGTGGTGGGCCGGGAGGTACGTGATGCGGCCGGCCTCCTCGTGGGTCCGGAGGGCGGCTTCGCGGGAGGCGAAGGCGGCCCACCCGTGGTGCAGGGCTTCGGGACGGTCCGCCCCGAGCCCCGGCGCGGGGTGGCGGTAGTACTGCCCGCCGGGCCGCTCCCCCGCATCGAGAAGGACCACCCGCAGCCCGAGCCCGGCGGCGGTGACGGCGGCGGCGAGCCCGGCGGGGCCCGCGCCGACGACGGCGAGGCCGGACGGGGCGACGTCAGCAGCCGAGCTCGGCATGGCCGGTTCCCTCCTGGGTGGTGACGGTGTCCCCGGGACGGGCGGGGACGAGGCAGGCGCGCTGGTTCGGGCGGCCGTTGACGGTGACGAGGCAGTCGTAGCAGCTGCCGATCCCGCAGAACGCCCCGCGCGGGGCGCCGCGTTCGCGGGTGGTCCGCCAGGCGAGGATCCCGGCGCCCCAGAGCACGGCGGCGATGCTCTGGCCCGCCTGGGCCGTGAGCTCGCGGCCGTCGAAGCGCAGGACGTACGTGGCCGAGGGGGCTCCGCCGACCAGGGTGCGGGGGGTTGGGCTCATCGGCGGTTCTCCTTCGGCGTGGTGCAGGTGGCGGGGCGGTACCGGCTTCCGCTGCGCGGGCCTTCTCCCCGCCCGGCGAGATCCGGCCCCGCCGGCGTGTGAGGCGCGGGGTCCGGGCAGAGCCCGGTTTCGGGAAGGGGCGGGGTGGGGGAAGAGGCCAGCGCAGCGGGCACCCGCACCGGGACCGGTCATCGGGCGGGCTCCGCGTCGAAGCGGTCCGGGCGGAACGGGTACAGGGGGAGCGGGGGTTCCACCCCCGTCAGCGCTGCCGTGAGGAGAACGCCCGTGGCCGGGGCCAGGCCGATGCCCGCGCCCTCGTGGCCGCAAGCGTGCAGCAGGCCTGGGACCCGGGGGTCCGGGCCGATCGCCGGGAGGTGGTCCGGAAGGTACGGGCGGAAGCCGTGGTAGGTGCGGAGGATCCGGGCGTCAGCCAGGACGGGGAACAGTGCCGCCGCCTGAGCGGCGAGGCGGCGCAGGGCCTCCACCGACAGGGACCGGTCGAAGCCGACCCGCTCCCGGGTGGCCCCGATCAGCACCGGGCCCGCCGGTGTGCCCTCCACCACCGCCGAGGACTGCAGCGCCGCCGAGCCGCTGGCGACGTCCGCGATGTAGTCGGCGGCGTAGACCTTGTGCCGGACCACCCTCGGCAGCGGCTCCGTCACCAGGACAAACCCGCGGCGCGGAAGCACCGGCAGGGACACCCCCGCCAGTTCCGCGATGCGGCCGCCCCAGGTGCCGGCCGCGTTCACCACCGCCGGGGCGAGGAGTTCACCGCCGCGCGTGCGGACCCCGCGGACACCCCCGGGCCCCGTCAGGATCCCGGTCACCTCCTCCCCCAGGTACACCGAAGCCCCCGACGCGGCGAGCAGCCTGGCCGCCGCCTGGGCCGGCTGGACCTGGGCGTCCTGCGGGTACAGGAACCCGCCGGCCGGCCCCGGGGCCAGATGGGGCTCCAGCTCGCGGAGGTCGCGGGCCCCCGCCTCGAGGGCTTCGACCCCGACGGCGCGCTGGCCTTCGGCGAAATCTCGCAGCGCCTCGAGCGAAGCCTCGTCCGGGGCGACGACGAGCCCGCCCTTGGCCTCGTACTCGATCTCCTGCGGGAGGACCGCGGCGAGTTCGCGCCACAGGCCGGCCGACAGCAGGGCCAGGTCGAGCTCCGGGCCCGCCTCCTTGTCGGAGACGAGCAGGTTGCCTTCCCCGGCTCCCGTCGTGCCGCCCGCGACGGGGCCGCGGTCGACGACGGCCACGGAGAGTCCGGAGCGGGCCGCGTAGTACGCGATCGCGGCTCCGACCACGCCGGCGCCGATGATCACGACGTCCAGGGGATGTCTCTTGGGCACGGCAGTAATATGTCACATTCTTTAGTCGGTGCCTAGGTCGGCCGGCCGGTCCGCGTGCCGGTCCCTCCCCCCGTTGCGGAAGGGACCGGCACGGTCGCGGGATCAGCTGCGCAGCGGGCCCTCGCAGCTGTAACCCGACGTCCCCGCCTTGTGGTCGGTCCAGATCTCCACGGGGCCGAAGGAGCAGTTCATGTCGGCCAGGTTGTTCGAGGCAGCACCCGCCCGGTCGAGGATGAAGTAGTCCACCGTCTCCGACATGTCCTTGAAGTTCTGGTCGTCGCTGCGCCAGTTCTTCAGGTTCGCGCTGATCCGGCCGGTGCAGGTGAACCGGCGCTTGCCCGGGTCCCCGTTCTCCACGCAGTCCGGGGTGCTGTACGTGGCCGTCGCGAAGGCCGACTTCACGTTCGCCAGCGCGGAGTCCCGCAGCCGGTCGTTGGGCGTGAAGACCGTGTTCGGCACGTAGAGCTGGTCGACCTTGGCGATCTGCGCGTCCAGGAAGCGGTCGTAGTCGCGCTGGAGGTAGGTGTCGGCGCCCATCCGGTGGCGCCACGCGTCGTACCCGGCGACGTCGTTGGCCCGCAGGTGGGTGTACATCTCACGCAGCAGCGAGGGCTTCTCGGTCCACAGGAACTCGAAGAACGTGCCCGCGTAGTTGTAGAAGCGGAATCCGTCGCCGTCATAGGTGGCGTTCAGCAGCTGCTCGACCGACATCCGCGGACCGCCGCCGGCGGTGTCGCCGATGATGCCCTTGACCAGGGACTTGCGGACGGCGATGCCGTTGTCGCGGGTGGCGCCGTCGAAGAACTCGGCGGTGCCCTCGTCCATGGCGGTGGTGCGGTCGCCCTCGTACCAGGGGCCCTCGCCGAAGAAGCCGGGGACGGCGAACCGGCCGTTGAGGTAGTGCGTGTATTCGTGACGGAAGAGCTCCTCGAGGGTCAGGGAGGAGTCCTGCGGGACGCGCCGCTGGTACGTGTAGAAGGTGGCGCCGTTCTCGATGTACATGCCGCCGTTGTTGGTCCCGTAGCCGTACAGCATCGTCTGGTAGGTCACGTAGTCGGCGCGGGAGGCGTACAGCACGATGTTCAGCGTGGTGTTGGGGTCGCCGGCCAGCGGCTGGTCGGTCCCGAGCACCCGGTGGAACTGCGTCTTGACCTGCTTGCTCGCGTAGTAGAGCTGGTCCACGGTGGCCCGGTCGAGGGCCGTGCGGACCTTGATGGCGCCGTTGTCGTAGGCGTACGTGTTCGGGAAGAGCATCTTCTCGATGTCCTCCTTGCACACCCCGTACTGCTTGCACGCGTTGTAGGTGTTCAGCCAGGAGACGATCTTGGCCCACTGCTCGCTGCCGTTGCCCCACCCGGCCTTGACCGGCTCCAGGAGGGCGCCGAGGTCGGCGGCGATCTGGTCCTGGAGGCCGTCGATCTGGCCGAAGCGGCCGTACTCGCCGAGCGCGTCGCGGGCCGCCCAGTCGTTGGCGGTGCCCTTGAGGTGGGTGTATCCGGCGAAGGCCTTGAAGGCGGCCCGGTAGGAGGAGTCGGCCTTGGCCGCGGCGTGGAAGGCGCTGTCCTGGTTGCCCGGGTACACGCCGAGGTAGTTGACGGTGAGGGCGGCGAGGGCCGCGCCGCCCCAGGCCGCGTCGGTGTTGGTCGCGGTGTGCGACGCGTCCAGGGTGGCCAGGACCTTCTTGACGAGGCCGAGCTGGCTCTGGCGCATGCCGGGGCCGGTCGCGTAGAGGGCCTCGCGCAGGGTGCGGGCGTTGGAGGCGGTGGCGTCGAAGGTGCGGGCCGCATTGCCGAAGTCGGTGACGGCCTTGCTCATGGCGCCGACGGTCGCGGCGTCGGTGAGGTCGATCTCGGAGCGCGAGAAGTCGTGGTACGTGGCCGCGTGCAGGAACGTGAACATCTCCTCCAGGTGCGAGGAGCCCTGGCCGTCGTGGGCGGCGGCCAGGCCGGATATCCGGCGGGAGACGGCCTGGACGTGCGCGTCCGACATCACGGGCACGAGGCGGGCGTCCCAGGTCCAGATCAGACCGCGCAGACAGCCGTCGGCGGTGACGGCCGGGTCGGCCAGGAAGTCGGCGAACTGCTCGGGGCTCAGGCCCGTGATCCCGTCGAGGGTGCACGGGACGCCCGCGGCGACGCTCTGCGCGGTGGTCGCGGCCTGGGCGGCGGCGGCGAGCTTGCGGCTCTTCTCGGTGCGCTCGGTGCGCTCGGCCGGAGCGGCAGCGGCCGGGGCGGCCCCGGGGACGCGGCCGTCGGCGGCCAGCCCGCCGGGGGCCTGGGCCGTGGCGGGCGCGGCCTCCTTGGGCGAGGCGAGGTGGTCGACCTCGTCGAAGGGGTTCGGGGCGGGCGCACCCGAGGTGAAGGTGCCGGGCACGGCGGCGGGGGCGGCGAGCGCGGGCCGCTCGGCGGTCTGGGACACGGCCTGGCCCGCGGAGGCGAGCAGCGTCACCGCGACGGCGGCGGAGAGGAGAGACGTACGCACAGCTCTGTGCTGAGACACCAAAGACTCCTGGTTGGGAGGGGAGGTGGGGGAAGTGGTGCGTGAACTGCCCTGCGTCACGCGGCGTTTGACGGGGATTAACGTGCCGCGGTGTGAGCTGTAACATAGTAATGTGAAATTGCACTGACAAGACCTGTGCGCTCACCAGTTCGCATCTTCTTGAGGGAGCCCCCATGACCGACACCCCCTCCGGCGCCTCCCCCGGCGCCGAATCCCGCCTCAACATCGGCAGCCACGACCTGCCGGTGTCACCGGAGTTGTCCCGTTTCATGGCCGCCGACTGGGCGGCGTCCCCCCTCCCCGACGCCGCGCGGGTCTCCGCGTACGAGGTCACCCCGGCCCGGCGCGCCCGGCTCTCGGCGCGCTTCCCGGGCGAGCGGCTGATCATCCCGGCCGGCGAGCTCAAGGTCCGCTCCAACGACTGCGACCACCGCTTCCGCCCGCACAGCGCGTATGCCTGGCTGACCGGGCTGACGGGCGAGGACCAGGTGGGCCACGTCCTGGTGCTGGAGCCCTCGGGCCCGCACGGGCACGAGGCCGTGCTGTACCTGCGCCCCCGCTCCCCGCGCGTGGACGGCAACGAGGAGTTCTACCGGGACCGCCGGTACGGGGAGTTCTGGGTCGGCCGCCGCCCCGACCTGGCAGAGGCGCAGCGGCTGACCGGCCTGCGCTGCGCCCACCTGGACGACCTCGGCTCCCCGGCGGGCCGCAACGCCGCGACCGACACCGAACTGGCAGCAGCCCTCTCCGAGTTGCGCCTGGTCAAGGACGCCTGGGAGGTCGGGCAGCTCCAGCTCGCCGTCGACCACACGGCGGCCGGTTTCGAGGACGTCGTACGGGCGCTGCCGCGCGCCCTGGCGCACCCGCGCGGCGAGCGGTGGATCGAGGGGGTCTTCGGCCTGCGCGCCCGGGCGGAGGGGAACGGCACCGGATACGACACGATCGCGGCGTCGGGCGCGCACGCGTGCGTCCTGCACTGGATCCGCAACGACGGCCGGCTCGACCGGGACGAACTGCTGCTGCTGGACGCGGGCGTGGAGACCGACAGCCTCTACACGGCGGACATCACGCGCACCCTCCCGCTGTCGGGGCGCTTCTCCCCCGTCCAGCGGCAGGTGTACGAACTGGTGCTGGCGGCGCAGGACGCGGGCATGGCGGCGCTGCGCCCGGGCGCGAGCTTCCGGGACTTCCACCGGGCCGGGATGCGGGTGATCGCGGAGGGCCTGGCGGAGTGGGGCGTCCTGAAGGACGCGCGGGGCGACCTGCACCGGCGGTACACGCTGTGCAGCAGCGGTCACATGCTGGGGCTGGACGTGCACGACTGCGCGAAGGCGCGCGCGGAGACCTACCTGGACGGGGTCCTGGAGGAGGGCCAGGTCCTGACGGTCGAGCCGGGCCTGTACCTGCAGCCGGACGACGAGACACTGCCCCCGGAGCTGCGCGGCATCGGCGTGCGCATCGAGGACGACCTGGTCATCACGGCGAAGGGCGCCCGACTGATGTCAGGCGCCCTGCCCCGCACGGTCGCGGGGATCGAGGAATGGATGGGGACCCTACTGGAGAGCCGGTGAAGCCGGACGGTCAGTGGCTGAGTGGCTAGTGGCCACCGCCACCTCCGCCGCCTCCGCCGCCACCGCCGTCGCCACCACGGCCGCCACCGTCGCCGCCGCCACCGCCGCCGTCGTCATGGCCGCCGCCACCGCCGCCGCCGTCGCCACCACGGCCGCCACCGTCGCCGCCGCCACCGCCGCCGTCGTCGTGGCCGCGGTCACCGGATCCGTTCCAGCTGTTGTCGTGGCCACCGCTCCAGTTGTCATTGTTCCGGTTGTCGTGGTTGGAGCGGCTGTCGTTCCAGCGGTCGTTGTTCCAGTTGGCGTTGTCGTGCCGGCCGTCGTTGCGGGAGTCGTTGTCCCAGCACCAGCTGGGGCGGTCGTTCCCGTTGTGCCAGCGCGAGGAGTCGCAGCAGTCACGCGAGTGGTCCCCGCGCCAGTCGTCGGAGCACCATCCCGTGTTGTTCTGCTGGGTCTGAGGGAGACCCGCGGCGAGCGCCCCGCCGACAGGCATCAGGCCGAGCGCGACGCCCGCGGCTCCTGCCACGATCGTCGCGGTGATGACACGGCGCATGACCATGCACCTCCGAGGATTGAGACATTCCTTACAAAAAGGTCATTTCCACCCTCACCCCTCCCTGGCTCGCTGTCAAAAGCAGCTGGTCAGCGATCCGGCAACTCGGATGCGGCCGTAGCGAGTACGGCAATACCGTCCAGTTCGACCAGGGCGGGCTCGTCCCAGAGGCGGACGACCCCGATGACCGCCATCGCCGGGTAGTCGCGGCCGGCCAGCCGGCGCCAGACACGGCCGAGTTCGGGCGCATGAGTGCGGTATGCATCCACGTCGACCGTGTAGACCGTCACGCGGGCCAGGTCGGCCGGGGTGCCGCCGGATGCGGCGAGGGCCGCCAGGAGGTTGGCCAGAGCGCGTTCGAATTGCTCGGGCAGGGTGTCCCCGACCACCTTGCCCGAGGCGTCGAGCGCGGTCTGGCCCGCCAGGAAGACCAGCCGGGAGCCGCTCGCGGCCACGGCATGGGAGAAGCCCGCCGGCGGGGAGAGCTCCGCCGGGTTGATCCGCTCGAGGCTCACCGGTACAGCTCCTTCGCGATGATCGTGCGCTGGACCTCGCTCGCGCCCTCGTAGATGCGCGGGGCCCGGACCTCCCGGTAGAGGTGCTCCAGCAGGTGGCCGCGCTGGAGGGCGACGGCCCCGTGCAGCTGGACCGCGTGGTCCACCACGTACTGGGCCGTCTCCGTGGCCAGGAGTTTCGCCATCGCCGACCGGCGCGGGACGTCCGGCGAGCCGGCGTCGTACGCGCCCGCCGCCGCGTAGACCAGGAGCCGGGCGGCCTCGGTGCGGGTGGCCATCTCGGCCACCCGGTGGCCCACCGCCTGGAGGTCGCCCAGTACCCCGCCGAACGCGGGCCGCGCCGCCGTGTAGGCCAGGGTCGCGTCCAGGGCGGCCCTGGCCATGCCGACGGCGAAGGCGCCCACGCTCGGCCGGAACAGGTTCAGCGTGTCCATCGCCACCCGGAAGCCCCGGCCGGGCTCGCCCAGCAGGTCCTGCGGGCCGACCGGGACCCCGTCGAAGGACAGCCGGCCGATCGGATGCGGGGAGAGCATGTCCAGGGGCTCCCCCGACAGGCCGGGGCGGTCGGCCGGGACCAGGAAGGCGGTGACCCCCTTGGCGCCCGGACCCTCGCCGGTCCGGGCGAACACCGTGTAGAAGTCGGCCTCGGGGGCGTTGGAGATCCAGCACTTCTCGCCGCTGAGCCGCCAGCCGTCCCCGCCGACGCCACCGTCCTGTACGGCCTCCAACGCCAGCGCCGCCGCGTCCGAGCCCGCCCCCGGCTCGCTCAGCGCGAAGGCCGCCACCGCGCGCCCGGCCCGCACCTGCGGCAGCCAGCGCGCCCGCTGCTCCGGTGTCCCCGAGCTGAGCACCGGATGCGCCCCCAGGCCCTGGAGGGCGAGGGCCGTCTCGGCCTCCGTGCACCCGTACGCGAGGGATTCGCGGAGCAGGCACAGCTCCAGCGCCCCCGAGGTGAACACCCGCTCCAGCAGGCCCAGCTCACCGAGTGCCGCGAGCAGCGGGCGGTTGACCCGTCCCGGCTCCCCCTTGTCGGCGAGCGGCCGCAGCCGGTCCGCCGCCAGCGCGCGCAAGTGCCCGCACCACTCCTCTTGTTCCGCCCCGAGCGCGAATCCGGTCATCCGAATATCCCCGCTTCTATCGCGTCCTGTTGACTGCCGTCACCATCACGATACGCTCGTAGCGCACGTGCACGGCCTGCTCCGCCACTTCGGTCCCCCACCCGGGGGCCGCTGCCGTTGCAAGGGGGCGAACCCGCCTTGGAGCTCAAGCCTTCCGCCCACGCCGACACCTTCGCGCGCGACCACCTGCCGCCGCCCCACGCCTGGCCGCGGCTGCTGTTCGAGCTCCCCGAGCTGGCCTACCCGGACCGGCTCAACTGCGGCGCCGAGCTGCTCGACACCACCGTCGCCCGGTTCGGCCCCGACCGCCCGGCCTTCCGCAGCGGCACGGGCGAGGTGTGGTCGTACGGGGAGCTGCGCGAGCGCGTGGACCGCCTCGCGCACGTGCTCACGGCCGACCTCGGCGTGGTCCCCGGCAACCGGGTGCTGCTGCGCGGCCCCACCGGCCCGTGGCTCGCCGCCTGCTGGCTGGCGGTGATGAAGGCGGGCGCGGTGGCGGTGACGGTCCTCGCCCAGCAGCGGGCGCAGGAGCTGGCCACGGTCTGTGCGATGGCCCGGGTGCAGCACGCGCTGTGCCATGTGGGCGTGCTGGACGACCTGGCCAAGGCCGAGGTGCCCGGCCTGCGGATCACCCCGTACGGCGGCGAGGCCCCGGACGACCTGCTGCGGCTGGCCGACCGGCACGAGGAGCCGTTCCGCGCCGTCGAGACCTCCGCCGACGACGTGGCCCTGATCGCCTTCACCTCGGGGACCACCGGCCGCCCCAAGGGCTGTATGCACTTCCACCGCGATCTGCTCTCCGTCGCCGACACCTTCTCCCGCAACGTCCTGCGCCCCCGCCCCGACGACGTCTTCGCGGGCAGTCCGCCGCTCGGCTTCACCTTCGGCCTCGGCGGCCTGGTCGTCTTCCCGCTGCGGGCCGGCGCCTCCGCGCTGCTGCTCGACCAGGCGGTCCCGCGCCGGCTGCTGCCCGCCCTCGGCGCCCACCGGGTCACGGTGCTGTTCACCGCGCCCACCGCGTACCGGGCGATGCTGGACGACCTGGGCCCGTACGACGTGGGCGCGTACGACCTGTCCGCGCTGCGCCGCTGCGTCTCGGCGGGCGAGAACCTCCCGGCGGCCACCTGGCAGGCCTGGTACGAGCGCACCGGACTGCGGATCATCAACGGCATCGGGGCCACCGAGCTGCTGCACATCTTCATCTCCGCGGCCGACGAGGACATCCGTCCGGGTACGACCGGCCGCGTGGTGCCGGGCTGGCAGGCGCGGGTGGTGGACGCCTCCGGCCGCCCGGTCGCGGACAACGAGCCGGGGCTGCTGGCCGTACGCGGTCCGGTGGGCTGCCGGTACCTGGCGGACCCGCGGCAGGAGGAGTACGTACGGGACGGCTGGAACCTGACCGGGGACACCTACGTCCGCGATCCGGAGGGCTACTTCCGCTACGTCGCCCGCGCCGACGACATGATCGTCTCGGCGGGCTACAACATCGCCGGCCCGGAGGTGGAGGAAGCCCTGATGCGCCACCCGGATGTGGTGGAGGCCGCGGTCGTGGGCCGCCCGGACGAGCGACGCGGGCAGATCGTGGTGGCGTACACCGTCCTGCGGGCGGGCGCGGCGCTGACGGAGGAGGCCCTGCGCACGTTCATGCGGGCGGAACTGGCCCCGCACAAGTGCCCGCGCTCCTTCGTCTTCCTCCCCGCGCTCCCGCGGACCGCGACGGGGAAACTGCAGCGGTTCCGGCTGCGCGACGCCGCGAGCCCGGGCTGACCGGCAAGACGCCCCCTACAGTGAACCCGTGGTCGAACAGCACACCCCGCGATCCCTGATCGTCACGTTCTACGGAGCCTACGGGCGGGCCTTCGAGGGCCCGGTCCCGGTGTCGGCGCTGGTCCGCCTGCTGGGCGCGGCCGGCGTGGACGCCCCGTCGGTCCGCTCGTCGGTGTCCCGGCTGAAGCGGCGCGGCTTCGTGCTGCCCGCGCGCGCCGCGGACGGCTCGCCGGGGTACGAGCTCTCGGCGGAGGCGCGTCAGCTGCTGGACGACGGCGACCGGCGGATCTACGGGGACCGCGACGCGCACCCGCCGGGGGAATGGCTGCTGGCGGTGTTCTCCGTACCGGAGCAGGAGCGGAGCAAGCGGCACCTGCTGCGCTCGCGCCTCGCCCGGCTCGGCTTCGGCGCGGTGGCGCCGGGGGTGTGGATCGCCCCGGCCCACCTGTACGAGGAGACCGGGCACACCCTGGACCGGCTGCACCTGACGGCGTACGTGGAGCTGTTCCGCGGCGGCCACCTCGGCTTCGCCCCGACCACCGAGTCGGTGGCCCGGTGGTGGGACCTGACCTCGCTGGCCAAGCAGCACGAGGAGTTCCTCGACCTGCACGAGCCGGTGCTGCGCGCCTTCCAGTCGGGCCGGGAGCCCACTCCGGAGGAGGCCTACCGCGGCTACCTCCTGGCCCTGGACACCTGGCGCCGCCTCCCGTACGCCGATCCGGGCCTGCCGCGCGAGCTGCTGCCGGCGGACTGGCCGGGCGACCGGGCGGCGGCGGTCTTCGCCGAACTGCACGCCCGGCTGCGGGACATCGGGGCGGGGTTCCTGGAACCGTAGGTGCCCGGTCGTCCGATCCTTCAGGGAGAAACTGATGTGCGTGGGGAAACGATCCGGCGCCATCATGAGCCATGACCTGGACCTTCACCCATGACCTGGCGGCCTATCTGGCCGCGGCGGGCCCGGCCGTGGCCGGCGAGCCCGTCGCCAACACCTCCCTGCTGACCGTGACCGACGCGCTGGAGCGGCGCGGCCTGGACGCGTACGGATCCGCCGAGCCCTTCTTCGGCTGGTGGACCGGCGCCGACGGGAGCGTCGCCGGCGCCCTGCTGTGCACCCCGCCGCACCCGCTGCTGATCGGGGCGCTGCCGGACGAGGCCGTCCGGGGCCTGGGGGCCGCGCTCGCCGCCGAGCCGCTGCTCGCCGGGGTCGAAGCACTGATCGCCCGCCGCCGCGACGCGGAGGCGCTGGCCGCGGCCTGGGGGAGGCCGAGCGAGGTCACCGAGGAGAACCGCCTCTACCGGCTCGCCGGACTCGTCGCCCCGGATCCCGCCCCGGCCGGGCGGGCCCGGACCGCCACCGAGGCCGATCTGCCGCTGCTGATGGACTGGGCCGGCGCCTTCAAGCGGGAGACCGGGGAGCCGGGCGGCCCCTCCGAGGCCTTCCTGCGCGACCGGCTCTCGTACGGGGGCATGCTGATCTGGGACGATGCCGGGACGCCGGTGTCGATGGCCGGGTTCTTCCGCCCGATCGGCTCGGCCGCCCGCGTCGGCCCGGTGTACACCCCGCCGGAGCTCCGCGGCCGCGGCTACGCCGCCGCGGTCACGTACGCGGTGAGCGAGGCGGCGTACGCGGCCGGAGCCTCGGAGGTGCTGCTCTTCACGGACCTGGCCAACCCCACCAGCAACGGCGTCTACCAGCGCCTGGGCTACACCCCGGTCGAGGACCGCATCGAGGTGGCCGCCCTCTGAGAGGGCAGCAGCGGTATGAGGGCAGCTGGATGAGGGCAGCTGGATGAGCCCCCCTCAGCCGCGGCCGGCCGGCGGTTTGCGGCTGCCGGCCCGGTAGGGGGCGGGCCAGGGGGCCGCCGGGCCGGCGTAGGACTGGTCGGCCGCCGCGTGCAGGGTCCAGTGCGGGTCGTACAGGTGGGGGCGGCCGACGGCGCACAGGTCGGCGCGGCCCGCCAGCAGCAGGGAGTTCACGTCGTCCCAGGAGGAGATGGCGCCGACGGCGATGACCGGGACGCCCAGCGCGTTGCGGATCCGGTCCGCGTACGGGGTCTGGTAGGAGCGCCCGTACTCGGGGGCCTCGTCCGCCACCACCTGGCCGGTCGACACGTCGATCGCGTCGGCGCCGTGGGCGGCGAAGGCGGCCGCGATGTCCACCGCGTCCTGGGCGGAGGTGCCGCCCGGGGCCCAGTCGGTGGCGGAGATGCGGACGGTCATCGGGCGGTCGTCGGGCCAGACCGCGCGGACCGCGTCGAAGACCTCCAGCGGGAAGCGGAGTCGGTTCTCCAGCGGGCCTCCGTAGGCGTCCGTACGGTGGTTGGTGAGCGGGGACAGGAAGCCGGACAGCAGATAGCCGTGGGCGCAGTGCAGTTCCAGCAGGTCGAACCCGCAGCCGGCGGCCCGTACCGCGGCGGCCGCGAAGTCGGAGCGGATCGACGCCAGGTCCTGCGCCGTCAGCGTGCGCGGGACGGCCGAGACGCCCGGCCGGTAGGGCGTGTCCGAGGCCGCCACGACCGGCCAGTTGCCCTCCGGGAGGGGGTCGTCCATGCCCTCCCACATCAGCCGCGTCGAGCCCTTGGGACCTGAGTGGCCGAGCTGGACGCCGAGCGCGGTGCCGGGCGCGGAGGTGTGCACGAAGTCGGCGATCCGGGTCCAGGCCGCCGCCTGCTCCGCCGTGTACAGGCCGGTGCAGCCGGGGGTGATCCGGCCTTCGGCGGACACGCAGACCATCTCGGTCATCACCAGGGCGGCCCCGCCGAGGGCCCGGGCGCCCAGGTGCACCAGGTGGAAGTCCCCGGGCGTCCCGTCGCCGTCCTGCGCGGAGTACATGTCCATCGGAGAGACCACGACCCGGTTGCGCAGGGTCAGCCCGCGCAGCTTCAGGGGCGTGAACATCGGCGGGGTGTCCTCGTCCGGGCAGCCGAAGTCCCGTTCCACGGCCCGGGTAAACCGCTCGTCGCGCAGCCGCAGGTTGTCGTGGGTCACCCGGCGGCTGCGGGTCAGCAGGTTGAAGGCGAACTGCCGGGCGGACTGGTCCACGTACCCGGCGAGTTCCTCGAACCACCGCATGCTGGCGGCGGCGGCCCGCTGGGTCGAGGCCACCGCCGGACGCCGTACGGCCTCGTACGCGGCCAGGGCGGCGGGCACGTCTGGCTGCGCCGCCACGGCTTCGGCGAGCGCGAGCGCGTCCTCCACCGCCAGCTTGGTGCCGGAGCCGATGGAGAAGTGCGCGGTGTGCGCCGCGTCGCCGAGCAGGACGACGTTGCCGTGGGACCACCGCTCGTTGACGACCGTACGGAACTCCGTCCACGCCGAGCGGTTGCCGTGCAGCGGCCGGCCGCGCAGGGCCTCGGAGAAGATCTTGGCGCAGCGGGCGGCCGATTCGTCCTCGTCGCACAGGTCGAGGCCGGCGGCCCGCCACACCTTCTCGTGCATCTCCACGATCACGGTGGAGGCGTCCGCCGAGTACGGGTAGGCGTGCAGCTGCATGACGCCGTGCTCGGTCTCGGCGATCTCGAAGCGGAACGCGTCGAAGGCGAAGTCGGCGGCGAGCCAGATGTAGCGGCAGTGCCCGCTCGTCAGGGTCGGCCGGAAGTGCGCGGCGCCGCTCTGCCGGGTCGGGCTGTGCACGCCGTCGGCCGCGACCACCAGGTCGTACGAGGCCGCCAGCAGCGCGGCGGCCGGCGCCCCGGTGCGGAAGCAGAGCTTCACCCCGAGCCCGGCGCAGCGCTCGTGCAGGATCTCGAGCAGCCGGCGCCGCCCGATGGCGGCGAAGCCGTGGCCGCCGGAGGTCAGCAGCCGCCCGCGGTGGACGATGTCGATGTCGTCCCAGCGCACGAATTCCGCGCCGAGGGCGGCGTAGACCACGGTGTCGGCCGCTTCGATGCCGCCGAGGGTCTCGTCGGAGAGCACCACGCCGAAGCCGAAGGTGTCCTCGGGGGCGTTCCGTTCCCAGACCTCTACGGTGTGGCCCTGGCGGGCCAGCAGTGCGGCGGCGTACAGGCCCCCAGGGCCGCCGCCGACGACGGCGACCCGCAATGCGCTGCCGACCCGCATGGTGCCCGCAGCCATGGCGCTACCTGCCCTTCCACTCCGGGGGCCGCTTCGTGGTGAAGGCGGCGTGGAACTCGGCGTAGTCCCGGCCGTTCATCAGCAGGGCCTGGGTGTTGGCGTCGAGCTCGACCGACGCGGCCAGCGGCATGTCGAGCTCGGCGGTCAGCAGCGCCTTGGTCTGCGCGTACGCGAGGGCCGGGCCCGCCGCGAGGTGCGCGGCGAGTTCGGCGGCCCGTACGCCGGCCTTGCCCTCCTCGGTGACCTCGCTGAGCAGGCCGATGCGCTCGGCCTCCGGCGCGCGTACGGGCTCTCCGAGCATCAGCAGCCGAGTGGCGTGGCCGAGGCCGACGACGCGGGGCAGCAGGTAGGCGGCGCCCATGTCGCCGCCGGAGAGGCCGACGCGGGTGAAGAGGAAGGCGAAGCGGGCGGTGGGGTCGGCGATCCGGAAGTCGGCGGCGAGGGCGAGGACGGCGCCTGCCCCGGCGGCGACCCCGTGCACGGCGGCGATCACCGGGAAGGGGCATTCGCGGACGGCCCGCACCACCTGGCCGGTCATCCGGTTGAAGTCGAGGAGCTGGGCGGTGTCCATGGCGAGGGTGGCGCCGATGATCTCGTCGACGTCCCCGCCGGAGCAGAAGCCGCGGCCCTCGCCGCCGAGCACGAGGGCGCGTACGGACCGCTCCCGGGAGAGTTCGGCGAGCAGGTCGCGCAGGTCGGCGTAGGCGCCGAAGGTGAGGGCGTTGAGCTTCTCGGGGCGGTCGAGGGTGACGGTGGCCACGCCGTCCTGCCGGGTCACCCGCAGGTGGCGCCACTGTTCGGTCGCTGCTGTGGAACCGATGAAGGGGCTCACACGATCGACGGTATCACCGCATCGTGACTGCCGTCACAGAAACGCGACACATGGGTGAGGGTGTGCGCCCCACGCGCGCCGAAAGTCCCGAACGCCCCGACCGCAGTCCGTCGCCGCGGGCGCCGGGGTGGCCTACGGCGACGCCCCGATCGAGCTGCCGACCCGGCCCGCATGACTATGCGGCGCCACGCAGTGTCAGCCCGAACTACCCGAACTAGGCGCCGACCGGCCGGGCGAGGGTCGCGACGAGCACGGCCTTGATGGTGTGCAGCCGGTTCTCGGCCTCGTCGAAGACGAGGGAGTGCGCGGATTCGAACACCTCGTCCGTCACCTCCAGCGACTCCAGCCCGTGCCGCTCGTGGATCTCCCGGCCGACCTTGGTGCCCAGGTCGTGGAACGCGGGCAGGCAGTGCAGGAACTTCACGTCCGGGTTCCCGGTCGCGCGCAGCACGTCCATGGTGACGGCGTACGGGGCCAGGGCGCCGATCCGCTCGTCCCAGACCTCCTTGGGCTCGCCCATGGAGACCCACACGTCGGTGGCGACGAAGTCCGCCTGGGCCACGCCCTCGGCGACGTTCTCGGTCAACGTGATCCGGGCCCCGCTGGCGGCCGCGAGCCGGTGCGCCTCCGACACCACCGACTCGGCCGGCCAGTAGGCCTTCGGCGCGACGATGCGTACGTCCATGCCGAGCAGCGCACCGGTCACCAGGTACGAGTTGCCCATGTTGAAGCGGGCGTCGCCGAGGTAGGCGAAGGTGATCCGGTCCAGCGGCTCGGCGCAGTGCTCGGTCATGGTGAGCACGTCGGCCAGCATCTGGGTGGGGTGCCAGTCGTCGGTGAGCCCGTTGAAGACCGGCACGCCGGAGTGGGCGGCGAGCGCCTCGACGGCCGCCTGGCTGTCACCCCGGTACTCGATGCCGTCGAACATGCGGCCGAGCACCCGCGCCGTGTCCTTGACCGACTCCTTGTGGCCGATCTGGGAGCTGGCCGGGTCGAGGTAGGTGGTGTGGGCGCCCTGGTCGGCGGCGGCGACCTCGAACGCGCAGCGGGTGCGCGTCGAGGTCTTCTCGAAGATCAGCGCGATGTTCCTGCCCTCGAGACGGCGCTGCTCGGCCCCGGCCTTCTTGGCGGCCTTCAGGTCGGCGGCGAGCTCGATCAGGCCGCGGAACTCGGCGGCGGAAAAGTCGAGCTCCTTGAGGAAACTGCGGCCGACGAGGTCGGTGGCCATCGGGGCACTCCAGGGTCGCACTGACAGGGGATGCTGGAAGTGTATACGCTCTTCTGCATTGATATACAGCCCCCCATCCGCCGGTCCGCCGGCCTCCGTTTCCGCCGGTCCCCGATTGCGCGGCCCTCCGGTTCCCCTCCGGGTCAGGCCGGGTCACGCTCCACCGGGCAGCTCATGCACCGCGGCCCGCCCCGGCCGCGCCCCAGCTCGCTGCCCGGGATCTCGATGACCTCGATGCCCTCCTTGCGCAGGTGTGTGTTGGTCGTCACGTTCCGCTCGTACGCCACCACCACCCCCGGCTCGACGGCCAGCACGTTGCAGCCGTCGTCCCACTGCTCGCGCTCCGCCGCGTGCACGTCCTGCGTCGCGGTCAGCACCCGGATCGAGTCCAGCCCGAGCGCTGCCGCGATCGCCCGGTGCATGTGCTCCGGCGGATGGTCGGTCACCTTCAGCTCCTGCAGGCCGGCGCCCGGCTCGATCGTGTAGGAGCGCAGCATGCCGAGGCCCGCGTACTGGGTGAACGTATCTCCGTCCACCATCGTCATCACCGTGTCCAGGTGCATGAAGGCCCGCCGCTTCGGCATGTCCAGCGCCACGATGGTGGTCGCCGAGCCGGCCGCGAAGAGGCCGCGCGCGAGCATCTCCACCGCCTGCGGCGTCGTCCGCTCGCTCATCCCGATCAGCACCGCGCCGTTGCCGATGACGAGCACGTCGCCGCCCTCGATCGTCGACGGGTAGTCCGCCTGCCCCTGCGACCAGTAGTGGAAGGCCCCCGAGGAGGTGAACAGCGGGTGGTGCTTGTAGATCGCCTCGAAGTGCACCGTCTCGCGCTGCCGGGCCGGCCAGCGCATCGCGTTGATGGACACGCCGTCGTAGATCCAGGCGGAGGTGTCCCGGGTGAACAGGTGGTTGGGCAGCGGCCCCAGCAGGAAGTCGTCCAGCTCCATGACGTGGAAGCGGACCGACACCGGCTCGGCGTGCCGCTCCAGGTACTCCCGCTTGGTCATCCCGCCGACCAGCGCCTCGGCCAGCCCGGTCGCCGGCAGCTGGTCGAAGACCGCGCGCAGGTGGTCGGTGGCGAGCGGCCCGTACTCCTTCTCGTCGAACACCCGGTCCAGTACGAGGTGTCTGGCCTCCGGGATGTCCAGGACCTCGCACAGCAGGTCGCCGAAGAGGTGCACCTCCACGCCGCGGTCGCGCAGGACGTCCGCGAAGCCGTCGTGCTCCTGGCGGGCCCGGCGCACCCACAGCACGTCGTCGAAGAGGAGTGCGTCCTTGTTGCTGGGTGTGAGCCGCTTCAGCTCCAGGTCGGGCCGGTGGAGGATGACGCGGCGAAGCCGCCCGGTCTCGGAGTCGACATGGAATCCCATGGCGTACACGTTCGCAGACCGGACGGCTTTTTGACGTGGCGTTCGCTCAGGAGACCGAGCGGAACCGGCAGCCCCTGCAGGCCCGGCAGCCCCCGCGGGATCAGCGCAGACCGAGGAGTGCCGTCGGGGTCCCGATCAGCTCCGGGGTGGTCAGGCCGAGCTTGGGCACGGTCAGGTCCGGGATCCCGAAATTGTCGCCGTTCGGCATCGTCAGCGGGGCGCCGACGACCGCACCGGGGGTGCGGGCGAGCAGGTCGGTGGCCGGAGACTCCAGCGTGCCCTCGCCGTCCGTCTTCGGGTCGCCGAGCAGGTTCGGCACCGGCGTGCCGACCAGGGTGCTGCCGAGCTCGGTGCTGACCGGCAGCACCGGGAGGATCGGGCTGGGGAGCAGATCGCCCGTGTGGTACCGGGGGGCCTCCGGGGCGCCGACGACCGGCACCGGCACCGCGGTGGCCACGCGCGGGGTGTCCACACCCAGCGTGGTCTTCACCGCCTCCAGGGGCACAGCCACCGGCACCGAGTCGGCCACGGCCGGGGTGGCCGCGCCGGCCGCAGCCATACAGGTCATGAGTGCCGCAATGCTTCCGCGCGCGGTCATCTTCATAGGTGACGTTCCGTCCTTCCAGGGTCGCGGACATTCCGCTGCCCTGGATGAACGATCCCGCCGGTGGTTTTCCCGGCGTTCTTCGGGAAAGTTCCCCCATACGACCTAATTCGGGGCCGTACGGGGGCCTCACCTTTACGGCGGCGTGCGACGCGCCGTCACCCTCCGCGTCACTGCCTCTGCGTCACACCTCGGAACACCGCTGCGTCACAACCTGGGGTCGACCGGCTCCGATTCGAGGGCGAGCACCCCGAAGACCGCCTCGTGCACCCGCCACAGCGGCTCCTCGGCCGCCAGCCGGTCCAGGGCCTCCAGCCCGAGCGCGTACTCGCGCAGGGCCAGCGAGCGCTTGTGCCCCAGGAACCGCTGGCGCAGCTTCTCCAGCTGCTCCGGACGCGTGTACTCCGGGCCGTAGATGATCCGCAGGTACTCGCGGCCGCGGACCTTGATGCCGGGCTGGACCAGGCGGCCCTTGCCGTCCCGGGCGTACGCCTGGAGCGGCTTGACGACCATGCCCTCGCCGCCCGCGGCCGTCAGCGCGAGCCACCAGTCGGTGCCCGCACGTACGGAGTCCTCGTCGGCGGTGTCGACCAGGATCCGGCCGGTGCGGCGCAGCAGCCCGGTGCCGGCCGCCTCGTCGGCGGCGACGAGCCGGTCGAGCCAGAACAGCTGCTCGTCGTGCGCTACGTCGGCCAGTGAGCGCCCGGCTGCCGCCAGGAGCTGGAAAGGCGCGAACCGTACGCCGTCCAGCCCGTCGGTGGTCCAGCAGTAGCGCCGGTAGGCGTCGGTGAACCGCTCGGCGTCGGCGGCCCGGTCCTGCTGGCGGGCGAGCAGATCACCGGTGTCGATGCCCCGCCCGGTGGCCGCGGCCAGGGCGGCGAGGGCGTCCGGGAAGACGGCGCGGGAGGCCGCGCCGACGGCGGCGTACTGGTTGCGCAGCAGGCCGGTGGACTTCAGCGACCAGGGCAGCAGCTCCCCGTCCAGCAGCAGCCAGTCGGTGGCCAGCTCCTCCCACAGGCCCGCGTCGGTGATGGCGCCGCGGAGCCGGGCGAGGACCTCCTCGGTGACCTCGGGGTCGTGGAAGAAGGGCCGGCCGGTGCGGGTGTAGACGGACCCGGTCGGGCCCTCGACGCCGAAGCGCTCGCGGGCCGTCTCGGCGTCCTTGCAGACAAGGACGGTGGCACGGGAGCCCATGTGCTTCTCCTCGCAGACGACCTGCGCGATGCCGTCCTTGCGGTACTGGGCGAAGGCCTCGGCCGGGTGCTCCAAATAACCGCCCTCCTGCGAGGTGGCCGTGGGCGCCATGGTGGGCGGCAGGTACGGGACCAGCCGCGGGTCCACCGCGAAGCGGCTCATGACCTCCAGGGCCGCCGCCGCGTTCTCCTCGCGCACGGTGACGTTGCCCAGGTGCCGGGTCTCGACGATCCGGCACCCGTGGACGTCGCCCAGGTCGAGCGGGCGCCCGTCGTGCCCGCCCGGCACCTCGGTGGCGAGCGGCCTGACCGGCTCGTACCAGACCTTCTCGGCCGGCACGTCGACCAGTTCGCGCTCGGGCCAGCGCAGGGCGGTCATCTTCCCGCCGAAGACGGCGCCGGTGTCCAGGCAGATGGTGTTGTTGATCCAGGCGGTGTTCGGGACCGGTGTGTGGCCGTAGACCACGACGGCCTTGCCGCGGTAGTCCTCGGCCCACGGGTAGCGCACGGGCAGGCCGAACTCGTCGGTCTCGCCCGTGGTCTCCCCGTACAGGGCGTGCGAGCGGACCCGGCCGGAGGTGCGGCCGTGGTACTTCTCGGGCAGGCCAGCGTGACAGACCACCAGCTTGCCGCCGTCGAGGACGTAGTGGCTGACGAGGCCGCGGATGAACTCCCGTACCTCCTCGACGAACTCCTCCGGCTCGTGGGACAGCTGCTCGATGGTCTCGGCCAGTCCGTGGGTCTGCTGGACCTTGGAGCCCTTCAGATAACGGCCGAGCTTGTTCTCGTGGTTCCCGGGCACGCACAAGGCGTTGCCGGACTTGACCATGCCCATCACGCGCCGCAGCACGCCGGGACTGTCCGGCCCGCGGTCGACGAGGTCGCCGACGAAGACCGCGGTGCGGCCCTCCGGGTGGGCGCCGTCCTCGTACCCGAGCTTGCCCAGCAGGGTCTCCAGCTCGGAGGAACAGCCGTGGATGTCGCCGATGATGTCGAACGGGCCGGTGAGGTGGGTGAGGTCGTTGAACCTCTTCTCCCGCACCACCTCCGCGCTGTCGGCCTCTTCGGCCGAACGCAGCACGTGCACCTTGCGGAAGCCCTCGCGCTCCAGTCCGCGCAGCGAGCGGCGCAGGTCGCGGCGGTGCCGCTGGATGACGGCGCGGGGCAGCCCGGCCCGGTCGGGGCGGCCGGCGTTGCGTTCGGCGCAGACCTCCTCGGGCATGTCGAGGACGATGGCGATGGGCAGTACGTCGTGCGCGCGGGCGAGCTGGACCAGCTGCCGGCGGGCCTCGGACTGCACGCTGGTCGCGTCGACGACGGTGAGGCGGCCGGCTTCCAGCCGCTTGCCGGCGATGTAGTGGAGGACGTCGAAGGCGTCCCGGCTCGCACTCTGGTCGTTCTCGTCGTCGGAGACGAGGCCCCGGCAGTAGTCGGAGGAGATGACCTCGGTGGGCTTGAAGTGCTTGCGGGCGAAGGTCGACTTGCCGGATCCGGTGGCCCCGATCAGGACGACGAGGGACAGGTCGGTGACGGGAAGTACGCGCGTGCCGGTCGTGGTCATGCGACCTCACCCTCCTTCTGGATATCGATGCTGATCTGAGTGAAAACGGCCATCTGGGTGGGCGGCCCCACCTCGGGGTCGTCGTCGCCGACGGGAACGAACTCGGCGGCGTACCCGTACCGTCCGGCGACCTCGTCGGCCCAGGTACGGAACTCCGCGCGGGTCCACTCGAAGCGGTGGTCGCCGTGCCGGACGTGCCCTGCGGGCAGGGTCTCCCAGCGGACGTTGTACTCGACGTTCGGGGTGGTGACGAGGACGGTGCGGGGGCGGGCCGAGCCGAACACCGCGTACTCCAGGGCGGGCAGCCGCGGCAGATCGAGGTGCTCGATGACCTCGCTGAGCACGGCCGCGTCGTACCCGGTCAGCCGCTTGTCGGTGTAGGCCAGCGAGCCCTGGAGCAGCTGGACGCGGCTGCTCTGCCGCTCCCCCATCCGCTCGAGGCGCAGCCGTTTGGCGGCCATGCCGAGGGCCCGCATGGACACGTCGACGCCGACGATCTCGGTGAAGGCCACGTCCTTGAGGAGGGCCTGCACCAGCTGGCCCTGTCCGCAGCCGAGGTCGAGGACCCGGGCCGCGCCTGCGGTGCGCAGCGCGGCGAGGATCGCCTCGCGCCGCTGCACGGCGAGCGGCACGGGCTTCTCCTCGATCTCACCCACGGCGTTGTCGAGCTCCTCGACCTCACTGCCGTCGGCCTCGGCCAGCCGGACCAGTTCCAGCCGCTCCAGGGCGTCGCGGGTCAGCTTTTTGTGGCGGGCGAGATAACGGGCGCTGATGAGTCCGTTCTCGGGGTGCGCGGCGAGCCAGCCGTCCCCGGCACGCAGCAGCTTGTCGACCTCGTCGGGCGCGACCCAGTAGTGCTTGGCGTCGTCGAGCACGGGCAGCAGGACGTAGAGCTGCCGCAGGGCGTCGGCGAGCCGCAGCTCGCCCTCCAGGACGAGCCGTACGTACCGGGAGTCCCCCCACTCGGGGAACTGCTCGTCGAGCGGCACGGGTTCGGCCTGTACGAGGTCCCAGCCGAGCGGATCGAACAGCCGATGGACGAGCTCCGTCCCGCCGCGCGCGGGCAGCGCCGGTATCTCGATCCGCAGCCGACGCACCTGGCCCGGCAGCTCGGGCCGGGCGGCGCACTTGGCGGCCAGCGCACTGCGGAAGACGGAACTGAGCGCGACGGCGAGCAGCGAGGAGGCCGCGTACGGGCGGTCGTTGACGTACTGCGCGAGCGCGGCGTCGGGCGCCCCGCCCCGCCCCTTGCCCTGCCCGCGCCGCACGAGCGCGACGGGATCCACCTCCAGCAGCAGAGCCGCCGTGCACCGCGCATCCGTGGCCTCGGGGTAGAAGACGTGGGCGGTGCCATGGGAGGTGGAAAAGGCCTGCACCTTCCCGGGATGCTTGTGCAGCAAAAAGCCCAGATCGGTAGCCGGGTGCTCAGCACTGCCAGTGGTGGAGATCGTCAGGAACATGCAGCTCAGCATGGACGCAGCCCGCTACCGGGGGCCACCGGATTTCTCACCGGCACCGCCCGCGCCCGGTCCCACGGATCCCGATCCGGGCAAGTGCCCGACTCCGGCAGCTCGGCATCGGGCGGGCCCTCTTCCGGGGGATCCGCATCCGGGAGATCCGCATCCGGGGGTTCGTCCTCCGGGGGCTCTTCCTCCTCCGGCGGGCGCAGCAGCGGCGGCGCAGGCGCGGGCACCATCACACCCGGAGCGTTCTGCTCCCCGGCCGGGGCAACCGGCGTCAGCAAGAAGGGCGTCGTCTACACCTGCAAGGGTCCCGGTCAGGCCCGCTGGCGCCCCTGACCGGTCCCACCCCCCGAAGTCCATGCGGCCAGTTCGGCGATGTCGGGCGGGCCGATGCGGCAGCAGCCGCCCAGGAGGCGGGCTCCGGTGCGGGTCCAGGCCTGTGTCGGCCAGGGGGCGGGGTCAGGCGGGGCTTGCCAGGTGCCGGTGGCCGGCTTCCAGACGGAGCCGTCGTTGGGGTAGGCCAGGAGCGGCTTGGCGGTGACGGAGGCGGCGGCCTCGAGGGCGGGCAGCACGTCCGCCGGGGCGCAGCAGTTGACGCCGAGGGCGATGATCTCCGGGGTCTCGGCCGCGAGGGCGAAGGCCTCGGGGAGGGGCTGGCCGGCGCGGGTGCGGGCGTCGGCCACGGTGTAGCTCAGCCAGGCGGGCGCGCCGGTGCCGGCGAGGACGGTGAGGAGGGCTTCGGCCTCGTCGGCGTCCGGGATGGTCTCCAGGGCCAGGACGTCGGGGCCCGCCTCGAGCAGCGCCTCGATGCGCGGGCGGTGGAAGGCGGCGAGCTCGCGCACGCTCAGCCCGTACCGCCCGCGGTACTCGGAGCCGTCCGCGAGCACCGCCCCGTACGGGCCGACCGAGGCGGCGACCCAGACCTGGTGGTCCGCGGCGTCGGCCGCCCGGGCGGCGAGTGCGACGCTGCGCTGCAGCAGGGCGGTGGTCGCGGCCCGGTCGTGGCCGTGGGCGGCGAAGGCCTCGTACCCCACCTGGTAGCTGGCGGTGATCAGTACCTCGGCGCCGGCCCGCGCGTACGCCGTGTGGGCGGCCTCCACCTGGTCCGGCCGCTCGGCGAGCACCCGGCCCGACCAGAGGCCGCCCGACAGGTCGCAGCCCTGGTCGGCGAGCTGGTTGCTCAGCCCGCCGTCCAGGAGCACGACCCTGCGGGCCAGGGCTTCGGCGAGCGGGCCGGACGCGCGGGGCATCGGTCGTGCGCCTCCCTCAGCCGAGCTGGGACAGCACCTGGGCCGAGATCAGCTCCAGGTGGTCCAGGTCGTCGAGGTCGAGCAGCTGGAGGTAGACGCGGGAGCTGCCGACGGCCGCGTAGGCGCCGATCTTCTCCACGACCTCGGCCGGGGAGCCGGCCAGGCCGTTGGCCTTGAGCTCGTCCACGTCCCGGCCGATGGCGGCGGCGCGGCGGGCGACCTCGGCGTCGTCCCTGCCGACGCACACCACGAGGGCGTTGGAGTAGACGAGGTCGTCGGCCTTGCGCCCGGCCTCTTCGGCGGCCGAGCGCACCCGGCCGAACTGCCGCTCGCTGTCCGCGATCGACGCGAACGGCATGTTGAACTCGTCTGCGTACCGGGCGGCGAGGCGCGGGGTGCGCTTCGCGCCGTGGCCGCCGATGAGCACGGGCACCTTGGCCTGGGCCGGCTTGGGCAGCGCCGGGGACTTCTCCACCTGGTAGTGGGTGCCGGCGTAGTCGAACGTGGCGCCGGGTTCGGTGGCCCACAGGCCGGTGACGATGGCCAGCTGCTCCTCCAGCCGGGCCATCCGCTCCGCCGGGAACGGGATGCCGTATGCCTTGTGCTCCTCCTCGAACCAGCCTGCGCCCAGGCCCAGTTCGACCCGGCCTCCGGACATCTGGTCGACCTGGGCCACCTGGATGGCGAGTACGCCGGGCAGCCGGAAGGTGCCGGCCGTCATCAGCGTGCCCAGCCGGATCCGCCGCGTCTCGCGGGCCAGGCCCGCGAGGGTGATCCAGGCGTCGGTGGGCCCGGGCAGGCCGTCCCCCGAGCCCATCCGCAGATAGTGGTCGGACCGGAAGAACGCGTCGAAGCCCAGGTCCTCGGTGGCCTTCGCGACGGTCAGGAGGGTGTCGTAGCCGGCGCCCTGCTGGGGTTCGGTGAAAATACGGAGATCCATACCTCCCATCCTGCCTCCCCCGGCCGCCTCCGGCAGGCGCCCCCGTCCCACCCCGGCAGGGTGAATCTGCGTCAAGCCGGCGGCCCACCCCGCACCCGGCCAGTGACCAGCCCGGACGGGGATCGTTGGCTCGGACGGAGCCGGACCGCCCGGCCCGCGCGCCGGCGGCCCATCGCCGGTGCGTCCACCGCCCCCTTCCGCCGTGGAAGGGCCGGGGCCGAGGAGGCCGCCATGTCCCACGAGGCCGTGCCGGAGACCCGCCAGCAGAACGAACAAACCGGACAGGCAGCACCTGACCACGCACGCGAGGAGCCCACGACGGCCGCCCAAGGCGGCGCGCCGAAGGGCCTGCTGCAGCAGATGGAAGAGCTGATGGCGGCGCTGAACGCCGACCTGTCGCAGCTCGACGCCGACCTCCAGTTCTCCACGGACCGCACCCCCGGCACGCCGCCGGCCCCGGGCAGCCGTACCCCCGAGAGCGAGCGCCCGTCCTACCGGTCGTACTGACCGTGCGGGTCCCGTCGCGCGCGGCGGGACCTCGACCCCGTTCTCCCGTCGTACGCCCGCTCCCGTCAGGCCACGCCCGAGGCGGACCCCCGTTCGCGGACCGCCAGGCGCCGCAGGACGGCCCGGACCCGGTCGCTCGATTCGTCGGCCGCGTCGATGGACTCTATGCACTGCCAGTACAGGCCTTCGTCGTCCGTCGCACAGGCCACCCCGACCAGGGCTATCCCCACTTCGCCGAGCAACGCCTGCAGTCCGAGCAGAGCCTGGCGGACATCCACCACCTCGGTCAGCTGCGCCGCTCTCGGCGGATAGTCGGGCGCGCTGCCCTCGCCGCGCAGGGCGGCTCTGTCGAGCACCCCGCAGCCTCTGCCCCCTGCTTCACCCAGTCCCCGCGCCTCCGATCTCAGCTCCGGCGGCCCGGTGACCGCCAGCCAGCTCCCTATCCCCTGCGCGAGCGCCTGGGCCTGCCAGGCCTCGCCCACGATGTCCATCGCCGCCCCGCTCTGCGCCAGCGCGTGCCGGCCGGCCGCGATGAGCCGTACCGCATCCATATGCCGTCCCCCGTCCGCACGACATCCGCCGTTCTCACCACTACCCAGAGTGAGGGCAATGAGCCAGTAAAGCCAGGGGTATTCGGAAATCTATGGACACAAACATGGTTGTGGACGACGCCATCACTCCGAAGAGTGACAATTCGATGTCGGAGGCCCCGTTACCGGGAAGCGGAGCTCGTTCCTCTCGATCTTCGCGGCGAGCGCATCCAGCACATCCACCCCGAGGACCTCACAGAATTGCAGCAGATACGCCAGCACGTCGGCCACCTCATCGGCCACGCGGTGCGCGGTGTCCGGCTTCTCCATGACCTTCGCCGACTGTTCCGGGGTCAGCCACTGGAAGATTTCGACCAGTTCGGAAGCCTCCACGCTCAGCGCCACGGCCAGGTTCTTGGGCGTGTGGTACGGCTCCCAGCCGCGCGCGGCAGCGAACTCGGCCAGCCGCCGCTGCAGTTGTTGCAGCCGCTCGTGCGGGTGCAGCTCGTCCCCGTGCTGTACGTCCTGCTCATCGCTCATGGCGTCAGGTCTATCACCGTCACCCCCGGGGTCACACGGGCGGCCGCGGCCGTCTCCTCCCCCACCGCGGCGACCAGGCGGACATGGCCGCGGCCGCAGCACAGCAGGGCCAGCCGCAGCAGCTCGGCGTTCTGCCGCCGGTCCAGGCCGCGGTCGAAGCCGTCGGCGAGGACGGTCAGCGCCTGCCGGGCGGAGAGCAGTTCGGCGGCCGGATCCATGGCCAGCACCCCCGGACCGGTCAGCAGGACCAGCGCCAGCGCGAGGAACCGGAGCTCGCCCGCGCCCAGCCGGCCCAGTTCCGTGGCGGGCCCGGCGGAGCCGCGGTCCAGCAGCGCCGTGACCGGGCCGTGCGCGGGGGCCCGTACGTCCAGGCCCGCCACCGGGCCCGAACAGCCGGTCCGCGCCGCCGCGGCCAGCAGCGCATGGCGGGTACCGCATTCGTGGCGGGTCCGGCGCAGTACGTCGGCCAGGTTGGCGCAGTCGCCGAGCAGCCGGCCCGCGCCCGGCGGGACGGGGGCCCGCATCCGGTCCGGGCGCGGGTCGCAGGGGAACACCGAACGCAGGGCCACCACCATCTGCTCGGCGGCGGCGAGGACCTGCCGCTGTCCGGCCGTGGCGCCGGCCACGCGCAGCGGGAGCAGGGCGGTGCCGAGCCGGTCGTCGGGCAGCGGGGCCCGGGTGACGCCGATGGCCCCGCCGGTCAGCCAGGAGGCCTGGACGGAGCGCCGGCCGGGGTCGCGCAGGGCGGTGCTGAGCAGGATCTGCCCGTCCACCGAGAGCCGTTCGCCGACGATCCGCAGTGCGGGTTCGGCCTGGACGGCGAGGTCGAGGCGGACGGGCCCGGCCGGGCCGTCGACGGTGCAGCCGATGCGGAATCCGCGCCGCCCCTCGCCGTCGGGCAGGGCCCGGTCGGGGATCCGGGCCCGCGGGTCGGGAAACGCCTCCTCCAGGGTGGCCCCGGATCCGAGCCCGGCCAGGGCCTCGTAGGCGGCGAAGGCCTGGGACTTGCCGCTGCCGCTGGGCCCGGTCAGGAAGGTCACGGGCCCGAGCGGGATGACGGCTGCGCGGTGCGCCCCGAAGGCGGAGAGCCGCAACTCGGTGACGGCGGGACGGTGGTGCACGACGGCAGGCGGGAGCACGTGGTCGGCAGGTACGGCGGATAACCCGGCAGGCGCAGAAGCCGTGGCTCCCTGCGCGTCCAGGTCCAAGGTGGCGTCCATGCGCCGGACGGTACGGCCCGCCGGACCCCGGGTGGGGCCGGCGAACCGTTCCGTCGAGGCGACCTTCCTACGATCGGGGGACGGCCGCGGCCGCGATCCCCTCGACCTCGGTCCCGACGGGCGCCAGCAGGAAGACGTTCCGGTCGACCCGGTGCATCCCGCTGCCCAGTCCGAAGACCACGCCGCTGCTGAAGTCGAGGATCCGCTTGGCCACTTCGCTGTCGGCGCCGGTGAGGTCGAGCAGCACCGGGATCTGCGCGATCAGGTACTCGGCCACCTCCCTGGCATCGGCGAAGATCTGGACCCGGATCACGACGAAGCGCCGCTGTTCCGCCGCGGCAGCTCCCGGCGCCGTGGGGATCGTGCGGTGGTCCACCCGGGAGGGCCACTCGTTGCGACTGCGCAGGGGGACCACCTGCGCGAGCCCCTCCCACTGTTCGTCCGTGACGTCGTACCTGCTCACCGGGCCGCCTCGGCCGTGCGCTTCATGTGCATCCCGCCATCCTCTCGCGTTTCACCCGTTCAGCCCAACAACGACACGAGCGACGCAGGGTACTCCTGCGAAAGCGAATGAGTTAGGTTAGGCATACCTAAGTCACTCGCCCAGGACGATGGAGATCCGCATGCGCATGTCCGGTGCTGCCCCTGCCACCCCGGCCGCCGGCCGGCCCACCGACGCCGAGCGGGTCCGGTCGATCCTGGTCGCCGCACACTCCATGACCGTGGTCACCGACGGGCTGCGCAGCGAGGTCCGCCACCTCGACGGGGCGGACCCGATGGGCCGGCTGCACCTGCACCCCGGCGAGCCCGGCGGCGACGGCGAGTACCGGCCGTCGATCCGGCTGGAGTTCACCGACATCGCCCCCACCCCCGTACGGGACCGGGTGCGCGCCCGCGTCACGATCCTGGGCCGGCTGCTCTCGCCCTACACGGACGAAGGCGCCGACTCCACCTGCATGGAATTCGGCCGCGCCGTCCTCGAGACCGCGGAGGGCCGCTCGTACGTCGGCCTCGAAGAGCTCGACGCGGCCTGCCCCGACCCGCTCGCGCCGTTCGAGGGCGGGATGCTCACGCACCTCTTCGACGACCACGCCGAACTCGTCACCCTCCTGCTGCGACTGGTCCAGCCGCTGCCCACCGGCGCGATCCTGCGGGTACTGCCGCTCGCCATGGACCGGTACGGGATCACCCTGCGCCTGGAGCAGCGGCGCGGGCACCGCGACGTACGGCTGCCGTTCCCCTCGCCGCTCGACGACGTCGAGCAGTCCGGGGTGCAGATCCAGGCTCTGTTCAGCGCGGCCCGGCGGAGCTCGCACCGCAACAGCCTGCCCGCCTGAGGAATACGTCCGTAAGGGGTTCCGTTGGGGACGATCATGAAGGCAATCACGTACAGCGCATATGGAACTTCCGAGAACCTCACGCTCGTTGACGTACCGCAGCCCAAGGTCGGCCCGGGCGAGGTGCTGGTCCGGGTGAAGGCAGCCGGCGTGAACCCGGTGGACTGGAAGCTCGCCGCCGGATATCTCGACCCGATCCTCGAAGTCCGCTACCCGGTCATACCCGGCTGGGACGTCGCCGGAGTCGTCGAGGCCGTCGGCCCCGACACCTTCGACCATGCGGTCGGCGACGAGGTCTACGGGTACGTCCGCAAGGAGTGGGTCGAGCTCGGCACTTACGCCGAACTGGTCACCGCCCCCGTCCGGACGCTGGCCCGCAAGCCGCGCGAGCTGACCTTCGAGCAGGCCGCGGGCATCCCGCTGGCCGGCCTCACCGCGTACCAGTCACTCGTCCGCGTGGGCCTCAAGGCCGGCGAGACCGTGGTCATCCACTCCGCGGCCGGCGGCACCGGCTCCCTCGGCGTGCAGATCGCCGTCGCGCTCGGTCTGCGCGTCATCGGCACGGCCGGCGCGCACAACCACGACTACCTGCGCTCGCTCGGCGCCGAGCCCGTCCTGTACGGGGAGGGCTTGGCGGACCGGATCCGCGCGCTCGCCCCCGAAGGCATCGACGCGGGGCTGGACTTCTTCGGGGACGGCGCCGTCGAGATCCTCCAGTCGCTCGTCAAGGAGCGCAGCCGAGTGGTCTCCATCGCCGACTACGAGGCCGCGGCCAAGGGCGCGCACCAGCTGTGGGTGCGCCCGGACACCGCCGACCTGACGTTCCTCGGGGAACTGGCCGACGCGGGGAAGCTCACGGTCAACGTGGAGCACGCACTGCCGCTCGCCGAGGCCGCGAAGGCCTGGGAACTCAGCGCGGCGGGCCGCACGCGCGGCAAGATCGTCCTGACGGTCTGACGGCGTTCTGCCGCGGGCCGCCGGAGTACGGGTCTCCGGCGGCCCGCGGCAGAGCGGGTCAGGGAGCGGGGTCCATCACGAGGCGGCCTCCGCATACCGGTTCGCCGGGCGCGGGAGGCCGTAGTTCTCGCGCAGGGTCGTGCCGGTGTACTCCGTACGGAACAGGCCGCGCTTCTGCAGGATCGGCACGACGTGGTCGACGAAGGCGGTCAGCCCGGTCGGCAGGACGGGAGCCATGATGTTGAAGCCGTCGGCGGCGCCTTGGGTGAACCACTCCTCCAGCTGGTCGGCGATCTGCTCGGGCGTGCCGGCGAAGACGCGGTGGCCGCGGCCGGCGCCGAGGCGCGCGATCAGCTCGCGCAGGGTGAGGCCGTCGCGGCGGGCCAGTTCGGCGACGAGGGTGAAGCGGCTCTTGTTACCGTTGATGTCCCGCTCCTCGGGGAGCTCGGGCAGCGGGCCGTCGAGGGGGTGGCCGGTGAGGTCGGTGCCGAGCATGCCGGAGAGCTGGGCGAGCCCGTACTCCGGCACCTGGAGGTCGGTGAGCTCCTGCTCCAGGGCCTTCGCCTCGGCCTCGGTGGAACCGATGACGGGCGCGATTCCGGGGAGGACGAGCAGGTCGGACCCGGTGCGGCCGTACTTGGCGAGGCGCGACTTGAGGTCCTTGTAGAAGGTCTGCCCGTCGGCGAGGGTCTGCTGGGCGGTGAAGACGGCCTCGGCGTACTGGGCGGCGAACTCCTTGCCGTCCTCGGAGGACCCGGCCTGCACGAGGAGCGGGTGGCCCTGCGGGGAGCGGGGCACGTTGAGCGGGCCGGCGACACCGAAGTACGTGCCGCGGTGGGCGGCGGGGTGCAGCTTGGCGGTGTCGGCGTAGATGCCGCGCTCCTTGTCGAGAACGATCGCGTCGTCCTCCCAGCTGTCCCAGAGCTTGGTCGCGACGTCGAGGAACTCGCGGGCGCGGTCGTAGCGGAGGCTGTGCTCGAGGTGCTCGTCCTGGCCGAAGTTGCGGGCCTCGTCGACGGTGCCGGAGGTGACGATGTTCCAGCCGGCGCGGCCGTTGCTGATGTGGTCGAGCGAGGCGAACTTGCGGGCGAGGTGGAACGGCTCGTTGAAGGTGGTGGAGACGGTGGCGATGAGCCCGATGTGCTCGGTGACGGCGGCGATGGCGGAGAGCAGGGTGAGCGGCTCGAACCCGCCGAGGGCGTTGTAGCGGGCCTTGCCCCAGAGGGCGAGCCCGTCGGCGAAGAAGACCGAGTCGAGCCGCCCGCGCTCGGCGGTCTGTGCCAGCTCCTGGAAGTACCGCAGGTCGGTGACCCGCTCGGGGCTGCTGCCGGGGTGCCGCCAGGCGGCGTCGTGGTGCCCGGCGTTCATGAGGAAGGCGTTGAGGTGGAGGGTCCGGGGTGCGGTCATGGTGGTGTTCCTCGGGTCGGTGAGTCTGATGTGCCGGGCCCGAGCCCAGCCCCGCACCGCGATTGAGGCGCGGGCCGGGAGTCCGGGCCCGTAGGGCGTCAAGCGGCCGGCACGCGCCAGAGGCTGAGGCGGCGTTCGATCACGACCAGCAACTGGTTGAAGGTCACGCCGATGGCGGAGATGGTGACGATGCCCGCGTACATCTGCGGGATCGCGAAGTTGAACTGCGAGGCGTTGATCAGATAGCCGAGGCCCGCCTTGGCGCCGATCATCTCGGCCGCCACGAGGACCAGGATCGAGACCGCTCCGGCCAGCCGGATGCCGGTGAACACGGCCGGTACGGAGGCCGGGAGGATCACCTTCTGGAACAGGCGGGGCGTGGAGAGGTCCATCGACCGCGCGAGCCGGATCAGAGTGGGATCGGCGTTGCGGACCGCGCTGATGGTGTTGAGCAGCACGGGCCAGACGCAGGCGTAGACGACGATCGACACCTTCGAGGTCTCGCCGATGCCGAGGAGCAGCACGAAGACCGGGAGCAGCGCGAGGGCGGCGGTGTTGCGGAAGACCTCCAGCAGGGGCCCGAGGAAATCGGCGAGGGGCCGGTACCAGCCGATGAGCAGTCCGAGCGGGACGGCGACGGCCACGGCGATCCCGAAGCCGCCGAAGGAGCGGATCAGGCTGGCCTGGGCGTGTTCGGCGAGCTGGCCGTCGACGGCCAGCTCCCACCAGGCCACCGCCACCTCGCTGACGGGCGGCAGGAAGGTGGCGTCGACCAGGCCGGCCCGGGGGGCGATCTCCCAGAGGGCGATCAGGGCGAGGATCGCTGCGCTGCGGAGGCCGATGGCCTTCAGCACCCGTACGACGGCCCGCGCACCGGTCGCGGCACGGGCGCGGCCGGGAGCCGGGGCCTGGGCGTTCCGGGCCGGGGCCTGGGCGTTCCGGGCCGGGGCCTTGCGGGTCGAGGCCTTCCGGGCCGGGCCGCCGGCCGCGGCCGGGTCGGTCCCGGTGGTGGACTCGGACGGGGCCGGGGCGAGCCCCGCGGCGACCCCGGGCGCGGTCGCCGCCTTGCGGGTCGCAGTGCCCGCCCGAGCGGGTTCGGCCGGGGCCGTGAGGCCTGCCGCGGCCAGGGCGGTGGTGTCGGTTCCGGTGGTCATGCTGCTGCCGCCTCCTTCTCCAGTTGCTGGGCTCGGGCCACCTCGTCGTGGAGGAGGTTCCAGATCTCGTGCCGGTAGCGGGCGAACTCCGGGCTGGACCTCAGGGCCTCCCCCACCAGTCCGTCGCTGTCGGCGAAGGAGACCGGGACGACCTCCTTGACCCGGCCGGGCCGGGAGGTCATGACGGCCACCCGCTGCCCGAGGTAGACGGCCTCCTCGATGCCGTGCGTGATGAACACGACCGTCTTGCCGGTGCTCTGCCAGATGCGGCGCAGTTCGTCCTGGAGCGATTCGCGGGTCTGCGCGTCCAGCGCCGCGAAGGGCTCGTCCATCAGCAGCACGTCCGGGTCGTACGCCAGCGAGCGGGCGATCGCCACCCGTTGGCGCATGCCGCCGGACAGCTGGTGCGGGTGCCGGTCCTCGAAGCCGGTCAGTCCGACCAGGTCCAGGAACTCCCGGGCGCGGGCGGCCCGCTGCCGGCGCGGCACGCCGGTGGCCTCCAGGCCGAACTCGACGTTTCCCTGGGCGGTCCGCCACGGCAGCAGCGCGTACTGCTGGAAGACGGTGCCCCGGTCCAGGCCCGGCCCGGTGACCGGCTTGCCGTCCAGCAGGATCCGCCCCTCCGTCGGCTTCGTCAGTCCGCCGAGGAGGTCCAGGAGGGTGGACTTGCCGCAGCCGCTGGGGCCGACGACGACGAGGAACTCACCGCTGCCGATCTCCAGGTCGATGCCGTCGAGGGCGGTGAAGTCCCCGAACGTCTTGTGCACTCCCTCGAACACGATCTTCGCCATTGCGGCCGTCACCCCTTTCCGTATGCGTTGAACTCGTTGGTGTAGAGGTCGGACGGCTTGAACTGCCCCTGCTTGATCTCGCCGCGCTCGCCGAGCCAGTCGAGCCAGAGCTGGAACTCCTTGTCGGGTATCCGGCCGCCGGTCTCCGCGATCCCGTAGGAGCGCCAGTACTGCAGGGCGGTGGTGTCCTCGTTGCGGCCGCGCTTCTTGACGATCTCGGTCATCCGGGCGACGGCCTCCTCGCGCGGGGTGGTGCGGGACCACTCGATGGCCTTGGCCACGCCCGTCACGAAGGTCCGTACGGTGTCCGGGTTCTGCTTGATGAAGCGCTCGGTCATGATGTAAGTGCCGGCACTGAACGCGCCGAGCAGATCCACATCGGTGAACAGCGGGCGGATGCCGCCGGAGGCGACCGCCTTGTCGCGCAGGATGCCGGTGAGCACCCCGACCTCGATCTGCTTCGCCCGCAGCGCCTGTTCGGTGTTGACGGGCGGTATGACCAGGGCCTCGACCTTGGCCGCGTCCGCCTTGGAGAGGCCGTTGCGGCTGAGGTAGGTGTCGAGCAGCGCCTGGTAGTGGGCGCCCAGGGTGTTCATGCCGACCTTCTTGCCGATCAGGTCCCGGGCGGAGCGGATCGGGCTGTCCTCCAGGACGAAGTAGCCGGCGTAGGAGTACTGGTCCGAGCCGTAGGAGGAGATGACCGCCTTGATCGGCGCCTTTCCGGCGGCGAGCTTGATGACCGCGCCGTTGAAGGCGCTGCCGAAGTGGGTCTGGCCGGTGGCGGCGGACTGGATGTCCTGTGGGCCACTGATGGTGTTCCCGACCCATTCGAGGGTGACGTCCTCGAAGTAGCCGAGGTCGGCGGCGAGTTCGGGGAGCGTGACCGCGCCGACGGCGCCCTGGTACTTCAGGTTCTTGATCTGCGAGCCGGAGCCGGAACCGCCGCCGGAGGCGGTGGCCGTGCCGCAGCTCACCGCGGCAGCCGAGATGCCGAGCAGGGTGAGGAACTGGCGTCGGGAGGTGCGCGTGGAGGTGAGGGCTGCGGGCATGGCGGTTCCTTGTCCGGTGTGCGGGATCGCGTGGTCGGGGGTGTCGTTACGGGGCGGTCGCGAGTGCGGCGCGGGCGACGGAGGCCGCGGTGTCCAGCGCCTCGGCGAACTCGTCGACGGCCTGGAAGAGGTCCAGCTCCGCCTCGGGCCGCAGCCGGTCGGGGCCGGTCCCGCGCTCCACGGAGGAGTCCAGGACGAACCGCCCGGCGGTGACGTGCCGGGCGCCGAGGGCGGCGAGTACCGGGCGCAGGGCGTAGTCGAGGGTCAGGACATGGGCGAGGCTTCCGCCGGTGGCGATCGGCAGAACCGTTTTGCCGGCCAGCCCGTCCTGCGGGAGCAGATCGAGGAAGGCCTTGAGCAGGCCCGTGTACGAGGCCTTGTAGACCGGGGTCGCGACGATGATCCCGTCGGCCTCGGCGACGGCTTCGAGGGCCCGGCGGATCTCCGGCTCGCCGCGGCGGGCGGAGAGGAGGTCGGCGGCGGGGAGCTCCCGTACGGCGAGGTGGGCGGTGTCGTACCCGGCGTGGGAGAGGCGGCGCAGGACGTGGTCGGCGACGACGGCGGTACGGGAGTGCGGGGAGGGGCTGCCGGACAGGGCGAGCAGGGTGGGCACGGGGCCTCCTTGGGGCGTCGTACGAGCGGGCGGGCGGGGCGGGTCGGGCGCCGGCTGGTCAGGCGCCGGCGGATGCGCCGGAGGGGATGCCGAAGGACGGGTCGGGCACGGTCTCGGGGCTGATCAGGCGGGACGGGACCCCGTCCGGGCCGACCGGGACGTCGCCGTCCACCGTCACGCGGCGCAGGGTGCGCTCGTGCTCGTCGGAGTCGTCGACGCCGTAGTGCTGGGTGGCCCGGTTGTCCCAGATCGCGACGTCGCCGGCCCGCCACTGCCGGCGGACGGTGTTCTCGGGGCTCTCGATGTGCGCCTGGAAGAGGTCGAGGAGGGCACGGGAGTCGCGGCCGGTGAGGCCCTTGATCCGCTGGACGAAGTTGCCGAGCAGCAGGGTGCGTTCGCCGGTCTCGGGGTGGACGCGGACGACGGGGTGCTCGGTGAGGAACTCGGTGGAGGTGAACACCTCGCGGTACTGGGCCAGCGCCTCGGGGAGGGCGTCGGGCTTCAGGGCGGCGTAGTCGTACGCGTTGGAGTGCACGGCGCGCAGGCTGTCGGCGAGGCTGCGCAGCGGCTCGGGGAGGTTGGCGTAGGCGGTGGCGGTGTTGGCCCAGAGGGTGTTGCCGCCGTACGGGGGGATCGTGACGGCGCGGAGGATGGAGAAGGCGGGGTAGGCGGGGACAAAGGTGACGTCGGTGTGCCACTGGTTGGCGCGGGCGCCGTGGTGGGAGTCGATGCCCAGGGCGTAACGGCCGTCGGCGGAGGGCACGGTGGGGTGGGCGACGGGTGTGCCGAGGAGTTGGGCGAAGGCTTCGTGGCCGGCCTCGTCCAGGTGGTCCTGGTCGCGGAAGAAGACGACCTTGTGGGCGAGGAGCGCGGCGCGGATCTCGGCGACGACATCGCCACCGAGCTCCCCACCGAGCCGCACACCCCCGATCTCGGCACCGATCCGCCCACCGATCCGGGTGACGGTGAGCTGGGTACGGGTGGCAGTGCTCATGGGAACTCCCTTGGGTTGGTATCCGTAGTGGAGGAATGGAGCACGGGCAGACCTGTCGGCCGGGGACCGTGGGCCAGGCCGGTTGACCGAGGCCGAGGCCATGGACAGAGACAGAGGTGCCGCGAGCGAGGCCGGCCTGTGCCGGTTGACGGCGAGGCGAGCGCCGGAGGCCGGGGCCGGGTCGACCGGAGGCTGGTGAGCGGGAGGCCGGGTCAGCTTTGGGCTGGGTGGCCGGACTGAGCCGGTGGCCGGTAGGCCGGGGCCGTACGGACCGGACGCTGGTTGGCCGGGGCCGACAGACCGGAGAGGCCGGTAGGCCGTGGCCGGTCGGACCGGACGCTCGTGGACCAGGGCCGGAGGGCGGTCGGCGAGAGGGGAGAGGCCGGCGCGGAGCCGGGCAGTTCCGGGCCGGGTGGCCGACGGCCGGTTCGGGGGAAGGCCGAACGGTCATCGGTCAGGGCCCGGGGCGGCGCCTAAGCGCGGCGCGGGGCCGGACAGCGGCCCGGACACGAACCCGGCGCGGTACAGGAGCCGGGGGTGTGGAGCCGCGGGGCGGGAAGCTCGAACGCGGACATGGCTCGGAGACTGTCAGCGGCCCGGGCAGCGGTCAAGCCCCGCCCGGCAGGCCGGAACCACCCCCGCCCGAAGCTCCCACCCACCGCGGCACACTGGCTCTGACCTGGCCCTATGCCTTCCCGGGAACGCGTCGCGCAATGCTCCGCGGCGGCCGAAAAGCATGGCCGGATTTCATGCCCCTGCAACGCGACCGCCACGCGTTCGCCGACACCGCCGTCCGTCGCCGCCGGTTCGGATGCCCTCGGGACCGAACCCGCACCCGCCAGGTACTCGCCCGCTCAGGGCGCTCTTTCGTGACCCGACCCGTCTCACATGAGAGGGCGAGATCACACCCTGTCGTTATAGTGGTTCCCAAGGTGACCCCCCTAGCATTCGAGCCATGACGGTCCTGCCTGATGACGGGCTCTCCTTGGCCGCCGAGTTCCCTGACGCGACGCATGAGCAGTGGCAGCGCCTGGTAGAGGGCGTTCTACGCAAGTCCGGCAAGGATGTATCCGGCGATGCTGCAGAAGACGCGTTGTCCACAAAGCTCGAGGACGGGCTCACCACCCGCCCGCTGTACACCGCGCCCGAAACGGCCGCCGAAACCGGTTTCCCCGGGTTCGCTCCGTTCGTCCGGGGCGGCAGCCCCGCGGGCGGTGCCGCCGGCGGCTGGGACGTGCGGCAGCGGCACCTCGGCACTGATCCCGCACGGGTGAACGAGGCCGTTCTCACCGACCTCGAGAACGGGGTCACCTCCATCTGGCTGTCCCTGGGCGGACCCGGCGGGCTCCCGGTCGACGCGCTCCCCCGCGCCCTCGACGGCGTCTACCTCGACCTGGCGCCCGTCTCCCTGGACGCCGGAGCCGAATACGCCGACGCCGCCCGCGCCTTGCTGCGCCTGTACGCCGAGCGCGGGGTGGCCCCCGAGGCCGCCCACGCGAGCCTCGGCGCCGACCCGCTGGGCCACGAGGCCCGTACGGGTGAAGTCCTGGACCTGGCCGGCGCCGTCGGGCTCGCCCGGGAGGCGGCCGCGCACTGGCCCGGCGTCCGCGCCCTCGCCGTCGACGCCCTGCCGTACCACGAGGCCGGCGGTAGCGCAGCCGAGGAGCTGGGGCTGTCCCTGGCCACCGGCGTCGCCTACCTCCGTGCTCTGACCGACGGCGAACGCACGGCCGACACCCTCGACGTCCAGGCCGCCCTCGGCCAGCTCGAGTTCCGCTACGCCGCGACCGCCGACCAGTTCCTCACCATCGCGAAGTTCCGCGCCGCCCGCCGCCTGTGGGCCCGGATCGCCGAGGCCTGCGGGGCCCCCGACGCCGGCGCCCAGCGCCAGCACGCCGTCACCTCGCCGGTGATGATGACCCGCCGCGACCCCTGGGTGAACATGCTGCGCACCACCGTCGCCTGCATGGCGGCGGGCGTGGGCGGGGCCGACTCGGTCACCGTGCTCCCCTTCGACCACGAGCTGGGCCTGCCGGACGCCTTCGCGCGCCGCATCTCCCGCAACACCTCCACCATCCTGCTGGAGGAGTCGCACCTGGCCCGCGTCATCGACCCGGCCGGCGGCTCGTACTACGTCGAGCAGCTCACCGACGAACTCGCGCACGCCGCCTGGGAGTTCTTCCAGACGATCGAGAAGGCCGGCGGCCTGGCCGCCGCCCTGCGCTCCGGGCTGGTCGCCGACCGGCTCGCCGCGACCTGGGCCGAGCGCTCCAAGAAGCTCGCCAAGCGCCGCGAACCCATCACGGGAGTCAGCGAGTTCCCGCTGCTCTCGGAGAAGCCCCTCGACCGCGAGCCCGCCCCGGCGGGTCCCACCGGCGGGCTGCCCCGCGTACGGCGCGACGAGGCGTACGAGGCGCTGCGCGCCCGCAGCGACGCCCACCTGGCCGCGATCGGGAACCGCCCGCGGATCTTCCTCGCCGCGCTGGGCCCGGCGGCCGCGCACACCGCGCGCGCCACGTTCGCCGCGAACCTGTTCCAGGCGGGCGGCATCGAGGCGGTACACGAGCCGGTGTCGGTGAACCCGGCGACGGCCGCCGAGGCCTACGCCGCGAGCGGCGCGGACGGCATGGCCGTGCTGTGCTCCAGCGACGCGCTGTACGAGGAGCAGGCCGAGGCGGTGGCCGAGGCCCTGCGCGCGGCCGGTGCGACGACCGTGTTCCTCGCGGGCAAGCCCGGCACCTCGGCCGGCGCCGTGGACGAGTACGTCTTCGCCGGCTGCGATGCGGTCGCCGTGCTGTCCTCCGTACTCGACCGGATGGGAATCGCGCTGTGAGCATCCCCGATTTCTCCGCGCTCGCTCTGGGCGGCGGCGCCTCCGCGGCCGGCTCCGAGGACCAGTGGCGTGCGGCGGTGAAGGAGTCCACCGGGACCGCCGCCGGCGACCTGCTGTGGGAGACCCCCGAGGGCATCGGCGTGAAGCCGCTGTACACGGGCCGGGACCTGGAGGGCCTGGACTTCCTGCAGACCTACCCGGGCATGGCCCCGTACCTGCGCGGCCCGTACCCGACCATGTACGTGAACCAGCCCTGGACGATCCGCCAGTACGCGGGCTTCTCCACGGCCGAGGAGTCGAACGCCTTCTACCGGCGCAACCTCGCGGCCGGCCAGAAGGGCCTGTCGATCGCCTTCGACCTGCCCACGCACCGCGGCTACGACAGCGACCACCCGCGCGTCACGGGCGACGTCGGCATGGCGGGCGTGGCGATCGACTCGATCTACGACATGCGGCAGCTCTTCGACGGCATCCCGCTGGACAAGATGACGGTGTCGATGACGATGAACGGCGCGGTGCTGCCGGTCCTCGCGCTGTACATCGTGGCGGCGGAGGAGCAGGGCGTCTCCCCCGAGAAGCTCGCCGGGACCATCCAGAACGACATCCTCAAAGAGTTCATGGTCCGCAACACCTACATCTATCCGCCCAAGCCCTCGATGCGGATCATCTCCGACATCTTCTCGTTCACCTCGCAGAAGATGCCGCGGTACAACTCCATCTCGATCTCCGGGTACCACATCCAGGAGGCCGGGGCCACGGCCGACCTGGAGCTCGCGTACACGCTCGCGGACGGCGTGGAGTACCTGCGCGCCGGACAGGCCGTCGGGCTGAACGTGGACGCCTTCGCGCCGCGCCTGTCGTTCTTCTGGGCGATCGGCATGAACTTCTTCATGGAGGTCGCGAAGCTGCGCGCCGCCCGGCTGCTGTGGGCGCGGCTCGTCAAGCAGTTCGACCCGCAGAACGCCAAGTCGCTGTCGCTGCGCACCCATTCGCAGACCTCCGGCTGGTCGCTGACGGCGCAGGACGTCTTCAACAACGTGACGCGTACGTGCATCGAGGCGATGGCGGCGACCCAGGGGCACACCCAGTCGCTGCACACCAACGCCCTCGACGAGGCGCTCGCACTGCCGACGGACTTCTCGGCGCGCATCGCCCGCAACACCCAGCTGCTGCTCCAGCAGGAGTCGGGGACCTGCCGGTCGATCGACCCGTGGGGCGGCAGCGCGTACGTCGAGAAGCTGACGTACGACCTGGCGCGCCGGGCCTGGCAGCACATCCAGGAGGTCGAGGCGGCCGGCGGCATGGCGCAGGCGATCGACGCGGGCATCCCGAAGCTGCGCGTGGAGGAGGCCGCGGCCCGTACGCAGGCGCGGATCGACTCGGGGCGCCAGCCGGTGATCGGCGTGAACAAGTACCGGGTGGCGAACGACGAGCTGATCGACGTGCTCAAGGTCGACAACTCCTCGGTGCGCACGCAGCAGATGGAGAAGCTGCGGCGGCTGCGCGAGGAGCGCGACGAGGCTGTCACGCAGGACGCGCTGCGGGCGCTGACGAACGCGGCCGAGCGGGGGGCCGGGCAGGGCATGGAGGGCAACCTCCTCGCGCTGGCGGTGGCCGCGGCGCGGGCCAAGGCGACCGTGGGTGAGATCTCGGACGCACTCGAGAAGGTGTACGGGCGGCACGCGAGCCAGATCCGTACGATTTCGGGTGTGTACCGCACCGAGGCAGGCGAGTCCCCGAACGTGGAGCGCACCCGTGCGCTGGTCGACCGGTTCGAGGAGGCGGAGGGCCGCCGTCCGCGTGTCCTGGTCGCCAAGATGGGCCAGGACGGCCACGACCGCGGCCAGAAGGTGATCGCGACCGCCTTCGCCGACCTGGGCTTCGACGTGGACGTCGGCCCGCTGTTCCAGACCCCGGCGGAGGTGGCCCGTCAGGCCGTCGAGGCGGACGTCCACGTGGTGGGCGTGTCGTCGCTGGCGGCCGGCCACCTGACCCTCGTACCGGCGCTGCGCGAGCAGTTGGCGGAGGAGGGGCGCGAGGACATCATGATCGTGGTGGGCGGGGTGATCCCGCCGGCCGATGTGCCGACGCTGCTGGAGATGGGCGCTGCGGCGGTGTTCCCGCCCGGCACGGTGATCCCGGACGCGGCCCACGACCTGGTGACGCGGCTGGCCGCGGATCTGGGCCACGAGCTGTAGGCGCGGCCGATGCCTCCGAAGATCGACATCGAGGCCTACGCGAAGGGGGTGCTCGACGGGAAGCGTGCGTTCATCGCGCGCGCGATCACGCTCGTCGAGTCCACCCTGCCCGCTCACCGGGCGCTCGCGCAGGGGCTGTTGACGGAGCTGCTGCCCCACTCGGGGCGAGCCCGGCGGATCGGTATCAGCGGGGTGCCGGGCGTCGGCAAGTCCACGTTCATCGATGCGTTCGGCACGATGCTGACGGGGCTGGGCCACCGGGTCGCGGTCCTGGCCGTGGACCCTTCCTCCACCCGTACGGGCGGCTCGATCCTGGGTGACAAGACCCGGATGGAGCGGCTGGCGGTCGACTCCTCGGCCTTCGTCCGCCCGTCCCCCTCGGCGGGGACGCTGGGCGGGGTCGCCAAGGCCACCCGGGAGTCGATGATCGTGATGGAGGCGGCGGGCTACGACGTCGTCCTCGTCGAGACGGTCGGCGTGGGCCAGTCGGAGACCACGGTCGCGGGCATGGTCGACTCCTTCCTCCTCCTCTCCCTGGCCCGTACGGGAGATCAGCTCCAGGGCATCAAGAAGGGCGTCCTGGAGCTGGCGGACGTCCTCGCGGTGAACAAGGCGGACGGCCCGCACGAGCGCGACGCGAAGGCGGCGGCGCGGGAGTTGTCGGGCGCGCTGCGCCTGATGCACCCCGCCGACGCGGCGTGGACGCCGCCGGTGTTGACGTGCAGTGCGCGGGAGTCGGCGGGTCTGGACGAGGTGTGGAACCGGCTGGAGCAGCACCGGCGGCTGCTGGACGCGGGGGGCCGGCTGGCGGCCAAGCGGGCGGCGCAGCAGGTGGAGTGGACCTGGTCGATGGTCCGGGACGAGCTCCTGGAGCGGTTGCGTGCCGATCCGTCGGTCCGGGACCTGGCCCCGGGCCTGGAGGCCGCCGTCCGCGCGGGCAGCGTCACCCCCACGTCGGCGGCGGACCGGATCCTCTCGGCGTTCGGCCGGGGGTAGCCGCAGCGCGGGGAGACGACACCGCGCAGCGGCACCCGGTCAGGGTCAGACAGTGACCAGGGCGGCCGGGTCCGTCGAGGACAGGGTGCGCTGCAGGATGCGCCCCTGCTCCGCCGGATCCGTGGCAGCCAGCAGCGCCGAGAGGACCGCGATGCGGGCCTGCGGGGCGCGCAGGGTGCCCGTCGGGACCGCTCCCGCCGCCACCAGGTCCACCGCGCCGCCGTGGGTGTAGATCTCCGTCACCGGCCCGGCGGCCACCCGCGTGGTCAGCGCCACCAGCACGCCCCGCGCGACGGCGTCCTTCACCGCGTCCACGATCTCCGGCGTGGCGTTGCCCGCGCCCGTGCCGATCAGGACGATGCCGCGCGCACCGGCCGCGACCGCCGCGTTCAGGAGCACCGGGTCGCCGTCCGCGTGGTGCATCACCATGTCCACCCGCGGCGCCAGCTCCGGCATCGCGGGCAGCGGCAGCGGCTCCGGGCGCTGCGGGGTGCGCAGCATGGTGACCTTGCCGAAGCCGATCTTCCCGCAGAGCTCGGCGGAGGGGTCGGCGAACGCGTCCAGCGCCACCGCCTGGGTCTTCACCGTCCCGCGGGCCGCGTGGACCCGCCCGCCGAAGGCGATCAGTACGCCGAGCCCCCGCGTGGTGGCGGCGGTGAGCAGCGCGTCGTACAGGTTGCCCGGTCCGTCCCCGTCGGCGGTGCCCATGGGCCGCTGGGAGCCGGTGAACACCACGGAGCGGGCGTCGTGGTGGTGGAGGTCGACGAGGAAGGCCGACTCCTCGAGGGTGTCGGTGCCGTGCGTGACGACGATGCCGTCCACGTCCGGGTCGGCGAGCACCTCGTGGACGGTGCGCAGCAGGGTGAGCTGGTGGGCGGTGGTCAGACGGGGGCTGTTCACGCTGAACAGGTCCACCACCTCGACGGTGATGTCCTCGGGCAGCGGCGCGGTGGCCACGACCTCGCTGCCGTCGGCGTCCGCCGCGAAGCCGGAGCCCTGCCAGCGGCTGGCTATCGTCCCACCGGTGCTGATGACGACGATCCGTCCCATGGCCACCCTTTCTCACGTACGGGCGATATATCGCACAGATGTGCCGTAAGCAGCAATGATAGTGAGATCTACGCGCAATGCGATTGCCAGTTTCAGCCGATCTGTTCACACAGGCTCGGTGATAATTGCGCCATGGATGCGATTGACCGTGAAATCTTGCGCGAGCTCCAGGCCGACGGCCGCCTCAGCAACCAGGAGCTCGCCGCGCGCGTGGGCCTGACCCCCTCCCCCTGCATGCGCCGCGTGCGCCAGCTGGAACAGGACGGGGTGATCCAGGGCTACCGCGCCGTGATCTCCCCCGAGGCGGTGGGCCGCGGCTTCGAGGTGCTCGTCTCGGTGGAGGTGCGCCGCGACCGCGCCGCGGTGGAGGCCTTCGAGGCCGCCCTCCAGGGCATCCCCGACGTCATCGAGGCCTACCGCCTCTTCGGCAGCCCCGGCTGCCTGCTGCGGATCGCCGTCGCGGACCTGCGCGCGTACGAGCGCCTGTGGATCGAGCAGCTGACGGCCCTCTCCGGGGTCACCGAGGTCAACTCGCAGATCATCATGAAGCGCATCAAGGAACCGACCGGCCTGCCCGTCTGAGCCGGACGGGGACGCCCTGATCACACTGCGGCAAGGCGAGGTTCCGCGGACCTGACGGCCAGGTGGCGGAGGTACGACCGGACGTTGCGGCGGGTCTCTGCGACGCTGTCGCCGCCGAACTCTCCACCACCGCGTCGGCCAGGACCAGCGCCGCGGCCATCGCCTCGGCCACGATTCCGGCAGCCGGAACCGCGCAGACGTCGGACCGCTGGTGGTGCGCCGTGGCGGCCTCGCCGGTGGCGACGTCGACGGTGGCGAGTGCACGCGGCACGGTCGCGATCGGCTTCATCGCGGCCCGCAGCCGAAGGAGCCCACCCGTGGTCAGGCCGCCCTCGGTGCCGCCCGAGCGGTTCGTCGCCCGCCGCACCCCGTCCCCGGCTGCGAGGATCTCGTCGTGCGCCCGGGAGCCGGGCACCCGCGCGAGGCCGAACCCGTCCCCCACCTCCACTCCCTTGATCGCCTGGATCCTCATGAGCGCGGCGGCCAGTCGGGCATCGAGCCGCCGGTCCCAGTGCACGTGCGAGCCGAGTCCCACGGGCACGCCGTACGCCAGCACCTCGACGACACCCCCCAGCGTGTCTCCCTCCCTGTGGGCCTCGTCGATCTCGGCGACCATCGCCTTCGAGGTGGTCAGGTCCAGGCAGCGCACCGGGTCGGCGTCCAGCCGCTCGACGTCCGCCGGCGTCGGGTGGAGCCCGTACGGGGCGGTGACCGATCCCAGTTCCACGACGTGCGACAGGACCTCGATCCCCGCCGTCTCCCGGAGGAACGAACCGGGCCACCGCACCCAGGGCCACCCGAGCCGCCGTCTCCCGGGCGCTGGCCCGCTCCAGAACGGGCCGGGCCTCGTCGAAGCCGTACTTCTGCATGCCCGCCAGATCTGCGTGCCCGGGGCGGGGCCTGGTCAGCGGCACGTTCCGGGCCAGCGCGGACACCTCGGCCGGGTCCACCGGGTCCGCCGCCATGACCTTCTCCCACTTCGGCCACTCGGTGTTCCCGACCATGACCGCGACCGGCGACCCCAGGGTCGCGCCGTGCCGGACCCCGCCGAGGAACGTGACCTCGTCCCGCTCGAAGTTCATCCGCGTGCCACGGCCGGTCGCCCGGCCGTCTCCACCTCGGGCGGCGGAGCCCGGTCAGCCGTCCAGCTGCAGTCCGAGCCACTCGGCGACCCCGCCGACGCCGGCGTCGGTGAGGTGGACGACGCGCGGGCTCACCCCGTAGCGCAGCCAGTCGAGTTGGAACAGCCGCGCCGTGATGGCCGCCCCCACCGCCCCGGCCAGGTGGTGCTGCTGTTCGCTCCAGTCCACGCAGTACCGGACGAGCCGACGGCGTCCCGGCAGTCCGGCCACGTCGACGCCGAAGCGGCTCAGCGCGTCCCGGCCGGCCGGCGTGAGCCGGTAGTCGCGGTCGTGTCCGTAGCCGGACGCCTGGTCGCGCACCGCCTCCGCCTGACGGTGGGTGCCGTCGTGCCCGGTGAGGATGCCGTGGTCGAGCAGACCGCCCATCAGGGCGACACCGAGCTGGCCGGCGAGGTGGTCGTAACACGTGCGGGACCGGCGCAGCGCGTTCGCGCTGCTGCTCTCGCGCAGGGTCGTGATGGGGAGCGGGGGCGCGATCACCGCGAGGGCCTCCAGGGCGAGGCTGACCTCGGGCCCGACCAGCCGGTAGTACCGGCTGCGCCCGATGCTCTCCACCGTGATCAGGCCGGCCTCGACCAGCTTCGCCAGGTGGACGCTTGCCGTCGGAGCGCCGACCCCCGCCTCCGCGGCGAGCACCTTGGCCGACAGGGCGCGGCCGTCGCTCAGTGACTTCAGGATGCGCGCGCGGGAGGAATCCGCGATCAGGGCGGCCGTACGGGCGATGTCGGGCTGGCGGTTGAGCTGGTCGCCGTGGGGCTTGCTCGCGATGGGCATGGGCCCATGCTATGCGCGCGACACTTCGCCGGCCGGCGAAGCATTCGGCGTCGAGACTGACGGCATGAGTTCTACCGACTTCTCAGCCACACCCGTCCCCGACGGATCGGACGCCCTCGTTCGGCAGGGCGCAGCAGCCGCTCCGAAGCGCCCGAGGTTGCCCTTGCCGCCGCTCGTCGCGCTGAGCCTCGGCTACTTCCTCGTCATGCTCGACGTCACCGTCGTCAACGTGGCGGTGCCGAGCATCCAGAGCTCGCTGGACGTCGGGCCTTCCGGCCTGCAATGGATCGTCGACGGATACAGCACCTTCTTCGCCGGACTGCTGCTTCTCGGGGGCGGTCTCGGCGACCGCTTCGGGCACCGGCCCCTCTACCTCTTCGGACTGGCCGTGTTCACCGTGGCCTCGGTCGGCTGCGCCCTGGCTCCGGTGGACGGTGTACTGATCGCGGCCCGGCTCGCCCAGGGCGCCGGGGCGGCGTTTCTCGTACCGGCTTCGTTCGCCCTGCTGCAGGCGGCCTACCCGGATCGCGCCCTACGCGCCCGGGCGGTGGGCATCTGGGGGCTGGTCTCGGCCGTCGCCTTCGGCGCCGGACCGGCGGTCGGCGGCCTGCTCGTCTCCGGGCTGGACTGGAGGTGGGTGTTCTGGGTGAACCTGCCGGTGGCGGCGCTCGCCACGGTGATGACGCTGCGCCACGTCCAGGCGCCGGCCCGCAAGCGGCAGACCGGCCGCATGGACCCGGCGGGCCAGCTGCTCGGCGTGCTGGGACTCGTCGGGGTGGCCGGCGCGCTCAACGAGGCGGGTTCGGCCGGCTGGACCTCCCCCCGGGTGATCACCGCCTTCGTCCTGGGCGTGGCGGCGCTGATCGCCTTCGTCCTGGTGGAACGGCACCTGGAGAAGGGTGCCGCCGTACGGCCGGAGGGCAGGAAGCCCCTGCTGCCGCTCTCCCTGTTCCGGGACCGCCGGCTCACCACGACGAACGTCATCGGCCTGCTGCTCAGCCTCGGCTACTACGGAATGCTCTTCGTCGCGACGCTGTACTTCCAGCAGGAACGCGGCTTCAGCGCGCTGGAGACCGGCCTGGCCCTGCTGCCGTCCGTCTGCATGGGCTTCCTCGCGGCGCCGCTGTCGAGCCGCGTCACCGCCCGGACCGGGCCGTACGTCCCGATGACCGGAGCGCTGCTGCTCGGTGTGGCCGGCTTCCTGGGCTGGCTCACCGCCGGGCCGCAAACCCCGTACCCCGTACTGCTCTTCGCCCTCATGGCGACGGGCCTCGCGACTCCGGTGACCGTGGTGGCGGCAACCGTGGCGATCATGGAGGCGGCTCCGGCCGAGGGCGCGGGCGTGGCCTCGGCCGTGTTCAACGTGTCGCGCCAGGCGGGCAATGCCATCGGCGTGGCCCTGTTCGGCACACTCATCGGCGCCACGGGCCGGCTCCCCGGCCTCCATGTGTCCGCCCTCATCGCGGCGGGGGCCTTCCTGATCGGCTCCGTTCTCGCCGGCGTCACGGTGCGACGGCTGGGCACCGGCAGTGAACGCTGATCCCGCATCCCGCCGGGAGGCCGTCCCCCGGCGGATCCGCGTGCTCCTCGCGGACCGCAATCCGGTCTGCCGGCACTGGGTCGCCCATGCGCTCGGGCGCGACGTACGGCTGGACGTCACGCCCTGGGTCGGTGCCGACGAGCCGCTGGAGTACTGGCCGCTGGAGGGCATCGACGTCGCCCTGCTCACGGCGCGCCCCCTCGGCGACCCGTCCGTCGTCCGCGCCCTGGCCGCCCGCCGGATCCGGACGCTCGTGGTCGGCACCGGGTGGACCCGGCAGCTGCTCGACGAGGCGTTCGCGTCGGGAGTGCTGGGGTGCCTGACCCAGGACATCGACATCGCCGCGCTGGGAGCGGCGGTACGCGCCGTGGCCGCCGGGCACACGGTGCTCTCGCCGGAGCTGCACGATCTCCACATGCCGGCACCCGGCACGTCCGCCGCCGCTCCGCCCGCCGGGGGCGGCCGTGACGTCGGCACGTTGATGCGGTCGCTCACCGACCGGGAGCTCCAGGTGCTGCACGTGCTGGCGGAGGGGGCCTCGACGGCAGAAGCCGGCGCGCGGCTCAAGGTCGCGCCGGCCACCGTGAAGAGCCATGTCTCGCACATCCTCGCCAAGTTGGGGGCGCGCAACCGCCTCGAAGCGGTGCTTCTCATGCGGCGGTGGCTCGACCGCGGCACATGGAACCGCTCCGTGATCGCGAGGACTTCCTCCCCGGACGGCCGGGCCCGGAACGTGACGGCGCATGTTCAGGGCGCGCTCCGCGGCCACCTGCGCCTGCGCATCGGCGAAGTCGCCGGGGGCGGGCACCCGGCCGTGCATCGGCACGCTCTGGCTCGGGTTGGTACCCCACGAGACGTACGGCACCACGGTCGCGGCGTCGATGACGACTTCCTTGTCGAAGACCGCGTCGTCGTCGGTCCGCACCGACGCCCAGTACGCCAGTTCCGCTTCCCAGTCGGCTCCCCGGGGCATTCCGGGACGCGTGCGCAGGTAGTCGAACGTCACCTGGTCGGGCCCGATCAGCCCCGCCCGCGAACCGGCCTCGACGGACATGTTGCACAGAGTCATCCGGGCTTCCATGGACAGCGCGGAGACCGCCTCGCCCCGGTGTTCGATGACGTGCCCCTGGCCTCCGGCGGTGCCGAGCTGCGCGATCAGCGTCAGCACGAGGTCCGTGGCGGTCACGCCGTCGGCCAGCCGCCCGTCGACCGTGACCGCCATGTCCTTGAGCCGCGGCATGGACAGCGTCTGGGTGGCCAGCACGTGCTCGACCTGGCTGGTTCCGATACCGAAGGCGAGCGCCCCAGGCCCCCAGGGTCGTCGTGTGCGAATCGCAGCAGACGACGGTCATTCCCGGCCGCGATCCTCCCGAGGTTGAGAACAGACGGAGCACCGCTGGAGCCGCCGACGAAAGAAGCCCCGGCGCCCCGGTCGCGTGCAGACGACCGGACCACCAGGGCTTCCGATGCGACGGGCGCGAGAGCACCCGTCACCCTCTCAGGCGTCGTCGCGGATCGGCTCCAGGATCGCCACGCACTCCACATGATGGGTCATCGGGAAGAGGTCGAAGACGCGGAGGGTGCGGACCTTGTAGCCGTTGTCCTTGAAGTAGCCGAGGTCGCGGGCCAGGGCTGCCGGGTCGCAGGCCACGTACGCGATGCGGCGTGCGGAGAGGCCGGCGATGTGGCGGACCGTCTGCTTGCCCGCGCCCGCGCGGGGCGGGTCCAGGACGACCAGGTCGCACTCCGTGATGCCGGTCTTCGGGAGGACCGTCTCGACCTTGCCCTGCTCGATGCGGACCCGGGGGAAGTCCGCCAGGTTGTGCCGGGCGTCCTCGACCGCGCGCTTCGTGGACTCGATGCCGAGCACCGCGCCCGTCTCGCCCAGGCGCTCCGCCAGTGCGCCCGCGAAGATGCCGACGCCGCAGTAGAGGTCGAGGGCCATCTCGCCCTTGCGCGGCATCAGGCCCTGCATGACGGCCTTGATCAGGGTGTCCGCGGCCTGCGGGTGGACCTGCCAGAAGCCGCCCATGCCGACGCGGTACGTACGGCCGTCCGCGCGCTCCCGGACGAAGGGGCGGCCGTGGACCCGGTGGACCCCGCCGTCCTTCTCCTCGACCCGGAGGACCGAGACCGGCTTGTCCAGCTCCACGAGGGGGAGGCGGCCGCCGGGACGCGGGGTGAGGACGACCTGGCGGTCGCCGGAGCCGGAGGCGGCGATCGCCTCGACCGTGGCCATCTGGGGCCAGTCCTGCTTCTCGATGCCCAGCTCGCTGACGCCCGGCGCCGCGATCATGCAGTGGTCGATCAGCTCGATGTCGTGCGAGCGGTGCTTGCGCAGGCCCGCGTTGCCGTCCTCGTCGATGGCGAACTGCACGCGGGTGCGCCACTGCGGCACCTGCCCGGCCGGCAGCTTGTCACCCTCGGCCGGCATGACCGTGCCGTCCCAGCCGGCCTCCTCCGGGGTGAGCCCGGCGAGCCGCTGCAGCTGCTCGGCGACGACCTCGCCCTTGAGCCGGCGCTGGGCGCCCGGCTTGGCGTGCTGCCAGTCGCAGCCGCCGCACTTGCCGGGGCCGGCGTACGGGCACGGGGCCTCGACGCGGTCCTTGGAGGCGTCCAGGACGGTGATCGCGTCGGCGCGCAGGAAGCGGGAGTCCGCCTCGCCCTCCGTGATCTTCGCGATGACCTTCTCGCCGGGCAGCGTGTGGCGGACGAACAGGACCCGCCCGTCGGAGGTCCGGGCGATGCAGTGCCCGCCGTGCGCGACGGGGCCGACCTCGACCTCGTACTCCTCCCCGACCAGTGACTGCTTCTCGTTCTGCTCGGTCATGGTGGGGAGACTCCAAGTTTCAAAGGTCGTCAAGGTTCATGCTTCATGGTTCATGCACAACGGCCGGACAGCCGACCCACCAGTTTACGTGGATCCTGTCCGGCCGTTCGCCACGCCGTACGCCGGGCCTACTTCGCCGTGCGGTCCTTCGGGCGCGGGGTGTCCACCGGTCCGCGGCGCACCGCGCCCGGGGCGTTCCACTCCGCCCGCTTCTTCGCCCGCTTCTTCGCGAGCTCCGAGGACTGAAGCTGGTAGGGCACCGAGGTGACCATGACGCCCGGGGTGAAGAGGAGCCGGCCCTTGAGCCGCAGTGCGCTCTGGTTGTGCAGCAGGTGCTCGTACCAGCGGCCGACGACGTACTCGGGGATGTACACGCTGACCGCGTCGCGCGGGTTCTCGGTGCGCAGCCCCTTCACGTACTCCACCACGGGGCGGGTGATCTCCCGGTACGGCGAGTCGAGGATCTTCAGCGGGACGTTGATCCCGCGCCGCTCCCACTCCTCCTTGAGGGCCTTGGTCTCGACCTCGTCGACGTTGACGCTGAGCGCCTCCAGCCGGTTGGAGTGCAGCAGCTTGGCGTAGGCGAGGGCCCGCAGGGTGGGCTTGTGGAGCTTGGAGACCAGGACGACGGAGTGCACCCGCGAGGGCCGCACGTACTCGTCGGGGCGCTCCTCGGCGGCGGCGATCTCGGTGGCGACCCGGTCGTAGTGCTTGCGGATCGCCGTCATCGTGCCGTAGAAGATCACCATGCCGAGCAGGGCGACCCAGGCTCCGTGGGTGAACTTGGTGGCGAGGACGACGACCAGCACGAGGCCGGTGAAGAAGGCGCCGAAGGCGTTGATCGCGCGGGAGCGGATCATGTGGCGGCGCTTGGCGGGGTCCTTCTCGGCCCTCAGATGGCGGTTCCAGTGCCGGACCATGCCGGTCTGGCTGAGCGTGAAGGAGACGAAGACGCCGACGATGTAGAGCTGGATCAGCTTCGTCGAGTCGGCCCCGTACAGCCAGGTGAGCAGCGCGGCGGCGCCCGCGAGCAGCACGATGCCGTTGGAGAAGGCGAGCCGGTCGCCGCGGGTGTGCAGCTGGCGCGGCAGGTAGCGGTCCTGGGCGAGGATCGAGCCGAGCAGTGGGAAGCCGTTGTACGCCGTGTTCGCGGCGAGGAACAGCACGAGCGCGGTGGCCGCGGCCAGCACGATGAAGAGGAACGAGCCGTCGCCGAAGACCGCCTCGGCCACCTGGGAGATCACCGGGTTCTGGACGTATTCGGGGCCGACCGGCACACCGTTGTGGAGCAGGTCCTCCGCGGGGTTCTCGGCCATCCTGACGTCGGTGGCCATGGCCAGGCCGATGATGCCGCAGAACATGGTCACGGCCAGGGCGCCCATCAGGGCCAGCGTCGTCGCCGCGTTCTTGCTCTTGGGCTTGCGGAAGGCGGGCACGCCGTTGCTGATCGCTTCGACGCCGGTCAGGGCGGCGCAACCGGAGGAGAACGCGCGCAGGAGCAGGAAGACCAGTGCGAACCCGGCCAGCCCCTGGTGTTCCGCCTTGATCTCGAAATCGGCGGTCGGAGCCTTCATCGTGTCGCCGAGGACGATGCCCTGCCAGGCACCCCACGCGATCATGATGAATACGCCCGCGACGAAGACATAGGTCGGAATCGCGAAGAGCTTGCCGGATTCCTTCATGCCACGCAGGTTCATCAGCGTGAGCAGCACGATCATCCCGACGGCGCAGAGCACCTTGTGCTCGACCACGAAGGGGACGGCCGAGCCCAGGTTCTCGACGCCCGAGGCGATCGACACCGCGACGGTCAGGACGTAGTCGACGAGCAGGGCGCTCGCGACGGTGAGACCGGCCCTGGGTCCCAGGTTGGTGTTGGCGACCTCGTAGTCGCCGCCGCCGCTGGGGTAGGCGTGGACGTTCTGCCGGTACGAGGCGACCACGGTGAACATCAGCACCACGACCGCCACGGCGATCCACGGGCTGAATCGGTACGCCGACACACCGGCGATCGACAGAACCAGCAGGACCTCGCCCGGGGCATACGCCACCGAGGAGAGCGGGTCGGACGCGAAGACAGGGAGGGCGATCCGCTTGGGAAGGAGAGTTTCTCCGAGGCGGTCGCTGCGTAGCGCCCGGCCGATCAGGATCCGTTTGGGCACGTCGGTCAGTTTGGACACGCAGAGGATCGTAAGCGTTCGAAATCCGGCTGACGAACCCCCCACCCCTTCCCGCCGCAATTCACCACCGACTGCACACCAAGGGGTCACACTGGTGACCGCCCGTGTGTAGCTTGGGCCATGGTCTGAGACCCTGTGAAGCCAGAGCATGCAATGAGGCTGGGAACCAGCGAGCGCTGACAGCCGGAAGGACGGCCGTGCACATCGTCATTATGGGCTGCGGAAGGGTGGGCTCCGCCCTCGCGCAGACCTTGGAACAGCAGGGGCATACGGTCGCGGTCATCGACCAGGACCCCACCGCATTCCGCCGGCTGGGAGCCGGATTCGGCGGCCGCCGCGTCACCGGGGTCGGCTTCGACCAGGACACGCTGCGCGAGGCCGGGATCGAGGAAGCGGGCGCTTTCGCAGCCGTCAGCAGTGGTGACAATTCCAACATCATCGCTGCCCGCGTGGCGCGCGAGATGTTCGGTGTCGAGAACGTCGCCGCCCGCATCTACGACCCGAAGCGCGCCGAGGTCTACCAGCGCCTGGGCATCCCGACCGTCGCCACCGTGCGGTGGACCGCCGACCAGATGCTGCGCCGGCTGCTGCCGTCCGGGGCCGAGCCGCTGTGGCGCGACCCGAGCGGCGGGGTCCAGCTCGCCGAGGTGCACACCTCCGCCGCCTGGATCGGGCACAAGGTCAGCAAGCTGCAGGACGAGACCGGCGTCCGCGTGGCCTTCCTCACCCGACTGGGCGAGGCCATGCTGCCGACGTCCCAGACGGTGCTGCAGGAGGGCGACCTCGTCCACGTGATGATGCGTACGGACGAGATCGACAAGGTCGAGGCGGCCTTCACCGAGGGCCCCGAGGAGGCACACGCATGAGGGTCGCGATCGCCGGAGCCGGCGCGGTGGGCCGTTCCATCGCGGGCGAGCTGCTGGAGAACGGGCACGAGGTGCTGCTCGTCGACAAGGCGCCGACCGCCATCTCCGTGGAGCGGGTGCCGCAGGCCGAGTGGCTGCTGGCCGACGCCTGCGAGATCACCTCGCTCGACGAGGCCGCGTTGCAGCGCTGCAACGTCGTCATCGCCGCCACGGGCGACGACAAGGTCAACCTGGTCGTCTCCCTCCTGGCCAAGACCGAGTACGGGGTCCCCCGGGTCGTGGCCCGCGTGAACAACCCGAAGAACGAGTGGCTCTTCAACGAGTCTTGGGGCGTCGACGTGGCGGTCTCCACGCCGCGTCTGATGTCGGCCCTGGTCGAGGAGGCCGTCAGCGTCGGCGACCTGGTGCGACTGCTCCGCTTCAGCCACGGCGACGCCAACCTCGTCGAGCTGACCCTGCCCCCCGACTCCTCGGTCGCCGGGACCCAGATCAGCGAGATCACCTGGCCCGAGGACACCTCGCTGGTCACGATCATCCGCGGCAACCGGGTCCTGACCCCGCACGCGGAGGAGACCCTCGAGCCGGGCGACGAACTGCTCTTCGTGGCCGCCCAGGCCCGCGAGGAACAACTGGAGGACCTCCTCCAGGCCCGTCACTGACGGCACGCGACACGACGAAGGGGCGGGCCCGACCATTCGATGGTCGGGCCCGCCCCTTTTCGCGTCACAGTCCGGCAAGCCCAGCCCCGCCGGTGTTTGAGGCGCGGGGGTCCGGGGGCAGCGCCCCCGGCGACGGCGCCTCACCCAACCGGCGGACGGGTCAGGACCTGTGTTCCCGAGCGGCAGCGGCCTTGGCGGCCTCCTCGGCGGCGTCCTTGGCCTCCCACTCCGCGATCACGTCGATCGGCGGCGGCGCCTTCGCCAGGAACACCCACGTGAAGTACACCGCGAGCACCATCGGGGGCAGCTTCAGCGCGATGAGCACCCAGCCCAGCTGCGTCGCGTCCCCCCACCAGTACAGCGGGAAGAGGATCGCGTACTTCGCCAGGAAGATGATCCCCCAGGCCAGACTGGCCTTGGTGTACGCCTTCTTCCGCCCGGGGTTGCGGGTGCGCCAGGACAGGTTCTCCTTGAACACCGGGCCCAGGATCACGCCCAGCAGCGGGAACCCGACGAGCGCGGACAGCGTGAAGGCCACGCCCAGTCCGGCGCCGTAGATCATGCCGGGCAGGTAGAAGCCCTTGGCCGTACCCGTGAACAGGGCGAAGGCCACGCCGACGCCCACGCCGAAGACCCCGCTGAAGGCGTGCTTCACGGTGTCCTTGCGCAGCAGCCGCACGATCACGAGCAGGACCGCGACGGCGCCCGCCGCGATCGCGGACATCTTCACGTCCTTGTTGACCGTGTAGATCATCACGAAGAGCAGCCCGGGGAGCATCGTCTCCACGGTGCCCCTGACGCCGCCGAAGGCGTCGAAGAGCGCCGCCTGGGTCACGGCCTTCTGGTCGGAGGCCGGATCCCGGGACGGCCCGCCCGCGGGGTCCGGGGTGGTCGGTTTGTCGAATGACGTCACCGGTCAGTGCTCCTGTCCGAGCGGTCGGAGTTCGTACTTCGGGTTGAAGAGGACCCGGCGGCCGTGGCTCATCGAGATCCGCCCGGAAGCGATCATGCGCCGTCCGGGCTCGATTCCCACGATCGAGCGACGCCCGAGCCAGACCACGTCCAGCCCGGCCGAGCCGTCGAAGAGCTCCGCCTCCAGGGCGGGCACTCCCGCGCGCGGCCGAAGGGTGACGGTACGCAGGGTTCCCGTCACCTTGACTATCTGGCGGTCGTGGCAGTCGCAGATCCGCGTGCACCCCGCAGCTTCTGCGTCCTCCTGCAGTTCCGCCGAATGCAGCTCCTCCTGCGAGGTGGACAGCCGCTCTATCATCCGCCGGAACCGGCCCGCCGGCCTGACCGGCTTGGCGGACTTCTCGGGACGCGGTTCAGCACTCATACAGGAAGCGTACCGGCGCCCCCGCTACCTCTCGAAGCGGTATCCCATGCCCGGCTCCGTGATGAAGTGCCGCGGGTGCGAGGGGTCCGCCTCCAGTTTGCGCCGCAACTGAGCCATGTAGACCCGCAGGTAGTTCGTCTCCGTGCCGTACGAGGGCCCCCAGACCTCCTGGAGCAGCTGCTTCTGGCTGACCAGCTTGCCGCCGTTGCGAACCAGCACCTCGAGCAGGTGCCATTCGGTGGGCGTGAGCCGTACGTCGCGCCCCTCGCGCACGGCCTTCTTCGCGGCGAGGTCCACCGTGAAGCCGTCGGTCTCCACGATCACCTCGTCCTCGCCGGCGCCCGCGGACGGCTCGGCCCTGCGGACGGCGGCGCGCAGCCGCGCCAGCAGCTCGTCCATGCCGAAGGGCTTGGTGACGTAGTCGTCGGCCCCGGCGTCCAGGGCCTCGACCTTCTCGTCGGAGGTGTGCCGGGCCGAGAGGACCAGGATCGGCACCCGGGTCCAGCCGCGCAGGCCCTTGATCACCTCGATGCCGTCCATGTCGGGCAGGCCGAGGTCGAGGACGACCACGTCGGGGTGGCGGGCGGCCGCGAGCTCCAGGGCGCCGGCCCCGTCCGCCGCGGCGTCGACCTCGTACTTGCGTGCCTTCAGATTGATCACGAGGGCTCGGACGATCTGCGGCTCGTCGTCCACCACGAGCACCCGGGTCATTGAGGTCCTGCTTTCTGTCGTATCGGGTCGAGATCCATGAGGTCGGTGGTGCGTGCTCCGTCGTCCGGCGCGCCGTCCGCCGGTCCACTGTCGCGTGTCACGGCCCGCAGCGTCAGCACCATCGTGAGGCCGCCCCCCGGGGTGTCCTCGGCCGCCAAGGTGCCGTCCATGGCCTCGGCGAAGCCCCGGGCCACCGCGAGGCCGAGGCCCACCCCGGCGCCACGCGGGGCGTCCCCGTGCCGCTGGAAGGGGGCGAAGATCCGGTCCTTGGCCTCGTCGGGCACCCCGGGCCCGCGGTCCACGACGCGCACCTCGACCCGGTCGCCGAGGAAGCTGCCCGCGACCACCACCGGCTCCCCGGCCGGGCTGTACTTGACGGCGTTCTCCACGACGTTGGCGACGGCCCGCTCCAGCAGCCCCGGGTCCACCGCCACCATCGGCAGCGTCTCCGGGACGTCCAGCACCACGCTGTCCTCCGGTACGCCGCCCAGCGCCATCGGGACCACCTCGTCGAGGTCGATCTCCCGGATCAGCGGCGTCACGGTGCCGGTCTGGAGCCGGGACATGTCGAGCAGGTTGCCCACCAGGTGGTCGAGCCGGTCGGCGCCGTCCTCGATGCCTTCGAGCAGCTCGGCCCGGTCCTCCTCGGACCAGTCCACGTCGTCGGAGCGCAAGGACGACACCGAGGCCTTGATGGAGGCCAGCGGTGTACGAAGGTCATGGCTGACGGCGGCCAGCAGCGCGGTCCGGATCCGGTTGCCCTCCGCCAGCCGGCGGGCCTCCTCGGCCTCCCCGACCAGCCGCTGCCGGTCGAGGACCACGGCGGCCTGGGCGGCGAACGCGCCGAGCACGCGGCGGTCCTCGGCGGGCAGCACCCGGCCGGAGAGGGCCAGCGCCATGTGGTCCCCGATGGGCATGTCCACATCGGCCTCCTCGGGGCGGCCGACCGGGCGCGGGCCGACGCTGCCGGCCCGCTTCCAGGGCTCGACGTCGCTCGCCCGCTCCAGCAGGGCCACGGACTCCATGGCGAAGGTCTCGCGCACCCGCTCCAGCAGCGCGTCCAGCGTGGTCTCGCCGCGCAGGACGCTGCCGGCCAGGAAGGAGAGGATCTCGGACTCGGCGCGCAGCCGCGCGGCCTGGTGGGTGCGCCGCGCGGCCAGGTCCACCACCGAGGCCACGGAGACGGCCACCCCGAAGAAGACGGCGATGGCCACGATGTTCTTCGGGTCGGAGATGGTGAGGCGGTGCACGGGCGGGGCGAAGTAGTAGTTCAGCAGCAGCGAGCCGAAGGCGGCCGAGGCCAGCGCCGGCCAGAGCCCGCCCAGCAGCGCGGCGGCCACGGTCAGCGAGAGGAACAGCAGCATCTCGTTGGCCAGGCCCGGGTCGGCGTTCACATGCGTGAGCAGCACGGCCAGCAGGGCGGGGAGGACCATCCCGACGACCCAGCCCGCGATGATCCGGGTCCGTCCGAGCCGGGCCGCCGAGCGGACCACGGGCAGGCCGCGGCCCCGGGCGACCTCCTCGTGCGTGACGATGTGCACGTCGAGGTCGGGCCCCGAGTCGCGGGCCACGGTGGCGCCGACGCCGGGGCCGAAGACGTACTGCCAGGCCTTGCGGCGGCTGGAGCCGAGCACGATCTGGGTGGCGTTGACGCCCCGGGCGAATTCGAGCAGCGCGTCGGGGATGTCGTCGCCGATCACATGGTGAAACGTTCCGCCAAGATCCTCGACCAGCGTCCGCTGGACCGCGAGCTCCTTCGGCGAGGCCGCGGTCAGCCCGTCGCTGCGGGCGATGTAGACGGCCAGGATCTCGCTGCCGGAGCCCTTGGCGGCCATCCGGGACGCGCGGCGGATGAGCGTACGCCCCTCGGGCCCGCCCGTGAGCCCGACGACGATCCGCTCGCGGGCCTGCCAGGTGGAGCGGATGTCGTGCTCGCCCCGGTACTGCTGGAGGTACTCGTCGGCCCGGTCGGCCACCCACAGCAGCGCCAGCTCGCGCAGGGCGGTGAGGTTGCCGGGCCGGAAGTAGTTCGACAGGGCCGCGTCGACCTTGTCGGACCGGTAGATGTTCCCGTGCGCCATCCGCCGGCGCAGCGCCTGCGGGGACATGTCGACGAGCTCGATCTGGTCGGCCCGCCGCACCACCTCGTCCGGCACGGTCTCGCGCTGCCGTACGCCGGTGATGGACTCCACCACGTCGCCGAGCGACTCCAGGTGCTGGATGTTCACGGTGGACACGACGTCGATGCCCGCCTGCAGCAGCTCCTCGACGTCCTGCCAGCGCTTGGCGTTGCGCGAGCCGGGCACGTTGGTGTGCGCGAGCTCGTCCACGAGCGCGATGGCCGGCCGGCGCGCCAGTGCGGCGTCCACGTCCATCTCGGTGAAGGCTGCGCCCCGGTACGAGAGCTCCTTGCGCGGCACCTGTTCGAGCCCGTGCAGCATCACCTCGGTGCGCGGCCGCCCGTGGTGCTCGACGAAGCCGACGACGCAATCGGCACCCCGCTCCACCCGGCGGTGGCCCTCGGAGAGCATCGCGTAGGTCTTGCCCACACCGGGTGCCGCGCCGAGGTAGATCCGTAGCTTGCCGCGTCCCATGCGCCCATTCTCCGGGACGTTTCCGCCGATCACGCACTTTTCCCGGCCGTCCGCCCATCCCTGACGGATCTCTGACACCCCGCGGGTACGACAGCGGGCCGTACCCCGGAGGAGTACGGCCCGTGGCCGGAAACAGTCGCCGAGCAGGCGTCGCCGGGATCCGCCGGGTCAGCGGACCTCGGTGATCGTCGGGCCCTGCTCCAGCTGGCCCATGCCGCCGGAGAAGCGGGAGCCCTCCTGGTCCTCGGTCTGCACGCCGTCCGGCACCATCTGGGCGTCGTTCGGCAGCTTCAGCACGATCGGGTCGCGCGGAGCCATCGGGCCGTCGCCGCGCACGATGACGGTTTCCCGGAAGATCTGCTCGAGCACGCCCGCCGACTCGGGGCGCACCGCGCCCTGGCCGGAGATGACGCCCCGCAGGAACCAGCGGGGGCCGTCGACGCCGACGAAACGGACCAGCTGGGCGCCGGTCTGGCCGTCGGGCATGGGTACGGGCACCTGGGCGCGCAGCTCCCAGCCCAGCGGACCCTCGACCTCGTCGATGATGCCGCCCTGCTGGGTGATGCCCGTGGCGATCTCCTCGCGGACCTCGCCCCAGATGCCTTCCTTCTTGGGCGCCGCGAAGGCCTGCAGCTGTACGGCGCTGTCACCGAGGACGACCGTCGCGGCGACGATCGCGTCACCGGCGACCTCGACGCGCAGCTCCATGCCCTCGACACCCGGTACGAGAATGCCGCCCAGGTCGACGCGACCCTCCTCCGGCGCACCGGGCACCTCGGAGACGTCCCAGGGACCGTCGGGCCGCGGGGCGGGCGGCAGATTCACCCTGCGGGGCGCGGAGTCCTGCTCCTCGCCGCCGTCCTGTTCATCGGCAGCCACGCCGTCCACGACCTGCTCGGCCGCGCCGCCGTCCTTGGCGGAGTCGTTCTTCTTGCGACGTCCGAACACGTCACTGTCCTTCCCGGTCGGATACGACCGAAGCGTAGCCATTCCCACCCTGCTGACCAGCGCCGGATCCGGCCACGGCCGCATGACCGCCGGTGGAGCCGAAACCCCCCTCGGCCCGCGCCGAGCCGGGAAGTTCCGCCACCTCGTGGAAGCGCACCTTCTCGACCCTCTGGACAACCAGCTGGGCAATGCGGTCGAAGCGCTCGAACCGGACGCTCTCGCGCGGGTCGAGATTGACCACGATCACCTTGATCTCCCCACGGTACCCGGCATCCACCGTCCCCGGGGCATTCACGAGCGCGAGCCCGCAGCGGGCGGCCAGGCCCGAGCGCGGGTGCACGAAGGCCGCGTACCCGTCGGGCAGGGCGATGGACACGCCCGTGGGCAGTACGGTGCGCTCACCGGGCTCCAGCACGGCCGCCTCGGTGGTCACCAGGTCGCAGCCGGCGTCGCCGGGGTGCCCGTACGCGGGCAGGGGCACCTCGGGGTCGACGCGGCGGATCAGCACGTCGACGGGCGCGGGGTTGTTGTCAGACATCAGGGGTTCACCTCGAAGGCGCGTGCGCGCCTGACCTGGTCCGGGTCGGACATCGCCGCCCGGATCTCCTCGGGCCGACCGTTGTCGATGAAGTGGTCGACCTTCACCTCGATGAAGAGCGCGTCTGCGCGCACGGCGACCGGGCCCTCGGGCCCGCCTATCCGGCCGACCGCGGTGGAGTAGATCTTGCGCCCGGCGACGGCGGTCACGTCGGCCTCCAGGTACAGCACGGTGTCCACGGGCACCGGCCGCACGAAATCCGTCTCCAGCCGTCCCGTCACCGCGATGACGCGCAGCAGCCAGTTCAGGGAGCCCAGCGTCTCGTCGAGCGCGGTGGCGAGTACGCCGCCGTGGGCGAGGCCGGGAGCGCCCTGATGGGCGGGCTTGACGGTGAACTCGGCGGTGACGCGCACGCCCTCACCGGCACGGGCCTCCAGGTGGAGTCCGTGGGGCTGGCCCTCGCCACATCCGAAGCAGTGCTCGTAGTGCGCACCGAGCAGCTCGCCGGGTGCCGGGGCGTCGGGGTGCCGGACCGGCGCGGCGGCATCGGCCGGGGGCGTCAACGCTGTGTTTCGTCCACTCACAGCCGCAGACCTTACCCGCGCCGCTACCCGCGGGTCGCCTCGTGGCAGGCTTGTTGCCATGCAGCTCTCCCCCGCGCACCACGACGAACGTCTGACCGCCCCCCGCTCGTGGTGGGCCATCGCCGTACTCATCGGCCTCGCGTGCGCGTTGATGCTGCTGCCGCTGGGCACGCTGCCGCTGCTGGCCGGGCTGGTCGGGGGCACCGCGCTGGCGGGGATGCTGGTGAGTTCCTACGGCTCCGCGCGCGTGCGCGTGGTGAACGGTGCGCTGGCCGCCGGTGAGGCGCGGATCCCGGTGGCGGCCCTGGGCGAGCCCGAGGTGCTGGAGCCGGAGGAGGCGCGCGCCTGGCGCACGTACAAGGCGGACACCCGCGCCTTCATGCTGCTGCGCAGCTACGTCCCGACGGCGGTGCGCATCCCGATCACCGATCCCGAGGACCCGACCCCGTACGCGTACGTCTCCACCCGCGAGCCGCAGGCCCTGGCCTCGGCGATCCGGTCGGCCAAGGGCTGATCGGCCGGGGACCGGAGGCCGGGCAGGAGGCCGCACCGCGGGTCAGACCGGGGGCGGGTCGCCGGCCGGACCTTCCAGTGCGGCCCTGGCAGCCTCGGGAAGGGGCTCGGAGGGCTGCTCAAGGGGCGGGAGCTGCGGCAGCGAGTCCCACGCCACGGCCCGGCTCCGCAGGTCGGCACGGACCTTCTCGGCGAGTTTGCGGGTGTCCCGGCGGTTCATGACCGCGCCGACGGCGGCGCCCACCATGAACGGCAGCAGCATCGGCAGGTTGCGGAACGTCCGCTTCATGATCTGTTGGCGCAGTTCGCGCTTCATCTGCCCGCCGAGCGCGATGTTCAGCGTCGTCGGCTTCGTCAGGTCCACCCCGCGCTCCTCCGTCCACGACGTCAGGTAGGCGAGGCTGCGGTCCTTGAGGTTGCCGGGGGCCCGCAGGCCGTACACCTCGTGGAGCTCCGCGATGAGCTTCAGCTCGATCAGTGCGACCCCGGTGACCTCCGCGGCCAGCTCGGCCGGCATGGCGGGCGGCACCGGCAGCATGGCCGCGGCTCCGATGCCCGCGCCGACGGTGGAGGTTCCGTACGAGGCGCCCGCGATCAGCTTGTCGGCAAGCTGATCGGGACCGAGGCCCGGGAACTGCGCGCGCAGGGTCGCGAGGTCCCGAACCGGAACGCGCGGTGCGTTCTCGATGACGCGGTCCGCGATGTGCAGGACGGCGGCCCTGGCATGTTCGCCGCCCTTGCGCACACCACTCTTGACCGCTTGCAGCCGACGAGCCCCGGACCTGCGCCGGGCCGCCTCGTCGGACTCTGTGGCCGACGGCACCGCCGCGGCGGTGCCTGAAGACACGGCGGGTACGCCGGGGGCTCCTGGGCCCGTTTCCGGGCCCGTGGCTCCCGCCTGCGTCTCCGCCGGATCACCAGCTTTCCGGAAGCGCCGCTTCCGAAACGGTGTCGAGCCGGTCACGGCCGACGCCTCTCAGTCGCAGTCGCGGCAGATCGGCTGACCGTTCTTCTCTCGTGCCAGCTGGCTGCGGTGGTGCACCAGGAAGCAGCTCATGCAGGTGAACTCATCGGCCTGCTTGGGCAGCACCCGGACGGCCAGTTCCTCGTTGGAGAGGTCCGCGCCGGGGAGCTCCATGCCCTCCGCCGCGTCGAAGTCGTCGACGTCGACGTTCGAAGACGACTTCTCGTTACGCCGGGCCTTCAGCTCTTCAATGCTGTCGTTGTCGACGTCGTCGTCGGTCTTGCGTGGGGTGTCGTAGTCCGTTGCCATTTTTCGCTCTCCCCCTCTGGGATTTAGCGGTGTCTCAGCGCACGTAACGCGCGAGAGGCCGGACTTGTGCCCGACCTGAGGCGGAGATTTTGCCTCACATCAAGGTCTGTTACTCAATCGACACCCAGCCGCACACCTGAAGGAGCGATTGGCTGGGATGACGACCGGGACCGTACACGGTCCGGGGGCCGTCTTGCACAAACGCCACCCCGTGTATTTCCCGCCGTTCGAGGGGCGGGAAACCCGGACTTCCCGGGCTTTCCGGCCCCCTTCGGGGTCACTGAACGCACATGACCCAACACTCGACAATGTGATCGATCACACAGCCACCACCCTCCCATCCTTCGATCATTCAGCCAACAGCGAACAAATGATGAGGGGGCTCAGAGGGGCAAAGTGACACGCATCACGAGGCCACCGCCCTCGCGCGGCGTCGCGGAGATCCGTCCGCCGTGTGCGCGCGCCACAGAGCGCGCGATCGACAGGCCGAGCCCCACACCCTTGTCACTGCCCGTGCGCTCCGTACGCAGCCGTCTGAAGGGCTCGAAGAGGTTGTCCACCTCGTACGCGGGAACCACGGGACCTGTGTTCGAGACCACGAGGACCGCCTGGCCGTGCTGGGACTCGGTGGTGACCTCGACCCAGCCGTCCTCCGGCACGTTGTACCGGACGGCGTTCTGTACCAGGTTGAGCGCGATCCGCTCCAGCAGGACGCCGTTGCCCTGGACCACGGCGAGCGCCCGCTCGCCGCGGATCTCCACGCCCTTCACCGCCGCCTCCCCGCGCGCCTGGTCGATGGCGCGCGAGGCGACCTCCGCCAGGTCCACGGGCTTGCGCTCGACTATCTGGTTGTCGCTGCGCGCCAGCAGCAACAGGCCCTCGACGAGCTGTTCGCTGCGCTCGTTGGTGGCCAGCAGCGTCTTGCCCAGCTGCTGGAGCTCCACCGGCGCACCCGGATCCGACAGGTGCACCTCCAGCAGCGTCCGGTTGATCGCCAGCGGGGTGCGCAACTCGTGCGAGGCGTTCGCGACGAACCGCTGCTGGGCCGTGAAGGCCCGCTCCAGCCGGTCGAGCATCTCGTCGAAGGTGTCCGCGAGCTCCTTGAGCTCGTCGTCCGGCCCGTCCAGCTCGATCCGCCGCGTCAGGTCGGAGCCGACCACCCGGCGGGCGGTCCGGGTGATCTTGCCGAGCGGCATGAGCACCCGGCCGGCCATGGCGTAGCCGAAGGCGAACGCGATGATGCTGAGGCCGAGCAGGGCCATCAGCGACCGGCTGAGCAGGTCGTCCAGGGCGTGCCTGCGCTGCTCCAGGATGCAGGTGTTGATCGCGGCGTTGAACTCGTCGTACATCTGGGGCTTGCCGACCACGCCGGGACAGGTGCTGGTGACCTGGATGTCCGTACCGCCCACGATCTTGAACGGCAGTCCGTTGCCCTCGCGCAGCGCCTGCGCCGCCAGCAGGTAGATGATCGACAGCAGCAGGATGCCGGCGATCAGGAACATCCCGCCGTACAGCAGCGTGAGGCGTATGCGGATGGTCGGTCGCAGCCAAGGGAAGGGACCCTCGGGCTGGCCGGGGTCCCAGGTCGGTCTCGGCGGCACCGTCGGTGGTGCCGGGGTCGCCGCCACCCGCGTCAGATCCGGTATCCGGAGCCAGGCACGGTCACGATGACCGGCGGCTCCCCGAGCTTGCGCCGCAGGGTCATGACCGTCACCCGCACCACGTTCGTGAAGGGGTCGGTGTTCTCGTCCCATGCCTTCTCCAGCAGCTGCTCGGCGGAGACGACGGTCCCTTCGCTCCGCATGAGAACCTCCAGCACCGCGAACTCCTTGGGCGCCAGCTGTACCTCCCTGCCCTCACGGAACACCTCCCGCCGGTTCGGGTCCAGCTTGATGCCGGCCCGCTCCAGTACGGGGGGCAGGGCCACGGTGGTGCGCCGCCCCAGGGCGCGCACGCGGGCGGTCAGCTCGCTGAACGCGAAGGGCTTGGGCAGGTAGTCGTCCGCGCCCAGCTCCAGGCCCTCCACCCGGTCGCTCACGTCACCGGACGCCGTCAGCATCAGCACGCGGGTGGGCATGCCGAGCTCGACGATCTTCCGGCAGACGTCGTCACCGTGCACGAGCGGGAGGTCCCGGTCGAGCACGACCACGTCGTAGTCGTTCACCCCGACGCGCTCCAGGGCCGCGGCGCCGTCGTACACGACGTCCACGGCCATGGCCTCCCGGCGCAGCCCGGTGGCCACCGCATCGGCGAGCAGCTGCTCGTCCTCGACGACGAGTACGCGCACGTCGTTTCCTTCCATCGGGCCCTGAGGGCACACGTGTATTGCGTCGTCCATCCTGCACGTTTCAGCCGTAAACCGGCTGTAAGGCGTCCCTCGGGGGCCTGCCCGGGCCGGAAGTGTGGATTCCCTCGCCTCTCGAGGTTTCTGGGCCCAGGGTGCCGGGGAGGACGTCAGCACACCCCAACCACTCCCTGACGGCGGACTGCCACGTGCCGCCGCCGACCCACGAAGAGGGGGCGAACCCACCATGGACGCATTCACCGCGGGTCTCCTGCAGCGCATCCGGGCCACGCAGTCGGACCTCAATCAGGCCCGTGAGACGGGCGACGACTTCCTCGTGGAAGTGGAGCAGGCGGAACTGGAAGATCTCCAGCGCCTCGCAGCCGAACACGGAGTCCCCGTCTCCGCCTGCTGACCTATCTCCCTGACCCCGCCAGTCCGACCCGAGCCCCGGCGACCGCGTGCGGCAGCCGGGGTTCCCTCATGCCCGGGCCCGGCCGTACGGGCGCCGCGGCGGCCGGGCCGGGGCCACCGCCCTCAGTCGTGCCAGGCCCCGGCCTCTTCCAGCAGGGGCTGCAGCGACGCGAACACCGCCGGGGTGGCGGCGAGCGCCAGCTCCCCCGAGGCCGGCCGGCCGGGCCGCCCGCCCGTGAGCGCCCCGGCCTCCCGGGCGATCAGCTCGCCCGCGGCCAGGTCCCAGGGGTTCAGACCCCGCTCGTAGTACGCGTCCAGCCGCCCGGCGGCCACGTCGCTGAGGTCCAGCGCAGCCGATCCGCCCCGCCGGATGTCCCGTACCTTCGGGATCACCCGCTGCGCGACGTCCGCCTGCTGCTCCTTGCGCACCTGGAGGTACGCGAACCCCGTCGCGACCAGCGCCTGGTCCAGCGGGGCGGCCGCCCGGCACGCGAGGCGGGCCTCCCCCAGCCAGGCCCCGCCCCCGAGCACCGCGTGGTACGTCTCGCCCCGCATCGGGGCCGCCACGACCCCGACGACGGTCGCGCCCTCGTACTCGGCGGCGATCGACACGCTCCAGCTCGGCAGCCCGTACAGGTAGTTGACGGTGCCGTCCAGCGGGTCCACGACCCACCGCACGCCGCTCGTCCCGGGGCTGTCCGCGCCCTCCTCGCCCAGCAGCCCGTCCTCGGGCCGCCGCCGCGCGAGGACGCCGGTGATCAGCTTCTCCGCCGCGATGTCCATCTCGGTCACCACGTCGATCGGGCTGCTCTTCGTCGCCGCCACCGCGAGATCGGCCGGCCGGCCGTCGCGCAGCAGCTCCCCGGCCTGCCGGGCGGCGTCCAGGCCCACGTCCAGCAGTTCGGCCTTCAGCTCTTCGGAGATCACGCTCGCCCTTTCCTAGACGTACGGGCTGTCGACGCCCGCGGCCGCCGGCCGGGGCCCGCGCGCCGGGCAGCAGCCCACCGCGCACAGATCGTGGCTGGGCCCGAGCAGCCCGAGCGCGCACCGCTCCACCGGCTCGCCCCGCTCCGCCGCGGCGCGCTCCAGCACCAGTTCCCGGACCGCCGCCGCGAACCGCGGGTCGGCCCCGACCGTCGCCGACCGGGCGACCGGGAGCCCGAGCTCCGCCGCCTTCGCCGTGGCCTCCGTGTCGAGGTCGTAAAGGACCTCCATGTGGTCCGAGACGAACCCGATCGGGACCATGACCACCGCGGGCGCCCCGGCGCCGTGCAGGGCCTCCAGGTGGTCGCAGATGTCCGGCTCCAGCCACGGGATGTGCGGGGCGCCGCTGCGCGACTGGTAGACGAGCTCCCAGGACAGCTCCGTGCCCGTCTCGGCCCGCACCGCGTCCGCGATCACCTGTGCGACGTCCAGGTGCTGCCTGACGTAGGCCCCGCCCGCGCCGTCGGCGGTGTGCTCCTCGACCGGGCCGGACGTGTCGGCGGCCGCGGTGGGGATCGAATGCGTGGTGAAGGCCAGGTGCGCGCCGGCGCGCACCTCCTGCGGCAGCGACTCCAGCGCGGCGAGCACCCCGTCGATCATCGGCTGCACGAAACCGGGGTGGTTGAAGTAGTGCCGCAGCTTGTCGACCCTCGGCAGCTCGGCGACGCCCTCCTCGGCCAGCGCCGCCAGCGCGTCCGCGAGGTTCTCGCGGTACTGGCGGCAACCCGAGTACGAGGCGTACGCGCTGGTCGCGAGCACCGCGATCCGGCGGCGCCCGTCGGCGGCCATCTCCCGCATCACGTCGGTGAGGTACGGGGCCCAGTTCCGGTTGCCCCAGTACACGGGCAGGTCCAGTCCGTGGTCGGCGAAGTCCTTGCGCAACGCGTCCAGTAGCTCGCGGTTCTGCCCGTTGATCGGGCTGACCCCGCCGAAGCCGAAGTAGTGCTGCCCGACCTCCTTGAGCCGCTCGCGCGGGATGCCGCGCCCGCGCGTGACGTTCTCCAGGAACGGCACGACGTCGTCGGGCCCCTCGGGGCCTCCGAAGGAGAGCAGCAGGAGGGCGTCGTAGGGGCCGGCGAGGCCTTCGGCCGATGGCGAGGCGGCGGCGCGGAGCTGGTCTGACATGGCTCGAATCCTGCCACCCGGCGTCCGCGCCGGGGAAACGGCCCGGCCACGCGTCCCGTATCGCGACATAGGTAAGGTGACCCTAAGTTCCAATGTTCGAATCTTCCCCGTGCGGGTGCCCTGTCGGCGGTCGTAACCTGTATGGGCCAATGACGTCCCTTACGGAGAGACCTTGCCCAGTCCCTACCGCGCGATCTTCGCGGCGCCCGGCACCAAGGCGTTCAGCGCCGCCGGCCTCATAGGCCGGCTGCCGATATCCATGGTGGGCGTCGGCATCCTCACGATGATCTCCGAGATCACCGGGCGCTACGCGATGGCCAGCGCCCTCACCGGCACCCTGGCCATGGCCGCCGCTTTCATCGGCCCGCAGGTGTCCCGGCTGGTGGACCAGTACGGGCAGCGGCGGGTGTTGCGCCCCGCCACCCTGATCTCCGTCGCCTCCGTCATCGCCCTGGTGCTGGCCGCGGCGAACGGACTCCCCGACTGGACCCTCTTCGTCTTCGCGGCCGTCGCGGGCTGCGTGCCGAGCGTCGGCTCGATGATCCGCGCCCGCTGGACCGTGCTCTACCACGACGCGCCGCGCGAGCTGCACACCGCGTACTCCTTCGAGTCCGTGGTGGACGAGGTCTGCTTCATCTTCGGCCCGATCCTGGCCATCGGACTGTCCACCACCTGGTTCCCGGAAGCCGGGCCGGTGATCGCGGCCGGCTGCCTGCTCGTCGGCGTCTGGCTGCTCACCGCGCAGCGCTCCACCGAGCCGGCGCCGCATCCGCGCAGCCAGGACGGCGACCGGACCTCCGCCCTGCGCTCCCCCGGCCTGCAGGTGCTGACGGCCACGTTCGTGGCGACCGGCGCGATCTTCGGATCCATCGACGTGTCCACCCTGGCCTTCGCCGAGGAGCAGGGCCAGAAGTCCGCCGCAAGTTTCATCCTGGCCATCTGGGCGGCCGGATCCTGTCTGGCCGGCATCGTCTTCGGCCTGCTCCATCTCAAGGGCCGGACCGAACGCAGGTGGGTACTGGGCATCTGTGCGATGGCCGTGAGTATGATCCCCCTCCTACTGGCCGGGAACCTTCCGTTTCTGGCCGTGGCGCTCTTCGTCTCGGGCCTCGCCATCGCTCCCACGATGATCACCACGATGGCCCTGATCGAGGCGCACGTACCACGCGCGAAGCTCACCGAGGGCATGACGTGGATCACCACCGGCCTCGCCGTCGGTATCGCGGTCGGCTCCTCCGTGACCGGTCTGGTCATCGACGCGGCCGGGGCCCAGCGCGGGTTCGTCGTCTCGGTCTCGGCGGGGACCGCCGCGGCGGCGGTGGCGTTCGCGGGTTACCGCCGGCTGACGAGGCCGGCGCAAGGGGAGGAGCCCTCTAGCGATGGGGACGGCGACAGCAGCAGGGAAGAACGGGCCGGCGACAGCGGGCGCGTGGCATAACTGGGCGGGCAACGTCACGGCGGCACCCGCCCGGGTGGTGACCCCGGCCTCGGTCGGGGAGCTTCAGGAGGCGGTCCGCCGGGCCGCCGAGGACGGACTGAAGGTGAAGGCGGTCGGCACCGGCCACTCCTTCACCGCGGCCGCCGCCACCGACGGGGTGCTCGTACGCCCGCAGGCGCTGGCCGGGATCCGGGAGATCGACCGGGCCGCCGGCACCGTGACGGTGGCCGCGGGCACGGTGCTCAAGGACCTCAACCAGGCCCTGGCCCGGGAGGGCCTGTCGCTCACGAACATGGGCGACATCATGGAGCAGACGGTCTCCGGCGCCACCAGCACCGGAACCCACGGCACCGGCCGGGACTCCGCCTCCATCGCCGCCCAGATCCGCGGCCTGGAGCTGGTCACGGCGGACGGGCGGCTGGTGACCTGCTCCGAGAAGGAGAATCCGGAGGTCTTCGCGGCCGCCCGGATCGGCATCGGAGCCCTCGGCATCGTCACCGCGATCACCTTCGCGGTGGAGCCGATCTTCTTCCTGACCGCCCGTGAAGAGCCCATGGGCTTCGACCGGGTGACCGCCGAGTTCGATCAGCACTTCGCGGAGAACGAGCACTTCGAGTTCTACTGGTTCCCGCACACCGGCAACTGCAACACCAAGCGCAACAACCGCAGCCAGGGCCCCGCCGCCCCGCCCGGAGCGGTGAGCGCCTGGGTCGAGGACGAACTGCTGTCCAACGGCGTCTTCCAGGCCGTCAACTCGCTGGGCCGCGCGGTCCCGGCGGCCATCCCCTCCATCGCCCGGATCGCGAGCCGCGCCCTGTCCGCGCGCACCTACACGGACATCCCGTACAAGGTGTTCACCAGCCCGCGCCGGGTGCGCTTCGTGGAGATGGAGTACGCACTCCCGCGCGAGCAGGTCGTCGAGGCGCTGCGGGAGCTCAAGACGACGGTCGACCGCTCCGGGCTGCGGATCAGCTTCCCGGTGGAGGTGCGCACGGCCCCGGCGGACGACATCGCGCTGTCGACCGCCTCGGGGCGGGAGACCGCGTACATCGCGGTGCACATGTACAAGGGCACGCCGTACCAGGCCTACTTCACGGCCGCCGAACGGATCTTCACCGCGCACGGCGGACGGCCGCACTGGGGCAAGGTGCACACGCGGGACGCGGAGTACTTCGCCCGGGTCTACCCGCGCTTCGGCGAGTTCACCGCCCTGCGGGACCGGCTGGACCCGGAGCGGCTGTTCGGCAACGACTACCTGCGGCGGGTGCTGGGCGAGTAACCCGCCCAGCGCTCAGGGGGAGTCCTGCTGCCCCTTTCCGCTCGGAGTGGGTGTGGGCGTCGGGGCCGGGGTGGGCTTCGGGCTCGGCGTCGGCGGGCTCGGACTCGGCGCCGGGCTCCCGGAGCCCGAGTCCGGGGAGTCCGGGGACGACGGCTCGGAGCTGGGGCTCGTGCCCGGGCCCCGGCCGCCGTGCGGAGCCGAAGGGCCCGGGGAGGTCCCGGACTCCGGGGTTCCGCCGCCCTTCCCGCCGGTGCCGGGTTCCTTCCCGGGGCCGGCGGGCCGTTCGTCGTTCACCTTGCGCGTGCCGCCGGACCAGATGGTTCCGCCGCCCTGGCTGATCGCCGTACCGGAGAACGCCTCGTACGCGCCGAGGCCGCCGAGCGCGATGGCGAAGGCCGCACCCGAGGCCACCGCCGTGCGCTTCCAGCCCCGTACGCGGGTGCCGTGCACGGTGGCCTCGCCGAACTCCTCGGAGGGCGGGACCGCACGGAGCAGCAGGGTGCCGTCGGCCGCATTCTCCCCACGGGGCAGCGGGACCTGACGACACCCCCCAGGGCGGGCGCTCTCGCGCAGCCGGTCGCCGGTGCGGTTGAAGAGGTGCTGGATGACGGGGCTGCCGGCGGTGGCGACCACGCTCACCACGCCGGCGCCGAGGATGGTCCCGTAGACGCCGAGCTTCGAGGCGAGCAGGGCCGCCGCGACGGTGGCGAGGGAGGAGCCCGCGATCTGGGCCACGCTCAGATCGAGCTTCTTCTTCTCCGTCCCGCCCGTCCCCTCCGTCCCGCCCGTCCCCTCCGTCCCGCCCGTCCCGTCCGTCCCGGACCCCGGTCCGACTTCCGACGCGGCCTTCCGACCCATCCTCATCCCCTGTGTGTGCTGCCTCTCGCGACCTCTCGCGCTTCACCGCTCTCAGCAGTTACTGACCGCCGATCGAAACGGATGGTTCCGCTTCTGGGGATTCTGTGAAGCAAGACACCCGAAAACGGGCGCGGTCGCAGGTCCGGCCCGATTCAGGGCAGCCCAACTCCCGCCGTCCGCGACAAGTTCGGCGGCGCGGCGGTCCACCCAGGTGGCCCGAATGGAGTACTGTGGCGAGCCCTGGGGCCGTCCTTCCTTACGGATGTCCGGACTCGGGAGAGGGGGCCGACTGATGGAGAAACGGCACTCAAGACCGGTGATCCCGCGGCATTGCACGGATTCCTGCTGCGCACAGTAACCGTTCGGTCACTGTGTGTGCCCAACAGGTAACCGTGCCATAACGGCGATCAAGGGCGCATGCCCGACACGCCGGTTGAACTCGGCAAGGTTGTGGCAGGCTGCACCCGGGCAGGCCACACTCGACTAGCGGAAGCAGCGACGCACGTGACGTCGGCAGGCACCACCCGGGAGGTCCCCATGCCCGAACTGCGTGTCGTGGCCGTCTCAAATGACGGCACACGACTGGTGCTCAAGGCTGCGGACAGCACGGAGTACACGCTTCCGATCGACGAGCGGCTGCGGGCTGCCGTGCGCAACGACCGCGCGCGCCTGAACCAGATCGAGATCGAGGTGGAGAGCCACCTCCGCCCCCGCGACATCCAGGCCCGCATACGGGCCGGCGCCTCCGCTGAGGAGGTCGCTCAACTCGCCGGCATCCCCGTCGACCGCGTACGCCGCTTCGAGGGCCCGGTGCTGGCCGAGCGCGCGTTCATGGCGGAGCGGGCCCGCAAGACCCCCGTACGCCGTCCCGGCGAGAACACCGGACCCCAGCTCGGCGAGGCCGTGCAGGAGCGGCTCACGCTGCGCGGCGCCGAGAAGGAGTCCGTCCAGTGGGACTCCTGGCGCCGTGACGACGGCACCTGGGAGGTCCTGCTGGTCTACCGGGTCGCGGGCGAACCGCACTCGGCCAGCTGGACGTACGACCCGCCGCGCCGGCTGGTCGTGGCCGTGGACGACGAGGCCCGCTCCCTGATCGGCGAGGCGGACGACCTGCCGGCGACCCCGGAGCCGAGCTTTCCGTTCGTGCCGAGGATCGCGCGGCTGCCGCGGGACCGGCCGCTGGACCGCGCGCTCGACCGGCAGCTGGAGCGGCCTGTCGCCCCGGCTCCGGAGCCGGAGGAGGAACGGGACACGCTGACGAGCCTGCTGGAAGCGGTACCGAGCTTCCGCGGCGACCTGGTGGTCCCGGAACGCGCCGAGCCCCCGGCGGAGGAGCCGGAGGCGGAGGAGCCCCCGGCGGCGTCGGCGAGCACCGGTGCGGGTGCCGCGTACGCGGACGTCCTGATGCCGCGCACGGTGGCGGGCCACCGCGACCGCCTGACGGGCACCACGGACCGCCAGGCGGAAGCCGACGGCGTCCGCCCGGGCCGCCGCGCGGCGGTCCCGAGCTGGGACGAGATCGTCTTCGGCACCCGCCGCAAGAAACAGGAGTAGCCACCCCCGCTCGGCCGCGCCGGCGCTGCGCGAGCGGGGTCGGGCTGCGCCCGGCTTCCCGGGGCTCCGCCCCAGGCCCTCCGCCAGACTCCGTCCGGGGGTGCCCTCACGCCGCAAACGCCGGCGGGGCTGCATATTGCCGGCGGGGCTGGAGTGGCTACTGCGGGTCCGGGCCCGTGGCCACCGGGCGGGTCGGGTCCGCGGACCATTCCGACCAGCTGCCCGCGTACAGGGCGGCCGGAACCCCCGCGACCGCGAGCGCCAGCACCTCGTGCGCCCCCGAGACGCCCGAGCCGCAGTACACCCCGACCGGCGCCGCGCCCGTGACACCCAGCCCGGCGAACCTCGCCCGCAGCGCGTCCGCCGCGAGGAACCGCCCGTCCGAGCCCACGTTTTCCGCCGTCGGCGCCGACACCGCCCCCGGAATGTGCCCGCCGACCGGGTCGATCGGCTCGACCTCGCCCCGGTACCGCTCCCCCGCCCGCGCGTCCAGCAGGATCCCGCTGCGCGCGAGCGCCGCCGCGGCGTCCGCGTCCAGCAGCCCCACCGCCCCCAGGTTTGGCTTGAAATCGCCCTCCTCGACGGTCACCGCGTCAGCCGTCACCGGCCCGCCCGCCGCCGTCCACGCGGCCAGTCCCCCGTCCAGTACCCGCACGTCCGTATGACCCGTCCAGCGCAACAGCCACCACGCCCGGGCGGCGGCCCACCCCTGACCCCCGTCGTACACGACCACCGGCATGTCGGCCAAGACCCCGGCCCTGCGCATCACCGCCCCGAACTCCTCCGGCTGCGGCAGTGGGTGCCGGCCGCCCGCCCCCGCCGGACCTGCCAGTTCGCGGTCGAGGTCCACGTACACCGCGCCCGGCAGGTGCCCGGCCTCGTACTCGGACCGCAGGTTCGGGCCGCCCAGCTGCCAGCGGACGTCCAGCAGCACCGGCGGCCGGGACCGAGCCGACTCGGCCATCAGTTCGGGGACGGAAACGATCACAGAGGGTGCAGAGTTCGCAGTCATGCGGCCCATCTTCCTCTCCGCTCCACAGCCCGTGTAACAAGCCCGACATCGACAGGCCGCACCGATTCGGTCATCTCTCCCCGCTCCGGCGAAACCCGGCCGGTCGGGGCGCGCCGGACACGCCGGAGTGGAAGCATCTGGTCCGGGATGAGCGACGACGGAGGAGACGGCTGACATGACCGAGGCACCGGAAGCAACGCGGCGCCCGCCCGGCACACCGTGCTGGTCGAGTCTGATGGTGCACGGCCTCGGGACCACCGAGGCCTTCTACACCGACCTGTTCGGCTGGGAGTACGAGCCCGGCCCCCAGCCCTTCGGCCCGTACGTCCGCGCCCTGCTCGACGGCCAGGAGGTGGCCGGTATCGGGGAGATGCCGCCGGACCGGCATCTTCCGGTGGCCTGGACGACGTACTTCGCCACCGACGACGCGGACTCGACGGCCGAGACGATCCGCTCCTGCGGCGGCACGGTGGCGGTGGGCCCGCTGGACGCGGGGGCCGCGGGACGCCTGGCGATCTGCTCCGACCCGCTGGGGGCGATCTTCGGCCTCTGGCAGGCCGAGGAGCAGATCGGGACCCAGCAGCCCGGGGTCCCCGGCACGCCGGTCTGGAGCGAGCTGGTCACGCAGGACACGTCGACCGTCGGCAAGTTCTACGAGCACGTCTTCGGCCACGAGGCCGAGACGCACGGCACGGCCTCCGCCGACTTCGACTACGTGACGCTGCTGCTGGACGGGCGCCCGGTCGCCGCCGTGCACGGGGTCGGGCGCTCGCTCCCGCACGACCGGGGCCCGCACTGGATGACGTACTTCGAGGTCGAGGACGCCGACACGGCCACGGCCCGGGTCCACCGGCTCGGCGGACGCGTCGTCCAGCCGCCCCGTGAGGGGCTGGCCGGCAGGGTGGCCACGGTCACGGATCCGGAGGGCGCGGTGTTCACCCTCCTGGAGTCGCGTCCCGGCAACGGCCACTGACCGGCGGTCCTCGCCGGCCCTCGCCGTGATGGCTACGAGGGCTTGGCCTCGGACAGGTGCATCAGCGCCTGGGCGGCCAGGCGGTAGCCGAAAGCACCCAGGCCGACCACGACACCGCTCGCCAGGGGGGCGATCACTGACTCGTGCCGGAACTGTTCGCGGGCCCACACGTTGCTGAGGTGCACCTCGACCCACGGCGGTGAATAGCTCGCCAGCGCGTCACGCAGACTCCATCCGGCAATCATCAGGGCACCGGGATTGACGATCGCCCCGACCGTGGTGCCGGAATGCCTGTGAATGGCGCCGACGAGGTCGCCTTCCGAATCGTGCTGGACGGAGCGAACCTCCCACCCCTTGACGCTCACTTCCCGGGCGACCGCCGCTTCGATGTCGGCGAGCGTATCCGTGCCGTATATCTCCGGCTCGCGTCGCCCCAGAATGCCCAGGTTGGGACCGTTCAAGAGAAGAACGACACTCAAGGGGACACCTCGTTATTCATTCCACCGGAGAGTTCCGGAACACCTCCATACTGTCGACGCCCTTCTCGGTGCGCCATCATCAGAATTGATAGTCCGTCGGGCAGCCACGTGATCGTCGTCCTGGCGGGCCGTGCTTCCACCTGGCGCCCACCGGGCCGGCCCTCGCCGAGGGCCTCGGCAAGAGGACCGCTGGGGACCGGCTCGATGCCGCGCGTGTCCGGTGCGAGGGCGATCCGGCGGGCGGCGGACGCGAGACCCCGTGGTGGGCGGCAGCCTCCCGTTCGGCGAGGCTGCCCGGCCCTCGCGAAGCGAACTTCGCCCTTCCGGCAGCTGTCTTGATCTGCACTTGAGCCCGGCTGGAACACCCCGGCCCTGTGGAGCCCGGTGCTGAATCATGACTGGCACGTCCACCGCCACCACTCGGACGAAGCGGCGCGACTGATGATCCGATGACAGGAGATGTGATGCTCGACTCTCTGATTCGCCTGCAGACGCCCCCGGTATTTTCCGTCATGCGCACCTGCGACGGCAACTCCTGCGAGACGGTCAGGTTGTCCGAGCTCTCGTTTTCCGCCTGGTCGCGCGGCGAACTCGTCGAGGCAATTCGCCTGGCGGGCGCAGCCGCCCGGATCAACCCTGAATGCGCGGGCAATTGCGTGGGGCCGGCCATGGTCTGGCATTCCGTACTGCTCGTCCGGGTCCGCGAACTCGCCTCCGGGGCGCGTGTACTCGCCGGCGTGGAGGAGCTGACGGCCCGCGCTGCGGAAACCGGCGGACTGGTGGCGGCTGCGCTGATCTGTTCGGCAGAACTCGCGTTCACCCGGGGAGATGTCGACTCCGCTGCCGATCTGGCGGGCCGGGGCGTCCACAGGGCGCAGCAGGCCGACCTCAACTCCCTGCTTCCGGACGCGCACACCATGTTGGCGCTGAGCGCTCTCCGGCAGGGCAACATGAGCGTGAGCCTGGACTTCGTCGATCAGCTGCGGCAGGACGCCCTTCTCGGCCGGACGGTCGACAGGCCCAGTCAGTGCGCCTGGGCCGCGGCCCAGTTCCTGGAAGTGCAGGGTGGCGCGAAGAGTGCTGCTCATCTCATCGCGGGCATCATCACGGACGACCAGCTCATCCTGGAGCTCCTGGCCTCGCAGCCGGCCGCTGCCGCCTGGCTCGTGCGGACCGCGAGGAAGCTGGGCGACGAATCCCTCGCCGCGCGGGTGGCCTGCGAGGCTTCCGGACTCGCCGCGCGCAACTGCGGGCTCCGGTCGATAGAAGCGGCAGCGGTACACGCCGACGGGCTGCTCGAAGAGAATCCCGAACGGGTCATCGCTGCGGCCGAATCGCATCTGGACCTGTGGGCCGGCGCGTCCGCCTACGAAGATGCCGGGACTCTCCTGTCCGAACTGGACCATGAGCGGGATCGGGCCGTCGAGATCCTCGAACGGGCGGTGGAGGGGTATGCGCATTCCGCGGCCCCGCGAGATGCCCGCAGGGTCGTGAGCAAGCTCCGCTCGCTCGGTGTGCGACGCGGCCGCTATCCGCAGTACGCCGGCCAGGACGGTGTGAGCGCCGGCTCTCTCACCGTCACCGAGGCTGCGGTGGCCGAGTTGGTGAGCCAGGGGTTCACCAACTCCCAGGTCGGCGAGCACCTGTTCATCTCCGGTCACACCGTGGCGTTCCATCTGAAGAAGATCTTCCGCAAGATGAACGTGGCTTCTCGTGTGGAACTGACGCGGACGTGGAGCCGTATTTCGAGTCCGGCTCCTGAGCTCGCACAGGTCGGCTGACGTCCGGCGGTGCTCACCCGGTCACCCGGTCACCCGGCCTCAACGGGCAGTATCCGGCGCAGCCTTCCCGGTGGATCCTGGCGCGTGCGCCACTCGCGGGGATATCCCACGGACACCTCTTCGAAGCGGACTCCCTCGTGGTACGTGGTCCGCGGGATGTGGAGATGGCCGTAGACCATGGCGGCCACGTTGAACCTGCGGTGCCAGTCGGCGGTCAGCCGGGTGCCGCACCACATGGCGAACTCCGGGTACCACAGGACGTCCGTCGGGTGCCGGTCGAGCGGGTAGTGGTTGACGAGGACGGTGGGCAGGCCGTCGGGGAGTTCGGCGAGCCTGCGCTCGGTCTCGGCGACCCGGGCCCGGCACCAGGCCTCGCGGCTCGGGTAGGGGTCGGGGTGCAGGACGTACTCGTCGTTGCAGATGACTCCGGTGCTGTGCGCGTAGGCCAGCCCCTCCTCCTTGGTGGTGCAATCGGCCGGCAGGAAGGAGTAGTCGTACAGCAGGAACAGCGGCGCCACGGCCACGGGGCCGTCCGGCCCCTCCCAGATCGGGTAGGGGTCCTCGGGCGTGGTGACGCCCAGTTCGCGGCACAGCTCGACCAGGTACTCGTACCGGGCGACACCGCGCAGGGTGAGGGTGTCGCTCGGGTGGGTCCACAGCTCGTGGTTGCCCGGGACCCAGACGACCTTGCGGAAACGGCTCGCGAGGGTTTTCAGGCACCAGCGGATGTCAGCCACGTTCTCCGACACGTCCCCGGCGACCAGCAGCCAGTCGTCCTCCGAGCCGGGTCTCATCCGCTCGACCAGGGCACGGTTCTCGGCGTGGCTGAGGTGGAGGTCGCTGATGGCCAGCAACTGTCCCTTGCCCGTACCGCCGGCCATCCCGGTCATCCCTCGTCCCCTTCGGTGCACACGACGGGTGCCAGGAGGGACCTCTCCGCCTGCTTCGCGCACGCAGCTGTCCGCGAGGGGGCGGAGGCCGCGTGCGGCGGCGAACTGGAAGTCATGCCTCTCTCCTCCTGGCACTCGTCGAGTGCCAGTCAGGCCCTCCGCTCGAGGGCGACGACAAATCCTCAGACGGTGGCGGGCGGTTGCGACGCGAGGTCGCGCGGCTTGCCTGCGCCCATACCCAATTCCGTCTCGGCGTTCTCCTCGACCCTGGCCATGGCGGCGCGCAGGATGGGCGGCGCCATGAGCGAGGTCACGATCGCGACGAGGATGATGATGGTGTACGTCTCGGGGCCGAGGATGCCGAGCCGCAGCCCGACCATCGCCACGATCACCTCGATCACCCCGCGGGAGTTCATGCCGGCTCCGAGCGCGAGGGCCTCCCAGCGGTTGAGCCCGCTCACCTTCGCGCCGATGTAGGCACCCACGAACTTGCCGAGGATGGCGACGGCGAGCACCGCGCATGCAGCGGCCAGAACGGCGGGCCTGGTCAGCGCGGTCAGGTCCATCCGCAGGCCGGCCGTGGCGAAGTAGATCGGGGCGAGGAAGGCCAGCACGGTCGTCCGCAGCGGGGCCAGCTTCTCCCGGTCCAGCTCGCCGCAGGTGCTGACCAGCACGCCGCACACGAAGGCGCCGAAGACCGCCTCCAGTCCCAGCGCGTGCGTCGCCGCCGAGCCCAGCAGGACGATCAGCGCCGCCACCGCAACGGTCGGGCCGGCGTCCGGGGACCTGTTGGCCGCCCGCAGCGCGATCTTCACCACGGGGCGCCCCACCAGCACGGCGAACAGCACGACGCCTATGGGGTACAGCAGCGAAGTGGCGATCTTCCCGGTGGTCAGCCCGGCCGTTGCCATCGCCGAGACGATGGAGAGCAGGAACCAGCCGATGACGTCGTCGATCACACCGGAGGCGAGCGTCAGTTGTCCGATGTCGCGGTGGAGGAGGTTCATGTCCATCAGCGTCTTGGCGATCACCGGGATCGCGCTGACGCACAGGGCCACCCCGAGGAACAGGGCGAAGACCGTCGGGTCGGTGTCGCCCGGCAGGAGCGAGGCGGGCAGCAGGAGGCCCGTGCCGACGCCGAGAACCAGGGGCAGGATCAGACCGGCGAGACTGACCCGCATCGCGGTGGCCCCGCGCCGTTTGACGAGGTCGAACTTCAGCTCCATGCCGGTGACACCGACGAGCAGCAGAACACCCAGCTGACCCACCGCATCGAGGAGGTGCATCTGGCCGGGCTGCTTCGGCAGCAGCCAGTCGGCGAAATCGGGCAGCACGTGGCTGAGGACCGAAGGACCGAGAAGCACTCCGGCGAACAACTCTCCGACGATGGCAGGCATCTTGAACCATGCGGCCAGCTGCCCGAGGGTGATGGCCAGGAGAAGGAGGAGCGCCAGCTGGAGAAGGAGCACCAGCAGCGAGTGGTGGGCGATGGTGGGTACGGGTACGGAGCTCATCTCACATCACCTCGGCTCGGGCCAACCGGGCGTCAGGACGCTCTCGCGGAGCAGTCTCTCCGTCAGCAGTTCGATCACGTCTGCGCTCTGGTCGGTGAGGAAGAAGTGGCCTCCCGGGAACACCCGGAGCTCAGTCGGCCCGGTGGTGTGCGCTTCCCAGGACGCCGCTTCGTCGATCGAGACCCGGGGGTCGCTGTCTCCGGTGAGCACCGTCACCGGGCAGTCCAGCTTCCGTCCGGGTTCGTACTGGTACGTCTCGACAGCACGGTAGTCGCTGCGGATGGCCGGCATGATCATTTCCAGCAGTTCCGGGTCGGCCAGCATGGCCGTGTCGGTTCCGCTCAACTTGCGGAGCTCGGCCACCATCTGTGCGTCCGACCCCAGGTGGACCACGTCGTCGCGGTGGCGGGAGGGGGCCCGCCGGCCGGACGCGAAGAACCGCACGGGCGAGGGGAGGCCGGCGTCCTGCATGCGCAGCGCGAGCTCGTAGGCGAGAACCGCGCCCATACTGTGCCCGAACAACGCCAGGGGCATATCGTCGAGGTGGCGCACGGCCGCGAAGATCTGGTCCGCCAGGTCGGGGATGCTGGGGATGTTCGGCTCGTGGCGTCGGTCCTGCCGCCCCGGGTACTGAATCGCCAGCACCTCCACCGCAGGCGCGAGCTCCTTGGACACGGGGAAATAGAAGCTCGCCGATCCGCCTGCGTGCGGCAGGCACATGAGGCGGACTTTGCTGTTCGGCGCCGGATGAGATCGGCGGACCCATTTTTCGAATTGCTCCGCTGACTGAGGCACGGCAATAAATTCCTTTCAGGAATCACCCTTGGCACACTGCTGCCCCACCGCGGGTCGACCAACGATCGATGGCGGGAACCGTGCCGATCCCGAGACTTGTATCTTCGTTCAGGAGGGTAGGACAGGTGCGACCGGCCGGACATCCCTCGATCTGATAGCTCGTCCGAAAAATGCTGCGCTCCGCTTCGAAGACATCCGGACATGTGTCAGTCTGTGGTTTCCGGAACGCGCAGGAGGCAATCACCATGAAGATCATCGCAGACGTCGACAAGTGCATCGGTGCAGGTCAATGCGTGTTCACCGAGCCTGAAATGTTCGACCAGAGCGAGCATGACGGCACGGTCATCGTGCTGAATGCCGAACCCGAGAGTGAACTCCTCGCACAGAAGGCCCGTGAGGCGTCCTACGTCTGCCCGGGCCGGGCCATCTCGCTGGTGGAATGAGCCGAGCGGGCCCGGTTAGCGCAGAAATCGCCGCCTGAACATCCCTCAACCTGATAGGGTTTCCTGCTCCTTGACACGCATCAAAAAGCCGGAATACCATTCTGACAATTTTCCGGCGTGGCGGAATTCAGCCCTTCAAACAGCGCGGACCTGTGAAGTCTTCCTCGACGCCGTTTTTCGAAGTGCGCGCTGATCTGCCCACAGCATGCGAGTAGGGGCACGATGCCAACCATGCGAACGCACGATACGCACCCGAATCCGACGGACACCGACGTCGTCATCGTGGGCAACGGGCCGATCGGTGCCGCACTCTCGGTGCTGCTCGCCCGGCGCGGCTGGCGGGTGACCGTACTCGAGCGCCGCGCCCGGCCGTACCGGCTTCCCCGGGCGACCAGCTTCGACGGGGAGACCGCGCGGCTCCTGGCGGCCACCGGGATCGGCCCGGATCTGGGCCGGGTCACCGAGCCGGCCAACGGCTACCAGTGGCAGACCCCCTCCGGCGCGGCGCTGCTGGACATCGAGTTCACCACGGCCGGTCCCTACGGCTGGCCGGACGCCAACACGATGCACCAGCCGGCCCTGGAGGAGCTGATCGCCGCCAGGGCAGCGGCACTTCCCGGTATCACGGTGCTGCGCGGGCACGAGGTCGTGAAGATCGCCGACGGCGAGGAACGGGTTGAGGTGACGGCGGCCACCGACGACGACGCGACACGCGTCCTCTCCGCACGGTGGGTCGTGGGGTGCGACGGAGCCAACAGTTTCGTGCGCGACCACCTCGACGTCTCGGTGACGGACCTCGGGTTCTCCTACGAGTGGCTGCTCTGCGACGTCGAACTGCGCCGGCCGCGCGAGTTCACCCCCACCAACGTGCAGATCTGTGATCCGGCCAGGCCCACGACCGTGGTGGCCAGCGGCCCCGGGCGCCGACGCTGGGAGTTCATGCGCCTGCCCGGCGAGAGCACCGCCGAGCTCAACCGGGACGAGACGGCCTGGCGGCTGCTGGCGCCGTTCGGCGTCACCCCCGACACGGCCACCCTGCTGCGCAGCACCACGTACATCTTCCAGGCCCGTTGGGCCGACCAGTGGCGCGTGGGCCGTGTCCTGCTGGCCGGAGACGCGGCCCATCTCATGCCGCCCTTCGCCGGGCAGGGCATGTGCTCCGGCATCCGGGACGCCGTCAACCTGGCGTGGAAGCTGGACCTGACGCTCCGCGGCCTCGCGGACGAGTCCGTACTGGACAGCTACACGGAGGAACGCCGGGCGCAGGCCAAGGAGGCGATCCTGGCGTCGGTCCAGCTGGGCCGGGTGATCTGTGTGACGGACCCGGCGGCGGCCGCCGACCGGGATGCCACGGTGCTGGCCAACCGGCGCGGCAAGCCGGCGGGGCGGCCGGAGCCGGCGAAGGCGCTCTCGGGCGGGCTGCTGCACCGGCCGGCCGGAGCGGAGGCGGCCGAGGCGCCCGCGGGTGCCGTCGTACCGCAGGGACGCGTGGCGCGCCAGGGCTCCGTTGGGCTGTTCGACGATGTCGTCGGCCGTGGTTTCGTCCTGCTGACCACCGACGATCCGCACACCCTGCTCGACGAGGAGCGGCTGTCCTTCCTCGCCGGCCTCGGGGCCCACGTGGTGCGGCTGCTGCCGCCCGGACAGGCATCCGACGGGCACGGCTCGGCCGATGCGATCGGCGTGGTGGATACGGACGAGGTCTACGGGCCGTATCTGGCGCGGTTCGGGGCGAGTTCGCTGCTCGTCCGTCCGGACTACCACGTCTTCGGTGCCGCGAGCGGCCCGGACGGCACCGAAGCGCTGGTCGACGACCTGCGGGACCAGTTGCGCGCCGCGGTGCCGGCCGGTGCACCGCACCGGGCCGGCTGACGGTCGTACGCGGTCAGGGCGCGGCCAGGCGGGCGAGCGCCACCGCGCCGCGCAACGAGGAAAGGCCCCCCAGCGCTGCCGGCTCCACCGGCAGCGGGGGTTGGCCCGGGCGGGCCAGCTCGGCGAGGTGATCGGACACCAGCCCGACGAGCTCGGGGAGGCCGGCCGCGAAGCCGCCGCCGATCAGGGCGAGCCGGGGATGGACCAGTTCCTGGACGTCGGCCACCGCGGCGGCCAGGGCCCGGGAGGTCTCCTCGACTGCGGTGACCGCCCACGGCGCCCCTTCGCGCAGCGCCCGCCGCAGTTCCTCGAAGGGGACGGGCGCTCCCCGCACAAGGGCCGCGCGGCCCAGGGTGGCCGGTCCGGAGGCGACCGCCTGGAGGCATCCCCGGCGGCCGCAGACGCACTGCGCACCGCCCATCGCGACGATCACGTGTCCGATCTCGAAGGAGCCGCGGCCGAGCCCGGGGCACAGCGCCCCTTGCAGGACGAGGCCGCCGCCGATGCCGGTGCCCACCCCGAGGTAGAGCAGGTCGTCGCAGCCCGACGCCTGGGCTTCCGCGAGGGCACCGAGGTCGCCGTCGTCCGCCCAGGCGACGGCTGCTTCGGGGAACAGCGCGCGCAGCGACGCGTCCAGGTCGAGCCCGTTCCACTCCGGCCGGCTGGGCCAGGCGGTGACCCGGCCGGCCGGGTCGACCGTGCCGGGCATCGCGACGCCCACCGCGCGGAGCGGTACTCCGAGTCTCGCCCGCAGTTGCTCCACATGGTGGGCGAGTTGGGCGAGGTCCCGGTCGGCGCTGTGCCGCGGGCCCCACCGGAAGGCGGACTCCTCGACGCACTCCGCGCCGGCCTCCACCCGGAAGGCGACCTTGGTGCCCCCGATGTCGACACCGAGGTGATGTGCCTTCTCCATGCCCTTGGACGACCCTCAGCCGCGGGGCACGGAGGGGCACAGCGCCAGCAGTTCGGCCGGGCGGTGCAGGACGGCGCCCGGCAGAGCGCCCAGCAGTGCGTCCTCGTCGTCCACCTCGGCCCACAGCGCGGCGGCCGAGGCCACACCGGCGCCGTGGGCGCTGGCGATGTCGGTCGGTGCGTCACCGATCATGATCGCCTCCTCGGCCGGCAGCCCCAGCAGCTCGAGAGCGCGCACGACGATGTCCGGGGCGGGCTTCGGGTGGGCGACCTCGTCCGAGCCGATCACGTGGTCGAAGAAGGGGAGCAGGCCCAGCTGTTCGAGCAGGGACCGCGCCCGCGGCCCGCTCTTGCCGGTGGCCACTGCGAGCTTGTACCCACGCGTCCGCAGGGTCAGCAGCAGCTCGGCCATGCCCTCGAAGACCGGCACCTGGTGCGCGAGCCGGTAGCTCTCGCGGACGAAGGGCTCCTCCATCTCCAGCGGGAGGCTCATGATCCGCATGATGTCCGGGAAGTAGCGCCCCTGGTGGCGTCGGTACTCATCGAACGGCGCCTGGCCCTCCCCCACGACCTCCTTGTAGGCGATGGCGAAAGCCTCTTCCATCACCGCGAAGCTGTCGACGATGACCCCGTCCAGGTCGAAGATCACGGCGCGCCTGACCGACGGGCGCGTCTGTGTCACCGTCGCTGATGTCCCTGCCATTGAAACTGTCACGTCATGCCATCCCGTACGTCTGCTCGTTGTCTTGGAACCGTGGTTCCACTGGTCTTCCGCGCCGTCTACCGGTAGGCGGGCACGGCATTCCGGGCGCGCACGGAGCGGGCCGACGCGTAGAAGTCCTCGATGACGCGGACCGTCGTACGGGCCTCGCCGATGGCCCTGCCGCGGTTGCCCGGATCCCCCAGGACTCCGGCGAGGCGGCACAGCTGGCGCCGGTACTCGTTGCCGATCGGCTCGTCCGGCACCGGGACCGACGTGGTGGTGCCTTCACGGGTCAGCGTCAGCACCGACCGGGGCTGGCGGTTGGGGCTGAAGCCGAAGGTGCACCTCAGCTCGGCGGTTCCCTCGCTGCCCACCACCTGGATCTGGGACACGTCCCGTGCCTCGTGCGACGCCCAGCTGGCGTGCAGGGCGACGGAGACGCCGTCGTCGCGGACGAAGAAGCCCCGGGCGGTGTCCTCGACGTCACCGGCGGTGTCGGCGACAGGCTGGTCGTGCCGCCATGCCGCGCTCCAGGAACCGACGTTGACGAAGTCGTTCGCCGTCACGCCGACGACCTCTGCGAAGCGGGCCGGACCGAGCAGGGAGGCGAGCGTGTCGAGCAGGTGCCATCCGAGGTCGAACAGCACACCGCCGCCGGCCTTGCTGCGCTGGGTGAACCAGCCGCCGGCCTTGGGAATCCCGCGCGCCCGGACCCAGGACAGGTCGACGTGCCGGATGTGGCCCAGGTCGGGCACCAGGCTCGCCAGGGCTCCCACATCGCTGCGGTAGGGGGCTGCGCTGCCTGCCAGCAGCATGGCACCGCCGCTGCGTTCGGCGGCTGCCAGCATGTCGGCCTCGGCGGAGGTCAGGCACACCGGCTTCTCGAGGAAGACGGAGATTCCCTTGCCGAGCAGGGCCGCGGCCACCTCGGCATGCAGGAAGTTGGGTACGGCGACCACGGCGAGGTCGACCGACTGGGCGGTGAGCGCGTCCACCGTCGCGTGGACGGGAATGCCCGCCACCACGCCGAACGCCTCACGCGCCGCCGGTTCGCTGTCGGCGACGGCCACCACTTCGAAGTCGCCGTGCTCGCTCAGCAGGGGGAGCCACAGCTCACGCCCCGCCCAGCCGAGCCCGACGATGGCCACCCTGACGCTCATACGGCGCTCACAGCGTCGGCGATGATCGCGGCCGTACGGTGCATGTCCTCTTCGGACGCGAGCAGCGTGCGGTGGTGCAGCCAGATGCAGTCCTGGCTGATGGCCTCGGAGTTGGGGCAGCGCTCGGCGAGCTCGTCCGGGGTGGCGTCGGGTGCGCCGATCTCCCAGAAGGCGTCGGTGCGGTAGATCGCGCGGAAACCGGCGAACGCCGGCAGGCCGGCCTCCACCAGCCGGTCGACGAGAGCGTTGCGGTTCTCCTCGCCGATGCCGGGCACCCGGAACATCGCCATGTAGTGCGAGGGGACGTCGGTGCGCTCGTCGCCTCGCTGCGGGACCACCCCGTCGATCGACTCGAGCAGCTTGGACAGCACGGCCCAGCGCTCGTGACGCGTGGCGATCTGCCCGTCCAGGCGGCGCAGCTGCGCGCGCAGCACCGAGGCGGAGAACTCGTTGAGCCGCAGGTTGGAGCCGGCGATCGAGTGGAGGTACCGGCGGTCGGTGCGGGGCCGTCCGCAGCTGTGCCGCAGGAACGCGGTCTCGTACAGCTCCGAGTCCGGGAACAGTACGGCGCCGCCCTCGCCGGCGGTCATCAGCTTGCCGTTCTGGAAGCTGAACGCGGCGACCGAGCCGAGCTCGCCGACCCGCTTGCCCTGCCAACGCGCGCCGTGGGCGTGCGCGGCGTCCTGAAGCAGCGGGACGCCCGTGTCGGCGGAGAGCTTGGCCAGTGCGTCCATGTCCGCCAGGAAGCCGGCCATGTGCACCGGCATGATCGCCCGGGTCCGCGAGGTCACGGCGGCGGCGGCCGCCGCCACGTCGATGGAGTAGGTGTTCTCGTCGACGTCAACCGGTACGGCGACCGCGCCGAGCCGCTGCGCCGCCTGGGAGGACGAGATGAAGGTGAAGGCCGGGACGATGACTTCGGTGCCCGGCCCGACGCCCATGACCTGCAGGGCGAGTTCGAGGGCGTGGGTTCCGTTCGTGACCGCGAGGGCGTGGGCGCCGCCGTGGTGCTCGGCGAACTCCTGCTCGAAGGAGTCGACTTCGCTTCCGCCCATCCGCCACCACTGGCCCTGCTCGAGTGCGCGGATGAGTCCTTCCCGCTCATCCTCGTCATACTGAGGCCACTGGGGGAATTCCGGCGCCTGTCGCACGTTCATGTTTCTCCAAGGAATGGATCTGACTCGACGCGAGGTGCGGAGTGGGCGGGGCACTGTGCTGCTACGGAGGAAGACGCGCGCACACGAGCAGTCGCCGTCGAGATCGCGGAAGAGGCGCACACTCCGCCCCGTGCAGCGTCATGTGCAGTCAGAAATAGGCTGAATTACAAGTCCAAAATAGAGCTCCGCCTGCGACACCGCATCCCTAGATTCGGTAGTCGTGCCGTGAGTTCAGTGCAAGTCGAAGAAGATTCGATAGGAATTCAGTTGCCCCTCGAGCATGTGAATACCGTGATGGACGGGGTGGCCCATTGCGGCTGCTTCACGGAGGAGCCGCGTCTCACGGGGTTTCATGACGATGTCGGCGACCACGCTGCCCGAGGGCAGGGAGTCCAGGGGGAACGGAAGCGGATCATCCGTACGCATTCCGAGCGGCGTGGCGTTCACGGCGATGTCGATGCCGGTGTCGCGCAGCTGCGGTGCGGTCAAGGCGCGTACCCGGCCCGGCCAGTACGCGCCGAGGCGGGTGACCAGCGCGCCGAGCTTCGCGGTGTCCGTGTCGTACACGGACAACCGGTCGACACCGGCCGTCAGCAGCGCCGCGGCGACGGCGCTGCCCGCGCCCCCCGCGCCGACGAGCGCCACCCGTCGGCCGTGGGGGTCGTGCCCGGCCCCGACGAGACCTGCCACGAAGCCCGAGCCGTCGAAGTTCTCCGCGAGCCAGCTGCCGTCGGCCTCCCGTCGCAGCACGTTCGCGCTTCCGACGATGTCCACGGTCGGGCCGCAGCGGTCGGCGAGCCGGCGAACGGCGACCTTGTGTGGCACCGTGACGAACATGCCGTCGAGGTTCTCCACGCGCTGCAGACCGCGCACGATCTGCTCGAGGTGCTCCGGCCGGGCGTGCACCGGAACGAGCACCGCGTCCATGCGCAGGCGCGCGAAGAGCGGATTCATCAGCCCGGGTGCCTGGACCTGGGCGATGGGGTCCCCCAGCACGGCGTACAGCCGGGTGGTGCCTTTGATGGGCGTACCGGTCGGACGGCCGTTCATCGCAGCACTGCTTCGAAGTCGGTGACACCGGCCGCAGCCATCTCCGGGACGGAGAATGCGAGTTCCATCGACTGCCCGGCGTTCAGGCGGGGATCACAGGCCGTGTGGTAGCGGGCCGGCAGGTCGGCTTCCGTTGTTCCGGAGGCGCCGCCGAGACATTCCGTGACGTCGTCCCCCGTCACTTCGATGTGAATTCCGCCCGGGTGGGTGCCCAGCCGCCGGTGGACTTCGAAGAAACCGGCTATCTCGTCGGTGATGTGACTGAGATTGCGTGTCTTGTATCCGTTGGCCGACGTGTACGTATTGCCGTGCATCGGATCGCATTGCCAGATGACCTGGTGGCCGGAGGCGGTGACTTTCTCGACGATCGGCGGCAGGACGTCACGGACCTGCCTGTGCCCCATGCGGCTGACCAGAGTCAGTCGCCCGGGTTCACGGTGCGGGTCGAGCCGCCGCACGTATGCCGCGGCCGTCTCCGGGCTCGTGCCCGGACCGATCTTGAGGCCGATCGGGTTGGACAGCAGTTCCGCGAACGCGATGTGCGCGCCGTCGAGCTGGCGGGTGCGCTCGCCGATCCACAGGAAGTGCCCCAGCCCACTGGCCAGACGGGGCTCAGGCCCACTGGTGTCCACCCGCAGCAAGGACTGCTCGTAGTCGAGCAGGAGTGCCTCGTGACTGACGTAGATGTCACTGTCGCCGTTGCCGACGCCGTCGCTGAACGTGCGCACCAGAGCCATCGCGCGTGCGGCGTCGGCGTGGGCCCGCAGCATCCGGTAGGGATCGGGCGTCCGGGCCGCGAGCGTGGGCTCGACGGAGTTGATCATGTCGCCGCGGTAGACGGGCAGCCCCAGTGCGTCGACGGCCTGGGAACGGGGCTTGGCGTACTGGCCGGCCATGCGGGCGACCTTGACCACGGGCAGTTCGGTGCGGCGGGCGAGCACTTCGGCCATGTCCACGAGCGTCCACAGATTGGCGCGGACATGGGCTTCGGTGTTCGCCGCGAAGGTTTCGGCGCAGTCGCCGCCCTGGAGCAGGAACGCCTCGCCGCGCGCGACCGCGGCGAGCCGGCTGCGCAGCCGTGCCGTCTCGGCCGGCGTCACGATCGGCTCGGCGCGGCTCAGCAGTGCCACCGCGTCTCTCGCCTGTTCCGGGTCGCCCCAGGTCGGCTGCTGCGCGGCCGGCTTGGCGAGCGCCGCCTCCAGCTTGTCGAGCAGCAGGTGGTCCGCCGGCCCGGCGGCGCCGGCCGCTCCGCCGAGACCGGCCGGCCACTGAGTTGCACGTGTCATTTCTGAGCCGCATCGGTCGTGGAGGCTCCGAGCGCGGCGTCGCCGACGAGATCGGCCATGCGTGCTCGGGGCATCCGGTCCAGGACGCGCGCGACCACCTCGTGCGGTACGTCGCTCACCAGTTCCGCGCCGTTCGGGCCGTCCAGAACGAACGAGAGTCCGTTCATCGCCTTCTTGTCGTGGCGCATCAGTTCCATGAGGACCGCGGGCTCGGCCTCTACGGGCAGGGCGGTGGGGAGACCGTAGTACCGGACGACGTCCTGGTGCTCCTCCACCCGCGCCTGATCGATACGGCCCAGGGCGCCGGCGAGCCGCCCCGCGAAGACCGTTCCGATGGCCACGCCCTCGCCGTGGCGCAGCGCGAAGTCGGTCGCCTTCTCCAGCGCATGCCCCAGCGTGTGGCCGTAGTTGAGCGTGTGCCGCAGCCCGGCGTCCCGCTCGTCCGTCTCCACGATGCGGGCCTTGAGGCTCACACTGGCGGTGATCTGCTCCTCCAGCGACAGCCCGCGCAGGTCCGCCGCACCGATGAAGTGGCAGCGGGCGATCTCGCCGAGACCGTTCAGCAGCTCCCGCCGCGGCAGGGTCGACAGGTAGTCCGTGTCGCACAGCACCGCGCTGGGCTGCCAGTACGCGCCGACCAGGTTCTTGCCGGCCGTCAGGTTCACCGCCGTCTTCCCGCCGACGCTGGCGTCGACCTGGGCGAGCAGCGTCGTGGGCAGGTGCACCACGGGCACGCCCCGGTGGTAGAGCGCGGCCGCCAGCCCGACCACATCGGTGGTCGTGCCGCCGCCGCAGGAGACGACGACGTCGGACCGGGTGAGCCCGAACCGCACGAACTCACCGCACAACGCCTCCACCGTGGTGAGGGTCTTGTCCTGCTCGCCGTCCCGGGCCGGCAGCAGCAGGGTCTCCACACCGGTGTCCGGCACCCATTCCTCCGGGCGGGCCGACACGACGACGGCCCGTCTGGCGCCCAGCCGTTGGATGACCTCGGCAAGCGACGTACGCACCCCCGGGCCGATGAGCACATCGTACGAATGATCTCTGAGGCGCAGAGGAATGGAAGCCATGATGTCCCTACCGACCCGCCGTCGCCCTGCGGACGCGCGCCTCGGCCCGCTCCTTGCGGTCGGCCTCGTCCAGCTCGGGGTAGACCGGGCAGCCGAAGACCCGCCGGAACGGCTCGAACGTGTCCCACTCCGTCCGCTTGCGCATCTCCTGGGCCACCGAGTTGTGCTCGCTCCAGAAGTCGCCGCCGATCAGCCGGACGAGGTACCTCTCCAGGGTGTCCCGGTCCGTGGAGCGCGCGGCGTCGGCGGCCATGGCCACCAGCTCGCCGTCGTAGTAGGCGTGGATGAGCCGGATGTACGTGTCGTAACCGGTCTTGAAGAAGCTCGCGTACTTGTCGATCAGGTGGTCCTCCTGCGCGGGATCCTTCAGCGCCGCCCCGATCGTCTCGGCGGCACGGACGGCGGTGGTCGTCGCCACCAGCACACCGCCGGAGAACATCGGGTCGCCGAAGCAGCCGGCGTCTCCGACCATGACCCAGCCCGGCCCGGTGACGGTGTCCGAGTGGTAGCAGTAGTCGGTCTCGACCTTGAGGTCCGTGGTGGGACGGGTTCCGGTCAGGCGCGCGGTGATCCGCGGAATCCTGGCGACGTGCTCCTCGAACGCCTTCTCCGGCGTCGACGCGCGCAGCGCATCGCGCGGCATGACCGTGCCCACGCTGATGTCCTCGGTGGACAGCGGGATCGCCCAGACCCAGCCGTCGTCGTGGGCGCCGACCTGGATGTCGCCCTCGACGCCGAGGTTGTTGCTCTCGTCGAGTCCGGTGTAGTGCCGGAACACGGCCACCATGCGGAGCTTCTCGAGCGTCTTGCGCAGCCCGAAGCGGTTGGCGATCCGGCCGGCCCGACCGCTCGCGTCGATCACGTAGGACGAACGCACCTCGTGGCTCTGACCCTCGCGCTCGTAGCGGACGCCGACCATGCGGTCGCCGTCCATGAGCAGCTCGTTCACGTTCGCACCGAAGAGGACCTTCGCCCCGGCCTCGGCGGCCTGCTCGGTGAGCATCTTGTCGAACTTGGCGCGCTCGACCTGGAACGCGCGGGGGAACCGGCCTTCACCCTGCTTGGTGAAGTCCGCGCGGAAGACGCCCTCGAAGAACTTCTTCTCGGTCGGGTCGATGAACTCGCCGCCGAACTTGGGGACGTAGCCCTGGGCCTCGACCGTCTCGCGCAGGCCGATCTGGTCGAACAGGCCCATCATGTAGGGGAGCAGGGACTCGCCTATGTGGAACCGGGGGAACTCGTCCCGCTCCAGCAGCACCACGGAGTGCCCCTGCCTGGCGAGCACCAGGGCGCTGACCGCGCCGGCCGGTCCTCCACCGATCACAACCACGTCAGCGGTGTCGTTCGTCATCACATTCCCCTTCTGATTCCAACTCGTGCATGTTTCACCCGCGATGAATTGCTGTACGGGGTGCTGGATGGTGCGAATTCAGCCGAGCTCGCCGGACAGAACGCTGGAGATCAGCGTCCGGTGCTCGTCGTCGTCTGTGATCGTGCGGGCCTGCTCACGACCGTCACGGACCGTCAGGTACCGTCGCCCCTTCAGTACGGCCTGGCCGTTCTCGAAACTCCGGCCGCACAGGATTTCCTGGCCGTCATTCGTCCGCGGCTGCGAAAGGATGTCCCGGAGGAGGTCCTCCATTTCCTTCCAATCGGTCCACTGCCGGGATTCCATCGTGAAGGTGTAGACGACACTCCACCGGGTGACCGCTCCGCGGCGTTGCAGAGCGATCTCGGATTCGCTTTCGACCAGCCGGTACTGGCACCCGTACTGGGTCTGCACCGCGTCGGAGATCTGCAACGGCTCGATGAAGGAGGGGCCAGGGTAACCGACGTCCACCAGCCATTCGTCGCCGTTCAGGGCGACACGACTGAACATGTGCTCGACGTCGAGCCCGAAGGCGTCCTGGCCTTCGGCGGTCCTCGCCGCCATCAGCGTGACGTCGTAGCCCAGCTCACGGAGAAGCCGGAAGAAAAGGCGGTTCAGCTGGAAACACGTGCCGCCCTGCCCGTTGACGATCGTCGTCTCGAAGGTGGCGTCCTCGTCGATGTCGACGAGGTGCACTCCGTCGCGGTAATCCTCGGTGACCCCGTTGTACGGAATCGTCATGAGGTGATTCTTGTGCAGCTTTCGCAGCGTTGCGAGGTCCACACCGGTTTTTCCGCCGCAGCCGATCCGCTGCAGATATTTGTCCACGTCGAACATATCATCACCCTCTTTCAGACGGAGATCGCTACTGGATTAGCGGCCTGTTCGCGGCACGTCAGCTCGTACAGGTATGCGGCGAGCATTCCCGGCGTCGGATAGTCGAAGACGAGGTTGGGAGAGAGCTTCGTTTCGGTGATGTTGCGGAGCCGGTTGCGAAGCTCGATGGCGGTCAGGGAGTCGAAGCCGATCTCGAAGAGCCCCTGGTCTGCTTCGAAGTGGTACGTCGCGCTGTAGCCCAGAACCGCGGCCACCTGAGCCCGCACCAGGTCGAGCAGAACCTTCTTCTGCTCGGCGGCGGTCAGTGCGGCCAGCCGGTCGTACAGCTTCCGGCCCTCGTCGGCGGTGTCCGCCGCCTGCGCCTGCTGCCGGCCCACCCGGACCAGGCTGCGCAGCATGTGCGGTACGCCGCCACCGGCGGCCGAGCCGGCCCGGACACCCCGCAGGTCCAGCTTGGCCGGCACCAGCAGCGCCTGCCCGGACCCGACGGCGGCATCGAACAGTTCCATGCCTTCCGCCGGCGACATCGCCTGCAGACCGCCTCGCCGGTTCATGCGCGCCTTGACGATGTCGTCGGTGTCCGCAGCCATGCCGGAGGTCTGGTCCCACAGGCCCCAGGCCAGCGACAGACCGGGCAGGCCCGCCGCCCGGCGGCCGGCGATCAGCCCGTCCAGGTAGGCGTTCGCCGCCGCGTAACTGCCACTGCCCGCACCCATGAAGACGGCCGAGACGGAGGAGTAGACGATGAAGGCGTCGAGGTCCAGGCCTCGCGTCAGCTCGTCCAGGTGACGGACCGCGTCCACCTTCGGCGCGAACACCCGCGCCAGCCGCTCCGGGGTCAGCGTTCCGATCACCCCGTCGTCCGTCACGCCGGCGGTGTGCACGACACCGGTCAGGCGGTGCTCGGCCGGCACCGATGCCAGCAGGGCCTCGACCTGGCCACGGTCGGACACGTCACAGGCCACCACCGAGACCGCAGCGCCCTGTTCGGTGAGTTCGGCGACCAGCTCCTGCACGCCTTCGGCCTCCGGACCCCGACGGCTGGCCAGCAGCAGCTGACGCACCCCGTGCCGGGAGACCAGATGCCGGGCCACCAGGCCACCCAAGGACCCGGCGCCGGAAACCAGGACGGTTCCCTCCGGCCCGAAGACCGCCGGAACGTCCGGAAGGTGACCGGTGGTACGGGCGAGCCGGGGCACGGAGAGGGTGGTTCCGCGCACCGCGATCTGCGGCTCCCCGCTGGCCAGCACCGCACCCAGCACCGGCTCCGCGCCGTCATCGGCAGCGGGGTCGGTGTCCAGCAGGATGATCCGGTCGGGGTTCTCGGCCTGGGCGGCACGCACCAGACCCCACACCGCGGCGCCCGCGGGGTCGGTCACCGTACCCTCGCCACCGGCGGGAACCGCGCCTCGGGTCACGACCAGCAGCCGCGACTCCTCCAGCCCGGACCCGGCCAGCCAGCACTGCAACACGTCCAGCACCCTGGTGGCCAGACCCAGCACCGCATCCTCGCCCTCGGCACCCTCGGTCCCGCCGCTGACGGCTTCCAGGACGGCCAGGGCCGGGGTGGTGTCCGCACCCGACAACACGTCGTAGGCCAGGGTTGCCACCTGTTCCGCGGTGTCCACCGGCAGCCACGAGGGCGAAGGCTCCGCCCCGTGGGCGTGGGGCAGTTCGGTCCACTCCACGCGGAACAACGAGTCGGTGCGCGCCTTGCCCGCCGCGGTCTCCAGCTGCTCGGCGGACACCGCCCGGGACACCAGCGAGTCCATCGTCACCACCAAGCGGCCGGCCTCGTCCGCCGCCTCCAGCGACAGTGCGTCGCGCTCGGGCTGTGCGAGGCGCACACGCAGCACCGAGGCACCTGCCGCGTGCAAGGCCAGCCCGTTCCACGCGAACGGCAGACGCAGTTCCTGCCCGTCGGTTTCCCGTTCGGCTTCGCCGTCAGCCGACGTGGGCTCCGCCGCGGCATTGAGCAGCGGCGAGTGCAGGGCCGCGTCGAGCAGCGCGGGGTGGATGCCGAACCTGCCGGCGTCCTTGCGCTGCTCCTCGGGCAGGGCCACCTCGGCGAAGAGTTCCTCGCCGCGCCGCCACACCGCCCGTACGGCCTGGAACGTCGGGCCGTACCCGTACCCCACCTGGGCAATCAGGTCGTAGCCGCCGGTGATGTCCACCGGCTGCGCGCCGAGCGGCGGCCAGGCGGCGAAGTCGAACCCGGTGCCACCGCCACCCGGCTGGAACGTGGCGGACAGCATGCCGGTGGCGTGCCGCGTCCACACGCCTTCACCGACGGCGTCCTCGCGCTGGGAGTACACCTCCACAGTCCGCGAGCCGGTCTCACCCGGTCCGCCGACGGCGACCTGTACGCGGACTCCCCCGTGCTCGGGCACCACCAGCGGCGCCTCGATCACGAGCTCTTCCAGCACCACACAGCCGGCCTCGTCACCGGCCCGTACGGCCAGCTCCACCAACCCGGTGCCGGGCACGATGACCACACCGTCCACGGCGTGATCGGCCAGCCAGGCGTGCGACTTCAGCGAGAGCCGCGAGGTGAAGACCAGCCCGTCGGACTGCGGCAGGTGCATCACCGCGCCCAGCAGCGGGTGATCGATCCCGGCGAGTCCCAGCGACGCCGCGTCGGTGGCCGACTCGGTCGCCTGGATCCAGTAGTGCTGGTGGTCGAAGGCGTAGGTCGGCAGGGCCAGCCGTGCGGACTTGGCCCGGGCGGGCAGGACACTGCTCCAGTCCACGGCCACGCCCCGGACGAACAGCTCGGCCATCGAGGCCAGCAGCCGTCGCAGGCCACCGTCCTCGCGGCGCAGCGAGCCGGTCACCACCACATCGGTGTCGATGTCGCTCTTGTCGATGGTCTCGGTGATCGGCTGGACCAGCACCGGGTGGGCACTGACCTCGACGAACACCCCGTGGCCCTGGTCGAGCAGCTCGGCCACGGCCGGGCCGAAGCCCACCTGGCCGCGCAGGTTCCGGTACCAGTACCCGCCGTCGAGGACATCGGCGTCCGCCACCCACGTACCGGTCACTGTGGAGTAGAACGGCACCGTCGGAGCCTGCGCGTTGACGCCGGCCAGCGTTTCGGCGAGCTTGTCGCGGATCGCTTCCACGTGCCGGGTGTGCGACGCGTAGTCCACCGCAATCCGACGCGCCCGGATGCCTTCGCCGGACAGCGCCTCCAGCGCTTCCTCCAGTGCCTCGGCGTCACCGGCGATCACCACCGACGACGCGCCGTTGACCGCCGCCACCTCGACCCGGTCCGCCCACGGCTCCAGCCACGCAACCGCGTCGTCGGCGCTCAGCGCGACCGACGCCATACCGCCGCGTCCGGCCAGGTCCTCGGCAATCGCCTGGCTGCGCAGCGTCACTACGCGCGCCGCGTCCTCCAGCGACAGCGCACCCGCCACGCAGGCGGCCGCGATCTCACCCTGGGAGTGGCCGAGCACCGCGTCGGGCTTGACCCCGACCGACGTCCACACGGCGGCCAGAGCGACCATCACCGCGAAGCTCGCCGGCTGCAGTACATCGACCCGGTCCAGGAGCTCGGGCTCGGCCTCGCCGCGCAGTACCTCGGTCAGCGACCAGTCGATCCACGGCTCCAGAGCGGCAGCGCACTCCGCGATCCGCTCGGCGAAGACCGGCGAGGAGTCGAGCAACTCCCGGCCCATGCCGGCCCACTGCGAGCCCTGGCCGGGGAACACCCACACGACCTTGCCCGTGGCTGCCGAGCCGGCACTGCCGGTCACGACACCGGCCGCACTCTCGCCCCGAGCCAGCGCCTGCAGCCCGGCCAGCGCCTCGTCACCCGAGCCGGCCACCACGACCGCACGCTCACCGAAGACCGCACGGTCCGACACCAGCGCCCCGGCCACGTCCGCCGGCGACACCCCATCGGCGCCCTCGACGAACGACGCCAGCCGCCCGGCCTGACCCGCCAGCGAACCGGCACTCCGCGCCGACACGATCAACGGCACCACACCAGCGGACGCCGGCGGCTGCTGCGCCTCTTCCGGGACAGGCTGCGCCACTTCGGCGGGCGCCTCTTCCAGGATCAGGTGCGCATTCGTTCCGCTGATACCGAACGAGGACACACCGGCCCGGCGCGGATGACCGTTCTGCGGCCACTCCCGGGCCTCGGTCAGCAGCTCGACGGCCCCCTCGGACCAGTCCACCTGACGCGTGGGCGCATCCACATGCAGGGTGGGGGGCATGACGCCGTGGCGCAGCGCCTGCACCATCTTGATCACACTGGCCACGCCCGCAGCCGCCTGCGTGTGACCGATGTTCGACTTCAACGAGCCCAGCCACACCGGCTGTTCCGCGTCCCTGCCCTTGCCGTACGTGGCCAGCAGCGCCTGTGCCTCGATCGGGTCGCCCAGCGCGGTTCCCGTACCGTGGCCCTCCACCACGTCCACGTCGGACGGGGAAAGCCCGGCACTGGCCAGGGCCTTGCGGATCACTCGCTGCTGCGACGGACCGTTCGGCGCCGTCAGACCGTTCGACGCGCCGTCCTGGTTGACCGCACTGCCGCGCAGTACCGCCAGCACCTGGTGTCCGCGCTCACGCGCCACCGACAGCCGCTCCAGCACGACCAGACCGACGCCTTCGGCCCAGCCCGTACCGTCCGCGCCGTCCGCGAACGCCTTGCACCGGCCGTCCCCGGCCAGGCCACGCTGCCGGGAGAACTCCACGAAGGAAACGGGTGTCGCCATCACGGTCGCACCGCCGGCCAGCGCCATCGAGCACTCGCCCTGGCGCAGCGCCTGCGCGGCCAGGTGCATCGCGACCAGCGACGACGAGCAGGCCGTGTCCACAGTGACCGCAGGGCCCTCGAAGCCGAACACGTACGACACGCGGCCCGAGGCCACACTCGCCGCCGTACCCGTGCTCGCGAAGCCCACCAGCTCCGGTGCGACCACGCCGGCCCCGTAGCCCTGGCTGGACACGCCGGAGAACACACCGACGTCGGTGCCCTTCAGCGAGAGCGGGTCGATGCCGACGCCCTCCAGCGCCTCCCAGGAAGTCTCCAGCAGCAGCCGCTGCTGCGGGTCCATCGCTAGCGCCTCACGCGGCGAGATCCCGAAGAACCCCGGGTCGAAGAGCCCTGCCCCGCGTACGAAACCACCCTGGCTGGTGTACGAGGTACCCGCACTGTCGGGGTCCGGGTCGAACAGGCCGTCCAGGTCCCAGCCCCGGTCGTCGGGGAAGGACGACATGCCCTCACGGCCCTCGTGGACCAGCCGCCACAGGTCCTCGGGACCCGCGACACCACCCGGCAGCCGGCACGCCATTCCGACGATCGCGATCGCCTCGTCGGGATCCGCGACGACGGCCGCGGCCGAGGCGGGGGTACCGGCCTCCGCGTCACCGAACTCCTCGCGCAGGTAGCGGGCGAGGGCCAACGGGGTCGGGTAGTCGAAGACCAGCGTCGCCGGAAGCTTCAGACCGGTCGCCTCACGTACCCGGTTACGCAGCTCGACCGACGTCAGAGAGTCGAACCCGGCGTCCTTGAACGCCATCTCCGGCCGGACGCCGTCCGGCCCGCTGTGTCCGAGCACGACCGCGGCCTGAGCACGCACCACCTCGAGGAGCAGGGCTTCCTGCTCCGCCGTGGCGAGCCCGGCCAGCCGACGGGCCAGGCCGCCTTCCCCGGTGGATCCGGCGCGCGCCTGCTGTCGGCCCGCGCGGACAAGGCCGCGCAGCAGGTGCGGCACACCGCCACCGGCCGCCGCGCCGGCTCGCGCGCCCCGCAGGTCGAGCTTGATCGGCACCAGCAGTGCCCGTCCGGACACCACAGCGGCGTCGAACAGCTCCATACCCTCCACTGCCGATATCGCCAGCGCACCACCACGGCTCATACGAGCCTGGTCGACGGTGCTGAGGTCGGCGGTCATGCCGGTGGTCTGCTCCCACAGGCCCCAGGCCAGTGACAGACCGGGCACACCTGCCGCCCGGCGGTTGGCCATCAGCCCGTCCAGGAAGGCGTTCGCCGCCGCGTAGTTGCCTTGGCCGGCAGAGCCGAACACGCCCGAGGCGGACGAGAACACGACGAACGCGTCGAGGTCCAGGCCCCGGGTCAGTTCGTCGAGGTGACGGACCGCGTCCACCTTCGGCGCGAACACCCCCGCCAGGCGCTCCGGGGTCAACGCCCCGATCACACCGTCATCCAGCACACCGGCGGTGTGCACCACACCGGCCAGCCGGTGCTCGGCCGGAACCGATGCCAGCAGCGCCTGCACTTGGTCACGGTCGGCCACATCACAAGCCACCACCGAGACCGCAGCTCCATGCCCGGTCAGCTCGGCGACCAGCTGCTCCACGCCTTCGGCGTCCGGGCCGCGGCGGCTGGCCAGCACCAGATGCCGCACCCCGTGCCGGGAGACCAGATGCCGGGCCACCAGAGCGCCCAGCGATCCGGTGCCACCCGTGACCAGGACGGTTCCCTCCGGCGCGAACACTTCTGGAACGTCCGGGACTTGACCGTTGGTACGGGCGAGCCGGGGGGCGTGGAGAGCGGCGCCACGTGCCGCGACCTGCGGTTCACCGCCGGCCAGCACCGCGCCCAGCACAGCTCCCGCTCCGTCGCCGGAGGCCGGGTCGGTGTCGATCAGTACGATCCGGTCGGGGTTCTCGACCTGGGCGACACGCACCAGACCCCACACCGCGGCGCCCGCGGGATCGGTCACCGCGCCGTCACCGGCGGGCACCGCGCCCCGGGTCGCCACCACCAGCCGCGACTCCTCCAGCCCGGACCCGGCCAGCCACGCCTGTACGACCTCCAGCACCCGGGAGGTCAAAGCCAGCACCGGGCCCTCGCCGGCACCACCGACGGCTTCCAGGACAGCCGCCGCCGGCACAACTGCGCCGGAAGCCACGCCGTCGACCAACGCGGCCACCTCGTCGGCGGTGGCCACCGGCACGGATGCGGGCGAAGCCTCCGTCTCCTGAGCCGGGGGCAGTTCGGTCCACTCGACCTGGAACAGCGAGTCGGCGACCGCCGTGCCCGCTGCGGCGCCCAGCTGCTCGGCGGACACCGGACGCGACACCAGCGAGTCCAACGTCACCACCAGGCCGCCGGTCTCGTCCGCCGCCTGCAGTGACACGGCGCCGGGCCCGCCGGGCACCAGTCGCACCCGCAGCACCGAGGCACCCGCGGCGTGCAGTGCCAGCCCGTTCCACGCGAACGGCAGCACCGCCTCTGCGGTCTCCTCGGCCGGCGCGCCCGCCGGGGTGCTGAACATCCCGGTGTGCAGGGCCGCGTCGAGCAGCGCGGGGTGGATGCCGAACCTGTCGGCGTCCTTGCTCTGCTCTTCGGGCAGGGCAACCTCGGCGAAGAGTTCCTCGCCGCGCCGCCACACCGCCCGCAGGCCCTGGAACGCCGGCCCGTAGCCGTAACCGCGCTCGACCAGGTCGCCGTAGAACTCGCCGGGAACCACGTCCACCGGCTGCGCGCCGGGCGGCGGCCAGGCGGCGAAGTCGAACCCGGCGCCGCCGGCCGGCTGAACCGCGGCTGACAGCATGCCGGCGGCGTGCCGCGTCCATACGTCCGCGCCACCGTCGCCGGCGGCGTCCTCGCGCTGGGAGTACACCTCCACCGTGCGCGAACCGTTCTCACCCGGTCCGCCGACCGCGACCTGCACCCGTACGCCGCCGTGCCCGGGCACCACCAGCGGCGCCTCGATCACCAGCTCTTCCAGCACCCCGCACCCGGCCTCGTCACCGGCCCGAACAGCCAGCTCCACCAGCCCGGTGCCCGGGACGAGCACGACACCGCTCACCGCGTGATCGGCGAGCCAGGGGTGCGACCGCAGCGAAAGCCGCGAGGTGAAGACGAGCCCGTCGGACTGCGGCAGCTGCACCACCGCGCCCAGCAGCGGGTGATCGGCCGCTGCCTGTCCCAGCGACGTCGCATCCGTCGCCGACCCGGAGTCCTTCAGCCAGTAGTGCTGGTGCTCGAAGGCATACGTGGGCAGGTCCACCCGCCCAGGCTGCGCCGTCTGCCCCAGCACACGGCTCCAGCCCACGGCCACACCGCGGACGAACAGCTCGGCCACCGACGTGAGCAGGGTCTGCTCTTCCGGGCGGCCGTCGCGCAGGGCCGCGACGCACGCCACGTCGGCAGCTGCGGCGGTGGCCGTCTCCTCGACCAGGCCGGTCAGGGCCGCGCCCGGACCCATCTCCACGAACAGCGTGCCACCGTACTCCACCGCGGCCGCGATCCCCTCGGCGAACCGCACCGGCCGGCGCACGTGCCCGGCCCAGTACTGCGGGTCGGCGAGCTCATCGGGCTCGGCCAGCCGCCCGGTCACGTTCGAGATCACCGGAATCACCGGCGGCTGCCACACGACCTCGGCCAGCTCTGCGGCGAACTCGGCCAGCATCGGCTCCATCCGCAGGGAGTGGAACGCGTGCGACACCGCCAGCCGCTTCGTCTTGCGTCCCTGCGCCCGCAACCGGTCGGCTGCTGCGAGGACCGCCTCCTCCTCACCGGAGAGCACGACCGAGGACGGGCCGTTGACCGCCGCGACCTCCACGCCTTCGCCCAGCAGCTCGGCAACCTCCTCCTCGGCGGCAGCCACGGCGACCATCGCCCCGCCCAGCGGCAGCGCCTGCATCAGCCGGCCCCGGGCCGCGACCACGCGCGCCGCATCCTGCAGCGACAGCGCCCCCGCCGCATACGCGGCAGTGATCTCGCCGACCGAATGCCCGATCACGACATCCGGCCGCACATCCCAGGACTCCACGAGCCGGAACAGAGCGCTCTCGACTGCGAACAGCCCCGCCTGCGTGAAGACCGTCTGGTCCAGGAGTGCAGCACTGCCCGGCACCCTGCCCAGAACCACATCCCGTACCGGATGGTCGACCCACCCGGCCAGACGCGCGTCCAGCTGCTCGCACGCCTCGTCCAACGCCTGTGCGAACAGCGGGTACCGGGCGTACAGCTCCCGGCCCATCCCCACCCGCTGCGAGCCCTGGCCCGGGAACACCCACACGGTCTTGCCCGGCGCCGAAGCGGCACTGCCGGCCACGACGCCGGCCGCGTTCTCCCCGCGAGCCAGTGCTTCCAGCCGTGTCAGCGCCTCCTCGGCGGAGTCGGCCACCACGACCGCACGGTCACCGAAGGTGGCACGGTCCGACGCCAGCGCCCCGGCCACCGACGCGAGCGACGCTCCGCCGGCACCGGACTCCAGATGCGACGCCAGCCGCCCGGCCTGACCCGCAAGCGACTCGGCGCTGCGCGCCGACACCACCAGCGGCACCGCACCGGCAGGCTGCGCCTCTTCCGTGTCGGGCTCCGCCTCCTCCTGCGGCGCCTCCTCGAGGATCAGGTGGGCGTTCGTGCCGCTGATGCCGAAAGAGGAGACCCCGGCCCGGCGGGGCTGGCCGTTCTGCGGCCACTCGCGGGCCTCGGTCAGCAGCTCGACCGCACCCGCCGTCCAGTCCACCTCGGTCGAGGGCTTCTGCACGTGCAGGGTGGGGGGCATGACGCCGTGGCGCAGCGCCTGCACCATCTTGATCACACTGGCCACGCCGGCAGCGGCCTGCGTGTGGCCGATGTTCGACTTCAACGAGCCCAGCCACAGCGGCCGGTCCGCGTCGCGGCCCTGGCCGTAGGTGGCCAGCAGCGCCTGCGCCTCGATCGGGTCGCCCAGGGCCGTGCCGGTCCCGTGCCCCTCCACCACGTCCACATCCGCCGCCACCAGCCCGGCGCTGGCCAGCGCCTTGCGGATCACCCGCTGCTGCGACGGCCCGTTGGGCGCGGTCAGACCGTTCGAGGCGCCGTCCTGGTTGACCGCACTGGCACGCAGTACCGCAAGCACCCGGTGGCCACGCTCACGTGCCACCGACAGCCGCTCCAGCACCACCACGCCGGCACCCTCGGCCAGCCCCATGCCATTGGCGCCGTCCGCGTAAGCCTTGCACCGGCCGTCCGTGGCCATGCCCCGCTGCCGGGAGAAGGCGACGAAAGTACCGGGCGTCGACATCACCATCGCGCCGCCGGCCAGCGCCACCGAGCACTCGCCCTGGCGCAGCGCCTGCGCGGCCAGGTGCATCGCCACCAGCGACGAGGAACACGCCGTGTCCACCGTGACCGCAGGACCCTCGAAACCGAACACGTACGACACACGGCCCGAGGCCACACTGGGTGCCACCCCCGTGCCCGTGAAACTCTCCAGCTCCGGCGCGATCGCACCGGCACCTGCCCCGTAGCCCTGACTGCACACACCGGAGAACACGCCGACGTCGGTGCCCTTCAGCGAGACCGGGTCGATGCCGGCCCCCTCCAAGGCCTCCCAGGAGGTCTCCAGCAGCAGTCGCTGCTGCGGGTCCATCGCCAGCGCCTCACGCGGCGAGATACCGAAGAACCCCGCGTCGAACTGGCCCGCCCCGTGCAGGAAACCGCCCTGGTCGGTGTACGAAGTACCCGCGTGGTCAGGGTCCGGATCGAACAGGCCGTCCAGGTCCCAGCCCCGGTCCTCGGGGAACCCGGAGACGGCGTCCCGGCCCTCGGAGACCAACTGCCACAAGTCCTCCGGCCCCGCCACACCACCCGGCAAGCGGCACGCCATGCCCACGATGGCGATCGGCTCGTCAGCGTGGCTCGAGCCCTGCTTCTTCAGGTTGTGCAACTCGGTCGTGACGCGCTTCAGGTACTTGAGGAGTTTTTCGTCCGTGGCCATTCTTTAAGTCCTTACGAAGGTTTGATGGAACCGCAATGCCTTGAACTTCTTTCAGATGAGGCCGAATTCACCGTCAATGAATTCGAGGACCTCATCGGCGGACGCGGATTCCAGCTGCTCCGCCACCGTGGAAGCGTCCACGTTCTCGAGCACTCCGTTGCACCTGGCCACCAAACCCTGAAGGCGGAGCGCGATACTGGATTTCATGGATTCATCGAGCAGCAGACCGCTGATCAGCGCCTCGACGTCTTCGATCTTTGCGTTCACGCGAGAAAGCGCGTCGTCGCTGATGCCGAGCTCGTCGCGCAGGTGGCGGGCGAGGGTCAGCGGCGTCGGGTGGTCGAAGACCAGCGTGGCGGGAAGCTTCAGACCGGTCGCCTCACGCATCCGGTTACGCAGTTCCACCGACGTCAGCGAGTCGAACCCGACGTCCTTGAACGCCGTCTCCGCCCGGACGCCCTCCGGCCCGGTGTGCCCGAGCACGAGCGCGGCCTGACCGCGCACCAGGTCAAGAAGCAGGGCCTCCTGCTCCGCTTCGGCGAGCCCGGCGATCCGACGGGCCAGATCGCCTTCCTTGGCGGATCCCGCTCGGGCCTGCTGCCGGCCTGCCGGTACCAGGCCGCGGAGCAGGTGCGGCACCCCACCACGGGCCGCTGCGCCTGCGCGCACGCCCCGCAGGTCCAATTTCACCGGCACGAGCAGCGACTGTGCAGACACCACAGCGGCGTCGAACAGCTCCATGCCCTCTGCAGGCTTGAGCGCCACGACTCCGTCACGGCTCGCGCGCCGGCTCATGCGCACCTGGTCGTCGGTGGTGAGGTGAGTGGTCATGTTGGTGGCGTATTCCCACGTGCCCCAGGCGAGGGACAGCCCGGGCAGACCGGCCGCCCGGCGGGTGTCCATCAGCCCGTCCAGGAAGGCATTGGCCGCCGCATAGCCGCTGCTGCCGGCGCCCATGAAGACGGACGAGGCCGAGGAGTAGACGATGAAGGCCTCGAGGTCCAGGCCTCGGGTCAGCTCGTCGAGGTGCCGCACCGCGTCCACCTTCGGCGCGAACAGGCCCGCCAGCCGCTCCGGCGTCAGCCCCTCGATCAGCCCGGAGTCGAACACACCTGCGGTGTGCACGACACCGGTCAGGCGGTGCTCGGCCGGAACCGATGCCAGCAGGGCCTCGACCTGGTCACGGTCGGACATGTCACAGGCCGCCACCGTCACCGCAGCACCCTGTTCGGTGAGTTCGGCGACCAGCTCCTGCATGCCTTCGGCCTCCGGACCCCGACGGCTCGCCAGCACCAGGTGCCGCACGCCGTGCCGGGAGACCAGGTGCCGGGTGATCAGCTCACCCAACGAACCGGCGCCGGAGACCAGGACGGTTCCTTCCGGCCCGAAGACCGCCGGAACGTCCGGGCCTTCAGCCGTGGTACGGGCGAGCCGCGGCACGGAGAAGGTGGTTCCGCGCACCGCGATCTGCGGCTCCCCGCCGGCCAGTACCGCACCCAGCACCGCACCCAGCACCGCCTGCGTACCGCCAGCGGCAACGGGATCGGGGTCGGTGTCCAGGAGGACGATCCGGTCGGGGTTCTCGGCCTGGGCGGCACGCACCATGCCCCATACCGCCGACCCGGCCGGGTCGGTCACCGCGCCGTCGCCGGCGGGAACCGCGCCCCGGGTCACGACCACCAGCCGCGACTCCTCCAGCCCGGACCCGGCCAGCCACGCCTGTACGACCTCCAGCACACGGGAGGTCAAAGCCAGCACCGCGTCCTCGCCGGCGCCGCCGACGGCTTCCAGGACGGCCACGGCCGGGACCCCTGCGCCGTCGGCCAAGGCCGCCACATCGTCAGCGGTGGCCACCGGCAGCCACGACGGAGCAGCCCCGGCACCCTGAGTCTGGGACAGCTCGGTCCACTCCACCTGGAACAGCGAGTTGGCGACCGCCGCGTCCGCTGCCGTCTCCAGCTGCTCGGCGGACACCGCCCGGGACACCAGCGAGTCCATCGTCACCACCAGGCCGCCGGTCTCGTCGGCCGCCTCGACCGACAGGGCATCCGGACCGCTCGGCGCCACGCGCACCCGCAGGGCCGAGGCACCCGCGGCGTGCAGCGCCAGCCCGTTCCACGCGAACGCCAGCACCGGATCCCCGGACTCCTCCTCCGCCGTGCCCGCCGCGGCGCCGAACGTCGCGGCCTGCAGGGCCGCGTCCAGCAGCGCGGGGTGGAGACCGAACCTGCCGGCGTCCTTGCGCTGCTCCTCGGGCAGGGCAACCTCGGCAAACACCTCGTCGCCGCGCCGCCACACCGCCCGCATGCCCTGGAACGACGGCCCGTACGCGACACCGCGCTCGCGCAGATCGGCATAGAAGTCGTCGGCGTCCACCTCGACCGGCTGCGCGCCGGCCGGCGGCCAGGCGGCGAAGTCGAACTCCGTCCCACGGGCCGCCTGCGACGCCGACAGCATGCCGGTGGCGTGCCGCGTCCATACGTCCGCGCCACCGTCGTCGGCGGCGTCCTCGCGCTGGGAGTACACCTCCACCGTGCGCGAACCGTTCTCGCCGGCTGCACCCACCGCGACCTGCACGCGCACGCCGCCGTGCTCGGGCACCACCAGCGGCGCCTGGATCACCAGTTCTTCCAGCAGCCCGCACCCGGCCTCGTCGCCGGCCCGTACCGCCAGCTCCACGAGCCCGGTGCCCGGGGCGAGGATCACACCGCCGATCGTGTGATCGGCCAGCCAGGGGTGCGACTTCAGCGACAGCCGCGAAGTGAAGACGAGCCCGTCGGACTGCGGCAGCTGCACCACCGCGCCCAGCAGCGGGTGATCGACCGTCGTCTGGCCCAGCGACGCCGCATCCGTGGCCGACTCGTCCGCGTGGAGCCAGTAGTGCTGGTGGTCGAAGGCGTAGGTCGGCAGGTCCACTCGAACGGAAGCCGCCGACTGCGGCAGTACGCCGCTCCAGTCCAGCGTGACGCCTCGGACGAACAGCTCCGCCATCGACGCGAACAGCCTTCGCAGACCGCCGTCTTCACGGCGCAGCGAACCGGTCACGACCACATCGGTGTCGATGTCGCTCTTGTCGATGGTCTCGGTGATCGGCTGGACCAGCACCGGGTGGGCGCTGACCTCCACGAACACCCCGTGGCCCTGACCGAGCAGATCCGCCACGGCCGGGCCGAAGCCCACCTGGCCGCGCAGGTTCCGGTACCAGTACCCGCCGTCCAGGACATCGGCGTCCGCCACCCAACCGCCGGTCACGGTCGAGTAGAACGGCACCGTCGGAGCCTTCGCGCCGATCCCGGCCAGCGTCTCGGCGAGCGTGTCGCAGATGGCCTCCACGTGCCGGGTGTGCGACGCGTAATCCACCGCGACCCGACGCACCCGGACGCCATCGCCCGACAGCGCCTCCAGCACCTCGTCCAGAGCCTCGGCATCGCCGGCGATCACCACGGAGGTCGGGCCGTTGACCGCGGCGACCTCGACTCGATCCGCCCAGGGAGCCAGCCGTGCGACCGCCTCGTCCACGGTCAGCGCCACAGAAGCCATACCGCCACGCCCGGCCAGTTCCTCGGCAATCGCCCGGCTGCGCAAGGCCACCACGCGCGCCGCGTCCTCCAGCGACAGCGCACCCGCCACACACGCGGCCGCGATCTCACCCTGCGAGTGACCGAGCACCGCATCCGGCTCCACGCCCACCGACGCCCACACTGCGGCCAGACCGACCATCACGGCGAAGCTCGCCGGCTGCAGGACGTCAACCCGCTCGATGAGCTCAGCGTCGGTTTCACCGCGCAGCACGTCGATCAGCGACCAGTCGATCCACGGCTCCAGAGCGGCAGCGCACTCCGCGATCCGCTCCGCGAACACCGGCGAGGAGTCGAGGAGTTCCCGGCCCATGCCCGCCCACTGCGAGCCCTGGCCGGGGAACACCCACACGACCTTGCCCGAAGCAGTCGCACTCCCGGACACCACACCGGCCACACTCTCACCGCGCGCCAGCGCCTGCAGCCCGGCCAGTGCTTCCTTGCCCGATTCGGCGACAACCACCGCACGCTCACCGAAGACCGTACGGCCCGACACCAGCGCTCCGGCCACGTCCGCCGGCGACACCTCATCGGCGCCCTCGACGAAGGCCGCCAGCCGCCCGGCCTGACCCGCAAGCGAACCGGCACTCCGCGCCGACACGACCAGCGGCACCACACCGGCAGGCTGCGCCTCGCCGAGCTCCTGCTCCGCTTCCTCCTGCGGCGCCTCTTCCAGGATCAGGTGGGCGTTCGTGCCGCTGACACCGAACGAGGACACACCGGCCCGGCGCGGATGGCCGTTCTGCGGCCACTCCCGGGCCTCGGTCAACAGCTCCACTGCACCCGCAGACCAGTCCACCTGGCTTGAAGGCTCCTGCACATGCAGCGTGGGAGGTATCACTCCGTGGCGCAGCGCCTGCACGATCTTGATCACACTGGCCACACCCGCGGCCGTCTGCGTATGACCGATGTTCGACTTCAACGAGCCGAGCCACACCGGCTGCTCCGGGTCGCGGCCCTTCCCGTACGTCGCCAGCAGTGCCTGCGCCTCGATCGGGTCACCCAGGGCCGTACCCGTGCCGTGCCCCTCCACCACGTCCACGTCGGACGCGGTGAGCCCGGCACTGTCCAGCGCCCTACGGATCACCCGCTGCTGGGAGGGACCGTTCGGCGCGGTCAGGCCGTTGGAAGCACCGTCCTGGTTGACCGCGCTGCCCCGCAGCACCGCCAGCACCCGGTGCCCGCGCTCCCGCGCCACCGACAGGCGCTCGAGCAGCACCACACCGACACCCTCGGCCAGGCCCATGCCGTCCGCACCGTCCGCGAACGCCTTGCACCGGCCGTCGGTGGCCAGGCCACGCTGCCGGGAGAACGCCATGAAGGAGCCGGGTGTCGCCATCACCATCGCGCCGCCGGCCAGCGCCATCGTGCACTCGCCCTGGCGCAGCGCCTGCGCCGCAAGGTGCATCGCCACCAGCGACGACGAACACCCCGTGTCCACCGAAACCGCCGGACCCTCGAAACCGAACACGTACGACACCCGGCCCGACGCCACGCACGACGCCGCTCCCGTGCCCGCGAAACCTTCCACCTCCGGTGTCACCACACCGGCACCGGCCCCGTAGCCCTGACCGGACACCCCGGAGAACACCCCGATGTCGGTGCCCTTCAGCGAAAACGGGTCGATGCCGGCACTCTCCAGTGCCTCCCACGAGGTCTCCAGCAGCAGTCGCTGCTGCGGGTCCATCGCCAGCGCCTCACGCGGCGAAATCCCGAAGAACCCCGCGTCGAAAAGCCCTGCCCCCTGCAGGAATCCGCCCTGATCGGTGTACGACGTACCCGCATGGTCGGGGTCGGGGTCGACCAGACCCTCGAGGTCCCAGCCGCGGTCGTCGGGGAACCCGGAGACGGCGTCGACCCCGTCGGCCACGAGCTTCCACAGGTCTTCGGGCGAGGACACACCACCTGGGTAGCGGCACGCCATGGAGACGATGGCGATCGGCTCCCGCGCCTGGTCCTCGACCTCGCGCAGCCGCTTGCGGGCGTCGCGGGCGTCGGCGATGGCCCTCTTGAGGTAGTCGCGGAGTTGTGCCTCGTCAGCCACTGGATTCAGCTCCAAGGAAAATTTGAGTGAGCGATTGCTGAGGGGGGTCCCCGCACCGGGTGTGGGGTGAGTACGGCCGGGCCCACCCGGGCCCGGCCGTACGAGGTCCGGCTCAGTCAAGCCGGTCGAAGATCGCGAACAGCTCCTCGTCGTCAGCGGTTTCGAGATCCTCGTTGGACGTGTCCGCAGTTCCCGTCGCCGCATCGGGACCGCCCGCCGACTCGGCTGCCTTCAGCAGCTCCCGCAGGCGTACGGTGATCCGGTCGCGGGCCTCGTCATCGGAAGCCGCGGCCTCGATGGACGCCTCCAGACCGGCGAGACCGGCCAGCACCGGATCGGCGGCGGAGGCCTCGTCGACGGCGCACTCCTCGCGCAGGTGGCGGGCGAGGGCCAGCGGGGTCGGGTAGTCGAAGACCAGCGTCGCCGGAAGCTTCAGACCGGTCGCCTCACGCACCCGGTTACGCAGTTCCACCGACGTCAGCGAGTCGAAACCGGCTTCCTTGAACGCCATCTCCGCACGGACACTGCCGGAGTCGGAATGCCCGAGCACGACCGCGGCCTGAGCACGCACCAGGTCGAGAAGCAGGGCCTCCTGCTCCGCCGCGGTGAGTCCGACCAGCCGGTCGGACAGCTGCCGACCCTCGTTACCGGTGGCCCCGGCGTTCGCCAGTTGCCGGCCTGCCGGTACCAGGCCGCGCAACAGGTGCGGCACCCCGACACCGGTCGCGGCGTCGGCACGCACACCCCGCAGGTCCAGTTTGACCGGCACCAGCAGTGCCTGTCCGGACCTCACGGCCGCACCGAACAGCTCCATACCCTCGGCGGACTTGAGCGCCATGACTCCCCCACGTCCCTCACGCCGGCTCATCTGAGTCAGGGTGAGGTCGTCGATGCTGTCGCCCAGACCTGTGGCCTGCTCCCACGGGCCCCAGGCCAGCGACAGACCCGGCAGGCCCGCCGCCCGGCGGCAGGCCATCAACCCGTCCAGGAAAGCATTGGCCGCTGCGTAGCCACCACTACCAGCTCCCATAAAGATGGACGATGCGGAGGAGTAGACGATGAAGGCGTCGAGGTCCATTCCGCGGGTCAGTTCGTCGAGGTGACGGACCGCGTCCACCTTCGGCGCGAAGACCCCGGCCAGCCGCTCCGGGGTCAGCGCCCCGACCACGCCGGGATCGAAAACGCCTGCGGTGTGCACCACACCGGACAGCCGGTGCTCGGCCGGAACCGATGCCAGAAGTGCCTCGACCTGGCCGCGGTCGGACACGTCGCAGGCGACCGCCGAGACCGCCGCACCCAGCTCGGTGAGCTCGGCGACCAGCTCCTGCACACCTTCGGCCTCCGGACCGCGACGGCTGGCCAGCAGCAGGTGCCGCACGCCGAGCCGGGTGACCAGGTGCCGGGCCGCCAGCGCGCCCAACGACCCGGCGCCGGACACCAGGACGGTCCCGTCCGGCCCGAACACCGCGGGAGCATCCGGGATCTCGCCGGTGACCCGGACGAGTCGGGGTACGGAGAGAATCGTTGCGCGCATCGCGATCTGCGGCTCACCGCAGGCCAGCACCGAACCCAGCACGGAGTCCAGCGCCGAATCCGTGCCGCCTTCGGCAGCGGGGTCGGTGTCCAGCAGGACGATCCGGTCGGGGTTCTCGGCCTGGGCGGCACGCACCAGGCCCCACACCGCCGACCCGGCCGGGTCGGTCACCGCGCCGTCGCCGGCGGGAACCGCGCCACGCGTCAGAACCACCAGGCGCGACTCCTCCAGCCCGGCGTCGGCCAGCCACGCCTGTACGACCTCCAGCACCCGGGAGGTCAGAGCCAGCACCGCGTCCTCGCCGGCGCCGCCGACGGCTTCCAGGACGGCCGCGGCCGGGACCCCCGCACCGCCGGACAGGGCCGCCACCTCGTCAGCGGTGGCCACCGGCACCCACGACGGCGACAGCTCGGCCCCCTGGGCCTGGGGCAGCTCGGACCACTCCACCTCGAAGAGCGAGTTGGCGGCCGCGGTGTCCGCAGCCGCGCCCAACTGCTCGACGGACACCGGCCGCAGAACCAGCGAGTCCAACGTCACGACCGGGCCACCGGTCTCGTCTGCAGCCTTGACCGACAGCGCGTCGGGACCGTTCGGCGCCACGCGTATCCGCAGTGCCGAGGCACCGGCGGCGTGCAGCGCCAGCCCGTTCCACGCGAACGGCATCACCGGTTCCGCGGATTCCTCCGTGGCCGTGCTCGCTGCGGCGCTGAACATCCCGGCCTGCAGGGCCGCGTCCAGCAGCGCGGGGTGGAGGCCGAACTTGCCGGCTTCCTTGCGCTGGTCCTCGGGCAGGGCAACCTCGGCGAAGAGTTCCTCGCCGCGCCGCCACACGGCCCGCATGCCCTGGAACGCCGGGCCGTACGCATACCCCACCTGCGCGAGCAGGTCGTAGCCACCGCTGATGTCCACCTGCTGCGCGCCGGGAGGCGGCCAAGCGGCGAAGTCGAACTCCTGCGCCGCTCCCTGTGTCGCCGGCGATGCCGCCAGGAGACCGGTGGCGTGTCGCGTCCACACGTCCACGCCACCCTCGCCGACGGCGTCCTCGCGCTGGGAGTACACGTTCACCGTGCGCGAACCGGTCTCGCCCGGTCCGCCGACGGCGACCTGCACGCGCACGCCGCCCTGCTCGGGCACCACCAACGGGGCCTCGGTCACGAGTTCTTCCAGCAGCCCGCACCCGGCCTCGTCACCGGCTCGTACCGCGAGTTCCACCAGCCCGGTGCCCGGGAGGAGCACCACACCGCCGACCCTGTGATCGGCCAGCCAGGGGTGCGACTTCAGCGACAGCCGCGAGGTGAAGACCAGACCGTCCGACTGCGGCAGCCGCACGACCGCACCCAGCAGCGGGTGATCGGCTGCCGCCTGGCCCAGCGAAGCCGCATCGGTGGCCGCCTCGGCCAGGTGCAGCCAGTAGTGCTCGTGGTCGAAGGCGTATGTCGGCAGGTCGATGCGTGCAGACACCGCTCCGGCGGGCAGGACCTTGGCCCAGTCCACGGCCACACCGCGTACGAACAGCTCGGCCATCGAGGCCAGCAGCCGTCGCAGGCCACCGTCCTCGCGGCGCAGCGAGCCGGTCACCACCACATCGGTGTCGGTGTCGGTGTTGTCGATGGTCTCGCTGACCGGCTGGACCAGCACCGGGTGGGCGCTGACCTCCACGAACACCCCGTGGCCCTGACCGAGCAGATCCGCCACGGCCGGGCCGAAGCCCACCTGGCCGCGCAGGTTCCGGTACCAGTACGCGCCATCCAGGACATCGGCGTCCGCCACCCAACCGCCGGTCACGGTGGAGTAGAACGGCACCGTCGGGGCCTTCGCGCCGATCCCGGCCAGCGTCTCGGCGAGGGTGTCGCGAAGGTCTTCCACGTGCCGGGTGTGCGAGGCGTAGTCCACCGCGACCCGACGCACCCGGATGCCGTCGGCGGACAGCGCTTCCAGCGCCTCGTCCAGCGCCTCGGCGTCACCGGCGATCACCACCGACGACGGGCCGTTGACCGCGGCCACCTCGACCCGGTCCGCCCACGGCACCAGACGGGCGACCGCCTCGTCCGCGCTCAGCGCCACCGACGCCATACCGCCACGGCCGGCCAGGTCCTCGGCAATCGCCTGGCTGCGCAAGGCCACCACGCGTGCCGCATCCTCCAGCGACAGCGCACCCGCCACACACGCGGCCGCGATCTCACCCTGGGAGTGGCCGAGCACCGCGTCGGGCTCCACGCCCACGGACGCCCACACCGCGGCCAGGCCCACCATCACGGCGAAGCTCGCCGGCTGGAGTACGTCGACCCGCTCGATGAGCTCGGGGTCGGCCTCGCCGCGCAGTACGTCGATCAGCGACCAGTCGATCCACGGCTTCAGCGCAGCCGCGCACTCCGCGATCCGCTCGGCGAAGACCGGCGAGGAGTCGAGGAGTTCCCGGCCCATGCCCGCCCACTGCGAGCCCTGGCCGGGGAACACCCACACGACCTTGCCCGAAGCAGTCGCACTCCCGGACACCACACCGGCCGCGTTCTCGCCGCGCGCCAGCGCCTGCAGCCCGGCCAGTGCTTCCTTGCCCGAGTCGGCGACAACCACCGCGCGCTCACCGAAGACCGTACGGCCCGACACCAGCGCTCCGGCCACGTCCGCCGGCGACACCCCATCGGCGCCCTCGACGAACCCCGCCAGCCGCCCGGCCTGACCCGCAAGCGAACCGGCACTCCGCGCCGACACCACGAACGGCACCGCACCGGCAGGCGCCGGCGCTTCCGCGACGGTCCCAGCCTCTTCAGCGGGTGCTTCCTCCAGGATCAGGTGGGCGTTCGTGCCGCTGACACCGAACGAGGACACACCGGCCCGGCGCGGGTGACCGTTCTGCGGCCACTCCCGGGCCTCGGTCAACAGCTCGACCGCACCCGCCGTCCAGTCCACTTCGGTCGTGGGCTTCTGAGCATGCAGCGTGGGGGGCATGACGCCGTGCCGCAGCGCCTGCACCATCTTGATCACACTGGCCACACCGGCAGCTGCCTGCGCATGACCGATGTTCGACTTCAGGGAACCCAGCCACAGCGGCTGCTCCGGATCCCGGCCCTTCCCGTACGTCGCCAGCAGTGCCTGCGCCTCGATCGGGTCACCCAGGGCCGTACCCGTGCCGTGCCCCTCCACGATGTCCACGTCGGACGTGGAAAGTCCGGCGCTGGCCAGAGCCTTGCGGATCACCCGCTGCTGCGACGGACCACTCGGCGCGGTCAGGCCGTTGGAAGCACCGTCTTGGTTCACCGCACTGGCACGCAGCACCGCGAGAACCCGGTGTCCGCGCTCACGCGCCACCGACAGGCGCTCGAGCAGCACCACACCGACACCCTCGGACAGCCCCATGCCGTCCGCACCGTCCGCGAACGCCTTGCACCGGCCGTCGGTGGCCAGGCCACGCTGCCGGGAGAAGGCCATGAACGCACCGGGCGTCGACATGACCATCGCACCGCCGGCCAGCGCCATCGAGCACTCGCCCTGCCGCAGCGCCTGCGCGGCCAGGTGCATCGCCACCAGCGACGACGAGCACGCGGTGTCCACCGAAACCGCCGGGCCTTCGAAGCCGAACACGTAGGACACCCGGCCCGACGCCACACTCGGCGCCAGCCCCGTGCCCGCGAAACCTTCCACCTCCGGCGCGACGACGCCGGTCCCGTAGCCCTGGCTGGACACGCCGGAGAACACACCGACGTCGGTGCCCTTCAGCGAGACCGGGTCGATGCCGGCCCCTTCCAGCGCCTCCCAGGAAGTCTCCAGCAGCAGCCGCTGCTGCGGGTCCATCGCCAGCGCCTCACGCGGCGAAATCCCGAAGAACCCCGCGTCGAACTGGCCCGCCCCCTGCAGGAAGCCACCCTGGTCGGTGTACGACGTACCCGCATGGTCGGGATCCAGGTCGAACAGACCCTCCAGGTCCCAGCCGCGGTCGTCGGGGAAGGACGACACCGCGTCCCGGCCCTCACACACCATGCGCCACAGGTCCTCGGGACCCGCCACGCCGCCCGGCAGGCGGCACGCCATACCCACGATCGCGAGCGGCTCACCCGAATCGGCCGCCACGACCGTCGGTTCCACCGGCGCCGGCGCCACGTCACCGAACTCCTCGCGCAGGTAGCGGGCGAGGGCCAGCGGGGTCGGGTAGTCGAAGACCAGCGTCGCGGGAAGCTTCAGACCGGTCGCCTCACGCACCCGGTTACGCAGCTCGACCGAGGTCAGGGAGTCGAACCCGGCGTCCTTGAACGCCGTCTCCGCGCGGACGCCGCCCGGCCCGGTGTGCCCGAGCACAACCGCCGCCTGGGTACGCACCAGCTCGAGGAGCAGGGCCTCCTGCTCCGCCGCGGTGAGTCCGGCCAGCCGGTCGGAGAGCTGGCGCCCCTCGTCGGCGGCGCCCCCCGCGCTCGCCTGCTGTCGGCCCGCGCGGACCAGGCCGCGCAGCAGGTTCGGCACCCCACGACCGGCGGCCGCGTCGGCGCGCACCCCGCGCAGGTCAAGCTTGACCGGCACCAGGAGCGCCTGCCCGGACACCAGACCGGCATCGAAGAGCTCCATGCCCTCCGCCGCCGAAATCGCGAGCACACCGCTACGGCTGGCACGCGCCTGGTCGACGGTGCTGAGGTGCGTGGCCATGCCGAGGGTCTGGTCCCACAGGCCCCAGGCCAGCGACAGGCCCGGCAGGCCCACCGCCCGGCGGTTGTTCATCAACCCGTCCAGGAAAGCGTTCGCCGCCGAGTAGTTGCCCTGGCCGGCGCCTCCGGACAGGCCCGCGACAGACGAGAAGACGACGAATGCGTCGAGGTCCAGGCCCCGGGTCAGTTCGTCGAGGTGACGCACCGCGTCCACCTTCGGCGCGAACACCCCCGCCAGCCGCTCCGGGGTCAGCGCCCCGATCAACCCGTCGTCGAACACGCCCGCGGTGTGCACCACACCGGTGAGGGGGTGCTCGGCCGGCACCGATGCCAGCAGGGCCTCGACCTGGCCACGGTCGGACACGTCACAGGCCACCACCGAGACCGCAGCGCCCTGCTCGGTCAGCTCGGCAACCAGTTCCTGCACTCCGTCGGCGTCCGGGCCGCGACGGCTGGCCAGCACCAGATGCCGCACCCCGTGCCGGGAGACCAGATGCCGGGCCACCAGACCACCCAAGGACCCGGCACCCGAGACCAGGACGGTTCCCTCCGGCCCGAAGACCGCCGGAACGTCCGGAACGTGACCGGTGGTACGGGCGAGCCGGGGCACGGAGAGGGTGGTTCCGCGCACCGCGACCTGCGGCTCGCCGCAGGCCAGCACCGAGTCCAGCACCGTGTCCATCACCGAATCCGTGCCGCCTTCGGCAGCGGGATCGATGTCCACCAGGACGATCCGATCGGGGCTTTCCGTCTGGGCAGCCCGCACCAGACCCCACACCGCGGCGCCCGCGGGATCGGTCACCGCGCCGTCACCGGCGGGCACCGCACCCCGAGTCGCCACCACCAGCTGCGACTCCTCCAGCCCGGCGCCGGCCAGCCACGCCTGCAAGACCCCCAGCACACGTGAGGTCAACGCCAGGACCGCGTCCTCGCCGCCGTCCTCATCGCCCACAGCTTCCAGGACCGCCACCAGCGATACTCCGGGGACCGCAGCCATGCCTTCGGCCAGCGACGTCACCTCATCAGCGGTGGCCACCGGCGCCCACGACAGCGAGGGCTCGGCCTGAACCTCGGGCAGCGCGCTCCACTCCACCTGGAACAGCGAGTTGGCGACCGCAGCGTCCGCCGCGCCGCCCAACTGCTCGGCGGAGACCGGCCGGGACACCAGCGAGTCCAGCGTCAGGACCAAGCCGCCGGTCTCGTCGGCAGCCTGGAACGTCAGCGCATCCGGGCCGCTCGGCGCCACACGTACCCGCAGTGTCGAGGCACCCGCGGCATGCAGCGCCAGCCCGTTCCACGCGAACGCGAGCACCGGTTCCCCGGCTTCTTCCTCCTGTGCCGTGCCCGCCGCTGCGCCGACCGTCCCGGCCTGCAGGGCCGCATCGAGCAGCGCCGGGTGGATGCCGAACTTGCCGGCGTCCTTGCTCTGCTCCTCGGGCAGGGCAACCTCGGCGAAGACCTCCTCGCCGCGCCGCCACACCGTCCGCAGGCCCTGGAACGCCGGACCGTACGCGTAACCGCGCTCGAGCAGGTCGGTGTAGAAGTTCCCGACCTCGACCGGCTGCGCACCCCGCGGCGGCCAGGCGGCGAAGTCGAACCCCGTCCCATGGGCCGCCGGCGACGCCGACAGGAGTCCGGTGGCGTGCCGCGTCCACACGTCCGCGCCACCGTCGCCGGCGGCGTCCTCGCGCTGGGAGTACACCTCCACAGTCCGCGAACCGTTCTCACCCGGTCCGCCGACCGCGACCTGCACGCGGACTCCGCCCTGCTCGGGCACCACCAGCGGCGCCTCGATCACCAGCTCTTCCAGCACCCCGCACCCGGCCTCGTCACCGGCCCGAACAGCCAGCTCCACCAGCCCGGTGCCCGGGACGATCACCACACCGCACACCGCGTGATCGGCCAGCCAGGCGTGCGACTTCAGCGACAGCCGCGAGGTGAAGACGAGCCCGTCCGACTGCGGCAGGCGCACCACCGCACCCAGCAGCGGGTGATCGGCCGTCGTCTGGCCCAGCGAGGCCGCATCCGTGGCGCCCCCGACCGCCTCGAGCCAGTAGTGCTGGTGCTCGAAGGCGTACGTCGGCAGGTCCACGTGTGCGGACTTGGCGTCGGCGGGCAGGACACCGCTCCAGTCCACGGCCACACCGCGGACGAACAGCTCGGCCATCGAGGCGAACAGCCGTCGCAGGCCACCGTCCTCGCGCCGCAGCGAACCCGTCACCACCACATCGGCGTGGCCGGCATCGACGGCCTCGGTGATCGGCTGGACCAGCACCGGGTGGGCGCTGACCTCGACGAACACCCCGTGGCCCTGGTCGAGCAGCTCGGCCACGGCCGGGCCGAAGCCCACCTGGCCGCGCAGGTTCCGGTACCAGTACGCGCCGTCCAGGACGTCGGCGTCCGCCACCCAACCGCCGGTGACGGTCGAGTAGAACGGCACCGTCGGCGCCAGAGCACTCACCTCGGCCAGCGCTTCGGCGAGCGCCTCGCGGATGTCCTCCACGTGCCGGGTGTGCGAGGCGTAGTCCACCGCGACCCGACGCACCCGAACGCCGTCGGCGGACAGCGCTTCCAGTGCCTCGTCCAGGGCCTCGGCGTCCCCGGCGACCACCACGGAGGACGGGCCGTTGACCGCGGCCACCTCGACCCGGTCCGCCCACGGCACCAGACGGGCAACCGCCTCGTCCACGTTCAGCGCCACCGACGCCATACCGCCACGGCCGGCCAGGTCCTTGGCGATGGCCTGGCTGCGCAGCGCCACCACGCGTGCCGCATCCTCCAGCGACAGCGCACCCGCCACACACGCGGCGGCTATCTCACCCTGGGAGTGGCCGAGCACCGCATCGGGCTCCACGCCCACGGACGCCCAGACCGCCGCCAGACCGATCATCACGGCGAAGCTGGCCGGCTGCAGGACGTCGACCCGCTCCATGAGCTCGGGATCGGTCTCGCCGCGCAGCACGTCGATCAGCGACCAGTCCACCCAAGGCTCCAGAGCGGCAGCGCACTCCGTGATCCGCTCGGCGAAGGCCGGTGAGGAGTCGAGGAGTTCACGGCCCATGCCCGCCCACTGGGAGCCCTGGCCGGGGAAGACCCACACGACCTTGCCCGAAGCAGTCGCGCTCCCGGACACCACACCGGCCGCGTTCTCGCCGCGCGCCAGCGCCTGCAGACCGGCCAGCGCCTCGTCGGCAGAGTCGGCCACGACCACCGCACGCTCGCCCAGCACCGCGCGGCCCGACACCAGCGCCCCGGCCACGTCCGCCGTCGCCACCCCATCGGCGCCCTCGACGAAGGCCGCCAGCCGCCCGGCCTGAGCCGAAAGCGCACCGGGGGTCCGCGCCGACACCACCAGCGGCACCGCACCAGTGGGGAGCGCCTCGCCGGAGTCCTGCTCCGCCTCCTCCTGCGGCGCCTCCTCCAGGATCAGGTGGGCGTTCGTGCCACTGACACCGAACGCGGACACACCGGCCCGGCGCGGCCGGCCGTTCTGCGGCCACTCCCGGGCCTCGGTCAGCAGCTCCACCGCACCCGCAGACCAGTCGACCTCAGTCGTGGGCGCATCCACGTGCAGCGTGGGAGGCATCACGCCGTGCCGCAGCGCCTGCACCATCTTGATCACACCGGCCACACCGGCAGCAGCCTGCGCGTGACCGATGTTCGACTTCAACGAGCCGAGCCACAGCGGCTGTTCCGCGTCACGGCCCTGGCCGTACGTCGCCAGCAGCGCCTGCGCCTCGATCGGGTCACCCAGGGCCGTACCGGTCCCGTGACCCTCCACCACGTCCACATCCGCCGCCACCAGCCCGGCGCTCGCCAGCGCTCCGCGGATCACCCGCTGCTGGGAGGGACCGTTCGGCGCGGTCAGGCCGTTGGAAGCGCCGTCCTGGTTGACGGCGCTGCCGCGCAGCACCGCCAGCACCCGGTGCCCGCGCTCACGTGCCACCGACAGCCGCTCCAGCACCACCACACCGACGCCCTCGGCCCAGCCCGTGCCGTCCGCGCCATCGGCGAATGCCTTGCACCGGCCGTCGGCGGCCAGGCCACGCTGACGGGAGAACTCCGCAAAGACGCCGGGCGACGCCAGCACCGTCGCGCCGCCGGCCAGCGCCATCGAGCACTCGCCCTGGCGCAGCGCCTGCGCGGCCAGGTGCATCGCGACCAGCGACGACGAGCACGCGGTGTCCACCGAAACCGCCGGACCCTCGAAACCGAGCACGTAGGACACCCGGCCCGACGCCACACTCGTCGAGCCGCCCGTGCCCGCGAACCCCTCGAGCTCGGGCGTCACCACACTGGCTCCCGGCGCGACGTAGCCCTGGCCGAACACCCCGGAGAACACCCCGACGTCGGTGCCCTTCAGCGAGACCGGGTCGATACCCGCCCGCTCCAGCGCCTCCCACGAGGCCTCCAGCAGCAGCCGCTGCTGCGGGTCCATCGCCAGCGCCTCACGCGGCGAAATCCCGAAGAACCCCGCGTCGAAGAGACCCGCCTCGTGCAGGAACCCACCCTGATCCGTGTACGAGGTACCCGCACGCTCGGGGTCCGGGTCGAACAGGCCCTCCAGATCCCAGCCCCGGTCCTCGGGGAACCCGGAGACCGCGTCCCGGCCGTCGGACACCATCTGCCACAGGTCCTCCGGCCCCGCAACGCCACCGGGCAGACGGCAGGCCATGCCCACGATGGCGATCGGCTCACGGGAAGCGTCGAGGAGTTGGCGGTTCTGCTTCTTCAGCGAGCCGACCTCTTCCAGCGACTTCCTCAGCGCCTGGACGACCTTTTCATACGACGCACTCACTTAATTGCCCCAATCATTCAGCGGTTCCGAAGGTTGTTATTCGCCGAGCGCCAGTTGCACGAGATCGTCGACGTCCAGCTCAGCGATCGCCCTCTCCTCGTCGGCGTTGTCGATCCCGCCGATTTCCGGTGCGCCATCGCCACGGGCGACCAGCTTGACCAGGGCTTCCATCAATCCTGCTTCCCGGAACCGGGCCAGCGGCAGAGATGCGAGTGCGTTCCGCAGTCGCCCCTCATCCACTTCCATCTCAATTGCGTCGTTGTCCGGCAGCAATTCCTGGTGCAGGTGGCGGGCGAGGACCTGCGGAGCCGGATAGTCGAAGACCAGCGTGGCCGGAAGCTTCAGACCGGTCGCCTCACGCAGCCGGTTGCGCAATTCCACCGACGTGAGCGAATCGAAGCCGGCATCCTTGAACGCCATGTCCGTCCGCACGCTCTCCGGCCCGGCATGTCCGAGCACGGCGGCCACCTGAGTCCGCACCAGGTCCAGGAGGACCTTCGTCTGGTCGGCGGCGGTCAGTGCGGCCAGCCGGTCGTACAGCTTCCGGCCCTCGTCGGCGGTCTCCGCCGCCTGCGCCTGCTGCCGGCCCACCCGGACCAGGCTGCGCAGCATGTGCGGTACGCCGCCACCGGCGGCCGCGTCGGCGCGGACACCCCGCAGGTCCAACTTGGCCGGCACCAGCAGCGCCTGTACGGACCCCAGAGCGGCTTCGAACAGCTCCATACCCTCTTCCGGCGGCATCGCCTGCAGACCACCGCGCCGGTTCATCCGGTTCCTGGTGAGGTCGTCGGTGTTGGCCGCCATGCCGGAGGTCTGGTCCCACAGGCCCCAGGCCAGCGACAGACCCGGCACACCTGCGGCCCTGCGGTTGGCCATCAGCCCGTCCAGGTAGGCGTTCGCCGCCGCGTAACTGCCACTGCCCGCACCCATGAAGACGGCCGAGACGGAGGAGTAGACGATGAACGCGTCGAGGTCCAGGCCTCGCGTCAGCTCATCCAGGTGCCGCACCGCGTCCACCTTCGGCGCGAACACCCGCGCCAGCCGCTCCGGGGTCACCGTTTCGATCACCCCGGCATCCAGCACACCGGCGGTGTGCACGACACCGGTCAGCCGGTGCTCGGCCGGCACCGACGCCAGCAACGCCTCGACCTGGCCACGGTCGGACACGTCACAGGCCACCACCGAGACCGCAGCGCCCTGCTCGGTGAGTTCGGCGACCAGCTCCTGCACGCCTTCGGCGTCCGGACCTCGACGGCTGGCCAGCAGCAGCTGACGCACCCCGCGCCGGGAGACCAGATGCCGGGCCACCAGGCCACCCAACGACCCGGTACCACCCGTGACCAGGACCGTCCCCTCCGGCCCGAACACCGCCGGAACATCCGGGGCCTCACCGCCGGCCCGGACGAGCCGGGGGGCGGAGAGGACCGTGCCACGGACCGCGACCTGCGGCTCCCCGCCGGCCAGCACCGCACCCAGCACCAGCTCCGCGGCGCCTTCGGCAGCGGGGTCGGTGTCCAGGAGGACGATCCGGTCGGGGTTCTCGCCTTGGGCGGCACGCACCATGCCCCATACCGCCGACCCGGCCGGGTCGGTCACCGCGCCGTCGCCGGCGGGAACCGCGCCCCGGGTCACGACCACCAGCCGCGACTCCTCCAGCCCGGACCCGGCCAGCCACGCCTGTACGACCTCCAGCACCCGGGAGGTCAAAGCCAGCACCGCGCCCTCGCCGACACCACCGACAGCCTCGAGAACCGCCACCGCCGGGGCATCTGCGCTCCCGGCGAGAGCCGCCACATCGTCGGCATCTGCCACCGGCAGCCACGAGGGAGCGAGCCCGGCCCCCTGAGCCTGGGGCAGCTCGGTCCACTCCACCTGGAACAGCGAGTCGGTGCGCGCCGTGCTCCCCGCGGTCTCCCACTGCTCGGCGGAGACCGGCCGGGACACCAGCGAGTCCAGCGTCAGGACCAGGCCGCCGGTCTCGTCGGCAGCCTCGACCGCCAGCGCATCCGGGCCGAGGGGCGTCAGCCGTACCCGCAGTGCCGAGGCACCCGCGGCGTGCAGCTCCAGACCGTTCCAGTCGAGCGGCTGCAGCTGTCCGTCCGACGCCGCGGCGTCGGACGTCCCTGCGTGCAGGGCCGCGTCCAGCAGCGCGGGGTGGATGCCGAACCTGCCGGCGTCCTTGCGCTGGTCCTCGGGCAGGGCCACCTCGGCGAAGAGTTCCTCGCCGCGTCGCCACACCGCCCGTACGCCCTGGAACGCCGGACCGTAGCCATGACCACGCTCGACCAGGCCGGAGTAGAAGTCCCCGACCTCGACCGGCTGCGCGCCGGCCGGCGGCCAGACGGCGAAGTCGAACCCGGTGCCACTGCCGCCCGTCCGAGCCGATGCCGACAGCACACCGGTGGCGTGCCGCGTCCACAGGCCCTCACCGGCAGCGTCCTCGCGCTGGGAGTAGATCTCCACGGTCCGCGATGCGTTCTCACCCGGTCCGCCGACGGCGACCTGTACGCGGACTCCGCCGTGCTCGGGCACCACCAGCGGTGCCTCGATGAGGAGTTCGTCCAGGACCCCGCAGCCGGCCTCGTCGCCGGCCCGCACCGCGAGCTCCACCAGCCCGGTGCCCGGAAGGAGCACCACGCCACCGATCGTGTGATCGGCCAGCCAGGGGTGCGACTTCAGCGACAGCCGCGAAGTGAAGACGAGCCCGTCGGACTGCGGCAGCTGCACCACCGCGCCCAGCAGCGGGTGATCGGCCGTCGTCTGGCCCAGCGACGCAGCGTCCGTGGCCGACCCGGCCGTCTGGAGCCAGTAGTGCCGGTGGTCGAAGGCATAGGTCGGCAGGTCCACGCGCCGGGAGGGCGCCGTCTGCGGGAGCACGCCGCTCCAGTCGACGGCCACGCCCCGTACGAACAGCTCGGCCATCGAGGCCAGCAGCCGTCGCAGGCCGCCGTCCTCGCGGCGCAGCGAGCCGGTCACGACCGCATCGGTATCCGTGCCGTCGACGATCTCGCTGACCGGCTGGACCAGCACCGGGTGGGCGCTGACCTCCACGAACACCGCGTGGCCCTGACCGAGCAGATCGGCCACGGCGGGACCGAAGCCCACCTGGCCGCGCAGGTTCCGGTACCAGTAATCGCCGTCCAGGACGCCGGCGTCCGCAACCCAGCCGCCGGCGACGCTGGAGTAGAACGGCACCGTCGGGGCCTGGGCGTCGATCCCGGCCAGGGTTTCGGCGAGCGTGTCGCGGATGGCCTCCACGTGCCGGGTGTGCGACGCGTAATCCACCGCGACCCGACGCACCCGGACACCGTCAGCGGACAGCGCCTCCAGCACCTCGTCCAGAGCCCCGGCATCACCGGCGATCACCACGGACGACGGCCCGTTGACCGCGGCGACCTCCACACGGTCGGCCCACGGCTCCAGCCACGCAACCGCTGCGTCCGCGCTCAGCGCGACGGAAGCCATGCCGCCGAGCCCCGCCAGCTCCTTGGCAATCGTCTGGCTGCGCAGTGTCACCACACGCGCGGCATCCTCCAGCGAGAGCGCACCTGCCACACAGGCGGCGGCGATCTCACCCTGGGAGTGGCCGAGCACCGCGTCGGGCTTGACCCCGACCGACTCCCAGACCGCCGCCAGGCCCACCATCACGGCGAAGCTGGCCGGCTGCAGGACGTCGACCCGCTCCATGAGCTCGGGGTCGGCCTCGCCGCGCAGTACATCGATCAGCGACCAGTCGATCCACGGCTCGAGCACGGCAGCGCACTCCGCGATCCGCTCGGCGAAGACCGGCGAGGAGTCGAGGAGTTCACGGCCCATGCCCGCCCACTGCGAGCCCTGGCCGGGGAACACCCACACGACCTTGCCCGAAGCAGTCGCACTCCCGGACACCACACCGGCCGCACTCTCGCCGCGCGCCAGCGCCTGCAGCCCGACCAGTGCTTCCTTGCCCGAGTCGGCGACAACCACCGCACGCTCACCGAAGACCGTACGGCCCGACACCAGCGCTCCGGCCACGTCCGCCGGGGACACCTCATCGGCGCCCTCGACGAACGCCGCCAGCCGCCCGGCCTGACCGGCCAGCGCACCGGCACTCCGCGCCGACACCACGAACGGCACCGCACCGGCAGGCGCCGGCGCTTCCGCAACGGTCTCAGCCGTCTCCGGGGGCGCCTCCTCCAGGATCAGGTGCGCATTCGTCCCGCTGATGCCGAACGAGGAGACACCGACCCGACGCGGATGGCCGTTGCGCGGCCACTCCCGCGCCTCCGTCAGCAGCTCGATGGCACCCGCAGACCAGTCCACCTGACGTGAAGGCTCGTGCACGTGCAGCGTGGGCGGCATGACGCCGTGCCGCAGCGCCTGCACCATCTTGATCACGCCGGCCACACCGGCAGCCGCCTGCGTGTGACCGATGTTCGACTTCAGGGAACCCAGCCACAGCGGCTGCTCCGGGTCCCGGTCCCGCCCGTACGTCGCCAGGAGCGCCTGCGCCTCGATCGGGTCACCCAGGGCCGTGCCCGTGCCGTGGCCCTCGACCACGTCCACGTCGGACGTGGAAAGTCCGGCGCTGGCCAGGGCCTTGCGGATCACCCGCTGCTGCGAGGGACCGTTCGGCGCGGTCAGACCGTTGGAAGCACCGTCCTGGTTGACCGCACTACCGCGCAGCACCGCCAGCACCCGGTGACCACGCTCACGCGCCACCGACAAACGCTCCAGCACCACCAGACCGACGCCCTCGGACAGCACCGTGCCGTCCGCGCCGTCCGCGTACGCCTTGCACCGGCCGTCGGCGGCCACGCCCCGCTGGCGCGACATGCCGAGGATTCCGATCGGCGATCCCATCACGGCGACACCGCCGGCGAGCGCCATCGAGCACTCGCCCTGCCGCAGCGCCTGCGCCGCAAGGTGCATCGCCACCAGGGACGACGAACACGCCGTGTCCACGGTGACCGCCGGACCCTCGAAGCCGAAGGCGTACGACACCCGGCCCGAGGCCACACTGCCCGCCGTGGCAGTCGTGACGAAGCCCTCGAGCTCCGCGGGCATGTTCGTCAGCGACTCGACGTAGTCATGGATGGAGACGCCGGAGAAGACGCCGATGTTGCTGCCCTGTGCCGTGCTCGGGTCGATGCCCGCCCGCTCCAGCGCCTCCCAGGAGGCCTCCAGCAGCAGCCGCTGCTGCGGGTCCATCGCCAGCGCCTCGTTCGGCGAGATGCCGAAGAACGCGGCGTCGAACTGCGCGGCCTCGTGCAGGAATCCGCCCTGGCCGGCGGACGAGGTGTCCGTACGGTCGGGGTCAGGGTCGGACAGACCGTCCAGGTCCCAGCCGCGGTCGTCGGGGAAGGACGACATGCCCTCACGGCCCTCGGACACCAGCTGCCAGAGGCCATCGGGATCCGCCACACCGCCCGGCAGGCGGCACGCCATCCCGACGATCGCGATCGGCTCGTCCGGATCCGCGACGACGGCCGCAGCCGAGGCAGGGGTGCCGGCCGCCGCGTCACCGAGCTCCTCGCGCAGGTGACGGGCGAGGGCGACCGGGGTGGGGTAGTCGAAGATCAGCGTGGCCGGCAGCTTCACGCCGGTCGCCGCGCTCAGCCGGTTCCGCAGCTCGACCGCGGTCAGCGAGTCGAACCCGATGTCGCTGAACCCCCGGGTGCCCTGCGCCAGTTCGGGGCCGCTGAAACCGAGTACGTTGCCCGACTCGGCCTGGACGACGGTCAGCAGGATGCTCTCCTGCTCGGCCGGCGACAGTCCGGCGAGCCGGCGGACCAGTCCGCTGCTGTCCCCGGCAGCCGCCCGCGCCACGCGCCGACTCGCGCGGACCAGGCCGCGCAGCAGATGCGGGACTCCCCCGCCGGCTGCGGCCTGGCTTCGCATGGTCTTCAGGTCCAGCTTGATCGGCACCAGCAGCGGCTGGTCCGCGTGCAGGCCGACGTCGAAGATGTGCAGGCCTTCGGCCGGCGTCATCGCCAGTACGCCGCCACGGCTCATACGGGCCTGGTCGACGGCGCTGAGGTGAGCGGTCAGGCCGTTGCTCTGCTCCCACAGGCCCCAGGCCAGCGACAGTGCGGGCAGGCCCGCCGCCCGGCGGCCGGCCATCAGGCCGTCGAGGAAGGCGTTCGCTGCCGCGTAGTTGCCCTGGCCGGCGGACCCCATGAGCGAGGCGGCGGACGAGAACACGATGAAGGCATCGAGGTCCAGGCCTCGGGTCAGCTCGTCGAGGTGACGGACCGCGTCCACCTTCGGCGCGAACACCGTCGCGAGCCGCTCCGGGGTCAGCGTCGCGATCACGCCGTCGTCCAGCACACCGGCCATGTGCACCACACCGGTCAGCCGGTGCTCGGCCGGCACCGACGCCAGCAACGCCTCGACCTGGCCGCGATCGGACACGTCACAAGCCGCCACCGACACCGCGGCACCCAGCTCGGTGAGCTCGGCGACCAGCTCCTCCACACCCTCGGCGGCCGGACCCCGACGGCCGGCCAGCAGCAGATGCCGCACCCCGTGCCGGGAGACCAGGTGCCGGGCCACCAGACCGCCCAAGGCTCCGGTGCCACCGGTGACCAGGACGGTCCCTTCGGCCCCGAACACCGCGGGCTCGTCCGGAACCTCACCGCCGGCCCGGACGAGCCGGGGGACGGAGAGGACCGTTCCGCGCACCGCGACCTGCGGCTCCCCGCCGGCCAGCACCGCGCCCAGGACGGAACCCGCTCCGTCACCGGAGGCCGGGTCGGTGTCGATCAGGATGATCCGGTCGGGGTTCTCGGCCTGCGCGGCACGCACCAGACCCCACACGGCCGATCCGGCCGGGTCGCTCACCGTACCGTCGCCGGCGGGGACGGCGCCCCGGGTCACCACGACCAGGCGCGACTCCTCCAGCCCGGTCCCGGCCAGCCAGGCCTGGACGACCTCCAGCACCCGGGAGGCCGTCTCCAGTACCGCGTCCTCGCCGTCGGCGCCGGCCACCGCCTGCAGGACCGCCACGGCCGGGACGCCGGCGCTTCCGGCCAGAGCCACCACGTCGTCAGCGGTGGCCACGGGCACCCACGACGGCGCCGGCTCCCCACCCTGAGCCGCAGACAGCTCGGTCCACTCCACCCCGAACAGCGAGTCGCGGCTCTCATCGCCTGCCGCGGCGCCCAACTGGTCGGTGGACACGGGCAGGGACACCAGCGAGTCCATCGTCAGGACCATGTCGCCGGTCTCGTCGGCGGCCTGGAACGACAGCGCGTCCGGCCCGCACGGGGCGACCCTCACCCGCAGCGCCGAGGCACCCACGGCATGCAGCACCAGCCCGTTCCACGCGAACGGCAGCACTTGGCGGTCGTCGTCCGGATTGGCGAAGGCGTTCGTGTGCAGGGCGGCGTCCAGCAGCGCCGGGTGCATGCCGAACTTGCCGGCTTCCTCGCGCTGTTCATCGGGCAGGACGGCCTCGGCGAAGACCTCGTCACCGCGCCGCCACACCGCCCGCAGGCCCTGGAACGCCGGGCCGTACGCGTAGCCGCGCTCGAGCAGGTCGGTGTAGAAGTTCCCGACCTCGACCGGCTCGGCGCCCGGGGGCGGCCACGCGGCGAAGTCGTATTCCTTTTCCGTTCCCCGTTTCGCCGACGCCGCCGCCAGGAGTCCGGTGGCGTGTCGCGTCCATTCGTTCGCGCCGCCCTCGCCGACGGCGTCCTCGCGCTGGGAGTACACGTCCACCGTGCGCGAGCCGGTCTCGCCCGGTCCGCCGACCGCGACCTGCAGCCGCACGCCGCCCCGCTCGGGGAGCACCAGCGGTGACTCGATCACGAGTTCTTCCAGGACGCCGTAGCCGAACTCGTCGCCGGCCCGCACCGCGAGGTCGACGTACATCGTGCCGGGGATGATCACCACGCCGCCGATCGCGTGACCGGCCAGCCAGGGGTGCGTCCGCAGCGAGAGCCGCGAGGTGAAGACCAGCCCGTCGGACTGCGGCAGCTGCACCACCGCGCCCAGCAGCGGGTGATCGGCCCCGGTCAGCCCCAGGGACGCCGCGTCCGTGGCCGACCCGGCCATCTGGATCCAGTAGTGCTGGTGGTCGAAGGCGTACGTCGGGAGGTCGATGCGGGCGGACGTCGTTCCGGCGGGCAGAACCTCGGCCCAGTCGAGGGCCACACCGTGGACGAACAGCTCGGCCATCGAGGCGAACAGCCGTCGCAGGCCACCGTCCTCGCGCCGCAGCGAGCCGGTCACCACCACATCGGTGTCGGTGTCGCTCTTGTCGATGGTCTCGGTGATCGGCTGGACCAGCACCGGGTGGGCACTGACCTCCACGAACACCCCGTGGCCCTGCGCCAGCAGCTCGGCGACGGCCGGGCCGAAGCCCACCTGGCCGCGCAGGTTCCGGTACCAGTACCCGCCGTCGAGGACGCCGGCGTCCGCCACCCAACCACCGGTCACGGTGGAGTAGAACGGCACCGTCGGGGCCTGCGCGGTGACACCGGCCAGCGCTTCGGCGAGGGTGTCGCGGATGGCCTCCACGTGCCGGGTGTGGGACGCGTAGTCCACGGCCACCCGGCGTATCCGGACGCCCTGGTCGTCGAGCGCGTCCAGCGCTTCGTCCAGCGCCTCGGCGTCACCGGCGATCACCACGGAGGACGGCCCGTTGACCGCGGCCACCTCGACGCGGTCCGCCCACGGCTCCAGACGGGCAACGGCCTCTTCCACGCTCAGCGCGACCGAAGCCATACCGCCACGCCCTGCCAGGTCCTTGGCGATGGCCTGGCTGCGCAGCGCCACGACGCGCGCCGCGTCCTCCAGTGAGAGCGCACCCGCGACGCAAGCCGCGGCGATCTCACCCTGCGAGTGGCCGAGCACTGCGTCGGGCTCCACGCCCACCGACGCCCAGACCGCCGCCAGGCCCACCATCACGGCGAAGCTCGCCGGCTGCAGCACATCGACCCGCTGCAGGAGCTCGGGGTCTGCCTCGCCGCGCAGCACGTCCAGCAGCGACCAGTCCACCCACCGCTCCAGCGCGGCCGCGCACTCCGCGATCCGCTCCGCGAACACCGGCGAGGAGTCGAGCAGTTCCCGGCCCATGCCCACCCACTGGGAGCCCTGGCCCGGGAACACCCACACGACCTTGCCCGGCGCACCCGAACCGGTCACCAGACCGGGCGCGCTCTCACCGCGCGCCAGCGCCTGCAGACCGGCCAGCGCCTCCTCGTCCGAGCCCGCTACCACCACGGCGCGCTCGCCCAGCGCCGCGCGGCCCGACACCAGTGCTCGGGCCACGTCCGCCAGCGGCACCTCGTCGGCGCCCTCGAGGAATTCCGCGAGCTGCCCCGCCTGGGCCGCCAGCGAGCCGGCAGTGCCCGCCGACACCACCAGCGGCACCGCACCGGCAGGCCGGGCCTCTTCCGCGACGGGCTCCGCAGCCTCCTGCGGCGCCTCCTCCAGGATCATGTGCGCGTTCGTGCCACTGGCCCCGAAGGCGGAGACGCCGGCGCGGCGCGGGTGGCCGTTCTGCGGCCACTCCCGCGCCTCGGTCAGCAGCTCGACCGCACCCGCGGACCAGTCCACCTGGGGGGTGGGCGCGTCCACGTGCAGGGTGGCCGGGAGCGTGCGGTGCCGCAGCGCCTGGACCATGTTGATCACGGCGGCGACTCCGGACGCCGCCTGCGTGTGACCGATGACGGACTTGACCGAGCCGAGCCACAGCGGCTGTTCCGGGTCGCGGCCCTGGCCGTAGGTGGCCAGCAGTGCCTGCGCCTCGATCGGGTCGCCCAGCACCGTGCCCGTGCCGTGGCCCTCCACCGCGTCCACGTCGGACGGGGAGAGCCCTGCGCTGTCGAGCGCCTTGCGGATCACCCGCTGCTGCGACGGACCGTTCGGCGCGGTCAGGCCGTTGGACGCACCGTCCTGGTTCACGGCGCTGCCGCGGATCACGGCCAGTACCCGGTGCCCGCGCTCCTGCGCCACCGAGAGCCGCTCCAGCAGCACCACGCCCACGCCCTCGGCCCAGCCGGAGCCGTCGGCGCCGGCGGCGTAGGACTTGCAGCGCCCGTCGAAGGCGAGTGCGCGCTGACGCGCGAAGCCGACGAACCCGCCCGGCGTCGCCATGACCGTCGAGCCGCCCGCGAGCGCCATGGAGCACTCGCCCCGGCGCAGCGCCTGTGCGGCGAGGTGGATCGCGACCAGCGAGGAGGAGCACATGGTGTCGACCGTCACCGCGGGGCCCTCGAGCCCGAGGGTGTAGGCGACCCGCCCGGAGGCGACGCCGCCCGCCGTGCCCAGGGCGCGCTCCAGGCTGAGGTACCCCTCGAAGCCGCTGAGGTCAGGCGCGTAGTCCTGGTGCACGATTCCGGCGAACACCCCGATGTCGCTGCCGCGCACCGAGTGGGGGTCGATGCCGGCCCGCTCGAAGGTCTCCCAGGACACCTCGAGCAGCTGTCGCTGCTGGGGGTCCATCGCCAGGGCCTCACGCGGCGAGATGCCGAAGAACCCGGCGTCGAACTGCGCCGCGTCGTGCAGGAAGGCGCCTTCCCGCACGTACGTCGTACCGGGGTTGTCGGGGTCCGGGTGGTAGAGGCCCTCCACGTCCCAGCCGCGGTCCTCGGGGAACGTGCTGTACACGTCGGCGCCCTCGGACACGACCCGCCAGAAGTCCTCCGGCCCGCGGATCCCGCCGGCGTACCGGCAGGCCATGGACACGATCGCGATGGGCTCCGCGGCTGCCGCGACGAGTGTGCTGTTCTCCTGCTGAAGCCGGGCGTTCTCCTTCAGCGAGGCACGCAGTGCCTCGACGACCTGCTGGTCGGGCGCCGACATATCCATCCTCCACGATTCGTTCACAGGCGATCAGCTCGTCTTGCCCAGGGCCCGTTGCACCAGATCGGCAACGTCCATGGCGTCGATCAGTTCCACGTCGGCGGCGGCCGCCGACGGCTCCACTTCCGGCGCGTCCGCGTCCGCGTCCGTGTCGGCCTCGGCGAGGCCGAGGAGGGTGTCCAGCACCCCGGCTTCCTTGAACCGGGCGAACGGCACGGACGCCAGGACCTGCCTGAGCTCGTCCTCCCGCCTGTCCAGGCCGTCGTCGGCCTCCCGGAGAAGTTCGGAGCGCAGGTATCCGACCAGCGCCTCCGGGGTGGGGTAGTCGAAAATCAGGGTTGCGGGCAGGCGCAGTCCGGTGGCCGCGTTCAGGCTGTTGCGGAGGTTGACGGCGGCCAGTGAGTCGAAGCCGACTTCCTGGAACGCCTGGCGCGGGCCGATGCCCTCCGCGCCGCTGTGGCCGAGGACCGTCGAGGCGTGACCGCGAACCAGCCGGAGCAGGATGCGGTCCTGCTCGGTGTCCGAGACTGCCCGCAGAGAGTCCGCGAGGGACGTGGCGGCGTCGCTGTTCTCGCCGTCGCCCTGCAAGGCCTGGAGGGCCTTCTTCGCCTCGGGCAGGTCTGCGAACAGGGGGCTGGTGCGGACCGAGGTGAACGCGGGGATGAAGGCCCCCCAGTCCATGTCGGCCACCGCGACGAACTTCTCGTTGCCCTGTACCGCCTGCACCATCGCGGTGACCGCCAGCCGGGGCGCCACGGGAAGGACGCCACGGCGCCGGAGCTGGGCCAGGGCAGCCTCGTCCATGCCCACGCCGATCTGGTCGAGGGCTCCCCAGGCGATCGACGTCGCCCTCTGTCCACGGGCGCGACGCCACTCGATCAGGGCGTCGAGGACGGAGTTGGCCGCTCCGGACGGACCCTGGCCGCCGCCGCCCCACACGCCCGCGATCGAGGAGAAGACGACGAACGCGTCGAGCGGGGTGTCCTCGAACAGCTCGTCCAGCCACACCGCGGTGTCCACCTTGGCCGCGAACACCCCGGCGAGGTCCTGCACTCCGGTGTCGTCGATGGAACTGGTCTGCGTGACGTCGGCGGCGTGCACCACGGCCGTGACCGGCTGCTCCGCGGCCGCCTCGGAGACCAGCCGCGCGATCGCGTCCCGGTCGGAGTCTTCGCACGACTCCACCGTGGTGGCGACGCCCAGTCCGGCCAGTTCGGCCCGCAGGTCCGACACGCTCTCGCCGGATGCCTGCGCGGTCGTGGTGACGATGAGCCGGTCGGCGCCGGCCTGCGCGAGCCAGACCGCGACGTGCTTGCCCAGCCCCTCGGCGCCGCCGGTCACCAGGACCGTGCCCCGGGGCTGCCAGCCGGCGTCGCCGGTGGATTCCGGGACGGGCTTGCGCACCAGGCGCCGGGTGTACACACCCGATCGCCGGACCGCGAGCTGGTCCTCGTCGGCAGCGGAGTTCAGCACTCCGAGCAGGTACTGGGCCGTACGCGGGTCGCTCACGGCAGGCAGGTCGACCAGGCCGCCCCACCGGTCGAGCCGTTCCAGCGCAGCGGCGCGGCCGAGGCCCCACAGCGACGCCTGCACCGGTGAGGTGAGGGTGTCGTGGATGCCGATGTTCACCGCGCCCCTGGTCAGGCACCACAGCGGCTGGGTGGCGTTGTTGTCCCCAAGGGCCTGGATCAGCGCGAGCGTCGACGCCGTGACCGCGGTCGGGTCCTGCAGACCGCTGCCCGTCCGCTCGTCCAGGGCCAGCAGGGACAGCACTCCGGTGAGGTCGTGTTCGGCCAGGACGCCGGTCAGCCGCTTTGCGAGCCCCTCCCGCGTACGGTCGGGCTCACCGATCTCCAGCAGGACGGTGCCCAGTCCAAGACCGGTCAGCTCCTCCAGGAGGGCGTCGGTCGCACTGCCGTCCGGACGTGGCGACGGTACGACGACCAGCCAGCGGCCACCGGGTACGCCGGCGGCTTCGCGCTCGAGCGGCTGCCAGGTGACGTGGTAGCGCAGCTTCTCCGCCGTCGACCGCTCGCGGCGCTTGCCCCGCCATTCCGCCAGTACGGGGACGACGGTGTCCAGTGCGCTGCGCTGGTCGGCCGACGCCATCTCCAGCAACTCGCCGAGGGAGTCCAGATCGGCCCGCTCGATCGCGGCCCAGAAGTCGGAGTCCGCGCCTTCGGCCGCATCGCCGGCGGCGTCGGTGGCTGCCTCCGCCTCCTGGAGCCAGTAGTGCTGGTGCTCGAAGGCGTACGTCGGCAGGTCCACGCGTACGGACCCGGCCCCGGCGGGCAGGACACCGCTCCAGTCCACGGCCACACCGCGGACGAACAGCTCGGCCATCGAGGCCAGCAGCCGTCGCAGGCCGCCGTCCTCGCGCCGCAGCGAACCCGTCACCACCGCATCGGTTCCGGTGTCGTCAGCGGTCTCGGTGATCGGCTGGACCAGCACCGGGTGGGCACTGACCTCGACGAACACCCCGTGGCCCTGGTCGAGCAACTCGGCCACGGCCGGGCCGAAGCCCACCTGGCCGCGCAGGTTCCGGTACCAGTACCCGCCGTCCAGGACGCCGGCGTCCGTCACCCAACCACCGGTCGCGGTGGAGTAGAACGGCACCTTCGGCGCCTGCGCGTCGATCCCGGCCAGTGCCTCGGCGAGCGTGTCGCGCACGTCCTCCACGTGCCGGGTGTGCGACGCATAGTCCACCGCGACCCGACGCACCCGGACACCCTGACCCGACAGCGCCTCCAGCACCTCGTCCAAAGCCTCGGCGTCACCGGCGATCACCACCGACGACGGCCCGTTGACCGCGGCGACCTCGACCCGGTCCGCCCACGGCTCCAGCCACGCAACCGCGTCGTCGACGCTCAGCGCGACCGACGCCATACCGCCGCGGCCCGCCAGCTCCTTCGCGATGACCTGGCTGCGCAGCGCCACCACGCGTGCCGCATCGTCCAGGGACAGGGCCCCCGCGACGCAGGCAGCGGCGATCTCGCCCTGGGAGTGACCGAGCACGGCGCCCGGTTCCACTCCCGTGGAGCTCCACACGGCCGCCAGGCCCACCATCACGGCGAAACTGGCCGGCTGCAGGACATCGACCCGCTCCATGAGCTCGGGCTCGGTCTCGCCGCGCAGTACGTCGATCAGCGACCAGTCGATCCAAGGCTCCAGGGCGGCAGCGCACTCCGCGATCCGCTCCGCGAACACCGGCGAGGAGTCCAGGAGCTCACGGCCCATGCCCGCCCACTGCGAGCCCTGGCCGGGGAACACCCACACGACCTTGCCCGGCTTGCCCGAACCGGCGCTGCCGGACACCACACCGGGCGCGCTCTCGCCCCGAGCCAGCGCCTGCAGACCGGCCAGCGCCTCCTCGTCCGAGCCGGCCACCACGACCGCGCGCTCGCCCAGCACCGCGCGGCCCGACACCAGCGCCCCTGCCACACCCGGCAGCGGTACACCGTCGGCGCCCTCGACGTACGCCGCCAGCCGCCCGGCCTGACCGGCCAGCGAACCGGCGCTCCGCGCCGACACCACCAACGGCACCACACCCGCAGGCGCCGGCGGCTGCTGCGCCTCTTCCGCGGGCGCCTCCTCCAGGATCAGGTGCGCATTCGTCCCGCTGGCCCCGAACGAGGAGACCGCGGCCCGGCGCGGATGGCCGTTGCGCGTCCACTCGCGTGCCTCGGTCAGCAGCTCCACCGCGCCCGCGGACCAGTCCACCTGAGGCGTGGGCTCGTCCACATGGAGCGTGGCGGGCATGACGCCGTGCTGCATGGCCATGACCATCTTGATCACGCCGGCCACACCGGCAGCCGCCTGCGCATGGCCGATGTTCGACTTCAGCGAGCCGAGCCACAGCGGCTGCTGCGGATCCCGGTCCCGCCCGTACGTGGCCAGCAGTGCCTGCGCCTCGATCGGGTCGCCCAGGGCCGTACCGGTCCCGTGCGCCTCGACGACGTCGACATCCGTCGGAGTGAGTCCGGCCGTGTCCAGCGCCCTGCGGATCACCCGCTGCTGCGAGGGACCGTTCGGCGCGGTCAGACCGTTGGAAGCACCGTCCTGGTTGACGGCGCTGCCGCGCAGCACCGCGAGCACCCGGTGCCCGCGCTCGCGCGCCACCGACAGCCGCTCCAGTACGACCACGCCGACGCCCTCGGCCCAGCCGGTGCCGTCGGCCGCCGAGGAGAACGCCTTGCACCGGCCGTCGGCGGACAGGCCGCGCTGCCGCGAGAACTCCATGAAGGCGTCCGGGCTGGCCATGACCGTCGCGCCGCCGGCGAGCGCCATCGAGCACTCGCCCTGCCGCAGCGACTGTGCAGCCAGGTGGATGGCCACGAGCGACGAGGAACACGCCGTGTCCACCGTGACCGCGGGGCCCTCGAAGCCGAACACGTACGACACGCGGCCCGAGGCCACGCTCGCCGCCGTACCGGTCATGAGGTAGCCCTGGACGTCCTCGGGCACCTGGTGGAGCCGGGTCACGTAGTCGTGGTGGACGATTCCGGTGAAGACGCCGATGTCACTGCCCTTGGCGGACTGCGGGTCGATGCCCGCCCGCTCCAGCGCCTCCCAGGACGTCTCCAGCAGCAGCCTCTGCTGCGGGTCCATCGCCAGGGCCTCACGCGGGGAGATCCCGAAGAGCCCGGCGTCGAACTGCGCGGCCTCGTGGAGGAATCCGCCCGAGCGGGTGTAGCTGGTACCCGGGTGGGCCGGGTCCGGGTGGTACAGCCCCTCGAGGTCCCAGCCGCGGTCGAGCGGGAACCCGGACACCGCGTCCCGCTGCTCCACCACGAGCTTCCACAGCTCCTCGGGGCTGTCCGCCCCGCCCGGCAGCCGGCTGCTCATGGCGACGATCGCGATCGGCTCGTCCGAGACGGAGGCCGCCGCCGTGGCCGGGGCGGGCACCGCTGCCTGCTCGCCGAGCAGTTCGCCGCGCAGGTGGGCCGCGAGCAGGGTGAGCGTCGGGTAGTCGAAGACCAGCGTGCCGGGCAGGTCCACCCCGGTGAGGTCGCGCAGGCGGTTGCAGAGCTTGACCGCGCTGAGGGAGTCGAATCCAAGGCTCTTGAAGGACTGCTCCTCGTCGAACCCGTCCGACTCGCGGTGGCCGAGCACGAACGCAGTGCTCTGCTGGACCAGGTCCGTCACCACACGCTGCTGCTCCGCGGCCGACAGCCCGGCCAGCCGGCCCGCGATCGCATCGCCGACCCCTTCGCTCCGCGACACCACGCGCCGGGTGAGGGCACCGGAAGTCGTCTGCGCCTCGGCGGCAGAGGCGCCCGGCTCGACCGTCGTGGCCGGCGCCTCGGCGCCGTCTCCGGGCAGGGTGCCCAGGGCCAACGGGCCGAGGACCGCCACCGGTTCGCCGACCGGGTCCGCGAGCTCCAGCAGGTGGCGGCCGTCCGGCGCCGGCGTGATCCGCAGCCGCAGCGAGGCGGCGCCTTCCGCATACACGGCCAAGCCGGCGCAGACGGACAGGTCAGCAGTGGTACGGGCGTCCAGGACGCGCAGCGCGGTGTCGAGAAGAACCGGGTGCAGGGTGAACTCGGCGGCTTCGTCGGCCAGTTCGGCCGGAAGTGCGATCTCTGCGAAGGTCTGTCCGTCCTGCTGCCACACGCGGTGCGCCCCCGGGAGGAGTGCGTCACCGTCTGCGGGCAGCGGCCAGTCCCGCAGGTCGAACGCCGACTGCGGCATTCCGGGGACGAGCACGGCTCGTGCATGGCACGTCCAGGGCCCTTGCTCCGGGCCGAGGGGCCGGCCGTGGACGGCGGCCCGGCGGCGCCCGTCGGGGCCCGGGCCGTCCACCGACACCCGCACCTGGGTGTGGCCGTGCCCCGGCACCGTCAAAGGCGCCTCGACGACGACCTGTTCGAGGCTTCCGCAACCCACCTCGTCGCCGGCCCTGACGATCATCTCCAGGAGCGCGGCGGCCGGAACCCTGGTGGCGCCGTCCGGCTCCGTCGCGCCGGGGAGCCAGCCGCGGCTTCGCGGCGACAGCCGCCCGGTCAGTACGACGCCGGTCTCGCCGTCGTCGCCCGGCATCTCGATGACGGTGCCGAGCAGCGGGTGCCCGGCGCCGGCGGTGCCGAGCGCTTCCGCGCCGCCCTTCGCGGTCTCGTCGGCTTCGACCCAGTACCGCTGGTGCTGGAACGCGTACGTGGGCAGGTCGGCCCCGGCCGCCGTGGCGGGCCGGCCGAGAACGGACGCCCAGTCCACGGCCACACCGCGTACGTGCAGCTCCGCGAGGGCGGTCAGGACACCGGCGGGCTCCGCGCCGTCCTTGCGCAGGGTGGCGATGCAGCTCTGCTCGCGGCCGCCGAGCGAGCCGAGCGCCATCGCGGCGAGGATCCCGCCGGGTCCCAGCTCGAGGAACGTCGTCGCTCCGAGGTCGCTCAGCGCGATGACGGCATCGCCGAACCGCACCGCGTTCCGCGCCTCGTCGACCCAGTACTCGGGGCTGCTGAGCTGCCCTTCCCGGACGGGTTCGCCGGTCAGGGTGGAGACGACGGGAAGAGCGCCCGGCTGGTACGACAGGCTCTCCAGGACCGTGCGGAACTCGTCGAGCACGGGCTCCATGAGCGGGGAGTGGAAGGCGTGGCTGACCGGCAGCCTGCGCGTCTTGTGGCCGCGGCCGGCCAGTTCGTCGGCGACGGCGAGAACGGCGTCCTCGGCGCCGGAGAGCACCAGCGAGTCGGGGCTGTTCACCGCGGCGACGCAGACCACACCGCGGGCCCGGGCCAGCAGGGGGGCGACGTCGGCCTCAGCTGCCTGGACGGCGACCATCGCGCCGCCTTCGGGCAGGGACTGCATCAACCGGCCGCGGGCGGCGATCAGCTTGCCTGCTTCGCCCAGTCCCAGCACTCCGGAGACGTGCGCGGCAGTGATCTCTCCGATCGAGTGGCCTGCGACGAGATCCGGTCGCACCCCCCAGGACTCGAAGAGCCGGAACAGCGCGGTCTCCAGGGCGAACAGGGCGCCCTGCGTGTACATCGTCTGGTCGAGCAGTTCGCTGTCGGGCGACCCCGGCGCGGCGAACACCACGTCGCGCAGCGGGCGCGCCGCGTGCTCGTGCAGGTTCTCTTCCACGGCGGCGCAAGCGGCGGCGAAGGCCTCGCGGAAGACCGGGTAGGTCTGCGCGAGTTCGCGGCCCATGCCGGCCCACTGGCTGCCCTGACCGGTGAAGAGGACGGCCAGTTTGCCCGTGGTCGGGGTGCCGGAGACGACGGCGGGGCTGGCTTCGCCGCGTCCGAAGGCGCTCAGATCGGCAGAGAGCCGTTCCCTGTCGGACGCCAGGACGACGGCGCGGTGGTCGAGTTGCGCACGCGTGGTGGCGAGCGCGTGGGCGGCATCGGTCAGGCGTACGTCGGGTCGGGCGTCGAAGAACCGGGCGAGCCGGTCGGCCTGGCCGCGCAGTCCTGCCGGCGTCCGCGCCGAGACGGGTACCGGTACCGGGACGCCGGCCGGCTCAGGGCCGGGCTCCGGAGCCGGAGCCGGCGGCTGATCGGGGGCCTCTTCGATGACGACGTGCGCGTTGGTGCCGCCGATGCCGAAGGAGGACACGCCGGCCCGGCGGGGCCGGCCGCTGCGCGGCCAGTCGCGGGCCTCCGTCAGCAGTTCCACGGCGCCCGCGGACCAGTCGACGTGGGACGACGGACGGTCCACGTGCAGCGTCCTGGGGAGGACGCCGTGCCGCATGGCCATGACCATCTTGATCACGCCTGCGACGCCGGCCGCCCCCTGGGTGTGCCCGATGTTCGACTTCACGGACCCGAGCCACAGCGGCCGGTCGGCCTGCCGGTCCTGGCCGTAGGTCGCCAGGAGGGCATCCGCCTCGATCGGGTCGCCGAGCGTCGTACCCGTGCCGTGCGCCTCCACGGCGTCCACGTCCGCGGCGGCGAGACCGGCATGGGCCAGGGCCTTGCGGATCACCCTCTGCTGCGCCGGACCGTTCGGCGCCGTCAGACCGTTCGAGGCGCCGTCCTGGTTCACCGCGGACCCGCGGACCACGGCCAGTACCTGGTGGCCCCGGCGACGGGCGTCCGACAGCCGCTCCACGAGCAGCAGCCCCGCGCCCTCGGACCAGCCGGTGCCGTCCGCGCCGTCGGCGAACGCCTTGCACCGGCCGTCGGGGGCCAGTCCGCGCTGCCGGGAGAACTCGACGAAGGTCTCCACGGTGCCCATCACCATCACGCCGCCGGCCAGCGCCATGGAACACTCGCCCCGGTTCAGTGCCTGCGCCGCCAGGTGCAGTGCCACCAGGGAGGAGGAGCACGCCGTGTCGACCGTGAGGGCGGGGCCCTCGAAGCCGAAGTGGTAGGCGATACGGCCGGAGGTGACGCTGCCCGAACCGCCGGTGAGGCGGAATCCCTCGACACCGGACGCCTGGTGCATCCGCACGCTGTAGTCGTGGCTGTTGACCCCGACGAAGACGCCGACGTCCTCCCCGGCCAGTGTGGTCGGGTCGATCGCGGCCCGCTCGAAGGCCTCCCACGACGTCTCGAGCAGCAGTCGCTGCTGCGGGTCCATCGCCAGCGCCTCGTTCGGCGAGATGCCGAAGAACGCGGCGTCGAACCCGGCGGCGTCGTCGAGGAACGCGCCGTGGCGTACGTAGGTGGTGCCGGCGTGGTCGGGATCGGCGTTGAAGACCCGCTCTGTGTCCCAGCCGCGGTCGTCGGGGAACTCGGTGACGACGTCGACCCCGTCGGCCACGACCCGCCACAGGTCCTCCGGGCTGTGCACGCCGGCCGGGAAGCGGCACGCCATCGCCACGATCGCGATCGGCTCGTCGGTCGTCCCGGCGGGCGCCTCGGGCCCGGCCGGACGGTGCGGCGTAGCGCCGAAGAGCTTGGCGCGCAGGCGCTCGGCGAGCGCCGTCGGCTTCGGGTAGTCGAAGATCATCGCCGGGGAGAGGGTCAGCCCGGTCGCGATGGCCAGCCGGTTCCGCAGCTCCACTGCGGTCAGCGAGTCGAATCCGGCCTCCTTGAAGGTCCGGGTCGCATGGACGGCATCTGCAGTGGTGTGTCCGAGCACCTCGGCGGCGTGCCGCAGGACCAGTTCGAGCAGGGCCTCGGTCTGCTCGGCATCGCCCAGACCGGCAAGGCGCTCCCTCAGCGACTCCGGCCCGGACTGAGCGGCAGCCCGGGCCGCCGGTCGCGGCGACGGGGCCAGACCCCGCAGCAGCGGCGGGACCGGAGCCTCGGCCGCAGCCGCCCGCAGGGCGGACAGGTCGAACTTCGCCGCCACCAGCGTGTCGGCGGTGCCCGCGTCGGCGGCCAGGGCAGCGTCCAGCAGGGCCATCCCCTCGCTCGCGGAGAGCCCGCTCATGCCGATGCGCCGGTTGCGGCGCTGGTCTGCGGCGCCCAGGTGCTCGGTCATGCCGCTGACCGTCGCCCAGTAGCCCCAGGCGAGGGAGACGGCCGGCAGACCGAGGCCGCGGCGCCGGTGCGCCAGCGCGTCCAGGTAGGCGTTGGCCGCTGCGTAGTTGGCCTGCCCGGGGTTGCCCAGCACGCCCGCCGCCGAGGAGAACAGCACGAACGCGGCAAGGTCCAGGTCCCGGGTGAGCTCGTGCAGGTGGAGCGCCGCGTCCGCCTTGGGCCGCAGTACGGTGTCGACCCGGTCCGGGGTCAGCTCGGTGAGCACCCCGTCGTCCAGCACACCGGCGGAGTGCACCACGGCGGTGAGCGGGTGCTCGGCCGGTATCGCCCGCAGGAGGGCCTCGAGCTGGGCCCGGTCCGCCGTGTCGCAGGCGGCGATGGTGACGGACGCCCCCATCGCGGTCAGCTCGTCGTGGAGTTCCGGGGCATGGCCGCGGCGGCCGGCCAGGACCAGGTGGCGGATGCCGTACGCGCTGACCAGGTGCCGTGCGGTCATCGCACCCAGCGTCCCGGTGCCGCCGGTGATCAGTACGGTGCCCTCGGTGTCCAGCGGCCGCGGGTGCGGCCCGGCTTCGGACGCCGACCGGTCCTGCGAGACGGGCACGCGGACCAGCCGGGGCACCTCCGCCACGCCCTCCCGCACCCTCAGCTGCGGTTCGCCGCTCAGTACGACGGCCGCCAGAGCGGACCGGGAGACGTCGTCGAGGTCCGCCAGGACGATCCGGTCCGGATGCTCCGACTGCGCCGAGCGGACCAGGCCCCACACCGCGGCCGCGTCGGGGTCGGCGCAGTCCCCGGTGACCACGGCCAGCCGGGTTTCCGCCAGGGCGGGTTCCGCGAGCCAGGCCTGGAGTACGGCCAGCGCCGCGTTGACCGATGCGCGGGGGTCGGCGGCCGCCGCGCTCGCGGCCTCGGCCTCGTACAGCAGGACGTCGGGAATCGACGTGGCCGAGCCGGCCGAAGCAGCGACGTCCTCGCCGGTCGCGACGGTCACGATGTCGAGGGCGCGGTCCTGGGCGGGAAGCGCACACTCGGTCCACTCGAGGCGGAACAGGGCGTCGTGCGGCAACGCGCCGGCGATCCCTGCCTGTTCGGGGGAGAACGGAGTTCCGCGTACCGCGTCGACGGTCATGACGGGCTGCCCCGTGGGGTCGGTCAGCTGCAGACCGGTTCCCTCCGCCGACGTCCCGCCCGGGCGCACCTGCAGAGCGCCGGCGCCGGAGGCCAGCAGGGACACCCCGGTCCACACGGACGGGAGCATGCCGTCGGGGACGACCGTACGGACGGCGGCGTCCAGCAGCGCGGGGTGCACCCCGTAACGGCCGGCGTCACGGAGAGCGGAGCCGTCGAGGGCCACTTCGGTGACGGGCCCGTCGTTCGCGGAGGTCACGGTGGCGCCGGCGGGAGCCAGCGCGCCGTGCGCGTGCCGCGTCCACTGCGCGTCCAGAGGGGCGTCCGCGGCGCGGGAGAAGATCTCCACCGACCGCCGTCCCGCCTCATCGGGCTCGCCGACGATCACCTGGACGCTGCGGCTGCCCCGCTGCGGCAGCACCACCGGCATACCGACGGTCAGTACGTCGAGTACGGGAGCGGCGACCAGGTCTCCGAGCCGGATGGACATCTCGACCAGGGCCGCGTTCGGTACCACGACGGCATCGGACACCTGGTGGTCCACGAGCCAGGGCTGCGACCGGAGCGACCAGCTCGACGTGGCCATGAGACCGGCCGGGTTCGGCATGCCGACGACCGCGCCCAGCAGCGGGTGACCGGCCCCGGCGAGTCCCAGCGATGCCGCGTCGGTCGCGGAAGCGGCCGTCTGGATCCAGTAGTGCTGGTGGTCGAAGGCGTACGTCGGCAGGTCGATGCGGGCGGACGTCGCCCCGGCGGGCAGAACCTCGGCCCAGTCGAGGGCCACACCGCGGACGAACAGCTCGGCCATCGAGGCGAACAGCCGTCGCAGGCCGCCGTCCTCGCGCCGCAGCGAGCCGGTCACCACCACATCGGCGTGGCCGGCATCGACGGCCTCGGTGATCGGCTGGACCAGCACGGGGTGGGCACTGACCTCGACGAACACCCCGTGGCCCTGCGTGAGCAGGTCGGCCACGGCCGGGCCGAAGCCCACCTGGCCGCGCAGGTTCCGGTACCAGTACCCGCCGTCCAGGACGCCGGCGTCCGCCACCCAACCACCGGTCACGGTGGAATAGAACGGCACCGTCGGGGCCTGCGCGGTGATCCCGGCCAGCGTTTCGGCGAGGGTGTCGCGGATCGCCTCCACGTGCCGGGTGTGTGAGGCGTAGTCCACCGCGACCCGACGCACCCGGATGCCGTCGGCGGACAGCGCTTCCAGCGCTTCGTCCAGAGCCTCTGCGTCACCGGCGATCACCACGGAGGACGGCCCGTTGACCGCAGCCACCTCGACGCGGTCCGCCCACGGCTCGATCCGTACCAGCGCCTCGTCCGCACTCAGCGCCACCGAGGCCATACCGCCACGCCCGGCCAGCTCCTCGGCAATCGCCTGGCTGCGCAGCGCCACGACACGCGCCGCATCCTCCAGCGACAGCGCACCCGCCACACACGCGGCCGCGATCTCACCCTGCGAGTGACCGAGCACCGCATCCGGCTCCACGCCCACCGACGCCCACACTGCGGCCAGAGCGACCATCACGGCGAAGCTCGCCGGCTGCAGTACGTCGACCCGGTCCAGGACCTCGGGCTCGGTCTCGCCGCGCAGCACCTCGGTCAGCGACCAGTCGATCCACGGGTCCAGAGCGGCAGCACACTCCGCGATCCGCTCGGCGAACACCGGGGAGGAGTCGAGCAGTTCACGGCCCATGCCCGCCCACTGCGAGCCCTGGCCCGGGAACACCCACACGACCTTGCCCGGCGCACCCGAACCGGCACTGCCGGTCACCACACCGGGCGCGCTCTCGCCGCGCGCCAGCGCCTGCAGACCGACCAGCGCCTCCTCGTCCGAGCCGGCCACCACAACCGCGCGCTCGCCCAGCACCGCACGGCCCGACACCAGCGCCCCTGCCACCTCCGCCAGGGACACCTCACCGGCGCCCTCGACGAATTCCGCCAGCCGCCCGGCCTGACCCGCGAGCGAACCGGCGCTCCGTGCCGACACCACCAACGGCACCACACCCGCAGGCGCCGACGGCTCCTGCGCCTCTTCCGCGGGCGCCTCCTCCAGGATCAGGTGCGCGTTCGTCCCGCTGACGCCGAACGAGGACACACCGGCCCGGCGCGGCCGGCCGTTCTGCGGCCACTCCCGCGCCTCCGTCAGCAGCTCCACCGCACCCGCAGACCAGTCGACCTGGGGGGTGGGCGCGTCCACGTGCAGGGTCGCCGGCAGCACCCCGTGCCGCAGCGCCTGCACCATCTTGATCACACCGGCCACACCGGCCGCCGCCTGCGTATGACCGATGTTCGACTTCAACGAGCCCAGCCACAACGGCTGTTCCGGGTCCCGGCCCTGCCCGTACGTCGCCAGCAGGGCCTGCGCCTCGATCGGGTCGCCCAGGGCCGTACCGGTCCCGTGGGCCTCCACCACGTCCACATCCGCCGAGACCAGCCCGGCGCCGGCCAGCGCCTTGCGGATCACCCGCTGCTGCGACAGCCCGTTCGGCGCCGTCAGACCGTTGGAAGCGCCGTCCTGGTTCACCGCACTGCCGCGCAGCACCGCCAGCACCCGGTGCCCGCGCTCACGCGCCACCGACAGCCGCTCCAGCACCACCACACCGACGCCCTCGGCCCAGCCCGTGCCGTCCGCGCCATCGGCGAATGCCTTGCACCGGCCGTCGGCCGCCAGGGCCCGCTGCCGGGAGAACTCCACGAAGTGGTCGGGGGTCGCCATGACCGACGCACCGCCGGCGAGCGCCATCGAGCACTCGCCCTGCCGCAGCGCCTGCGCGGCCAGATGCATCGCCACCAGCGACGACGAGCACGCCGTGTCCACCGTGACCGCCGGACCCTCCAGGCCGAGCACGTACGAGACGCGGCCCGAGGCCACACTCGTCGCCGAACCCGTGGTCGCGAAGCCCTCCAGCTCCGGTGCCTCCGCAGCGGCGCCTGTCCCGTATCCCTGGCCGAACAGCCCGGAGAACACACCGACGTCGGCGCCCTTCAGCGAGCCCGGGTCGATACCAGCCCGCTCCAGCGCCTCCCACGAGGCCTCCAGCAGCAGCCGCTGCTGCGGGTCCATCGCCAGCGCCTCACGCGGCGAAATCCCGAAGAACCCCGCGTCGAAGAGACCCGCCTCGTGCAGGAACCCACCCTGATCCGTGTACGAGGTACCCGCACGGCCGGGGTCCGGGTCGAACAAGCCGTCCAGATCCCAGCCCCGGTCCTCGGGGAAGGACGACAGGGCGTCCCGGCCCTCGGACACCAAGCGCCACAGGTCCTCCGGCCCCGCCACGCCACCCGGCAGACGGCACGCCATGCCCACGATCGCGAGCGGTTCATCGGGGTCGGCCGCCCTGACCGGCTCGGTCACCGGCCCGGTGATCCCGAGAACCTCGGCCCGTATGCAGCCTGCCAGCGCCACCGGAGTGGGGTGGTCGAAGACGACGGTGGTGGGCAGCGGCAGCCCGGTGCTCTCCACCAGCCGGTTGCGCAAGGCGACGATGGCCATCGAGGTGAAGCCCAGGTCGCGGAAAGCCCGGTCGGAGGGGATGGCATCCGGGCCCGGCTGCTGCTGCACGACGGCGGCCTGTGTACGGACCAGGTCTTCCAGCAGTACCAGCTGCGCGCGCTCCTCCAGGCCGGACAGCCGGTCACGCAGGGCTGCCGCGACGGTCGCGTCGGGCCGGCTGCCCAGCAGCGCGTCGTGGTGTGCGATCGCCTCGTACCGCAGCCGGCTCGGCTGATCGGCCAGCAGGCGGCGCTTGATCTTGCCCGACGCGGTCCGGGGGATGGCGTCGACCTCGTGGACCTGCTCCGGCACCTTGTAGGCGGAGAGCAGCTCGCGGCACCGGTCGATCAGCGTCGCGGTGTCGAAGCCGGAGGGGCCGGGGACCACGTATGCGACCGGTACCTCCCCGAGCGTCTCGTGCGGTACGCCGGCCACCGCCGCGTCGGCGACACCCTCGACGGTGCGCAGGACCGCCTCGATCTCCTCGGGGTGGATGTTCTCCCCGCCGCGGATGACGAGTTCCTTGATCCGGCCGCAAATGGTGAAGTAGCCGGCGTCGTCACGCCGGGCCAGGTCTCCGGTCCGGTACCAGCCGTCCTGCATCGCCGCGGCCGTCGCCTCCGGGCTGTTGTGGTAGCCGACCATGACGTTCGGTCCGCTGACCCACACCTCCCCCTCCTGTCCGACGGGCACGTCGAGCCCGGTGGTGGGGTTGACGATGCGGACGCCGACGCCCGGCACGGGCAGGCCGCAGGAGCCGTCGACCCGGGCGCCGTCCGGCGGGTTGATGGTGATGGCCCCGCACGTCTCGGTGCTGCCGTAGGCGTCGACCAGCGGGACGCCGAAGCTCTCCTCGAAGTCGCGGCGCAGCCGGGATCCGGTGACTGCTCCGCCGACCAGGCCGATCCGCAGGTCAGGTGCGGAGAAACCGTTCTGCTGGGCGGCCGTCACCAGGTGGTGGTACGTGGTGGGAACCCCGGCCAGGAACGTCGAATTGTCCTCGCGCAGTGCCCTGATCACGTCCTCCGCGGAACTGCCGTCCATGATCCGGGCCGTGGCGCCGACCACGGTGACGGACAGGACGCACGCGATGTGCGAGAGGCTGTGGAACAGCGGGAGGGGCCAGAGCACCCGGTCCTGGTCCGTCAGCCCCGGAATCGGCACGTAGCAAGAGGCCACGGACCAGAGGCAGTTGCGCTGTGTCGACAGGACGCCCTTGGGCCGGCCGGTCGTCCCCGACGTGTAGAACATCCAGGCCACGTCGTCGAGGCCGAGGTCGTCCCCGGCGGCCACGGCCGGCTCGCGGACGGCGAGTTCGTCGTACGAGTGGGCTCCCGCCCCCGCCGGGACGTCGCCGGTCACCAGCAGCGTGATGCCGGGCGCCACGGCCGGTGAGCGCCGGAACCTCTCCGCCTGCGCGGAATCGGTGATGACCACCATGGCCCCGCTGTCGGCCAGCAGGTACTCCAGCTCGGCAAGGGCCGAGGCAGGGTTGAGCGGCACCCCGACGCCGCCGACGCGCACGACCGCGAGGTAACTCTCCACGGTGGACACCGTGTTGCCGAGACAGATGGCCACCCGGTCCCCGCGCCGGACACCCAGGCTCGCCAGATGTCCGGCGAGCCGGCGCGTGCGCGCCTCCAGGTCGCCGTAGGTGACCGCTCGCCGGTCGTCTGCGAAGGCCACCTTGCGGGGGAAACGGGTCGCGTTCTCCAGGAGTGCGACAGGGAGTGGCTTGACGAGATCGGTGCGCACTGTGCCGCAGGTCCTTTCGGAGAAAATCAGAGAAGAAGAGAGCTCACCAGGAGACGGGCAGGCTCTTTACCGCGAAGACGGAACCCTTGAGCCGGAGCGGTACCTCATCAACCGCAACAGCCAACCGGAGGCCGGGAAACGCCTGGAGGAGAGCCGACAGACCGGCACGCAGTTCGACGCGCGCCAGGTTCTGGCCCAGGCACTGGTGGATGCCGAAGCCGAACGCCACGTGGCCCGAGGTGTCGCGATCGATGTCCAGCTGCGCAGGGCACCCGAATTTGGCCGGGTCGCGGTTGGCCGCAGGCAGCGACACCGTGACGGTGTCCCCCTTCTTGACCAGCTCACCGTCCAGCTCGATGTCCTCCAACGCAGTGCGGTACATCTCGTACTGGTTGATGGTGATGTAGCGGAGGAGCTCCTCGATGGCGGCGTCGAGCTTCGACGGGTCCGCACGGAGGGCCGCCATCTGGTCTGCGTGGTGCAGCAGGGCGAACACCCCGACGGCCAGCGCGTTCTCCGTGGTCTCGTAGCCCGCGAACAGCAGGAGGGTGACGATGTTGCACACCTCTTCGGTGGTCAACTCCCCGTCGGCGACGAGCCGGCTGATGAGGTCGTCTCCGGGCTGCTTCCGCTTTCCTTCCACGACCTCGACGATGAACGGCGTCATCTGCGCGAACGCCGCTCCGACCTCTTCCTGCGTCGAGTCCGGGTCGTGCAGGACGGCCGGCGCGTGGGCGTACCGGTCACGTTCCTCGTAGGGCAGGCCGACCATTTCGGACAACACCCTCAGGACCAGCGGCTCGGCGAAGTTCGCCACCAGGTCCACCGGACCGCCGTGCTCGCGCATCACGGCGATCTGCTCGGCGGCCACGGCCTCGACGCGCGATGTCAGCCGGCTCGCCCGACGGGCGGTGAACTCGGCCGTCAGCAGGCGCCGGTACCGGGTGTGGTTGGGCGGGTCCATGTGAATGAACATCCCCGGGATCTCCGGAGAGGAGCCGACGGCCGGCTCTCCGAAGCGCGTCACCGGGAAGTGGAAGTTCTCGAGGTTGTGGCTGAACCTCGGGTCGCTGAGGACCTTGCGCACCAGCTCGTGACTGGTGGCGATCCATCCGACGTGTCCGTCGGGGTACACCATGCGCGCGAGCGGACGTTCTTCGCGCAGGGAATCGAATATGGCAGGGGGATCGAACTGATGGGTCCGGTCCCAATGCTCCTCGAACGAAATTGCGTCGCTCATGGAATCCTTCTCAATCGAGACTGCAGATCGGAAAGGGCCGGGGTTACTGGGCCAGCTTTCCGAGAGTGTCGTACGCGTTTGCCAGGGAGGCTTCGGCCAACGGCTTGAGATGCGCCATCTGCGGTGCAGCTGCCGCCATCGTGAACTCGGCAGTCACGAAGGTCAGGTCCTCGCCGAGACCGACCGCCTCCAAAATCGCCTTCAGATAAGACCGCTGGAAGTCATGCCCCTCACGCGGTGTTCCCGGCGCGTACGAACCGCCCCTCGACAAAATCGCCACGACCGACTTTCCGCTGAGCGGACCGGACTGCCCGGGCCGGACCATGTGGGCCGGGTGAACGACACGGTCCAACCACGACTTGAGGGTCGACGGGACCGAGAGGTTGTGCATGGGAACGCCAAGAACCAGCACAGACGCCTCGAGCAGCTCATGGGTGATCGCCGCGGTGAGCTCCTGCTCCTCCACGCTCTGACCGTGGTCGCTGTCCGGGTAGACGAGGGCCTGGTGCACCGGATGCGTGATGTGAGGAACCGGCTGGGCCGCAACGTCGCGATAAACATAGCCACCACCAGGGTGGTTGTTACGCCACTCTTCAGCGAAATAGGCTGACAGCTGCCTCGATACGGATTCGGCACCGACACTCGAGTCAATGTGCAGGAGGTGTGACATGCGGACGTCCCCTTAGCGATCGGGAAATGTACGTCTACACATCCCGCGACAGTGTGCGATTCATCGCGAGGGTGCAGCCTTGATCTCTAAGGCCAGACTAGGTCGGGCCCCGACGGCAAAACATCCCTCAGCCTGGTAGGGCCGGCAGGCGGCGCCGGAGAAATGGCGAAGCTCCTGGTGAACGGTGACACGACCGAGGTCCACCGTTTCTCCAGGAGCTTCGCGTACGGCGGTGTCCGAGACGCAGCCGAGATCGCTGCGCCTCAGCCGACGCGCGCTGCCAGATCGACGGGCTGGCCGGTTTGCGCCGATGCGCGGGCCGCTTGGACGACCCGGAGCGTACGGACTCCGGCTGCGCCGTCCGGGCCGGCTCCGCGTCCCTGACCGACGGCGGCGATGAACTCGCCGAGCATGACCGCGTACAGATCGGCCCCGCCTGCTTCCCACCGTTCACCGGCCGTGGCGGCGTCGAACCCGCCGAGCAGCCGCGGGCGGGCATTGAACTCCACGCTCGCCCGGTCTCCGACGAAGCTCATCGTCGGTCCGTCCACTGCCGACGGGTGCGCTGCCACGCTCCGGCTGCAGTCGATGGATGCGACCGTCCCGCTCGGATAGCGCACCGTGACAAGTGCCGCGCTCTCGACCCCCGGTTCTCCGCCGAGGACGCTGTTCGACTGTGCGTACACCTGCTCCGCAGGCTCCCCGCCGAGCACCACGTCCACCATGTCGAGCAGGAAGGCGGCGTCGGCACCCAGCGCTCCGGCATCCTCCCGTTCCCCGGTCGCAGGGCTGTTGTACGCCCCGTGAATGGTCGTCAGCCTGCCGATGGCCGCACCGTCGGCGAGCCCTTCGCGCACGGCGGTGAAGGCCGGGCTGAAGCAGGCCGGGGACACGAGAGTCAGCTGCACCCCCGCGCCCTCACAGGCGCGCACCATGGCCTGGGCGTCCGCCTCCTCGGCTGCCAGCGGCTGCTCGCACAGCACGTGTGCCCCGGCCTCGGCCGCCCGCTCGACCAGTTCCCGGCGGCGGTCGGTCTCGCTCGTGACCACCACAGCCTCGGGGCGTAGCGCGAACACCTCGTCCCAGCTGCCCGCGTACGGCGTGTCGAGCTGCCGGGCCACGGCGTGGCCCCGAACCGGATCATCCGGCGAACCGTCAGGGTCCGCGATGACCAGGTCGACGCCGGGCATGTCGTTCAGCAGCCGGGCGTACGTCGCGGCGCGCTCGTGGGCGAACGACAACACAGCGACCTTCATGCGGCCCCCTTCACGGTCAGTTCCACGGCACGTCCGGTCCAGGCGGACTCCGCGGCGGCCTGGGTGATACGGATGGCGGCCAGCGCGTCCCGCGGCCCCAGACGAGGCTCGGGACCGCCGAGGAATCCCTGAGCGAACTCGCGGATTTCGGAGACGAACGGCTTCTCCCCGAAGTGCCCGAAGTTCGCGGCCGCATCGCCGAACACCTGGATCTCCTGCGGCCATTCGGAGTCGTAGTGCACCGTCCCGCCCGTACCCGAGACGCGGTAGGTGAGGCGGAAGGGTGGTTGCGGCGTCGCCGTCCACCGGCCCACGACCTGGCTGAGCGCGCCGCTGGCGTGGGTGAGAACGACGGTTCCGACGCCGACGGCCCCGGTCGGGGCCGGTGCGGCGATCTCGCCCTGATAAGAGGCGTGCACCCGTACGACATCTCCGAAGACCCAGTAGGCGATGTCGACGCCGTGCAGCAGCTGATCGGTCAGGATCCCGCCCGACCGCGCGGATGCGTGGCCGGTCCAGGGCCGTGGGTGGTAACCGGCGACGGTGAACCGGGCGACCGTGCCCGTGCCCAGGCCGCCTGCTGCCACCAGCTCGTGGAGCCGGGCGTACGCCGGGGCGAACCGTACGTTGTGGGTCGGATAGAGACGTACTCCGGCCTGCTCCGCCGCGGCGACGATCTCCTCCGCCTCCGCAGTGCTGGCCGCCAGAGGCTTCTCGCAGACCACCCCCACACCCGCGGCAATGGCGGTCATGGCTATGTCGTAGTGGCTGTCCGTCGGGGTGCAGATGTCCACGGCGTCCGCGCCTTCCAGCGCTTCGTCCAGGGAACCGACGGCTTTGGCGCCGAATTCGTTTGCGAGTTCCCCGGCGCGTCCGTCGGTGGAGTAGACGCGTACGGACGCCCCGACGGTGGTCCACGCGTCCAGGTGGAAGCGTGCTATCAGTCCTGCGCCGATCAGTGCTACTTCAAGTTGCCGCATGGCATCCCCAGCCCTTTTTCCCGCTGCCGACCGTCAAGTGAAGCCTTCGGATGGCGTGCTGCTGTGGACGGCCAACAGGAAGGTCCCTCCCGGCACGGCTGCCGACGCCCTGCACGTCTGAAGTCTGATCAGTCTCGCCCGCAGCGCCGGTCGGGGCCATCACCAACGTGGGTAGTCCCGGCAAGGGAGGTCCAGGCCGAGGTCGTCGACGATGCGGGCCAGCTGGTCGATCTGCTCGGGGGCCAGGAACTGGGCCTCGTCCACGATCACGTAGTCGGCCTTGCCTCCCTTGGAGAGCTGCGCGACCAGGTGCGCGTACAGGTCCATGCCCTCCGCCGCCTCGACCGCCTCGGTCACCAGACCCAGGCGCGAGGACAGCTTGCCCTCGCCCGCCCGGTCGTCCCGCGTGAAGATGACACCCTGCAGACCCCGCGCGTCACGGTTGTGGCCGATCTGGAGAGCCAAAGTCTTCTTTCTTGACCATCCACCACGTCGGCTGGGTCGGCTCCCCGAACTTGCCGGATAGACCGTTCCTCCTTGGGTGCATTCGGGACTTCGCAGAACCAGGTCAGGGCCTGATCCACCCAATGGATCAGGCCCCTCCTGTGTTTCGGATGATCGTCAGCGTGTCAGTTGACGTTGACGGCCTTCCATGCGGCCGCCACCTGCTGGTATTCGGTGCCGGTCGAGCCGTACAGGTCGGCCGTCGCCTGCAGGGTCGCGGTGCGCGCCCCTGCATAGTTGGTGGTGGACGTCATGTAGGTCGAGAGCGCCTTGTACCAGATCTTGTAGGCCTTGGTCCGCCCGATCCCGGTGACGGTGGAGCCGTCGTAGGTGGGCGAGCTGTAGGAGACGCCGTTGATCGTCTTCGCGCCGCTGCCCTCGGAGAGCAGGTAGAAGAAGTGGTTGGCGACGCCCGAGGAGTTGTGCACGTCGAGTCGGCCGACGTTCTTCGACCAGTAGTCGGCGGAGGCTCCGTCCTTGCTGGGCTTGTCCATATAACGCAGCGGCGTGCCGTCGCCGCGGATGTCGATCTTCTCGCCGATGAGGTAGTCACCGATGTCGGAGGAGTTGTTCGCGAAGAACTCCACCGAGGTGCCGAAGATGTCGCTGGTGGCCTCGTTGAGGCCGCCGGACTCGCGGCTGTAGTTCAGCTTGGCGGTGGCGGCGGTCAGCCCGTGGCTCATCTCGTGGCCGGCAACGTCCAGCGAGGTCAGCGGCTTGACGTTGTTGGCCCCGTCGCCGTACGTCATGCAGAAGCAGCTGTCGGACCAGAAGGCGTTGACGTAGGCATTGCCGTAGTGGACACGGGAATACGCGGCCTTGCCGTCACCGGCGATGCCGTTGCGGCCGAGCTCGGCCTGGTAGAAGTCCCAGGTCACGGCGGCGCCGTAGTGGGCGTCGACGGCGGCGGTCTGGCGGTTCGCCGGCAGGCCGTCACCCCACTTGTCGTCGGCGTCGGTGAAGAGCGAGCCGGTCGCGGTGGACGTCGCGCCGTTCAGGTCGTAGGTCTTGTGACCGCCGCGACCCGCGTCGGTCAGGCTGTAAGTCGATCCGCTCAGGGTGGTGCCGAGCGTGACGGAGCCGGAGTACTCGCTGGTGCCGGTTCCCGTGTCGATGGCTTCGTAGGCGTAGAGCTCGGCGCCGGTGGCGGCATCGGTGATGACGTGGCGCTCGCTGGGGGTTCCGTCGGGCTGGGTGCCGGTGACGACGGCCTCGTAGGCGAAGACCGGCGTGCCGGTCGCGGCCCAGACCACCTGGCGGGCGCCGGCGGGCGCGGCCTTCAGGGTGCGGGCGGCGGACGGGGCTATTCGCGCCTCGATGCCCTTGGTGGTGTTCCGGCTGCCGTTCTTCTTCTGATGGACGACCAGATCGCCTCCGAGGACGGGCAGGCCGGCGTAGGTGCGCTCGTAGCGGGTGTGGACCGTGCCGTCGGCGTCCTTGATCACATCGCGGGCCACGAGGCGTTCCTGGTCGGAGAGGCCGATGGCGCGCGCGGTGCCGGCCGCTTCGGTCTGCGCGTCGCTGATCGCCTGGGCGCGTGCGGTGGTCGACAGCGCGAGGGCGGTGGCTCCCGCTTCGCGCTCGGCCGCCGCGCTGGCGGAGCCGCTCTGGACGGCGAGTGCGACCATCGCCGCTGACGCGACGAGGGCGGCGGTGCGCAGCACGCGGGTCCGGCTGCGGGAGGTGGGGGATGAGGACATGCGGTGGGTCACTCGTTCTCCTTCGTTGCCGTGGGGGTGGCTGCGAGATTGCCAGGAAGGAGCGAGTGCTTGACAGGTATGCAACAAGAATTTGACCTGTTGTTGTCCGGAGAGAGAGTTCCGATGTCCGCTCAACGGTCAAAAACGGAACATTCCGCTTGGCCCCGGGAAGTTGACATCCGGGACCAAGCGGACGGCGGTCAAACGCCGGGAATCTGACGGGCCTTGAACGCGACGCGCACGGCATCCGCCGCGCTCTTGCCGTACATGCGCTCGGCGGTGGCGATCGTCGTCAGCGCCGCGTCCTGGAAGCTCGTGTCCGGAGCGAACCCGAACTGGGCGTTCACGATGACGCGGTCGGCGGTCCGGGCTCCCAGGGCGCCTCGGATGTCGAAGAGGGCACGGGACCAGATCTCACCGTCCGCGTGGACCTCGCCCACCTTGTCCGCGTAGACCTTGGTCCCGTCGACCCGGCGCAGGCAGTGCGGGGCGGCGCTGTAGGAGATCGAATCCCAGTCGGCGACGCACGCCAGGTCCGTTTGCCGCGGCCAGCCGTAGACGGTATCCGCGTGGGCACCGACCTCGACGGCCAGGTAGTCGCCGAAGGCCTCGCCTATCGCGCCGGCCTCCGGGGAGGTGCCGAAGCCGGGAACCTGTGCGTGGTGCACCGCGTGCCCGTATTCGTGGACGATCACCTCGGCGTCCTCGGCGTCGTCGACGCTTCCCTTGCCGAAGCGGATCTCGGCCTTCTTGTCGGTGAAGAAGGAGTTGTCGGCGCCGTATTGGTTGATCCGGACCGGCTGGGCCCGGTTGTTGACCCCGGGAAGTTCGCTACCGAAACCCAGGCCCTGCAGGTACTCCTGTGCCTCGTTGACCCAAAAGTAGGCCATGACCTGCTCAAACTGGTCGTCGGCACGGTTGTACCGGGCGGCGTCCGCGACATTCGCGGAGGGACCGGTCTCCGATCTGACGTACGCCCACTTCCCGGACAGCCCGCCGCTGGCGTCCAGGTTGCGCAACGCGGTCGTGGTGTAGGCCGAGGCGGGCACGGCGTCAGCGGCGTCCTTGGCGTCGGTGAGGGTCTGATCGCCCGAGGACTGCACGGGGTTGACCATGAAGACGCGGCCCTGAGGCAGGGATGCGGCGGGGGCGGGCCCGGACGCCGAGGCCGGTCCGGCCAGGGTGAACAGTGCGACGGCGGCGGTGGCCGCAGCGGTCAGGCCGCGAGGGGAACGGCGGGGCATGAACATCCTCCTGTGATGGATGTGATGTGCCGGAGATTCGTGGGTGGCACAGTGCGGACGCGATCCTTGCTCAACCGGGCAGGCTTTGACCAGGCCTTGTGCCTCGGCACCTCGCCCGCGAAGTGCCGCATCATGTCCCGCGTGCACAGTGCGGAGGAGTTCGGCGAAGCCAACAGCGGAGCAGGAAACCAGGGAGCACCGCGAGACCCGGTGGACATAGGAGACATGTCCGGAGAGGTCAGAGCGGCGCAACAGGGGGATGAGGCCGCGTTCCGGTCGCTGTTCCGGGCGGTGCAGCCGGGGCTGCTGCGCTACCTGACCGTGCTGGTCGGCGAGGAGGCCGAGGACGTGGCGTCCGAGACCTGGCTGCAGATCGCCCGTGACCTGGGGTCGTTCAGCGGGGACTTCGACGGGTTCCGCGGCTGGGTGTCGACGATCGGCCGCAACCGGGCGATGGACCTGCTGCGCCGTCGGCGCCGACGCCCGATGGCCGGCCTGCCGGTCGAGTACCTGCTCGACCGGCAGGCGCCCGAGGACACCGAGGGAACCGCGCTGGCCACGGTCGGCACCGCCGAGGCGCTTGCCCTGATCGCCAGGCTGCCCCGCGATCAGGCGGAGGCCGTACTCCTTCGGGTGGTCATGGACCTGGACGCGGACAGCGCGGCCCTGGTACTCGGCAAGCGGGCCGGTGCGGTGCGGATGGCGGCGCACCGCGGCCTGCGCAAACTCGCCAAGCTCCTCGAACAGCAGGAGGCGGATCCGACGGGAGGCACTGCGGGAAGCACTGGCGGAAGTGCTGGCGGAGGTGCTGACGAAGCGGACGTGCCGAAGCCGCGTCGAAAAAGTTTCGTACGAGGAGTGACACCGACTGCGGCTTCGCCGCTGAAGGACACGAGATGAGTACCAACCGATCCCGCCGGATCGACCGCGACACGGCCGAGCAGCTGCTTTTGGACGGCGCCAGGGCCGGCTCCGTACCCGGCCATGACGCCCTCGCGGGACTGCTCGCTGCCGTATCCGCCCCTGCGGCGAGCCGCGAACTGTCCGGCGAGGAGGAGGCCGTGGCCGTGTTCCGGGCAGCCCGTCTCACCCGTGCCCCCGCCCACGTCCCCGTCTCCGCCTCCGCCTCCGCCTCCGACCCGACGTCCCGAAGGCGATCCATGCTCACGCCGGCGATGCTCCTGAGCGCGAAGGTCGCGGCTGCCGTACTGGCCGCCGCTCTCGGCGGTGTCGCCGTCGCCGCCGGCACGGGCAATCTGCCCGCCGCCCTGGGCAGCGGGCCCGCGAGCAGCGGCCCGGCTCCCTCCGCCGCGGCCACGGCCGGGGAACCGGGGGAAGCACCCCCGGGGACGCTTGCCCGTTCGTCGACGGCAGTTCCTCCCGATCTGGCCGAACTCTGCCGCGCCTACGCCGAGGACGGCGGACCGCGGCCCGCCGAGGTGCTGGCCGAGCGCCGTTTCGCCCCACTTGTCGCGGCAGCGGGAGGGCAGGCCGCGGTCCCGGGATACTGCGGGCCCGTCCTGGGCGGCCAGGGCGAAGTGCGCGACAGCTCGCCGACCGCGCAGCCGACGGACAGCCCGCGCGGCGCCACCCCTGCTCAGCCCGGCAGACGGGACGCGAGCAGACGGCCCGACAGTCCGGGAGCGACTCGCGCCCCGGGCGCCGAGAGAGGCCACCCGACCCGCCCCCCGAAGACCTCCCCGTCCCCGCCCCGCGATGACGCCCCGACCGACGGCGCACCCCGTACGGCCGGCTCGGCGGCGACCGTACCGGCGGCGATCCTGTCGGGCGGCCCGGTCGTCGAAGGAGCCGCCGGGCGGACGGCCGGTCCCGCACCCCGCACGATCGCTCTGACCTTCGATGACGGGCCCGACCCCGTCTGGACCCCGAAGATCCTGGACGTCCTGCGCCGCAACCAGGTGCGGGCCACGTTCTTCACCGTCGGCGCACAGGTGTCCGCCCATCCCGAACTGGCCCGGCAGATCATCGCGGACGGACACCAGATCGGCGTCCACACCTTCACCCACACCAACCTCGGCGCCGCCTCCGCCTGGCGGCGCTCCCTGGAACTGCGCGAGAGCCGGCTGGCCATCGCCGGCGCCACCGGAGTCACCAGCCCGTTGCTGCGCCCGCCCTACTCATCGACCAACGAGGCGCTGAATGACGCCGACTGGGCCACGGTCGTCCAGGCAGGGCAAGAGGGCTACCTCACCGTCCTCACCACGCAGGACAGCGAGGACTGGCGACGCCCGGGCGTCGCCGAGATCGTCGCCAACTCCACCCCCAGGGGCACGGACGGCCAGGTACTGCTCATGCAGGACGCGGGCGGCGACCGATCGCAGACCGTCGCGGCCTTGGAGCAGCTCGTCCCGAACCTCAAGGCAGCGGGCTTCACCTTCGCCACGGTCAGCGACGCGGTCGCCCTGCCCACGCCCGTGCGACCGGCCACGACCGTCGACCGGTGGCAGGGAATCGCCCTCATCGACGCGCTGCGCGCCAGCGACTGGGTCCTCGAAGCGCTCTCCTGGCTGCTGTGGGCGGCCGGCGCGATCAGCGTGCTGCGCGCCGTGGCGGTGTTCGTCGCCGCCCGCCGTCATGTACGGACGCGCCGAAGGCCCTGGGGCCGGCCGGTCACCGAACCGGTCAGCATCATCGTCCCCGCCTACAACGAGAGCGCCGGCATCGAAGCCGCCGTCCGCTCCCTGCTGGCATCGGACCACCCGGTGGAGATCATCGTGGTCGACGACGGCTCCACCGACGGCACCGCCGACATCGTCGAGGCCCTCCACCTGCCGGGCGTGCGTGTCATCCGCCAGCAGAACGCCGGGAAATCCGCCGCGCTCAACACCGGCATCGCCGCCGCTTCTTTCGACCTGCTCGTCATGGTCGACGGCGACACCGTCTTCGAGCCGGACGCCGTACGCATGATCGTCCAGCCCTTCGCCCACCGACGCGTCGGCGCCTTGTCGGGCAACGCCAAGGTCGTCAACCGCGGCGGCCTGCTCGGCCGCTGGCAGCACATCGAGTACGTCGTCGGCTTCAACCTGGACCGACGCCTCTTCGACCTCGCCGAATGCATGCCCACCGTGCCCGGCGCGGCCGGCGCGTTCCGACGCGAAGCCGTCCTGCGCGTCGGCGGCGTCAGCGACACCACCCTCGCCGAGGACACCGACCTCACCATGTCACTGTGCCGCGACGGCTGGCGTGTCGTCTAAGAGGAACGCGCCATCGCCTGGACCGAGGCTCCCGCCTCGCTCGGCGCACTGTGGAAGCAGCGCTACCGCTGGTGCTACGGCACCCTCCAGGCGATGTGGAAGCACCGAAGCGCCCTGACCCAGCGGGGCCAGGCCGGAAAACTCGGCCGCCGCGGACTGCTCTACCTGCTCATGTTCCAGGTCCTGCTGCCGCTGCTCGCCCCCGTCGTGGACATCATCGCCGTCTTCGGCCTGATCTTCCTCGACCCGGTCCGCATCCTCGGCCTGTGGAGCGCCTTCCTCCTCCTCCAGGTCCTGATGGGCCTCTACGCCTTCCACCTCGACGAGGAACGTCCCGGAGCGCTGTGGAGCCTGCCGCTCCAGCAGTTCGTCTACCGCCAGCTGATGTATCTGGTCGTCATCCAGTCCGTGTTCACCGCCATCGCCGGATCGCGCCTGCGCTGGCAGCGGATGGAGCGCTACGGCAGCCTCCAGATCCCCTCCCCCGCGCCCGCACCGCAGCCGCCCGGCCCGGTACCCGCCCAGCCCTGGCCTGGCCACAGGAGGTCCACCACGTATCGCCGTGGCCGCCGCGCTGATCCGCCGCCCGTCCCGAACGGTCAGGCGTGGTTGACGGGGAGGACGTCCGGGGAGAGAGCGCCGGCATGGGCCGCGGCCGAGGTCATCCGCTTGCGGTGGTGGCGGCGGCAGAGGACCTCGTAACCGATCTCCTCCGCCGGGCGGTTCACGTCGCCGACCACGACCTGGGCGCCCTCGACCACCATCTCGCCGTCTATCGTGCGCGCGTTGTGGGTGGCACGGGCCCCGCACCAGCACAGGGCCTCGACCTGGAGCTGCTCCAAGCGGTCCGCGAGCTCGATCAGTCGCTGCGAGCCGGGGAAGAGCTTCGTGCGGAAGTCCGTCGTGATGCCGAAGGCGAAGACGTCCAGGCCGAGGTCGTCCACGATCCGGGCCAACTGGTCGATCTGCTCCGGCGCCAGGAACTGGGCCTCGTCCACGATCACATAGTCCGCCTTGCCGCCCTGCGACAGTTGGGCGACCAGGTACGCGTACAGGTCCATGCCCTCCGGTGCTTCGACCGCCTCCGTCACCAGGCCGAGCCGGGACGACAGCTTGCCCTCGCCCGCCCGGTCGTCACGGGTGAAGATCACGCCCTGGAGTCCCCGCGCGTCGCGGTTGTGCGCGATCTGGAGCGCCAGAGTGCTCTTTCCGCAGTCCATCGTTCCGGAGAAGAACACCAGCTCGGGCATGGGAAGTACGGGACCTTTCGGGTCGTGGGCGGCAGGCAGGGGCGGAGGAGGAAAGGGTCGGTCAGGTGCGGATCTCGAGCAGCGGGACGAGCTGCTCGGCGGCGGTCATGGAGCCGTGCATGCCGACGAGGGCGGACTCGTTGGGCTCCTTGCGCGAGGCGGTGATGGCCACATCGGCCTGGGCGGCCGCGACCACGTCGCCGATCCGGCCGAGCACGCGCTCGTCGCACTCCCCCGGCGCGCCGAACCAGCCCAGTTCCAGGGCCTCTTCACGGCTCGCGATCCAGAACCGGTCGCCCAGCACCTCGCGCCACACCGTCAGGACGTCGGCCTCGGCGCCCGGTACGGCGTACACGTGCCGGGCCCGGCCCTCGCCGCCGAGCAGGGCCACGCCCGCGCCCAGCTCCCAGTCCTCGTCGAAGTCGATCCGGGAGTCCTCGTCGAAGGGGACGTCCACCATGCCGTGGTCGGCGGTCACGTACAGCGCGGTGCGCGGCGGGAGTTGCTCGGCGAGCCGCTGCACCAGCCGGTCGACGTACATCAGCTGGCCGCGCCAGGCGTCGGAGTTCACGCCGTGCCGGTGGCCGGCCCCGTCGAGCTCGCTGAAGTACGTGTACACGAGCGAGCGGTCGCCGGCCGCGAGGCGCTCGGCCGCGAGGTCCATCCGCTCCTCGCCGGTCATCCGGCCGAGGAAGGTGCCGCCGCTCAGCGCGATCTTGGTGAGCGGGGTGGTCTGGAAGGCGGGCGAGGACACCTGGGCTGTGGCCACCCCCGCCTTGTCGGCCTGCTGGAAGACGGTCGGGTATGGCTGCCAGGGCTTCGGCTGGGTCCAGGGGTACCAGCGGAGCTGGTTCATCAGCTCGCCGGTGGCCGGATTGCGCACGGCGTAGCCGGGCAGGCCGTGCCGCGCCGGCGGCAGGCCGGTGCCTACGGAGGCCAGCGAGGTGGCGGTGGTCGCCGGGAAGCCTGCCGTTATCGGCCGACCGGTGCCGCCTCGCGAGCTGCCGAGGAGGGAGGTCAGGTACGGGGCCTCGTCCGGGTGGGCCTTGATCTGCTCCCAGCCCATGCCGTCGACCAGGAACACGCAGTTCCGGTCGGCCGGGGTCAGCTCGGCGATGGCGGCGGTGAACCCGGGTACGCTCTGGCCGGCCACGAGGGTCGGCAGCAGGTCGGCGAGCGAGCCGGTGCCGTACTCCGGCACGGGGGCGCCGGCCAGGTCCAGCAGCTCCGGCTCGTCCCAGTTCGACGGTGCGGAGTAGGCCATCAGCGGGCGGAGGCGGAAGTTGCCGCGGTGGCTTCGCTGAGTGCCTGCGCGAAGACGAGGGTCTGGCGGACCGCCTCCGGGCCGTCGCCGGCCTCGCTCACGCGCAGGCTGAGGTCGTCGGCGGTGGAGTTGCCGGTGTAGCCGTGGTCGGAGTCGCAGTTCGGGTCGCCGCAGGCGGCGGGCTCCAGGTCGATCCGCGAGACCGCGCCCCAGCCGATGGTCAGGACGACCTCGCGGGGCAGGGTGCCGGGGGTGTACGACTCGGGGTTGGCGACGACGCGGCTGAGCACCACGGAGGAGATCGCGCCGATCTTGACCGACTCGGTGGAGGTGGTCGCGTACGGGGACGGGGATCCGGCGTCGGCGGCCTGCTCGTCGGTGTGGCTCACGATGAAGCGGTTGCCGGTCAGGACCAGGACGGTGACGTGCCGGCGCACCTCGTTGGAGTCGAAGGTCGTCTCCTGGTGGACCAGGTACGACGAGATCGGCTCGCCGCCCACCGCGGCCTCCACGGCCTCGGCCACGAGGGCCGGGTAGTAGCCGCTGCGCTCGATCGCCGTGCGCAGCCCCTGGGTCGTCGTACCGGATTTCGCCATGAGGTCCATCCTAAGGCCCGTACGGGGCACCCCGGGCGCCCAAGGGCCTGTCTTCCGGACCGGGCCGGACCCGCTCAGTAGCTGGGGAGTGTCCGGGGGCCGAGATCGGTGCGGGCGGGCGGGTGGGCCACCCGGACCGTGGCGCTGAGCACGGAGAGGCCCTCGGTGGCGACGACGACGGGCTCGAGGGTGACTCCCACCACTTCGGGGTGGTCGTCCACGAGCCGGGACAGCCGGAGCAGGAGCTCCTCGAGGGCCGGGGTGTCGACGGGGTCGCTGCCGCGCCAGCCGAAGAGGAGGGGAGCGGTCCGGATGGACCGGATCAGGCCGGCGGCATCCCGCTCGGTGGCCGGGACGAGCCGGTGGGCGGTGTCGCCGAGCAGCTCGGAGGCGACGCCGGCGAGCCCGAAGGAGAGGACGGCGCCGGCGGCGGGGTCGATGACGGACCGCACGACGGTGTCGACCCCGCGGGGCACCATGGCCTGGACGACGGGGAGCAGCTCGCCGGGCGTCCCGAGGAGGTCGGTGAGCTCCTCGTGCGAACGGCGCAGGTCGGCCTCGGTCGCGAGGTCGAGGCGTACGCCGCCGAGGTCCGCGCGGTGGCGCAGGTGCGGGGCGGTGGTCTTGAGGGCGACCGGGTAGCCGAGGGCCCGGGCGGCCCTGACCGCGTCGTCCGCGGTGGGCGCGGGCAGGGTGGGGAGCACCCGGATCCCGTACCGGGCGAGCAGTGCGACGGCGTCGGCCTCGGTGAGGGTGAGGACGGCGTCGCCGGCGTCGGCCAGGAGGCCGGCGAGCTGGGCGGCGGCTCCGGCCTCGTCGATGTCCTCGTACTCGGGCACCTGCCCGGCCTCGGCGTTGGCCCGCCGCCACTGCCCGTACCGGACGGCCTCGGCGACGGCCCGTACGGCCCGCTCGGCTGCCGGATACGCCGGAATCCGCACGTCCGTTCCGGCCCCGCCGATGTTCGAGGCACGGAGGCGGGGGGACAGAGCCCCCGGAAGCGGCGCCGCACCCAGGCCCGCCGGGGAGAGGGCGTCGACGAGCTCCGCCAGCTCCACGTGGACCACGGCCACCGGCTTGCCGGGGTGCCCGGCCACCGCACCCCGAAGGGCCTCGGCCAGGTCGTCCTGCGGCTCCTGCTCGTTCACCCACGGAATCACGGTGACGATCACCGCATCGTTCTCGGCGGAGGCCAGCGCCGTGCCCAGCGCCTCCCGGAAGTCCTCCGGCGTCGCCGCCGTGGTCAGGTCCAGCGGGGCCCCCGGCCGCAGCCTCTGCGTGAGGCAGGCGTCGTAGGTGAGGACACCCAGCGACTCCGAGTTCCCGAGGATCGCCACGCGCGGCCCGGCCGGCAGCGGCTGCGAGGCCAGCAGCAGCCCGACGTCCACCAGCTCCGTCACGGTGTCGACGCGGATCACACCGGCCTGCCGCAGCAGCGCCGAGACCGTGGCGTCCGGGAGCCTGGTCCCGGGGACCACGTGCCCGGCCGGGGTGTGGCGGCCGCCCTTCGCGACGACCACCGGCTTCACGGCTGCCGTCCGCCGCGCGAGCCGCGTGAACTTCCGTGGGTTGCCCAGGGTTTCGAGGTACATCAGCGCGACGTCGGTGGCCTCGTCCTCGTACCAGTACTGCAGGATGTCGTTGCCGGAGACGTCCGCCCGGTTGCCCGCCGAGACGAAGGACGACAGGCCCTCGCCGCGCCGCAGCAGTGCGGAGAGCAGCGAGATGCCGATCGCCCCGGACTGGGTGAACAGCCCGATGCGGCCCCGGATCGGCGCGGGCGCCGGGGTCAGGGAGGCGTTGAGCCCGACCTCCGGCGCGGTGTTGATCACGCCGTACGCATTCGGCCCGATCAGCCGCATCCCGTACGAGCGCACCTGGCGCACCAGTTCGCGCTGCCGGTCGAGCCCGGCCGCGCCGCTCTCCCCGTAGCCGGCGGAGAGCACCACCAGCCCCTGCACCCCGTGCTCCCCGCACGCGGCCACGGCCTCGGGGACGCGCTCGGCGGGGACCGCGATCACCGCGAGGTCGACCGGGGAGTCGATGTCGCCGAGCGCGCGGTAGGCCCGTACGCCGTCCAGCAGGTCGGTGGTGACGGCCTCGTTCACGGCGTAGAGGTGGCCTTGGAAGCCGCCGTCGCGCAGGTTCCGCAGGGCTGCCGCGCCGACTCCCCCGCCGGAGCGGCTGACTCCGATCACCGCCACCGAGCCGGGGGCGAGCAGCCGCTGCACGGAGCGGGCCTCGGCGCGCTGCTCGCGGGCGCGCTGCACGGCCAGGGACTCGGCGGTGGGTTCGAGGTCGAGGGTGAGGTGGACGGAGCCGTCCTCGAAGCTGCGCTTCTGCTGGTAGCCGACGTCGGTGAAGACCTTGATCATCTTGCTGTTGGCGGGCAGCACCTCGGCCGCGAACCGGCGGATGCCCCGCTCGCGGGCGACCGCGCCGATGTGTTCGAGGAGCGCGGAGGCGACCCCGCGGCCCTGGTGGGCGTCCTGGACGAGGAAGGCCACCTCGGCCTCGTCGGCGGGGGCGGAGGCGGGCCGGCCGTCGGGGCCGATCCGGTCGTAGCGGACGGTGCCGATGAACTCTTCGCCGATGGTCGCCGCGAGGCCGACCCGGTCCACGTAGTCGTGGTGCGTGAAGCGGTGCACGTCGCGGTCGGACAGCCGGGGGTGGGGCGCGAAGAAGCGGTAGTACTTCGACTCGTCGGAGACCTGCTCGTAGAAGCTGACCAGCCGGCCCGCATCCTCCGTGGTGATGGGCCTGATCCGGGCGGTGCCGCCGTCGCGCAGGACGACGTCCGCTTCCCAGTGGGCCGGGTACGAGGGGTCCGACGCGGTGGTCATGCGGCGATCTTAAGGCCAGGACCGGCCGGACAGCCCCTGCGCGGCGCGCGAGGCAAGCAGGGGCAAATGAGTGCAAGCTGGGGTAGGTCGAACGGCGGAGGATCCGGGTCGAAGGTCGGTCGGAGCATTCGAGGCGTCGTGAGAGACTGGTCTAGACAACCGTTGGAACCCTGAAGGGCATCACCATGGCAGAGCGCCGAGTCAACGTCGGCTGGGCCGAGGGCCTGCACGCTCGTCCCGCCTCGATCTTCGTCCGCGCGACGACCGCTTCCGGCGTCCCGGTGACCATCTCGAAGGCCGACGGGAACCCCGTCAACGCCGCGTCCATGCTCGCGGTGCTGGGCCTGGGCGCCCAGGGCGGCGAGGAGATCGTCCTCGCGTCCGACGCCGAGGGTGCCGAGGCGGCGCTGGACCGCCTCGCGAAGCTGGTCGCCGAGGGTCTCGAGGAGCTCCCCGAGACCGTCTGACCCTTCGGGTTCGCCCCCGGGCATGCGACGAAGCCGCGGCCGCCGGAATTCCGGAGGCCGCGGCTTCGTCGTTGTCGGGAATTTCATCGTCCGCGCCGGGCGAGCGCGAATGCACCGCCAATGCACCGTGAATTAAGCCGCCGCCTCCACATTAATACGCGCTATTTGTTAATGCGGACCGCCCGCCATGTTTACGGCACGTTGCGAAGTCCTCACGCGCAGCCGGTGCGCCCCGGCCGCCCGGTCCGCATGGATCGCCATGAGCGCCCGCGCCCGCTCGGCGTCCCCGCGCGCCACCGCGTCCACGATCGCCCCGTGCTCCGCCCAGGACTCCACGGGCCGGGCCGGCGCCTCCACGGCGTACATCCACGCGATCTTGTGCCGCATCTGCGTGAGCAGCGCGATGAGCCCGGGGCTGCCGGAGGCCTGGGCGAGGGTCTCGTGGAACCAGCCTCCCAGGGATCGCAGGTCCTCCCCCTGGCCCCGCCTGGCCCGCTCCTGGCCCAGCCTGACCAGCCCGCGCAGCACCTTGAGGTGGGCCTCGGTGCGCCGGCGGGCGGCCCGGGCCGCCGCCAGCGGCTCGATCAGCATCCGCAGTTCCAGGAGGTCGGCCGCCTCCTGCTCGGTGGGCTCGGCGACGCAGGCACCCGCATGCCGCCGGGTGGTGACGAAGCCCTCGGACTCCAGGGTCCGCAGCGCCTCGCGGACCGGGACGCGGGAGACCCCGTACCGGCGGGCCAGCAGCTCCTCGGTCAGCCGGCCGCCCGGCTCGAAGACTCCGGAGACGATGTCGTCGCGGATTGCCGTGCATACCGCGTGCGCAGGAATACGCAAGTCCGGACCTCCGTCTATTTCCGACTGCCGACGCCATTGCCGCGATCGTGCTGGGATCGTGCTGGGATCGTGCTGGGATCGTGCTGGGATCGTGCTGGGATCGTGCTGGGATCGTACTGGGACTCTATTGCAACACGCGATGTTTTCCGAGCGCGGACGGAAATCACGAATATTTACAGCCACAATGCGGCCGCTTGCGGCCACAACGCGAAGACCCCGGCTCGGGGAGCCGGGGCCTTCGGTGAAGTGCTGCGGGTCAGACGTCGACGCCGTGGTTGCGCAGGTACGCGACCGGGTCGATGTCCGAGCCGTACTGGGCGCCGGTGCGGGCCTCGAAGTGCAGGTGCGGGCCGCTGGAGTTGCCGGTGGAGCCCGACAGGCCGATCTGCTGGCCCGGGGTGACCTGCTCGCCGACGGAGACGCTCAGCGAGGTCATGTGGCCGTACTGGGTGTAGGTGCCGTCGTTGTGCTTGATGACGACGTTGTTGCCGTACGCCCCGCCCCAGCCGGCCTCGACCACGGTGCCGGAGCCCACCGCGTGCACCGAGGTGCCGGAGGCCGCGTGGAAGTCGATGCCGGTGTGGCTGCCGGAGGACCACATGCCGCCGCCCGCGTGCCACTGGGTGCTGATGTAGGAGCCGTCGACGGGGGCGACGAAGGTGTTGAGGCGCTTGCGCTCCTCCTCGCGGGCGGCGCGCTCGGCGGCCTCGCGCTCGGCCTTCGCCTTCTCCTCGGCCTTCTGCTTGGCCTCGGCGGCGCGCGCCGCAGCGTCGGCCTCCGCCTTCGCCTTGGCGGCCGCGGCCTCTGCCGCGTGCTCCTGGGCCTCGGCCTGGGCCTCGATCTGGATCGGAAGGTCCTCGGCCGTCACGACGGCGGTCAGGCCGGTGTCCTCCATGGAGGGGGCCTTGTCCGACGCGGCGAACGCCGGGCCTGCGAGGGAGCCGACGACACCGGTGGTGGCGAGGGCGGCGATGCCGGCGTAGCCGGCGGTCTTGCGGCTCAGACGACTGGAACCACGGTGCTTACCGGCGGCACGACTGCCAAACGCCATGAAGGGGCTGATCCTTTCCTTCCTTCTCGCCTACCGGGTTAGCTGACGGGTTCGGAGCAGGAAGGTCTCCTACGGGCCCCCTCTGGCGAGGCGGTCCGATTCACCCCAGGGACACATGTGGGTCCCCGGCTCCCCAGGCTCGCGCCTGACGGGGACTCGGCGATCGCTGCCCGGTGCCGCGGATGCGGCGCGTACAACTGACGGACAGCACGGCCGACGCTAGGCGGATCATCAGTCAATCGCCAAACAGACACGCCTTTTTGTTGCGTACGCCACACCGCATACAAGCAACCTCTCCACTAAACAGACAAAAGGGGCTCCGGTGGACAAGCCACTGGAGCCCCTTGGGATGTCCGTCAGTTGGTGACGACGGTGACCTCACCGATCCCGAGCGCCCGCACCGGCGCCTCGATCTGCGAGGCGTCGCCCACCAGGACGGTGACCAGGCGGTCCACGGGGAAGGCGGCCAGGACGGCCGAAGTCGCCTCCACCGTGCCCGTTTGGGCCAGCTGCGCGTACAACCGGGCCTGGTAGTCGTCCGGGAGCTCCTGCTCGACCTGGTCGGCGAGCGTGCCGGCGACGGCCGCGGCCGTCTCGAACTTCAGCGGGGCCACGCCCACCAAGTTCTGCACTGCCACGTCCCGTTCGGCGTCGGTCAGGCCGCCCTCCGCGAGGGTGCGGAGCACCTTCCAGAGGTCGTCGAGCGCCGGGCCCGTGTTGGGGGTGTCCACGGAGCCGCTGATGGCGAGCATCGAGGCGCCCTTGCCGTCGGCGGTGGAGCGCAGCACCTGACCGAAGGCGCGCACGCCGTACGTGTACCCCTTCTCCTCGCGCAGCACCTTGTCCAGGCGTGAGGTGAGGGTGCCGCCCAGGCAGTACGTGCCGAGCACCTGCGCCGCCCAGACCCGGTCGTGCCGGTCCGGCCCGATCCGGCCGATGAGCAGCTGCGTCTGGACCGCGCCGGGCCGGTCCACGATGACCACGCGTCCGCTGTCGTCGGCGGTCACCGGCGGCACCGGGAGCGCCGCGGCGGTGTTGCCGGTCCAGGTGCCCAGGGTGTCGGCCAGTACGGCGTCCAGGTCGATGCCGGTCAGGTCGCCGACGACCACCGCGGTGGCGGTGGCGGGGCGTACGTGGGCCTCGAAGAAGGCACGCACGGCCGCGGAGTCGATCCGGGCGACCGTCTCCTCGGTGCCCTGGCGCGGGCGGGACATCCGCAGGGTGGCCGGGAAGAGCTCCTTGGAGAGCTGCTTGGCGGCGCGGCGCTGGGGGTTGGCCAGCTCGTGCGGGATCTCGTCGAGCCGGTTGCGCACCAGGCGGTCGACCTCGCTGTCGGCGAAGGCGGGCGCGCGCAGCGCCTCGGCGAGCAGGCCCAGCGCCTTGGCCAGCCGGGAGGCCGGGACCTCCAGGGAGACCCGCACGCCCGGGTGGTCGGCGTGCGCGTCGAGCGTGGCGCCGCAGCGCTCCAGCTCGGCCGCGAACTCCTCGGCGGAGTGCTTGTCGGTGCCCTCGGACAGCGCGCGGGCCATGATGGTCGCCACGCCGTCCAGGCCCTGGGGCTCGGCGTCGAGCGGCGCGGCGAGGTTGACCTCGACGGCCACGACCTGCTGGCCGGGGCGGTGGCAGCGCAGCAGGGTCAGCCCGTTGGACAGCGAGCCCCGCTCGGGAGCCGGGAAGGCCCAGGGCCGGGCCTCGCCGGCCTGCGGCTGCGGGTGGAAGGTCATCGTGACGGCTGCGGTGTCGCTCACTGCTCCGCCCCCTCGTTCTCGTCGTTCTCGTCGGCCCCGTCGGCCTCTGCCGGGAGCGGCTCGTACACCAGCACCGCGCGGTTGTCGGGGCGCAGTCGGGCCGCGGCCACGGCCTGCACCTCCTCGGCGGTGATGTCGAGGACCCGCTGGACGGCGCTGAGCGCCAGCTGAGGGTCGCCGAACAGTACGGCGAAGCGACAGAGTTCGTCGGCGCGGCCGGCCACCGTGCTCAGCCGGTCCAGCCACTCGCGCTCCAGCTGCGCCTGGGCGCGCTCCATCTCCTCGGCCGTCGGGCCCTCGGCGGCGAACCGCGCGAGCTCCTCGTCGACGGCCGCCTCGATGTCGGGCACCTCGACCCCGCTGGAGGTCTTCACGTCCAGCCAGCCGAGCGAGGGCGCGCCGGCGAGCCGCAGCATGCCGAAGCCGGCCGCGACGGCCGTCTGGTCGCGGCGTACCAGGCGGTTGTGCAGCCGGGAGGACTCGCCGCCGCCCAGGACGGTCAGCGCCACATCGGCGGCGTCGCACTCGCGGGTGCCGTCGTGCGGGAGCCGGTAGGCGGCCATCAGCGCGCGGGCCGGGACCTCCTCGACGATCTCCTCGCGCAGCTCCCGGCCCATGATCTCGGGCAGCGTGCCGTCGCGCGGCGGCTGCTTGCCGTCGTGCCCGGGGATGGTGCCGAAGTACTTCTCGACCCAGGCGAGCGTCTGCTCGGGGTCGATGTCACCGACGACCGACAGCACCGCGTTGTTGGGCGCGTAGTTCGTACGGAAGAAGGCGCGGGCGTCCTCCAGGGAGGCCGCGTCCAGGTCGGCCATGGAGCCGATCGGGGTGTGGTGGTACGGGTGGCCCTCGGGGTACGCCAGGGCGGTCAGCTTCTCGAAGGCCGTGCCGTACGGGACGTTGTCGTACCGCTGGCGGCGCTCGTTCTTGACGACGTCGCGCTGGTTCTCCATGGAATCGTCGTCCAGGGCGGCCAGCAGCGAGCCCATCCGGTCCGCCTCGAGCCAGAGCGCGAGCTCCAGCTGGTGGGCCGGCATGGTCTCGAAGTAGTTGGTGCGCTCGAAGCTGGTCGTGCCGTTGAGCGAACCCCCGGCACCCTGGACGAGCTCGAAGTGGCCGTTGCCGGGTACGCTCGCCGAGCCCTGGAACATCAGGTGCTCGAAGAGGTGAGCCAGACCGGTTCGCCCCTTGACTTCATGGCGCGAGCCGACGTCGTACCAGAGGCAGACCGCGGCGACCGGGGTCAGGTGATCCTCGGAGAGCACCACGCGCAGGCCGTTGGCCAGCCTGTGCTCGGTCGCTGTGAGGCCGCCGGAGCCGGCCTGGGCTGTGGCCGTGTGACCCATGGGCATGTGGTCCCTTCGATCGCGATGCAGAGATTTCCGTCAGACCTGCCACTGTATGCAAGCGCGTCGGGGACCGGAGAAGTTCCCGGCTCAGACCTGGGTCGGAGTCGGCGTTGTCGGTGCCTCGGGCCACAATGGTCCGCGACAACCCCCGTCAGCCCCTGTCGCACCACCCGCCAGACCACCCGCAAGACCCCCAGCACACCTTCTTTCTTGGTTAAGGAGCCGCGCAGCGATGGCCCGCCGCAGCACGAAGACCCCGCCGCCGGAGGATTTCGAGGAGAAGATCCTCGACATCGACGTCGTCGACGAAATGCAGGGCTCCTTCCTCGAGTACGCGTACTCGGTGATCTACTCCCGCGCCCTGCCCGACGCCCGCGACGGCATGAAGCCGGTGCACCGGCGCATCGTCTACCAGATGAACGAGATGGGCCTGCGCCCCGACCGCGGCTACGTGAAGTGCGCCCGCGTCGTCGGCGAGGTCATGGGCAAGCTGCACCCGCACGGTGACGCGTCGATCTACGACGCCCTCGTACGCATGGCCCAGCCCTTCTCGATGCGGCTGCCGCTGGTCGACGGCCACGGCAACTTCGGCTCGCTCGGCAACGACGACCCGCCGGCCGCGATGCGTTACACCGAGTGCAAGATGGCGGACGCCACGTCGCTGATGACGGAGTCGATCGACGAGGACACCGTCGACTTCACCGCCAACTACGACGGCCAGGAGCAGGAGCCGGTCGCGCTGCCCGCGGCGTACCCGAACCTGCTGGTGAACGGCGCCTCCGGGATCGCGGTCGGCATGGCCACCAACATGCCCCCGCACAACCTGGGCGAGGTCATCGCGGCCGCCCGCCACCTGATCCGCTACCCGCAGGCGGACCTGGAAGCGCTGATGCGCTTCGTGCCGGGTCCGGACCTGCCCACGGGCGGCCGGATCGTCGGCCTCTCGGGGATCAAGGACGCCTACGAGAACGGTCGCGGCACGTTCAAGATCCGCGCGACGGTCTCGGTGGAGAACGTGACGGCCCGCCGCAAGGGCCTGGTCGTCACCGAACTGCCCTTCACGGTCGGCCCCGAGAAGGTCATCGCGAAGATCAAGGACCTGGTCGGCTCGAAGAAGCTCCAGGGCATCGCGGACGTCAAGGACCTCACGGACCGCTCGCACGGCCTGCGCCTGGTCATCGAGATCAAGAACGGCTTCCACGCGGAGGCCGTGCTGGAGCAGCTGTACAAGCTGACGCCGATGGAGGAGTCCTTCGGCATCAACAACGTCGCGCTGGTCGACGGCCAGCCGCTGACGCTCGGCCTCAAGGAGCTGCTCGAGGTCTACCTCGACCACCGCTTCGAGGTCGTGCGCCGCCGCAGCGAGTTCCGCCGGACCAAGCGCCGCGACCGGCTGCACCTGGTCGAGGGCCTGCTGGTTGCCCTGATCGACATCGACGAGGTCATCCGGATCATCCGGGACAGCGACAACTCGGCGCAGGCGAAGCAGCGGCTCATCGAGCGCTTCTCGCTGAGCGAGATCCAGACCCAGTACATCCTGGACACCCCGCTGCGCCGGCTCACCCGCTTCGACCGGATCGAGCTGGAGTCCGAGCGCGACCGCCTCACCGGCGAGATCGACGAGCTGACCGGGATCCTCGAGTCCGACACGGAGCTGCGCAAGCTGGTCTCCACGGAACTGGCGGCGGTCGCGAAGAAGTTCGGCACCGAGCGCCGTACGGTCCTGCTGGAGTCGGCGGGGACGGCCGTCGCCGCGGTTCCGCTGGAGGTCGCGGACGACCCGTGCCGGGTCCTGCTGTCCTCCACGGGACTGCTGGCGCGCACCGCCAACGGCGAGGCGCTGCCGGAGGAGGAGGGCGGCGCCCGCGCGAAGCACGACCTGATCGTCTCGCAGGTCGCCGCGACCGCCCGGGCCGATGTCGGCGTGGTCACCTCGTACGGGCGCCTGCTGCGGCTGTCGGTGATCGACCTGCCGCAGCTGCCGGACACCCACGCCGCGCCCAACCTGGCGGGCGGCGCCCCGGTCGGGGAGTTCCTCTCCGGGCTGGAGGCGGACGAGAAGGTGATCTGCCTGACCTCGCTGGACGAGTCCTCGCAGGGCCTGGCCCTGGGCACCGAGCAGGGCGTGGTCAAGCGGGTCGTGCCGGACTACCCGGCGAACAAGGACGAGCTGGAGGTCATCACCCTCAAGGAGGGCGACCGGATCGTCGGCGCGGTCGAACTGCGCACGGGCGAGGAGGACCTGGTCTTCCTCACCGACGACGCCCAGCTGCTGCGCTACCCCGCGGGCCAGGTGCGCCCGCAGGGCCGCCCGGCGGGCGGCATGGCGGGCATCAAGCTCGCCGAGAACGCCAAGGTGATCCACTTCTCGGCGATCGACCCGGCGCGCGACGCCGTGGTGTTCACGGTGGCGGGGTCGCACGGGACGCTGGACGACTCGATGCTGTCCGGAAAGCTCACCCCGTTCGACCAGTACCCGCGCAAGGGCCGGGCCACCGGCGGCGTGCGCTGCCAGCGGTTCCTGAAGGGCGAGGACCTGCTGGTACTGGCCTGGGCCGGCAACGCACCGGTCCGCGCGGCCGCGGCGAACGGCAGCCCGGCCGAACTGCCGGCCGTGGACCCGCGCCGCGACGGCTCGGGGGCCGCGCTGCCCGCGGTCGTCGCCGCTCTGGCGGGGGGCGTGCTGTAGGACGTACGGCGGCGTTCGGGTGGTGCGACCGGGGGGACGTACCACCCGAATGCCGACTAGTGTTTTCCTTCCGGGTGTTGGTGGGGGGAGTACACAGCTGATGAGTCGTCGGTCGGGCGGATTGATCGGGGACTGGGCCGAGGCCCAGCGCCGGCAGCAGCAGACACAGCTGATCCAGCAGCGGGAGGCCGAGCGCCGGCAGCAGTCCTACGAACGGGACCGGCAGCGGGCCCACGAACGCGACGCGAACCGGAGCCACCGGCAGTACCGCGAGGCCGAGGCCCTACGGCGCACCGCGCAGTTCGACGCCGAGGTCGACGCCCTCAAGGGCCTGTTGGTCGCGGGCTGCCGGGCACCGGCGTTCCGGATATCTGCCCTGGCCCGCTCCGAGCAGCTGGAACCCTTCGCCCCCGGGGCCCTGGCTCAGCCGGTGCCGATGCCCCGCATCGACCAGTTCCAGCAGCAGAGCAGCGGCTGGACGCTCGGGTCGAACCACCGGGCCCAGGCGGAGCGGGAGGCCCACGCCCGGTACACCCAGGCCTGGCAGGCCGCGAACGCCGCGGAGGCGCAGCGGCAACAGGAACTGGCGGCGTACCGGCAGCAGTACGACCGGTGGGCCGAGCAGCAGCTCGCCGGGGTACGGGCGCACAACAGCGGGCTCACCGAGCTGGCCGGCACCCTGCGCTCGGGCGACGCGGAGGCGGCGGTGGAGTACTTCTCGGCCGCCCTGTACGCCTCGACGGCCTGGCCCGAGGCGCTGCCCAGGCAGGTGGCGGCCGCGTACGACCCTGCGGCCCGCCAGCTGGTGCTGGACTGGGAGCTCCCCGGGTACGCGGTGGTGCCGGAGGCCAGGTCGGTGCAGTACCTGCCGAGCACGGACCAGGACAAGGTGAAGCCCCGCCCGGTCACGGAACGGCGGGCGCTGTACCGGGACCTGCTGGCGCAGTGCATGCTGCTGGTGGTGCGCGAGCTGTACGCGGCGGACGAGTTCGGCGTACTGGACTCGGTCGTGGTCAACGGGTTCGTGGACTGCCACGATCCGGCGACGGGGCAGGAGGCGCGGTTCGTGCTCTCCACCGTGCCGGCGGCGCGCAGCGCTTTCGCGGGGCTGCGGCTGGAGCAGGTCAGCGCGGTGGACTGTCTGGTGTCGGGGCTCGGCGGACAGCTGTCGGCGCGCCCCGACCAACTGACGGCGGTACGCCCCGGGCGCCGGCCCGACGAGGTCGGCGGGGGCGTCGTCAGCCATGGCGGGCAGGCGGGCGACGCGGACGAGGACGAACCGGATCTGTTCGTGATGGATCCGATCGCCTTCGAGAACCTGGTGGCGGAGCTCTTCAGGGCGATGGGCATGGAGGCGGTGACCACGCAGCGGTCGGGCGACGGCGGAGTGGACGTGGAGGCGCTGGACCCGGCCCCGATCCGGGGCGGGCGGATCGTGGTGCAGGTCAAGCGCTACCGGAACACGGTGCCGCCGACGGCCGTGCGTGATCTGTACGGCACGGTCCAGGACAAGGGGGCGAACAAGGGGGTGCTCGTCACCACGGCGTCCTTCGGGCCCGGGTCGTACACCTTTGCCAACGGCAAGCCGCTGGAGTTGGTTCCCGGGGCGGACCTGGTCGAGCTGCTCCACCAGTACGGGTTGCGCGGCCGGCTCGGCGGCGGTCCGGCGCAGCGCGCGACCGAGCCGGAGCCCGCCGCCCCTTCGGCGGACCACAACGTGCTCGGCATGTCCTGGTCGGGCGCGGTCGCCCTGGACGTGTGCGCCCTCGTCTGCACAGGTAACCGGGTGCTGAGCGAAGACCACTTCGTGTTCTTCAACAACCCGCGGACCCCGGACGGTTCGGTACGGGCCCGCGCCCACTCGGCCCCCGACAAGGCCGCGCTGGAGGTCTCCTTCGACGCCCTGCCCGAGCCCGCCGACCGCCTGGTCCTCGTCGCCGCGATCGACCCGGAGGCCGATCCGCACGCCGACCTCGCCGGGTTCACAGACGCTCACATCCGCCTGCTGTCCCCCGGCGGCGAGGAACTCGGCCGACTGGACGTCTCCGACGGGCGCGCCGCCGAGACCGCCCTGGTCCTCGGCTCGTTCCGGCGCCGCTCCAACGGCGACTGGGACTTCGTGATCGGCGGCAAGGGCTACCGCGGCGGCCTCGAGGACCTCCTCCGCGAATACGGCGTCGAGGTCGCCTGACCCCCGGGCGTCGCGTCCTACAGGTCTGCGGATTCGGGATCGGAATCGGGATCGCCGTACGGCTCGGGGTCGTACGGCTCCGGGTCGTACGGCTCCGGCTCCGGCCCGGTTTCCGCCTCCGCCGGGCGGTCGACGTAGCGGAGCACGCCCCACATGCTCTCCGGGAGCGCGTGCTGCGGGGCCGGTTCACGGCAGGCCTCCAGCTCGCGGAGCAGGGCGGGGCCGTCCGTACCGGCGCCGATCAGGACCAGCTGCGTCAGCCTGGCCTCGCCCCGGCCCCAGGGCTGCGGGGCGAACCGGAGGAAGCGGCCGACGGCGTGGACCTCGTAGCGCTCCTCGTGGCCGGCGACTCCGAAGTAGGCATAGCCCTTGATCCGGTACAGCCCGGCCGGCCGCCGGTCGAGGAAGTCAATGAACCGGCGCGGGTTCATGGCTTGCTCGGACACGAACTCCGTGCTCTCGTACACCGTGTGGGCGTGCCCGTTGTGGTCCCCGTCCTCCTCGTGCTCCGCGTCGCCTGCATCAACTGCGTCGAGCGCGTCTCTGGCCTGCGCGATCAGGTCCTCGAACGACAGCTGGCCCTGGGTCTCGGTCCACGGGCGGCGGTCGAAGAGCAGCTCCGGATCGATGCGGCCGTGGTCGGCGGCCACCACCGGCGTCCCTGGGCAGAGCGCGCCCAGCTCGCCCTCGATCCGGGCGCGCTCGGCGGCGTCGACCCGGTCGGTCTTGTTGAGGACCACCAGGTCCGCGACGGCGAGGTGGCGGTCGCTCTCCGGGTGCTCGCCCCGGGTCGAATCGAACTCCGCCGCGTCCACGACCTGCACCATGCCGCCGTACCGGATCGCCGGATTCTCGCTGGCCACCAGCATCCGAATCATCTCCTGGGGCTCGGCCAGCCCGCTCGCCTCGATGACGATCACGTCGATCCGGTGGACCGGCGCCGAGAGCTTCTCCAGGTACGTGTCCAGCTCGCTGCCGTCGACCGCGCAGCACAGGCAGCCGCCGCCGAGCGAGACCATCGAATCGCCGACCTGGCCCGCCACGGCCATCGCGTCGATCTCGATCGAGCCGAAGTCGTTGACGACGACCCCGATCCGGGTGCCTCCCCGGTTGCCGAGGAGGTGGTTGAGCAGCGTCGTCTTGCCGGATCCGAGGAATCCGGACAGCACGACGACGGGAATCGGCTGCACGGACGGCTGCGCGGGCGGCCGGACAGGCGGCTGAGCGGACTGCTGGGCGGGCTGACTGCTGTTCACCCCGCCGATCGTAGTCAGCCGAGCACCGGAACCGGCTCCGGCGGGTTCGGGCCGACGTACCGGGCGGCCGGGCGGATGATCTTCGAATCGGCGGCCTGCTCCAGGACGTTCGCGCTCCAGCCGACCACACGGGCCGCGCAGAACGTCGGGGTGAACATCTCGCGCGGCAGCCCGCACAGCTCCATGACCACACCCGCGTAGAACTCCACGTTGGTGTGCAGCTCCCGCCCCGGCTTGAGCTCGGCGAGGATCTCCTCGACGTGCCGCTCGACCTCGACGGCGAAGTCCACGAGCGGGCCGCCGAACTGCAGCGCGATGTCCCGCAGCATCCGCGAGCGCGGGTCCTCGGTGCGGTAGACGGGGTGCCCGAAGCCCATGATCCGGTCCCCGGCGAGCACCCGCCCGCGGATCCACGGGTCGATGCGGTCCGCCGTGCCGATGGCGTCCAGCGTGTCCAGGGCGCGGCTGGGCGCGCCCCCGTGCAGCGGCCCGGAGAGCGCGCCGATCGCCCCGGTGAGGCAGGCCGCCACGTCCGCGCCGGTGGAGGCGACCACGCGGGCGGTGAAGGTCGAGGCGTTGAAGCCGTGGTCGACGGTGGAGATCAGGTACTGCTCGACCGCCCGCGCCTTGACCGGGTCGGGCTCCTGTCCGGTGAGCATGTACAGGTAGTTGGCGGCGTACGGGAGATCCGCGCGCGGCTCGACCGGCTCCAGGCCCTGCCCCAGCCGGTGCAGCGCGGTGAGCAAGGTCGGTACGGCGGCGCAGGCGGCCAGTGCGTCGGCGGCCCGCCGCCCGGGGTCGAGGTCGTACACCGGGCGGAACCCGGCGGAGGCGCCGAGCAGCGAGAGCGCGGTCCGCAGCCCGGCGAGCGGGCCGGAGAGCGCTGTGGCCCGGGCGAGGGCGGGCAGTGCGTCGCGTACCGCGTCGGGCAGTCGGCGCAGCGGGGCGATCTCGGCGGCGAACGAGGCCCGCTCGGCGGCGTCGGCCGGCAGGGCGCCGCGGAACATCAGGTGCCACACGTCCTCGAAGCTGCGGCTCGATGCGAGCTCGACGGCCGAGTACTGGCGGTAGTGGTAGAAGCCCTCGCGGCCTCGGACGTCACCGAGTTCGGTCTCGGTGACCACGACTCCCGCGAGACCGCGGGGCACATCGACGGTGGTGTTCATGCATCGACCATCCATGATGGATTGAATCCTTGTCAATGTTGATTTAATCAATATATGTAGGGTGAGCGTCATGAACGACCAGGCGGAGGGCGAGCGCCGGATCAGCACCCGGCAGGCGGCGGAACTCCTGGGGGTGAAGCCCGCAACCGTGTACGCGTACGTCAGCCGGGGCCAGCTCACCAGCCGCCGCGACCCGGTCGGCCGCGGCAGCAGCTTCGACGCGCGCGAGGTGGAGGACCTGGCCCGGCGCAGCCGGCGCGAGGCGGCGGCACCCCCCGGCGCGGAGCTCTCCGTACGCACCTCGCTCACGCTCATCGAGCCCGACCGGTACTACTTCCGGGGCGTGGACGCCGTCGAGCTGGCCTCGCGGCACCGCTACGAGGAGGTCGCCGAGTGGCTCTGGACCGGGACGCTGCCGAGTGGCGTGCGGTTCACCGCTCCCCCGCAGGTACTCGCCGCCGCCCGGCGCGCGGTGGCCGCACTGCCCGAGCACAGCGGCCCGATCGACCGGCTGCGGGTGGCCACCGCGGCCGCAGCGGTGGCGGATCCGCTGCGCTTCGACCTGTCCGCGGAGGCCGTACTGGGCTCCGCGCGCTGCCTGATCCCGACGCTGGTCGGCGCGCTGCCCGAGGTGGGCCCGCCCGGCTGGCGAGGGGACGGCCGACTGGCCCGGCAGCTGTGGACCCGGCTGACGGCGCGCGAGCCGGACCCGGATGCGCTTGCCACGCTGGACCTGGCCCTCGCGCTGCTCATCGACCACGATCTGGCCGCCTCGACCCTGGCCGTACGGGTGGCCGCGTCGGCGCGGGCCCATCCGTACGCGGCGGTGTCGGCCGGCCTCGGCGCGCTCGAGGGCCCGCTGCACGGCGCGGCCGGACGGCTCGCGCACCGGATGCTGGTGGAGGCCCTGGAGCGGGGCGGGGCCGCGCCGGTGGTCGCGGACCATCTGCGGGCGGGACGGCGGGTTCCCGGACTCGGGCACCGGCTGTACGAGGGCGAGGACCCGCGGGCGACGGCGCTGTTCGCGCGGCTGGAGAACGTGCCGCAGGCCGGGCCCGCACTGGCGGCCGCCCGGGAGGTCGTCGCCACGACGGCGGCCCGGCGCGGCGGACTGCACGCCAATGTCGACCTGGCACTGGCTGTGCTGACGGTGTCCTGCGGGATGCCCGCGGAGGCCGGGGAGACGGTGTTCGCGGTGTCCCGGACGGCTGGCTGGATCGCGCACGCGCTGGAGGAGTACCAGGAGCGGCCGCTCCGGATGCGCCCGAGCGGCCAGTACCAGGGACCCCGCCCGCCACAGCCGATGCCGTGACGGGCCCGCGGGCAGCAGGCAGCAGGAGGTCAGCCACAGGTGCATACACATGGGATATTCCACTCAGGCCGAAGGCGACCTACCGTTGCTGGTCATGCGGTTCCTCCACATGAGCGCTCGGCGCCTCGGGCTGCCCAGACGGGCCGTCTCGCAGATCCTGCTGACCCAGCTGGCCATCGCCGCCGGGGTCGCCGTGCTGGCCACCGGGCTCTTCCTGGCCCCGCTCAGCACGCAGCTCGACGACCAGGCCATGCGGCGCGCCCTGGCCATCGCCCAGAGCGCGGCGGCCGACCCGTCGCTGGCCGCCGACCTCCTCGACTCCGGGCCGACGGCCGACAGCCCCGTGCAGGCCTCGGCCGAGCGGATCCGCCGCGCCACGGGCGCCGAGTACGTCGTCGTCATGGACCTGGACGGGATCCGCCGCTCGCACCCCGGCACCGACCGGATCGGCCTGCCCGTCTCCACCGACCCGAGCGACGCCCTCGCGGGCCGCGAGGTCATGGAGATCGACGAGGGCACGCTCGGCCGCTCCGCCCGCGGCAAGGTTCCGCTCCTTGCGGCCGACGGGGAGATCGTCGGCGCCGTCTCCGTCGGCATCGCCTACGACAGCGTCCGCGACCGGCTTCTCGGCACCATCCCGGGCCTGCTCGCCTACGCGGGCGGCGCCCTCGCGGCGGGCGCGCTCGCCGCCTACCTGCTGTCCCGCCGGATCCAGCGGCAGACCCGCGACCTGGCCTTCTCCGACATCGCCGGACTGCTCGCCGAGCGCGAGGCGATGCTGCACTCCATCCGCGAGGGCGTGATCGCCCTCGACCGCGACGGCCGGGTCCGGCTCGTCAACGACGAGGCGGCCCGCCTGCTGGGCCTCGCGCCGGAGACGGCCGCCACCGTCGCCGGGCGCCCGCTGGACGACGTACTGGGCACGGGCCGCACCACCGACGTCCTCGCCGGCCGCGTGACCGGCCGCGACCTGCTCACGGTCCAGGGGCCCCGGGTGCTGGTCGCCAACCGGATGCCCACCGAGGACGGCGGCGCCGTCGCCACCCTGCGCGACCGCACCGAGCTGGAACACCTCGGCCGCGAGCTCGACTCCACCAAGGGCCTGATCGACGCACTGCGCGCACAGGACCACGAGCACGCCAACCGCCTCCACACCCTCCTCGGCCTGCTGGAGCTGGGCCTGCACGAGGAGGCGGTGGAGTTCGTCACCGAGGTCGTCGGAGTGCACCGCAGCACCGCCGAACAGGTCACCGAGAAGGTCCACGACCCCCTGCTGGCCGCCCTTCTGGTGGGCAAGGCGACCGTCGCTGCCGAGCGCGGCGTCCCGCTGCGCCTCGCCGACACCACCTTCCTGCCCGACTGCCTCGTCGACCCCGGCGGCCTCGTCACCATCACGGGCAACCTGGTGGACAACGCCCTGGACGCTTCGGCGGGCTCCGCGGCACCCCTGGTCGAGGTCGAGCTGCGCGCCGAGGGCCGTACGGCGATCCTCCGGGTGCGGGACAGCGGGCCCGGCGTCCCGGCAGCCCGCCGCGAGGAGATCTTCACCGAGGGCTGGTCGACCAAGCAGCCCAAGGCCCACCGCGAGCGCGGGCTCGGTCTCGCACTCGTACGCCGCCTCGCGGAGCGGCAGGGTGGCACGGCCCGGGCCGGCGAGGCAGCGGACGGAGGGGCGGAGTTCTCCGTCGTACTCCCGGAGGCCCTGCGATGAACGAGACCCCGATCCATGACATCCACGTATTGGTCGTCGACGACGACATGCGTGTTGCCCGGATCAACGCGGCGTACGTGGCGAAGGTTCCCGGCTTCCGCGTCTGTGCCCAGGCCCATTCGGCGGCCGAGGCCCTGGCGTACCTCGGCACCCACCCCGTCGACCTGATCCTCCTCGACCACTACCTCCCGGACGAGAACGGGCTGGACCTGGTCCGCCGGCTGCGCCAGCTCGGCCAGCGCACCGACGTGATCATGGTCACGGCCGCCCGCGACCTGGCCACCGTCCAGTCCGCCATGCGCCTCGGCGCCCTCCAGTACCTGGTCAAGCCCTTCACCTTCGCCGGCCTGCGCACCCGGCTGGAGGCGTACGGCTCCCTGCGCCGCACCCTGGAGACGGGCGGCGAGGCCGAACAGGCCGAGGTGGACCGGATATTCGGCGCCCTTGCCGCGGCCGGCTCCCCGAACGAACTGCCCAAGGGCCACTCCGCCACCACCGCCGAACTGGTCCGCCAGGTCCTGCGCTCCGCCGAGGGCCCGCTCTCCACCCAGCAGATCGCCGACCGCGCCGGCATCAGCCGCCAGACCGCCCAGCGCTACCTGAAACTCCTGGAGCGCAGCGCCCGGGTCACCCTGGCCCTGCGCTACGGCGAGACGGGCCGCCCCGAACACCGCTACTCCTGGCTCCCGTCCGAGGGTGCCTGACCGCCGGACGGGAACCCGCTCAGACGGCCCCGGCGCCGGTCAAGGAGCGAACCTCCGTCTCCGCGTGCTTCGCCTCGTCCGGCTCGTCCGCCGAGGTGACCGTGCCCAGCCAGCCCGCCAGGAAGCCCAGCGGGATCGAGACCAGGCCCGGGTTCTGCAGCGGGAAGAACTGGAAGCTCACCCCCGGGAAGAGGGAGTCCGGGCTGCCAGAGACCACCGGCGACAGGACGACCAGCACCACCGCCGGAATCAGGCCCCCGTACACCGACCAGACGGCGCCCCGCGTGGTGAAGGAGCACCAGAACAGCGAGTACAGCAGCACCGGCAGATTGGCCGAAGCCGACACCGCGAAGGCCAGCCCGACCAGGAACGCCACGTTCAGGTCCTGGGCGAGCAGCCCCAGGGCGATCGCCACCGCCCCGATACCGACGGCCGCGACCCTGGCCACCGCGACCTCGCTGCGCTGGCGCGCATGGCGGCGCTTGAGCGAGGCGTACAGGTCGTGCGCCACCGAGGCCGAGGACGCCAGCGTGATCCCCGCGACCACGGCCAGGATCGTGGCGAAGGCGATCGCCGCCACGAAGGCGAACAGCACCGCGCCCCCGGTCGAGCCCGCCCCGCCGCCCAGGAAGGCCGCGAGCAGCGGAACCGCCGTGTTCCCCGAGGCGTTGGAGGCCCGCACCGCGTCCGGACCCACCAGCGCGGCCGCCCCGAACCCGAGCACGATGGTCATCAGGTAGAACCCGCCGATCAGCGCGATCGCCCACACCACCGACCGGCGGGCCGCGCGCGCGGTCGGCACCGTGTAGAACCGCGACAGGATGTGCGGCAGCCCGGCCGTTCCGAGGACCAGCGCGAGGCCGAGGCTCATGAAGTCGACGCGGGAGGTCCAGTCACCGCCGTACTTGAGCCCCGGGCTCAGGAACCGCTGCCCGTGCCCGCTGCGCTCGGCTGCGCTGGTGAGCAGCTGGTCGAAGTTCCCGTGGAAGCGAAGGAGTACGAGCACGGTGAGGGTGACCGCCCCGCCCATGAGCAGCACGGCCTTCACGATCTGGATCCAGGTGGTGGCCCGCATGCCGCCGAACGACACGTAGACCACCATCAGCGCCCCGACCCCGATCACGGTCAGCGTCCGGGCCGCGGTGCCCGAATCACCGAGCAGCAGGCCCACGAGGCTGCCCGCGCCGACCATCTGTGCAACCAGGTACAGCACCGAGACGGTGACGGAGGAGGTGCCGGCGGCGATCCGGACGGGCCGCTCGCTCATCCGGGCCGCGACCACGTCCGCGAGGGTGAAGCGCCCGCAGTTGCGGACGAGTTCGGCGACGAGGAACAGCACGACGAGCCACGCGACGAGGAAGCCCACCGAGTACAGCAGGCCGTCGTAGCCGAAGAGGGCGATCAGGCCGGAGATGCCGAGGAAGGAGGCTGCGGACATGTAGTCGCCCGCGATGGCGAAACCGTTCTCCAGGGGGGAGAACAGCCGCCCGCCGGCGTAGAACTCCTCGGCCGAGCCGTGACGGTTGCGGCTGACCCAGGTGGTGATGCCCAGGGTGACCGCGATGAAGAGGCTGAACAGGATCAGCGCGAGGGCCTGGTGCTCGGTGGTCACCGGCCGGCCTCCCGGGCGCGGATCCGCTCCTGGCCGCGCTCCTGCTCGAAGACCGTCCAGCGCAGGTCCAGCGCGGCCCTGTCACGGCGCAGCCGCGCGTGCCGGGCGTACGCCCAGGTCAGCAGGAAGGTGCTGAGGAACTGGCCGAGCCCCGCCAGCAGGGCGACGTTGACCGCCCCGACGACGGGCCGGGCCATGATCCCCGGCGCCATGGTGGCCGCGACCACGTAGGCGACGTACCAGAGGAAGAATCCGGCGGTCGCGGGGACGACGAACCCGCGGTAGCGGCTGCGGACCTCCTGGAAGGCGGCGCTGCGCTGCACTTCGAGGTAGATGTCGGATGCCCCGGGCGCGGCCCGGCCGCCGGCGGCGGGACGCGGGGGCGCCGGGTCCTCGCCCTCGCCCTCCCCCCAGCCGACGGCGAGCGCGTCGTACCAGGGGTCGTCGAGCCGGATCGTTCCGGCATCAGGACCTTCGTGCTTGTCCACCGAACTCTCCTTGTCCGCCGCCGCATTGGCCGCGTGCCCACAAGGATGTGCGGTATGGACGTTTTCCGGACTGGTGTCCCGGTGCTCTTCACTCCAACAGGTGATGGAGTGAAGAACACCGGTGTGCCGGTGCGCCCGTCAGGCGTCGATGCGCGAGCGGTCCAGCGTCGCCGCGGAGCTCGTGATGAACTCCTTGCGCGGCGCGACCTCGTTGCCCATCAGCAGGTCGAAGACCTGCTCGGCCGAGTCCAGGTCGCCGATGTTGATCCGGCGCAGCGTACGGAACCGGGGGTCCATGGTGGTCTCCGCCAGCTGGTCCGCATCCATCTCGCCGAGACCCTTGTAGCGCTGGATCGAATCCTTGTACCGGACGTTCTTGCGCTGGAATTCGAGCAGCGTCTGGCGCAGCTCGTTGTCCGAATACGTGTAGACGTACTTGTCCTGGCCCTTCTTGGGCTGGACGAGTTCGATCCGGTGCAGCGGCGGCACCGCGGCGAACACCCGGCCCGCCTCGACCATCGGCCGCATGTACCGCTGGAAGAGCGTCAGCAGCAGACAGCGGATGTGCGCGCCGTCCACGTCGGCGTCGACGAGCAGGACGATCTTCCCGTAGCGCGCGGCGTCGATGTCGAAGGTCCGGCCCGAGCCGGCTCCTATGACCTGGATGATCGCTCCGCACTCGGCGTTCTTGAGCATGTCCGAGACCGACGACTTCTGGACGTTCAGGATCTTGCCGCGGATCGGCAGCAGTGCCTGGAACTCCGAGTTCCGCGCGAGCTTGGCGGTGCCGAGGGCGGAGTCGCCCTCGACGATGAAGAGCTCGCTGCGCTCCACGTCGTCGCTGCGGCAGTCGGCCAGCTTCGCGGGCAGCGAGGAGGTCTCCAGTGCCGTCTTGCGGCGCTGCGCCTCCTTGTGCTGGCGGGCGGCGATCCGGGTCCGGGCGGCCGCGACGATCTTCTCCATCACGGCGCGGGCCTGCTGCTTGTCGTCGCGCTTCGTGCTGGTCAGGAAGGTCTTAAGCTCCTTGGCGACCACGGCCGCGACGATCCGGGCGGCCGCCGAGGTGCCGAGCACCTCCTTGGTCTGGCCCTCGAACTGCGGCTCGGCCAGCCGGACGGTGACGACCGCCGTCATGCCCTCCATCGCGTCGTCCTTGACCACGTCGTCCTCGGCGACGCGCAGCAGCTTCGCGGAGCGCAGCACCTCGTTCACGGTCTTGGCGACCGAGCGCTCGAAGCCGGTGATGTGGGTGCCGCCCTTGGGCGTGGCGATGATGTTGACGAAGGACTTGACTTGCGTCTCGTACCCGGTGCCCCAGCGCAGGGCGATGTCCACGCCGAGCTCGCGGGTGACCTCGGTGGGGGTCATGTGGCCCCGCTCGTCGAGGACGGGGACGGTCTCCTTGAAGGTGCCCTGGCCGGTCAGGCGCAGCACGTCGCAGACGGCCTTGTCCTGCGCGAGGTACTCGCAGAACTCGCTGATGCCCCCGTCGAAGCGGAAGGTCTCCTCGGTCTTGCCGGCCCCGTCGATGGCGCGCTCGTCGCGGACGACGATGGTCAGGCCCGGGACGAGGAAGGCGGTCTGGCGGGCGCGCTGGTAGAGCGTCTCCAGGGAGAGCCGGGCGTCCTTGAGGAAGATCTGCCGGTCGGCCCAGTAGCGGACCCGGGTGCCGGTCTTTCCCTTGGCGACCCGCTTGACCTTGCGCAGGCCGTTGGCGGGGTCGAACGGGCTGTCGGGGCCCTGCTCGGTGAACATGCCCGGGACGCCGCGGCGGAAGCTGATCGCGTGGGTGGAGCTGTTGCGGTCCACCTCGACGTCCAGCCGGGCGGAGAGGGCGTTGACCACGGAGGCGCCGACGCCGTGCAGGCCGCCGGAGGCCGCGTACGAGCCACCGCCGAACTTGCCGCCGGCGTGCAGCTTGGTCATGACGACCTCGACGCCGGACAGCCCGGTCTTGGGCTCGACGTCGACGGGGATGCCGCGGCCGTTGTCGCGGACCTCGACCGAGGCGTCCTCGTGGAGGATCACCTCGATGTGGTCGCAGTAGCCGCCCAGGGCCTCGTCCACGGCGTTGTCGATGATCTCCCAGAGGCAGTGCACGAGGCCCCGGGAGTCGGTGGAACCGATATACATGCCGGGGCGCTTGCGGACGGCCTCGAGGCCTTCGAGGACGAGCAGGTGCCGCGCGGTGTAGTTGGAGCCGTCCCGGTCTGCTCCGGACAGCAGCGCGCTGGAAGGCACGGACGTGTCGGCGGTCACGCAGTTCGCTCCTCGCTGAATTTCTTTTTCTGGCCCGTCGGGCGCAGGGTGGCTCGGTTGCCGGTCGAAGGGTACCGAGGCCTGGTAGAGCCGATGCAACGCCACCCTCGTCCTTCATCAGCCTAGTGCAGGGCCGCACGGGTGTTCGATCCCCCGGGGGAGTGAAGCAAACATCACGTTCCCTTCCAGGCATGAACCATTTAGGGTTCGGGCACGTCCTCATGAACAACCGGCACTCACGCCGGGGAGGACGGAACTGCTACAAGCGAACGACTGACAACGCGAAACCGTAAAGCAACGCAATACGGCTCCTTCGCCGCCAACCGGCAACAGCCGGCCAGCTTCGGAAGGTAGTTTCGAGGAAAAGCCGCGAGCGGGAACGTTTTCGGCCTGGTTGGATGTTGACCCTGGTACGACAGCTCGTCGAGCTAGAGAAGAGGCGACGTGACTACTGTTCTGACACCCGCGACCCCGCTGACGGCCGCTGACCGATGCGACCGTTGCGGCGCCCAGGCATATCTGCGCGTCGTCCTGCTGAGCGGCGGTGAACTGCTGTTCTGCGCCCACCACGGGCGTAAGTTCGAGCCGGAACTCAAGAAGATCGCCGCGGATATACAGGATGAGACCGAGCGGCTCACGTCCGCTCCGACGGCCAATGCCGACACCGAGGACCGCTGACACAGGCCTATACCTCGCATCCGACGAGCCAGGACCGGCCAGGCCGGTCGACGGGCGGCACCTCTGAGACCCAGGGGCGCCGCCCGTCCTCATGCCCGGAGCCCCGCCGGGGGCCCGATGGTGTGCGGGCTCGCCCGCCGGTGCCGTCCCCCGGGTGCTCCCGGGGGTCCCTGCGGCTCCCCTGCCACATGCCCCCGTACGGGCCGTGCAGCCGGTCGGGAGCGCCCTTGGGCACCCCACGCGATGTCCTGGCCGACGCCTTGCCGCGCGGCCGCCTCAGGGGCTGTCACGAAGCCGGTGAGCGGCGCGATCTTGGTGTACACCCCCGGACTGTCGGGGCGCCCGCAGCCCCGCCCCCAGGACACCAGCCCGATGAGCCGGCCCTGGGCGACCAGCGGCCCACCGCTGTCTCCCTGGCAGGCGTCCCTCCCGCCGTCGCGGTGCCCCGCGCACACCATGGACTCCGGCCGGTACTGCCCGTCCGCGTCCCCCGGGTAGGCACGCCGGCAGACCTCGTCCGACAGGACCGTCACTCGCGCGGCGTGCAGCGCGTACGCGTAGTCACCGAATCCGCTCGTGTCGCCCCAGCCGTACACGGCCGCTTCGCCGCCCGCCGCATAGCCGGGATGCCCGTCGCCGGCCATGGGGAGCACGTAGTGCGCGGGTACGGCCTCGTCGAGCTCCAGCACGGCCAGGTCGCCGGCATTGCTCCGTGTGTCGTAGCCCGGGTTCACCCGGGCCGAGCGGACCGCGATCTCCCGGCCCTCATCAGCCCGCAGCTCCGTACGCCCGGTGATCACCCGGAAGTCGGGGACGGACTCGATCGTGCCGCCCAGCACCTGGCGGCCCAGGCAGTGGGCCGCGGTCAGCACCTTCGTCGGGCCCACGATGACGCCCCCGCAGAACTGGCCGCCCCGCGTACCCCCGAACCGGTCACGGCTGGCGAGGGCCACCACCCACGGGCTGTCGGCCGCCTTCACCGGCCTCCCGCCGATCACCACACTGTCCGCAGCCGCGTGCGGTGCCTGGGCCAGAGGCGCCGCGGCCGCTCCCGCCACCAGGGCCAGCGCGCCCGCCAGAGCACGGGAAAAGGGACGACGCATGAGGCCTCCTGACTCTGAGTGTGCATGACTCCACCCAGAGTGGGACGCCCGGTGGCCGAGCGCACCCGCGCACGGCCACCTCGTACGGTCCCCGGCCCGGTCAGTCCAGGTAGTCGCGCAGGACCTGGGAGCGGGACGGGTGGCGCAGCTTCGACATCGTCTTGGACTCGATCTGACGGATGCGCTCGCGCGTGACGCCGTAGACCTTGCCGATCTCGTCGAGGGTCTTCGGCTGTCCGTCGGTGAGGCCGAAGCGCATCGAGACCACGCCGGCCTCGCGCTCGCTGAGCGTGTCGAGCACCGAGTGCAGCTGCTCCTGCAGGAGCGTGAAGCTCACGGCGTCCGCCGGGACGACCGCCTCGGAGTCCTCGATGAGGTCGCCGAACTCGCTGTCGCCGTCCTCGCCGAGCGGCGTGTGCAGGGAGATCGGCTCGCGGCCGTACTTCTGGACCTCGATGACCTTCTCGGGGGTCATGTCGAGTTCCTTGGCCAGCTCCTCCGGGGTGGGCTCGCGGCCCAGGTCCTGGAGCATCTGGCGCTGCACGCGGGCGAGCTTGTTGATGACCTCGACCATGTGCACCGGGATGCGAATGGTGCGGGCCTGGTCGGCCATGGCGCGGGTGATCGCCTGGCGGATCCACCAGGTCGCGTACGTGGAGAACTTGTAGCCCTTGGTGTAGTCGAACTTCTCGACCGCACGGATCAGGCCCAGGTTGCCCTCCTGGATCAGGTCCAGGAAGAGCATGCCGCGGCCGGTGTAACGCTTGGCCAGCGAGACCACGAGGCGGAGGTTGGCCTCCAGCAGGTGGTTCTTGGCGCGGCGACCGTCCTCGGCGATGATCTCCAGCTCGCGCTTGAGCTTGGGGGCCAGCTTGTCGGAGTTGGCCAGCTTGTCCTCGGCGAACAGGCCCGCCTCGATCCGCTTGGCGAGCTCGACCTCCTGCTCGGCGTTGAGGAGGGGGACCTTGCCGATCTGCTTGAGGTAGTCCTTGACCGGGTCGGCGGTGGCACCGGCGACCACGACCTGCTGGGCGGGGGCGTCGTCCTCGTCGTCGGAGATGACGAAGCCCTTGTTCTCCCCGCCCTCCTCCTCTTCCTCGGCCTCGGCCTTGGCGGCGTCGGGACCCTCGTCCGGGGTCTCGTCCTCGCCGCCCCCGTCCGCGTCCTTCTTGGATGCGGTCTTCTTCGCCGCCGTCTTCTTGGCAGCGGTCTTCTTGGCGGGCGCGGCCTTCTTGGCCGCCGTCTTCTTCGCCGCCGTCTTCTTCGCGGCAGGCTCGGTTCCGGGCTCCTCCGCGAGAGCGTCCACGGGCTCCGGGTCCACCGACTCGGCCGCCGGTGCCGCAGCGGCGACGGTCCGCGCAGCCGTCGTCTTCGCCGCGACGGTCTTGGTGGCCGTCCGCTTGGCCGGGGTCTTCGCTGCGACGCTCTTGCGGGTGGTGCGCTTGGGCGACTCCGCGGCACTGACCATCAGCGTCACACCCTCTTCCTCGAGGATCTGGTTGAGGCTGCGCAGAACATTCTTCCACTGGGTCGCAGGAATCTGGTCAGCCTCGAAGGCCCGACGCACGTCATCGCCGGCGATCTGCCCCTCGGCCTTGCCCCGCTCGATGAGCGCCATCACAGACTCGGAATCGGCGATCTCCGGCGGGAGCGTACGGGATGTGCTGGCCGACACGAACAACCTCTCGGAACGATGGAAACGGCTTCCGACCCCGGCCGGGTGGTGCTGGACCGGAGCCGACGACCACCGACTGGGGATGGGCCGGGGGCGCGGGCAGGGGCCGGGGAGCTGCACAGCACCCGCAAGGGCTGCTGTCTTCCCTCCGTCGGCCATCACCTCTCTAGGTCATCGCTTGACCTCGCGGAGTGTTACGCCCAATTCTTCGTGGCCCGAGTCACACCCCGATTGCCCCGATGCCGGTCATACGGTCGTACACGCGGGCCGGACACGGCCGGATGCCGTCGTGCGAGGTCGCCGACGGTGGTGCGGGGCCGGCCCCCGCCGGGCCCGTGTGCGCCGACCTGCGGTCGAACACGTGCGCTCGCCGGTGTCGCCTGGGCGTCTCCCCGGCCTCCCGCCGGGAGGCACCCCCACCGGACCGTGTCCCGGGTACCTCCAGGGCGTCGGCGCCACCGCCAACGCCCCCGGCGGCACGTGCGAGTACTCCCGCGCCGCCGTCCGTCCCGCCCGTCAGTGCTCGCGCGGGGCGGGGACCACGCGCTCGACCTCCGGATGCACCATCAGGAGCTGGCGCATGGCGTTCTCGGCGCCCGTCGCATCCCCGGCCGCGAGGGCCTCGACGATCCGGGCGTGGTGCGCGACGCAGGCCTCGCTGGGGCGCTCGCAGGCGATGACGGGGCTTCCCGAGACCTGGAGCGCGGAGGAGACGATGCCGGAGAGGTGCTCCAGCATGCGGTTGCCCGCGACCTGGATGAGGAGCGCGTGGAACTCGTTGTCGGCGCGCGCGAAGGTGATCGCGTCGCCTTGGCCGAGGGCGTGGCCCATGATCTCGACCATGTCGGCGAGGCGCTGCTGGATGTCGGGGCGGCCGTGGCCTGCGGCGAGGCGGGCGGCGAGCGGCTCGATGGTCCAGCGGAGCTCGTTGAGCTCGCGGCGCTGGTCGTCGCGCTGCGGGCCGAAGGCGCGCCACTCGATGATGTCGGGGTCGAGCAGGTTCCAGTCGGCGACGGGCCGGACGCGGGTGCCGACGTTGGGGCGGGCGCTGACGAGGCCCTTGGCCTCCAGCACGCGCAGCGATTCGCGGACCACCGTGCGGGAGACCTCGAAGCGCTGGCCGATCTCCTCGGGGACCAGCGGGCGGTCCGCGCCGAGGTCGCCGGAGACGATCATCTGGCCGAGCTGCTGGACGAGTTGGCCGTGCAGTCCGCGGCCGCGGCTGCCTGCCGCGCGGCGGCCGACCCGGCTCAACTCGACGTCGGCGCCGTCCCAGTGGGGAGCTCCGACGCGGTCGGTCCCGGAGGCTTCCGCGTAGGGGTAGCGGTCGAGTTCGCCCGGGCCGGCGAGGCCGGAGTCGGCATGGCGGGCGGTGGTCATCATGGTGTGCGCAAGGGTACTCACGAATCCTTTGTCGGCCTTGCCTCGATGACCCTTGAGGTCTTTGGTGAAAAGCACACGAAAGGGTGATCGGTGCCACCTACGCAATTGACGACTTATCGTAAAGAACCGGGCCCTTTGGGGGGAGTTGTGGTCCGGTTCACGTGATGTGGACCGGATCGGTCCTGTCGAGACATTCTCCGGCACCGGAACGATCACGAACGGTCCGTTACCAACGGACGCGGCTGCGCAGTCCTGTGAACCCATAGGCGCACAACAGGACCATCAGCGACAACACCAGTGCGGTGCCGACGGGTTGGGCCATCACCCGCAAGGCCCCCAGGACCAGACGGTCCGCCTCCGGGGGCCACTGCGCCCAGGCCAGCCCGCGCAGCCGGGCCGCGAGTCCGCTCGCCGGGTACGCGGACGGACCGTCCAGGGCCTTGCGGACCAGCGGGACGACTACGACCGGGACGGCGAGCACGGCGGCCAGGCCGGCGGTGGCCGACCGGAAGACGCCGGAGGCCAGCACGCCGGCCCAGGCGCAGCCGATGAGCAGTCCGGCCCAGCTCACGGCCGGGGAGACCCATTCCGCGGGGGTGCGCAGCGGGCCGCGGTCGAAGACGAGCTTCAGGGCGGCAGCGTCGGCGGCGACGGCGAGCGCACCGAACACCAGAGCGAGGCCCGCACAGACGGCCAGTTTGGCGGCGAGCAGGCCCATCCGGCGCGGCACGGTGCCGCGGTCGGCGGCGAGCGCGGGGTAGCGGTACTCCTCGCCGAAGGCCAGGGCGCCGAGCAGTCCCGCGCCGAGGGCGGCGGGGGGCAGGGGCAGCAACTCCGGCCAGGCGGCGAGCAGCCGGTTCTGCGGGGTGCCGCCGGCCCGGGCCAGCACCAGGGCGGTGACGGCGGAGACGGCGACGACGACGGCCGCGGTGAGGACGGGCATGGCGGTACCGAAGACCCGGCGCAGCTCGTAGCGCAGCGGCCGCAGCGGTCCGCCGACCCGGCGTACCGCCGAGGCCGGGGTCCCGCTGCGGGCAGCCGACCGGATGCCGCCTTGGGCGGGCAGGGACCCGGCTTCGGCCGGGGCGGCAGTACCCGCCGGGTCCGTGCCGGGCTCGCTGCGCGCCGGCGGCACCGGCGGTACGGACGGGCAGGGCGCCCCGGCGTCCCCGGTCTCGTCGGCGAGCTGGTGGACCAGCACGCCGTGCCGGAACGCCGCTTCGCCGACCTCCGCGCAGCTGCTGCCGTACACCGACAGGCGGCTGCCGGACTCCTCGACGATCTCCACCGCACGCTGGGCGTCCCGGGCCTCGCGGCCGAGCACGTCGGCCAGCCGGGCGGCGTGCGGGCTGCGCACGGCGACCCGCGGCCGAAGCCGGGTGCGGGCGAACTCGGCCGCGTCCTGGTCGGCGACGAGCCGGCCCGCCTCGATGCTCACGACCCGGTCCGCGCTGCGGGCGGCCTCCTTCGCGTCGTCGGTGGTGAAGAGCACCGCGCCGCCGAGGGAGGCGTGACCGCGCAGCAGCCCGTGCAGCCAGCCGCGTTCGCGGGGCGAGAGTCCGGCGGCGGGCTCGTCGAGGAGCAGCGTGCACGGATCGGCGAGCAGCGCCGCGGCCAGCGCCACCCGGCGGCCCATGCCGAGCGAGAGCGAGCCGAGCCGCTGGTCGCGCAGGCCCGCGATGCCGACGATCTCCAGCATGGTGTCGGCCCGGGAGGCCGGCACGTCGGCGGCGGCGCACAGCATCCGCAGCTGACCCCGGACGGTGCGCGCCGGGTTGCCTGGGACGTCGCCGAGCAGCACGCCGACCTCACGGCCGGGATGCGGGATCCGGTGCAGCGGGCGTCCGCGGAAGTAGGTGACGCCGCGGCCCGGTTCGAGTTCGAGCATGAGCCGCAGTGCGGTGGTCTTGCCCGATCCCGGTTCACCGAGGAGGGCGGTCACGGTCCCCGGGCGGGCCTCGAAGGTGAGGTCGTCCACGAGGGGCGGGAGGTCTCGACGGGGTGTGCTGGTGAGTCCGATGGCCTTGAGCATCGCTTCTCTCGCGGGGGGTGAGACCGCTCTGCGGCAGCGTGAGTACCGCAATCAAGATAACGCGATATGTCCGATTTTCGGCGCAACCAGGGTGCGTTCGCGGCCGTGTCGACGACGGACCGGGTGGCGATGGCCCGGGTCCCGATGGTACGGGTGGCGAGGGCGCGGTTGGCGGGGCCTCAGACTTCCGGGCGCAGCATGGGCGGGTTGAGCAGGTTCGCCCCGCCGGCCCGGAACAGCTGGGCGGGCCGACCGCCCTGACGGGTCGTCGTCCCCCCGGCCGGCACCAGGAACCCGGGGGTCCCGGTGACCTTGCGGTGGAAGTTGCGGGGGTCGAGGGCCACGCCCCACACGGCCTCGTAGACCCGGCGCAGCTCGCCGACGGTGAACGCGGGCGGGCAGAACGCGGTGGCCAGCGAGGAGTACTCGATCTTGGAGCGGGCCCGCTCCACGCCGTCGGCGAGGATCCGGGCGTGGTCGAAGGCGAGCCCCGAGGCCGCCTCGTCCTCGACGGCCAGGAGCTCGTCGACGGGGGCCCAGCGCGCGCTGTTGGCATCTCCGCCGGCCCGGGGTGCGGGCAGGTCCGGAGCCAGGACCAGATGCGCGACGCTGACGACACGCATGCGCGGATCCCGCTTCGGATCCCCGTACGTGGCCAGCTGTTCGAGATGCGCCCCGTTGCCCGCGCCCGGCTCGGCCGGGTCGTGGGCGCACAGGCCGGTTTCCTCGGAGAGCTCCCGGGCCGCGGCAGCGGCCAGGTCCTCGTCTCCGCGCACGAAGCCGCCGGGCAGGGCCCAGCGTCCCTGGAACGGCTGCTCACCCCGCCGGACGACCAGCGCGCAGAGCGCGTGACGCCGCACGGTGAGCACGACCAGGTCGACGGTGACTGCGAAGGGCGGATAGGCCGACGGGTCGTAGGGCGACATGCCGCGATCATAGTCGTCTGCCTGACGATAAACAGAGCTTTCGTGATCCCGAAGGCGGCGATCGGCAAGCTACCCGCCCAGTTGGAGCGCATCGGCAGCCTCCTCCACCATGGCCAGGCCGAGTCGGCTGATCCGGACGGCGAACGGCTGCCCCGAGACCCGCAGGCCGGAGAACCGGAGGGCCCCGAGGGGAGCACCGGGCAGCGGGACGAGGGCGACCGTGCCCGCGGGTGCGTCGGGACGGATCCCGGCGAGCGCGGTCAGGGCATGGACTCCGGCCGCCGCCGCCACCGCCGCGGGGCGGCAGGCCGCCGGGTGCGGAAGCGGAGCGCTGCCCACCGTGCGCTGCTCGGCGGCGTACATCTCCGGCAGCCGGTACCCGAAGCCCTCCGCGGCATCCAGCAGGCCGCGCAGCAGTCCGGCGGCCTCCTTCTCGAAGCCGGCCTGGGCCAGCCCGGCGACCGCCACGGCGCTCTCGTACGCCCGCACCGCGCCCGAGCGGTGGCCGAAGGGGTTGTGACCCGGCTCCCGGAACGCCATGCTGCGCAGCCCCCATCCCGAATCCATGGCGGGGGCCCCGAGGAGGCGGGCGAGCTGTTCGGTGCGGACCCGGTCCAGCAGCCCCGGGGCGAGCCGACCGCCGCCCAGCAGGCCGGTGTCCAGCAGGTGCACGGCCGCCCCCGTCAGCCGGGGCAGCGGCCGCCCGTCGGGGTGCAGGGCCGTCGCGGGCCGTCCGCCGTCCGGGCCGTCGATCCAGAACGCCTCCCGGAACCGCTTCCGCAGCGCGGCCGCCCACTCCCGCCACTCCTCGGCGCCGGCCCGCCCGCATCCGGCGAGCAGGTCGGCCCCGAGCAGCGCGGCCCGGTGGGCGTGGGCCTGGGTCTCGCAGCGGCGCGGACCGGGATCGGGATCCGCCAGGAACCCGTCCTGCCCCAGGGCGCCGCGCAGCCAGTCCAGGCACCGCTCGGCCGCCGGGAGGAGCCGGGCCACCTCCTCCTCGGGCATCCCCCAGCGCCGGGCCTCGGCGAGCACCGCCGGGAAGCCGAGGGTCGCCTCGGTGCCGGTGCACCCCGGAGGCAGCTGCGGACCCGCCCCGCGCAGCGGCCCCGGGATCTTCCCGGCGTCGGGGCCGCGGCCCCCCGTCTGGGTCCGGGCGAGGGTGCGCAGGGTGGCCGCGGCGAGCCCGGTCCCGAGCGGCAGGGCCATCCGGGCGGCCCAGAGGGACTCCGCCGGGGCCAGCCCGAGCCGCCACGGCACCCCGGCCGCGGCGAACGCGTCGGCCGGCTCCTCGCGGTCCCTCATCAGCAGCGCGCCGAGATCTTCGACGCTGGTGCGGAACCAGGCCTCGACCCGCGGGTCGTCCCCCTCGGCCCGGGCGTCGGCCAGCGGATTGGCCACCTGCCCGGCCGGGGCCCGCGCCGTGCGGTCCTGCGTGGTCCGCAGCTCGATGGTGCGGGACTCCCCCGGCCCCAGCTCGAGCTGCCAGCGCAGCAGTCCCGCCGAGGCGAGGGCGTCGTCGGGGGCCGGCTCGGCCGCGGTGACGGCCTGCGCCTCCCCGGTGCTCCAGCGCAGCCCGGCGGCATGCACCCCGGCCGGCAGTTCGGGCCCGGTCCGGCCGGCGGCCACCTCGGCCAGCTCCGCCAGGTCGGTGCCGAGCGCCACCTCCACCGGAAGGCGCATCGGCCGGGCCGTGAAACTGCGCAGGGTGATCCGCTCGGTGCCGTCCGCGTGCCGGACCCGTTCCACGCCGATGTCGGGGTCGGGGCCGGCTTCGGCCCCGGTACGGACGGTCGCGGTGAAGGCGGCCCGGTCGGAGCCGAGGCTGCGGCCCTGGACGGCGACCGGCTCCCGGCCGCCGACCCGGAGCACGCAGCGGGACAGCAGCCGCCGCCCGGAGCGGTAGATCCCGTCGATCCCCCGTCCGGTCAGCTGGCCGTGTTCCGGCGAGATGACCAGGCAGGGCGCGGCGACGCAGATGACGGCGCCGTGCACGGGCGGCAACTCGGTCCTGCGGGCGGGCGGTACGGAGTGGGCCATGGGTCGCCTTGTCTGCGCTGTCTGCGCTCCGGCCGGTTTCGGTGGGCGGCGGCGCGGCCGGGCTCCCGCCACCCTCCAGCTGAACGCCCCCGCCCCCGCCCGGGTCACGGGCCCCGGGGGCGGCTGCGCCCGTACTGGGCCGTGCCGGTGACGCAGTCGCCGCCGCAGGGCGGTGATCGCGGCGTTCCGGATCCGCCGCACGGGATTCCCTCGGCTCGGGCCCGAGCCCGCACTCCGGCCCCTGGCCCGGTTTCGGCTCACTGTTCGCTCCCTGCGGTGCGGCGGGGATCGCGGCGGGGCTGCGTCTCCCGGCGGCCCGGAGGGCGGGTGGTGGCCGCTGCACGCTTGCGGCGGGGTTCCCGGCGCCGCCGCTCCTCCCGCAGGCAGGCCCGCAGCCCCTCCGGGTCGATGCCCTCGTTGCAGGCGTGGTGGAGCAGTTGGGCGAAGCGGTACTCGGCATCGGCCCGCAAGGCCAGCCCGAGGGCGATCCGGGCGGTCGGCTCGTCGCCGGTGGACCACGAGACCCATCCGGCGAGGGTGAGCGGGGCCGCCGCGTGCTCCTCGTAGGCCCCGACGCAGCGGCGGGCCAGCGCCCGCCACAGCCGCAGGGCGGGGGCTGCTTCCTCGCCCTCCATCCACTCGGCCGCGACGTCCCGGATCTCGCGATCCTGGAGGCCGAGGATCACGGTGGCGGCCTCGTCGTGGCCGAGCAGGGCGTCGTCCCACTCGTCGGCTCCGGGGCCGCCCTCGACGGGTGGGGCGAGGGTCAACCTCCGCATCAGGGTGCGGGCCAGCGTGACGGTCTCCGCGCCGACCTCCTGCTGGGTGGCCCCGTCGAGGATCTTCGGCACGAGGGCGGCGGCCGCCCGGTCCAGGGCCCGCTCCATCTCCACCGCCGCACCGCCCCGCAGCGGTGCCAGCCGGCCCTCGATCTCCCGGAGGGAGCCCCTGACCTGGAGTCCGGCGAAGGTTGCCGTCGCCGCCATCACCGAGGTGCCGGTCGCGGCCAGTGGACTGCCCTCGGCCGGGCAGCACCGCCCGTCGGGGCAGCAGTAGGACCAGTACCGCCCGCCGGAGATGCAGAGCGCCTCCATCACGGGCACGTCGAGTGCGCCGCAGGCCAGCCGGATGCGTTGGGCCAGCGGCCGCAGCCGGGTCATCACCCGCTGGCCGCTCTCGCCGCCGGCCGGGTCCTGGCAGAGGAAGACGACGATGCCGTCGGGCTTGTCGCCGCGTCGCTCGCTGCCCCGGACCAGGCAGTCGGCGACCTGCCGGGCGGTGTCCTCCCATTCCGTGGGGGCCGAGGGGATGCCGACGCGGAGCCGGCCGCCGAATCGGCCGCCCTCGCCGTGCACGGTGACCATGACCAGGGAGTCGGTGGGATGGAAACCGAGCATGTAGGGCAGCGCGTCGGCCAGTTCGGCCGGGCTGCGCAGGGTGATCCGAGGGTCGAGGGCGGGTCCGGACGGGCTGATGGAGGGCCGGTCGGACGGGCTGCGTGATTCGCGGTCGTTCGTCATGTCCCGACGGTCCCGCGGACGATCGGATCCCGAAACCCCTGTGGATAACTATTGATCGTTCAACATCCACAGGTTCGGAGTGCCGTTGGCGCGATGTCGGAACCATCGCGTTGCATGGCGGCATGAACGCAGAAATCTGGCTCATGCCCGCACCGTCAAACTCCGTCCAGCGGCCGACTCCGCCGACCCGCGCGGCGGGCGCCCCATTCCCCGCCGACCAGCAGCCGGTCCAGAGCCGCGGGGAGTTCTGCACGCCGGCGGATGCTGAGCTTGCGGTACGCGTGGGTCAGATGGGTTTCGGCGGTACGCCGGGCCAGGTGCAGGAGCTCGCCGATCTCGGCGTTCGTCAGGCCGCCCGCGGCGAGTTCCGCGATGCACCGCTCGCTGTCGGTCAGCGCGGCCGGCCCGGTGTGCGATGTCGCGGCGCGCCGGGCGCCGCCCTCGCGCAGCACCTTCTCGGCCACGGCGCGCAGCCGGACCGCGCCGATCCGTTCGGCGCGCTCGGCCGCTTCCCGCAGCGGATCGCGGGCCCGGGTCCGGTCTCCGGCGGCGGCGAGCTGCCGGCCCGGAGCGATCAGCGCCAGGATCAGCTCCGTCTCGGCCGGCGTGTCCCGCAGCAGCGCTACGGCCTGCTCGGCCAGCTCCAGGCCGCGCAGACCCCCGGTCGCCGTGCCCAGGACGCGCAGGCAACGCCCCAGCAGGCGTGGTGTGTTCCAGAGCGTGGCCAGCCGCAGCCGGTGGTGATCCGCATGCCGGAGCCCGTGGTCCGCCGGATGCCGGCCACGCAGGGCGGCCGCCTCCAGAACCCCGGGAACCCGACCCCGGCCGCACCCCCGCCCGCCGCCACGTAGGGGGTCCGGCCGGCTCCGCCACGGAGTGCCGGCCGCGTGGGCGACGTTCAGCCTGCCGTCGCGAGGATCAGCGGAAGGACCGGCCCACTGCCCGCCTGGCGGAGCAGGCGCGCGGCGACCGCCAGGGTCCAGCCGGAGTCGGAGTAGTCGTCCACGAGGAGGACGGGCCCGGGCGACTGCGCGAGGGCGTCGGCCAGTTCCTCGGAGACGGCGAAGGTGCCGGCCAGCGCCCTGAGGCGCTGGGCGGAGTTGCTGCGGCGTGCCGCGTGCGCGCCGTCCGGCCCGGTGTAGGTCAGGGTGCCCAGGTACGGGAGGCGGCCGATGCTCGCGATCCCCTGCGCGAGGGAGCCGACGAGCTGCGGGCGGGCGAGGGACGGTACGGCGACGACGCCCACGGGCCGGTCGGAGGCGTCCGGGACATCGGGTGCCCAGCCGCCCGCAGAGCGCGCCCAGTCGGCGAGGACCGCCACCGCGGCGTGCAGGACGTCTTCGGGGACCGGCCCGTCGGGGGCGTTCTCGGCCAGCAGGGGGCGCAGCCGGTTGCCCCAGCCGATGTCCGAGAGCCGGCCCAGGGCCCGCCCGGTGGAGCACTGCTCGCCGGCCGGGATGCGTCCCTTGACGTTGATACCCAGTGCGGACATGCCCGTCGGCCACATCCGGCGCGGCTCCACCTCCACCCCCGGGCGGTCCAGTTCCTTCGCCGCCCCGCTCAGCGTCTCCGCCGACACGGAGGAATCGGCCCAGGCGCCCGCGCAGTTGTCGCACCGGCCGCACGGAGCCGCCCCCTCGTCGTCCAGCTGCCGGCGCAGGAACTCCATCCGGCACCCGGACGTGCTCACGTAGTCGCGCATGGCCTGTTGTTCGGCGGCCCGCTGGCGGGCGACCCACGCGTACCGCTCGGAGTCGTACGTCCACTCCCGGCCGGTGGAGGACCAGCCGCCCTTCACCCGCTTGACCGCTCCGTCGACGTCGAGCACCTTGAGCATGGTCTCCAGCCGGGTGCGCCGAAGCTCCACCGCCGCTTCCAGGGCCGGTACGGACAGCGGCCGTCCCGCATCGGCGAGGGCCGACAGGGTCTGCCGTACCTGGACCTCGGGCGGGAAGGCGGTATCGGCGAAGTAGCGCCAGATGGCCTCGTCCTCCTTGCCGGGCAGCAGCAGTACCTCGGCGTGTTCCACACCGCGCCCGGCGCGGCCGACCTGCTGGTAGTAGGCGATCGGCGAGGACGGCGAGCCGAGGTGGATCACGAAGCCCAGGTCGGGCTTGTCGAAGCCCATGCCCAGCGCCGACGTCGCGACCAGCGCCTTGACCCGGTTCTCCATCAGGTCGACCTCGGCCTGCAGCCGGTCGGCGTTCTCCGTCTTCCCCGTGTACGAGGCCACCGGGAAGCCGCGCTGCCGCAGGAAGGCGGCGGCCTCCTCGGCCGCGGCCACCGTCAGCGTGTAGATGATCCCCGAGCCGGGCAGCTCGTCCAGGTGCTCGGCGAGCCAGGCCAGGCGGTGCGCGGCGTCCGGCAGCTGCACCACGCCGAGGCGCAGGCTTTCTCGGTCCAGCGGGCCGCGCAACACCAGGGCCTCGCCGGCGCCCGTTCCCAGCTGCTCCGCCACGTCCGCGGTGACCCGGGCGTTGGCGGTCGCGGTGGTGGCCAGGACCGGCACACCGGGGGCGAGCTCGGCGAGCATGGCCCGCAGCCGGCGGTAGTCGGGGCGGAAGTCGTGGCCCCAGTCGGAGATGCAGTGGGCTTCGTCGACCACCAGCAGACCGGTGGTGGCCGCGAGCTTGGGCAGCACCTGCTCGCGGAAGTCCACGGAGTTGAGGCGTTCCGGGCTGACGAGGAGGACGTCGGTCTCGCCCCGCTCGACCTCCTCGTAGATGGTGTCCCACACCTCCGGGTTGGCCGAGTTGATGGTGCGCGCCTGGATACCGGCCCGCGCCGCCGCCTCGACCTGGTTGCGCATCAGCGCCAGCAGCGGCGAAATGATCACCGTGGGGCCGGATCCGCGCCGTCGCAGCAGGGCGGTGGCGACGAAGTACACCGCCGACTTACCCCAGCCGGTGCGCTGCACCACCAGGGCCCGCCGGCGCTCCTCCACCAGGGCCGCCACCGCCTGCCACTGGTCCTCCCGCAGCCGCGCCGAACCTCCCGGGGCGCCCACGAGCTCGGCAAGGACGGCATCGGCTTCGGTGCGGAGCTCCAGGTTGTCCATGCCCCCATGCAACCGGATGGCACGGACAATCGGCCAATTCACCCAACGTGACGAGCGTGTCACGGACGGCCTGCGCGTCGTACGGCGCGAGCGGCCACGCCGGGGAGAGTGCCTCCACCAGGCCTGGACCGGGACCCCGGCGCCGCCGTCGACTCTGGCCCGTAGCGAGTGTTTCCGCTGGTACTGGCGCTTCGGCCATAGTCGAATGAGTCATCTTCGGTGTGACGGGGCAAGGATATGAACGGCATACCGGCGAATTCCGGTCGGCGGCGCCAATTGCTCGTTGCCGCATGCTCACGGGCCACGCGAGAATCGGAGTGCTCCCGCTCGGCTCGACGGCGCTCTCCTGGGCCGCGCCGCGGCGTGCCCGCACTTCAGCTGTGCCCGTCCGCGGGCGTGTACCCGAAGGGAGGACCGTGACCTTCGGATTCGCCCCGCCCTCGACCACGTCTCTGACACAGGCAGCCGGCGGCGCCAGCCGGCACGGCCGACTGCTGGAACCCGCCGAGTGGAGTTCGGCGGGCATCCCCCTGCTGCGCAATCCGCGCGAGGTGGTCAGCGGGCTGCACTCCCGGCACGGTCCGGTGCCCTCGACGGCGGTGATCGCCGTCCTCGGCCCCGAGGAACAGCTCGTCGCGAGCGCCTCCTTCGTCCAGCGCTCGGCCTCGGCCGACGGATGGGAGTACCGCAACGCCCTGCTCGCCGCGCTGCGCCGGGTCCTCCCGCACGACCTGCGGCGCCGGACCCCGGTGCGGACGGCCGTCCTGCTGTACTGCCGCGAGGGCGACGAGCGGTGGACCGAGGAGGACGGCGCCTGGATGTGGGGTCTGCGGGACGCCTGCACCCTGCACGGGCTGCGCTGCGGCGCATACATCACGCTGACCCGCGGGGGCTGGCAGGTGCTGGGCGAAGGCCGGGGCGGCCGGCGGCCCAGCTCCGACTCGCGCCCCGAGCGCCTCGGCGACACCGTGGCCGAGTTCCCCCCGGTGACCCTGCGCACCGGCGGCGGCGCGCCCGAGGTCCTGCGCCGTACCGCCGCGCGCTGAGCCCCGCCGCACCCGTACGCCGGCCCGCCCGCGGGCAGCCCTCACGGCCGCACACCCTGGAGCGGGCGTACGACAGGTCAGGCCTCGGGCTTCAGCGGGGCCGGCTCCGCCGGACACCCCCTGGCCCCACCCCTCGACCGCGCCGGGGTACGGGGCGTCAGACGCCCGTGCCCAGCACGGAGTTGATCTGCTGCGGGTCGCCGCACACGATGAGCAGCGCACCGGCCCGCGTCAGCGCGGTCGGCAGGGCGGCGGCGGTCGCCTCGGCCGGTCCGCCGTTGGCCGCGAAGACCACGACGGGACGGCCCGCAGCGCGCTGGACCTGCGCCGCGTCCGCGTAGAAGACGTCGTCCCCGGCATCGTGCAGGGCCCAGTACGCGGCCTCGCCGAAGGACAGCTCGTGAGCGGCCCACGGGTGCGGGTCGCCGGTGGTGAACACCAGGATGTCGCCGGGCGCGCGCCCGGTGTCGAGCAGCAGGTCGACGGCCTCTTCGGCCGCGTCCAGCGCGCCCTCGGCGGAGGCCGGGATCAGCTGGATCTGCGGCACCGCCGCGGAGACGGACGGTGTGGTGGGGGCGTCGGGAACGGGTCCGGGGGTGGCCTGCGGCGCACGCTGCGCGGGCGGGGCGGGCCTGGGGGCGCCTCCCGCGCGGCTTGCCGCTGCGGGGGAGGGACCGGGGCGTCCGGGCCGCGGCACGGCGGCGGGACGCGGACCAGGTACGGGGCGGGGGGTCTGCGCGGTGCGGCTCGCAGCCGGCGTGACGCGGGGACCCTGGGCACTCTCGTGAATCTGAGGCTCCTCGGGGGTGAGAGGCATGAGTTGATGTCTATCAAACACCGGTACGAAACGTACCGGCGGGTGGCACGTGGGTGCGATCAGAAATCGAAGCCGAGTTGGCCTCCGTTTTCCAGCTCCACGGCCTCCTCGCTGCGGCGCACCTTCTTGAGGTGGCTCCACCGGGGCAGCGCATCGAGGTACGACCACGAGAGCCGGTGGTACGGGGTCGGCCCCAGTTCCTCGAGCGCGGCCCGGTGCACGGGCGAGGGGTATCCGGCGTTGTCACCGAAGGCGAAGTCCTCGACGCCGCCGCCCTGTTGACCGAGTTCGACCATCATGCGGTCGCGCCTGACCTTGGCGATCACCGAGGCCGCCGCGACGGCGACGCAGGACTGGTCGCCCTTGATCACCGTACGAACCCGCCAGGGCGGGCCGAGATAGTCGTGCTTGCCGTCGAGGATCACCGCGTCGGGCCGCACGGGCAGCGCTTCCAGGGCGCGCTCCGCGGCGAGCCGCAGGGCGGCGGTCATCCCGAGTGCGTCGATCTCCTCCGGGGAGGCGTGCCCCAGGGCGTACGCGGTGACCCAGGCCTCCAGGACGTCGAGGAGCGCAACGCGTCGCTTCTGGGTGAGCAGTTTGGAGTCGGTGAGCCCTGCGGGCGGCCGGCGCAGACCGGTGATCGCCGCGCACACGGTGACCGGACCGGCCCAGGCCCCTCGTCCGACTTCGTCGACCCCGGCGATGACCTTGGCACCGGTGGTTGCACGGAGGGAGCGTTCGACGGTGTGGGTGGGTGCTTCGTACGGCATGGCGCCAGCAAGGGTACGCCGCCCCGAGCCGACTGCACACCCCGGCCCGGGTGAGTCGGTGCGGCGTCTCACCCCCTGAGCAGCGGCACCATCACCTGATCGATCATTTCCGCGACGTCCGGATCGGTCCATTCGCTCCCGCACACCTTCGCGCCGTACATCATCATCGCCGGAATGACGTCGGCGACGAACGGGCCGGTCGCATCCGGCCGCACGTCTCCCCGCTCGATCCCCCGCTGGACAAGCTCCCTGATCAACCGGTGGGCGGGTTCGTGCAGCCCTGCCCGGATGACGTCGTGGAACCGGCCCGCATGGGTGTGGTCGCATTCGTGAAGGACGGCACGCAGCGCCTGGCCGGCCCGCGACTCCATCACCTCCCGCATCCGCACACACAACCGGATGAGGTCGCCCCGGATCGATCCGTGGTCGGCGATCCCCCCGATCGGCGGCAGCCCGGTCCGCAGCACGTCGGCCACCAGGTCCGCCTTCGAGGGCCAGCGCCGGTACACCGCCGCCTTGCCGGTGTGCGCACAGGCCGCGACGCCCTCCATGGTGAGCCCGTTCCAGCCGACGGTGCTCAGCTGCTCCAAGGCCGCGTCGAGAATCGCCCGTTCGAGTTCCGGACCCCGCCTGCGCCCCGGTGATGTCGCTGACCAGCGCGAACCCACCATCACCTCTGCCTCCGGCCGACCCACGCGCCCCTCGCACGCGTTTTCAGCCCTAGTGAACGGTTGCGTTCACTATCAAGGGCCTCCTACCGTGGACCCGCAGTGAACGGATGCGTTCACTATTTCACTATGGGGGGTTCCACGGTGAAAGGCTCTCAACTCGCCACGCCCCGGATACCGGGCGCGGCCCGCCGGGAAGGCCGCCCGGGCGTGGCGCTCACGGTCATCGCCGCGTGCCAGCTGATGGTCGTCCTCGACGCGACGATCGTGAACATCGCACTCCCGCACATCCAGACCGCCCTCTCCTTCTCCACCACCGACCTGTCCTGGGTGATCAGCGCGTACACGCTGGCCTTCGGCGGCCTCCTGCTGCTCGGCGGCCGGGCCGGCGACATCCTCGGCCGGCGCCGCGTGTTCCTGACCGGAATCCTGCTGTTCACCCTGGCCTCCCTGCTCGGCGGCTTCGCGCAGGAGCCCTGGCAACTGCTCGCCGCCCGAGCCCTGCAGGGGGTCGGCGGCGCGATCGCCTCGCCGACCTCGCTGGCCCTGATCACCACCACGTTCGCCGAAGGCCCCGAGCGCAACCGGGCGTTCGGGGTGTTCGCGGCCGTCTCCGCGGGCGGCGGCGCGATCGGCCTGCTGGCCGGCGGGATGCTGACCGAGTGGCTCGACTGGCGCTGGGTGCTGTTCGTCAACGTGCCGATCGGCGTGCTGATCGCCGCGCTCACCCCGCTGTACATCACCGAGTCCGAGCGCCACCCGGGCCGGTTCGACATCGCGGGCGCCCTCACCTCCACCGGCGGCATGGCCACGCTCGTCTACGGGTTCATCCGCGCCTCCGAGGATGGCTGGCGCGACGGGCTCACCCTCGCCTCCTTCGCCGCGGCCGTCGTCCTGCTCGCGCTCTTCGTGGCCATCGAGTCGCGGGCCCACGAGCCGATCATCCCGCTGCGGATGTTCGCCGACCGCAACCGCGCGGGCACGTACCTGATCATGCTCGGCCTCGCCGCCGCGATGTTCGGCATGTTCTTCTTCATCGTCCAGTTCGTCCAGAACGTGCTGGACTTCTCCCCGATCCGGTCGGGGCTCGGCTTCCTGCCCGTGACCGTCGCGATCGTCACCGCCGCCGGCCTCTCGCAGCGCTTCCTGCCACGCTTCGGCCCCAAGCCGTTCATGGTCGCCGGATCCGGCCTCACCGGCATCGGGCTGGCCTGGCTGACCCTCATCCGCACCGACAGCTCATACGTCTCCGGGGTCCTCGGGCCGATGCTGCTGTTCGGTTTCGGCATGGGCCTGAACTTCGTGACGCTCACCCTCACCGCCGTCTCCGGGGTCGCCCAGCGGGAGGCGGGCGCGGCGTCCGGGCTGCTCAACGCCAGCCAGCAGGTCGGCGGCTCCCTCGGCCTGTCGATCCTCGTCACCGTCTTCGGCACGGCCAGCCGGAGCGAGGGCGAGAAGCAGATGCCGGACTTCATGGCCCACGCCGATCCCGGGCAGGTGGCGGCCTTCACCGAGACCAAGCGGCTGCCCGACCCCTGGGGGGACCTCGTCCTCACCCAGGGCATCTCCACCGCCTTCACCGCGGCCGTCGCCATGGCCGGGCTCGCCCTGGCCACCGCGCTGCTGGTGATCCGGGTGCGCAAGAGCGACCTGGAGGCCCTTAACGGCGCCGCCGCGGAGGCCGGTCCGGCCGCCTGAGCCCGGTCCGGCGTACGGAGGCCCGGGCGCGGGGATGATCCCGCGCCCGGGCCCTCGTGCGGCCTCCGCCGGGCGGCTACCCGGCGGTGCGGCTGTGGAAGGTGCCGAGGCTCGAGCAGACCTCGTACGAGGCCTTCACCGGGCGCTCGCGAAGGATCTGCCGGGCCCGGTACTCACCGAGGCTCATCGCGTACCAGGGCACCCGACCGCCCCTCGACAGCTCGTTGTTGATGCCGCGCAGGGCGCAGGAGCGGCGGGGTTCGGGCAGCCGGTCCAGGGCGGGCACTGCATCCGCCGAGAGAGACTGGAAGTAGGCCAGGTCGATCTTGCCGTCCTGCTGGAAGCGGGCCATGTTCTTCTCGGCGACCATCCCGTCCGGGGACAGCAGCCCGAACGCCAGGACGGCGGCTGCCGCGCTGCCCGCGACCGCGCGCGGCAGCCGGCTCGCGCCGAACACCCCGGCAGCCATGATCAGTACGATGACCAGCCCGAGCCAGAGCTCCATCGCGGCCACCGAAACGCGCAGCCGGGTCAGTCCGTACGCGTCCACGTACAGGTCCATCCGGCGCAGCGCGGAGGCGACCACGACCAGGGTCAGCGCACACAGCATGCCCAGGACGACGCGGACGAACCGCCGGTCGCCGGCCCCGGCGCGCGGGGCCCAGCGCAGGGCGAGGGCGATCACGGCGAGGGTGAGCAGGGTGGCCCAGAGCAGCTGCCAGAAGCCCTGGCGGGCGTACTCGGCGTAGGTGAGCCCGGTGCTCTCCAGGACCTTGTCGTAGCCGCCGAACAGGACCGCCAGCTGGACGGCGTTGAAGCCGGCGAAGAGCAGGTTGAGCACGACGAGCGGAAGCGCCCATTCGACGCGGGAGCGCGGCTTTCCGGGCGCCACCCGGATCCGGTCCCAGCGCGAGGGCGCCGCGGCGGCGCGGGCGGCGGCGAGTGCGAGGAGGGCTCCGAGCAGGAACAGCAGGAAGCGCACCGGGCTGTTGCCGACGGAGACGTCGGGGGTCAGCCCGCTGAGCAGGTCCGCGAAGGCGGCGTCGGCGGAGGCGAAGAGTGCGCCGAAGAGCACCAGCAGGACCACGGCCACCAGCGCTGCCTTGGCCACAGGCAGCCAGCGGCTCCGGTCGACTCCGCTGCCGCGCGAGCGCAGCCCGCTCCAGGCCCAGCGGAACCCGAGCACGGTGGCGTCGACGAAGCCGAGCGGGCTGAGCAGGACGCCGGGCCAGGTGCGGCTGCCGTGCAGGGCCAGTGCGCCGAGCAGGACGGCGGCGAGCAGCGCGAGGGTGGAGGGCCAGCCGGCGTCGCGGAGCGCGGGTACGGCGAGGAGGGCTACGCAGCCGATCGCCCAGACCAGGGTCCAGGGGCGGGCGGTACGCCGGGCCGCGCGGGCGGCGACGTACGCGGCGGCGATGGCGGGCACGACGGCGAGCAGCAGGCCGGGGCCCAGGCCGTCGCCGAGGAAGAGGGCCGAGGCGATGCCGGCGACGACGGCGGAAACCAGCACGGCGGTGGGCACGGGCCCGGCCTGCCCCGGCCGCGCGAGCTCGGCCCAGGCGAGCGGCGCGATGGACCACGCCCCGGACTCGGCCCGCTGCTGCCGCACTTGATAGACCCGCCACGCTTTGGGATCCCAGCCGGCCGGCGCAACGCCGGCCGCCGCCCCGGCGGCTGCGCGGCGCCCCGCCGTTGCCGGAGCCGGCTGCCCCGGATCGGCAGCCGAGCCCCCGACCGCGTCCCCGGCCGCGGCGTCGGCCGCCCCTTCGGTGTGCTCTGACATCGGGTTCCCCTCCCCTGTCGGCCGCCCCCGTCGTCACGACGGAGGCGGCAGCGCGCGGACAGGGTAGGCCCGTGACGTGCGGCTTCAGCCATACCGGAACGGTCCCTGTGGCAGGACCGTGACAATCAGAACGGGGCATATCGCCCACCGCGGACGCCCGCTCCCCCGGCCCGGCGACCAGGCCGCAAGGCCACCCGGCCACCCGGCCACAGGCAACCGCGCCGTCGGCTAACGCGCCGCCGTCTCCGGCAGCCAGGCCGGCAGGGCCTCCGTACGGGCCAGCCAGGCGGCGGGCAGCACCGCGTCCCCGCGCGCCCCCAGCACCCCGCCGACGATCGCGCAGGTCGTGTCGACGTCGCCGCCCACCTGCGCGGTGGTCCAGAACGCCCGCTCGTAGTCGTCCAGCGACCGCGCCGCCGACCACAGGGCGAACGGCACGGTGTCGTGGGCGCTCGTGCGCCGCCCGCAGCCCAGTACCGCCGCGACCGTGGTCGCGTCGCCGTAGTCCAGCATGTCCCGCGCCCGCCGCAGCCCCGCTCCCACGGCGCTGCGCGGCACCAGCGCGATCACCCCGTCCAGCAGGTCGGCGGCCTTCGGCGGGCCGGCCGGAGCCGCCGCCAGTGCGGCCGCCGCGGCGACGGCCATCGCCCCGCACACCGCCTCGCGGTGCTGGTGGGTGGTGTAGGCGGAGATCTCCGCCTGGTGCGTGGCCTGCTCGGGGTCGTCGGCGTACCAGGCGCCCAGCGGCGCGATGCGCATCGCAGCGCCGTTGCCCCACGAGCCCTGCCCGTTGAACAGCTCGGCGGCCAGCGTGCGCCAGTCCTCGCCCTCCCGCACGAGCCGCAGCATCCGGTTCACGGCGGGCCCGTAGCCGCGGTCGAAGTCGTGGTGGTGGGCGAACGAGCTCGCCAGGGCGTCCTGGTCGATGCGTCCGTGGTCGGCGAGGACGGCGACCACCGAGCAGGCCATCTCGGTGTCGTCGGTCCACTGCCAGGTCTCGGTGCCGGCGGGCACCTCGCGGCGCTTGAGGAGGGGGTAGTTCACGGGGACGAAGTACTGGGAGCCCAGGGCGTCACCCAGAGCCAGCCCGCGGAGGCTGGCCATGGCGCGTGCGTAGCGCCTTTCGGAAGAGGAGTCAGAGGTCATCCCGCGTCACTTTAGCCGTCCAGGTCATAAGGCTCCGGTGTGGTCCACCGCTCAAATGGGCGGTCCATCCGGTATCGGCCGTCCGGACCGGGCACAAGCACCCGGAATTCGCCGTTCCCCGGGTTGGAGAGGGCCTCGAACTCGGCCACCGACCAGTGGAACCAGCGCATGCAGAACAGCCGCATGGTCAGGCCGTGCGTCACGAGCAGCACGTTCGGCGGATGGTCCGGGGCCTCGAAGCTTCGGTAGAGGCTCTCCAGGAAGGACCCGACGCGGTCGTACACGTCCGCGCCGGACTCGCCCTGCGCGAAGCGGTAGAAGAAGTGCCCGTACGCGTCGCGGTACGCCTTCTGCAGCCGTACGTCGTCCCGGTCCTGCCAGTTCCCCCAGTCCTGCTCGCGCAGCCTCGGCTCCTCGCGCATCCGGACCCGCACCGGGTCCAGCCGCAGCTCCCGGAAGGTCTGCAGGGTCCGGCGGTAGGGGGAGACGTACGCGCTGACGGCTTCGTCGCCGAACAGCTCGCGCAGCCGTACGCCGGCCTCCGCGGCCTCTTCGTGCCCCCGGCGGGTCAGGCGCAGGGCGTGGTCGGGCTCCCGCTCGTACACCGTGTCATCGGCATTGCCCTCCGATTCCCCGTGCCGGACAAGGACGATGCGCCGTGGTCGTGCCATTCCCCGACCCTATTCGGCCACCGGCGGGCCGGGCACGCCGGGCACGCCGGTCGGGCCCGCCGATCGTCGTACGGTCATACCGTCCAGGACGATTCGAGGTCGACGACGTCACCGGTGAGGGCTTCCACGTCGGCCTCGGTCTGGGCGCGCAGCGAGAGCCGTTCGACCCGTTCCTGACGGTACTTGCCGTGTTCGGCGGCGGCATGCCACATCGACAGCACGAGGAACTCCCGCCCCGGCGCCTCCCCGAAGAGGCCCCGGATCATTCCGGGTGAGCCGGCCATGGCGGGGTTCCACACCTTCTCCTGCATGAGGGCGAAGTGGTCCATGCGGCCCTCCCTCACCCGGGTGTGGGCCACGCGCACGACGTCCGCGTCGGTGAACCGCGGCTCGAAGCCGGTCTTCACGTCGAAGCGGTGGTCGAAGAGCGTCACCCGGGCATTGGTGTACGTGCCGGTCTGGGCCGCTGCCAGCCGGTCGTACGACCGGGCCATGAAGGAGTCGTAGAAAGAACGGCTCTCCCAGAACGCAAAGACATGCGCGACCCCCTGCCTCCCCCGGCTCCAGCCGCCACCCTGTCCCCGGAATCCCGGCTCGCCAGGCAGCCCCGCCCATTTGCGCTGCCCGCGCTCGAACCCGCGTCGGTCCGTCACCGTGCAGCGAATCCACTTGACCAGCACCGCGCCATCGTACGGGCCCGGCGCGGCCCCGGTCAGTCCCTATGGCGGTTGATCCGCGCCAGTTCCTCCGCATCCCGCCCGGACAGCCGAAGCCCGAACTCGCGGTCGAGCAGCGCGAGCAGCTCGTCCGGGGCCACGGACTGCCGCTCGACCCGCCCGTCGGCGTACAGCCGGGTGAGCTCGCGCCCCACCAGCGCCCGGCGAACGGGGTGGTGCACGAAATCGCCCGGGTGCTGGACGATCACCTGCCCGACGAAGGCGGAGCGGGGGTGGGAGGAGCTGTAGTGGTTGAGCAGGACGTAGTCGACGGGGTAGTAGGGCTGCGGGGAGAACGCGTACAGGTCCCGCCAGGCCCCCTCGCGCAGCATGCACAGCACGAGGATCCCGTCGCCCTCCTCGCGGACGGCGTACGTCCACTCCCCCTGCACGACCTCGGCTCCGGGCCGCACCAGCGGGACGGGCTCGCGCGGGCCCTGGTGGCCGAACCCGGCGTCACACAACCAGGGTTCCCCCTCGACGGTGGCGACGAGGACGGCGTGCGTCACCGCGAGCAGGGTGTCCCCCCGGGTGCGGTTGCGGGCGCCGCGCCCGGACACCTCGAAGCCGATCCGCTCCAGGGCAGCAGCCAGCAGCGAGTTCTGCTCGTAGCAGTAGCCGCCGCGGCGGTCGTGTACGAGCTTGTCCTCCAGGGCCTTGACACCCAGCTCGACGGGGCGGCCGAGCAGCACGTCCAGGTTCTCGAAGGTGATGGCGCCGGTGTGGGCCCGGTGCACTGCGTACAACGTCCCGAGGTCCGGCCGGAGTTCCCCGTCGTCCCCGACGGGCCCGTCGTAGCCGATCCGCGCCAGATAGGCATCGAGATCCAACTGGTCACCGCTCCACATGTCTCCCCCGCTTCCGCTCGTGAAACTGCAGGCACCCGATCGCCCCGCTGCGCACAATGATCACCATGACGGCCCTGCACACCAACCCGCTGTTCGCCCGGCTCGCCGAAGCCGAGCACATCCTGATCGCCGGTGCCGGCGGCGGATTCGACATCTACTCCGGCCTCCCGATCGCCCTCTCCCTCCTGCACCAGGGCAAGGACGTCCACCTGGCGAACCTCTCCTTCAGCGCGCTCGCGGGCCTGCCCATCGAGGACTGGGTGGCCCCCGACCTCGCCGCCGTCACGCCCGAAACCGCGCCCCACCAGGCCTACTTCCCGGAACGGACGCTGGCCCGCTGGCTCCGGCGGCACGGCTACCCGGCCACGGTGTACGCGTTCCCCCAGGTCGGCGTGCAGCCGCTGCGCGCCGCCTACCGGGCGCTGATCGACCTCCACCGGATCGACGCAGTCGTGCTCGTGGACGGCGGCACGGACATCCTGATGCGCGGCGACGAAGCCGGCCTCGGCACCCCGGAGGAGGACCTGACCAGCGTCGCCGCGCTGGCCGCACTGGACGACGTACCCGAACGGCTCGTCGTCTCGGTCGGCTTCGGCGTGGACGCCCACCACGGGGTCAGCCATGCCCTGGTCCTGGAGAACATCGCGGCGCTGGAGCGCGACGGGGCTTACCTGGGCGCTTTCTCGATCCCCCGCGCCACCCGCGAGGGCGCCCTCTTCCTGGACGCGGTGGCCCACGCCCAGGAGAACACCCCGGACCGTCCCAGCATCGTCAACGGTTCCATCGCCGCAGCCGTCCGCGGCTCCTTCGGCGACGTCCACTTCACCGACCGGACCCGGGGCAGCGAGCTGTTCGTGAACCCGCTGATGTCCCTGTGCTTCGCCTTCGACCTGCCCGGCCTGGCGGCCCGCTGCCTCTACCTGGACCGCATCGAGCACACCCACCTGATGCGCCAGGTCCACTCCGAGATCGCGGCCTTCCGCGAGGACACGATCACCCGCCCGGCCCGCCGCATCCCCCACTGACGAAGGGGACCGGCCTTGGGCCGGTCCCCTTCGTGAACTGCTGGTCAGCTGTCTGCCCGGGCTACGCCCGGCGTCAGATGGTACTGGTCGAGATCACTTATTCCTGGCGTGCGGTATTCCCCGCGTCGTGGGGCCCGTGCGATCCGTGGAAGACGTTGCGCTCCGTGGCACGCCGTCCTGGGTGGCGCCGTTCCTCCGCCGGGTAGCCGACCGAGACCAACAGGGCGATGGCCAGATCGTCACGGCCGTCGATCCCGATCACCTTCTTCACCTTGGCCTCGTCCCAACCGTTCATGGGCGAGGTCGCCAGACCCATCTCCGTAGCAGCGAGCATCAGGAATGAGGCCGCGATCATGGCGTCCTTGACCGCGTACTCCCGAAGCAGACCGCGCCGATCGAGATCCTCCTGGAAGGCCCTCGACGCGGCGCAGAACATCGCGATGAACTCGTCGTTCCATGCTCCGCTGCGCCGCGCCTGCTCATAGACGTCGCTGTGGTCATCACGCCAGGACTGCGGCTCGGCGACGAAGACCAGTACGATCGGGGCCTCTTGGGGCTGGGGCTGGCCTCCGGTAGCCCATGCCAGCCCCGCACGGCCTTCTTCTCCGGACACCACGACGATCGACCGGTCTTGCAGGTTCCAGCTGGTGGGGGCCTCGACCGCGAGATCAAGGAGCGCTTCGAGCGTGCTCGGCGGAATCGGGTCGGGCCGGTAGCGGCGGACGGTGCGGCGGGTGCGGATCGCTTCTGCGACAGACATCGTGTGGCTCGTCATGTACTCACTATTGGAGAGTGACTCTCCATCGGGAAGAGGGCACCTTTTTGTGCGCTACTCTCCCGGCATGAAGACCGTGGTGGAAGCATCCGGACTACCTGCCGACGTCTACTCCGCAAAGTGCCCGACGCGCCAGGTCCTCGACCACATCTCCGGCAAGTGGACGATCCTCGTCGTGGACGCCCTCCTCGAAGGGACCCTGCGGTACACCGACTTGATGCGGCGCATCGAGGGTGTCTCACAGAAGATGCTCACCCAGACGCTGCGCGGCCTGGAGGCCGACGGGTTCGTCACTCGCACCGTCTACCCCACCATCCCGCCCCGGGTCGAATACGACCTGACGGAGCTCGGTCGCAGTCTGGCGGAGCCGATCACTGCACTCCGCCACTGGACCGAAACCCATATCAACGAGATCGAGCGGGCCCGGGCCCGGAGCGCCTCGGAAGCGGCGGAAGCGGCGGAAGCCACCTGAGCAGTTGCATCGGATGCAACGGGCAGTGACGCCGACGGGGAGCCGGCATTTCGCCGACTCCCCGCTTTGACCAGGCACGTCATACCTGGTGGGCGCCTACTTTCAGCTGCAGCCGCTGGTCGAGCCGCAGCCCTCGCAGATGTAGCAGGAGCCTGCGCGCTGCATCTTCGTACCGCACGAGAAGCAGAGCGGGGCGTCGGCGGAGACGCCGAGCTGCATCTCGACCAGTTCGGCGTTGGAGTGCGCCGTCTTCGGGGCCTGGACCTCGACGACCGCGGCCGGCTTCGGGGCTGCCGGAACGGCGGCCAGCGGAGCCGACTGGGCCAGGGACTCCGTGTCCAGGTCGTCCTCGAGCGGCTCGTACGAGCCGGTGTCCAGGTGGCGCTGACGCTCCTCGGCGGTGTGGATGCCGAGCGCCGAGCGGGTCTCGAAGGGCAGGAAGTCGAGCGCCAGACGGCGGAAGATGTAGTCGACGATCGACTGCGCCATCCGCACGTCCGGGTCGTCCGTCATGCCGGCCGGCTCGAAGCGCATGTTCGTGAACTTCGAGACGTACGTCTCCAGCGGGACGCCGTACTGCAGACCGACCGAGACGGCGATCGAGAAGGCGTCCATCATGCCCGCGAGGGTCGAACCCTGCTTGGACATCTTCAGGAACACCTCGCCCAGACCGTCGTCCGGGTAGGAGTTCGCGGTCATGTAGCCCTCGGCGCCACCGACCGTGAAGGAGGTGGTGATGCCCGGGCGGCCCTTGGGGAGGCGCTTGCGGACCGGACGGTACTCGATGACCTTCTCGACCGCCGCGCGGATGGTGTCCTCCGCCTTGGCGGTGACCTCCACCTTCTCCTCTTCCTTCTTCTTCGCGGAGAGGGGCTGGCCGACCTTGCAGTTGTCGCGGTAGATCGCGAGCGCCTTGACGCCCATCTTCCACGCCTCGAAGTAGATCTCCTCGATCTCCTCGACGGTCGCCGACTCCGGCATGTTGACCGTCTTCGAGATCGCGCCGGAGATCCAGGGCTGGATCGCGGCCATCATCCGGACGTGGCCCATCGGGGAGATGGATCGCTCGCCCATCGCGCAGTCGAAGATCGAGTAGTGCTCGGTCTTCAGACCCGGGGCGTCGACGACCACGCCGTGCTCGGCGATGTGCGCGACGATCGCCTCGATCTGCTCCTCCTGGTAGCCCAGGCGGCGCAGGGCCTGCGGGACGGTGCCGTTGACGATCTGCATCGAGCCGCCGCCGACGAGCTTCTTGAACTTGACCAGGGCCAGGTCCGGCTCAACACCGGTGGTGTCGCAGGACATCGCGAGACCGATGGTGCCGGTCGGCGCGAGGACGGAGGCCTGGGAGTTGCGGAAGCCGTTCTTCTCGCCGAGGCGCAGGACGTCCTGCCAGGCCTCGGTGGCCGCGGCCCAGATCGAGTTGTCCAGGTCCTCGGTGCGCGGTGCGACACCGTTGGCGTCGGCGTGCTGCTTCATGACGCGCTTGTGTGCCTCGGCGTTGCGGGCGTAGCCGTCGTACGGGCCGACGATGGCGGCCAGCTCGGCGGAGCGCTTGTACGCCGTGCCGGTCATCAGCGAGGTGATCGACGCGGCGAGGGTGCGGCCGCCGTCCGAGTCGTACGCGTGGCCGGTCGCCATCAGCAGGGCGCCGAGGTTGGCGTAGCCGATGCCCAGCTGGCGGAAGGCGCGGGTGTTCTCGCCGATCTTCTGCGTCGGGAAGTCCGCGAAGCAGATCGAGATGTCCATCGCGGTGATGACGAGCTCGACGACCTTGGCGAAGCGCTCGGCGTCGAAGGACTGGTTGCCCTTGCCGTCGTCGTTCAGGAACTTCATCAGGTTCAGCGAGGCGAGGTTGCAGGACGTGTTGTCCAGGTGCATGTACTCGCTGCAGGGGTTGGACGCGGTGATGCGGCCGGACTCGGGGCAGGTGTGCCAGTTGTTGATCACACCGTCGTACTGGATGCCCGGGTCGGCGCAGGCCCACGCGGCCTCGGCCAGCTTGCGGAAGAGCGCCTTGGCGTCGACCTTCTCGATGACCTCGCCGGTCATGCGGGCACGCAGGCCGAACTCGGTGCCGTTCTCGACGGCCGTCATGAACTCGTCGTTCACGCGGACGGAGTTGTTGGCGTTCTGGTACTGGACGGACGTGATGTCGTCGCCGCCCAGGTCCATGTCGAAGCCCGCGTCGCGCAGGGCGCGGATCTTCTCCTCTTCCTTCACCTTGGTGGCGATGAAGTCCTCGACGTCCGGGTGGTCCACGTCCAGGACGACCATCTTGGCCGCGCGGCGGGTGGCGCCGCCCGACTTGATCGTTCCTGCGGACGCGTCGGCGCCGCGCATGAAGGAGACCGGACCCGAGGCGTTGCCGCCGGACGAGAGGAGCTCCTTGGAGGAGCGGATGCGGGAGAGGTTCAGGCCGGCGCCGGAGCCGCCCTTGAAGATCATGCCCTCTTCCTTGTACCAGTCGAGGATCGACTCCATGGAGTCGTCGACGGCAAGGATGAAGCAGGCGGAGACCTGCTGCGGCTGGGGCGTGCCGACGTTGAACCACACCGGCGAGTTGAAGCTGAAGATCTGGTGCAGGAGGGCGTACGTCAGCTCGTGCTCGAAGATCTCCGCGTCGGCGGGGGACGCGAAGTAGTCGTAGTCCTCGCCGGCCTTCGTGTACGTCTTCACGATGCGGTCGATGAGCTGCTTCAGACCGGTCTCGCGCTGCGGGGTGCCGACCGCGCCGCGGAAGTACTTGCTGGTGACGATGTTGACCGCGTTCACCGACCAGAAGTCGGGGAACTCGACGCCACGCTGCTCGAAGTTCACCGATCCGTCGCGCCAGTTGGTCATGACGACGTCACGGCGCTCCCAGCTCACCTCGTCGTACGGGTGCACGCCGGGGGTGGTGTGGATGCGCTCGATCCGAAGGCCGCTCTTGGCAGTCTTGGTCCCCTTGGCGCGGGAACCTCGTGCCGAGCTGCTCGCCGTCTCTGTCATGCCGCTTCCTCCCATATGCGGGCAAAAACGCCCTAAAGTGCCAGCGTTATTCCGCGGCACGGCCTGTCTTGTATCTACGTTTCTTCGCCTGAGCTTTCCGGGCGGCCGCGCTGCGCTGCGGCCGGCCGGTCAGTCGGCGGCGGAGGCGGGCACGGGGACCTGGACGGTCCCACCGGGCCCGCACTCTTCGGGGTGAGGCCGCGGCACGCGGAGTTCCGCGATGGCGGTCTCGAAGTCTTCGAGTGTGTCGAACGCCTTGTAAACGGAAGCGAACCGGAGGTACGCGACCAGGTCGAGCTCCTGCAACGGGCCGAGTATGGCCAGACCCACGTCATGGGTGGTCAGCTCGGCACTCCCGGTGGCGCGCACCGCCTCCTCGACCCGCTGGCCGAGCTTGGCGAGGGCGTCCTCGGTGACCGGCCGCCCCTGGCACGCCTTGCGCACGCCGGAGATGACCTTGGTACGGCTGAAGGGTTCGGTCACCCCGCTGCGCTTGATCACCATCAGCGAGGCCGTCTCCACCGTCGTGAAACGACGGGAGCAGTCGGGGCACTGACGGCGCCGACGGATCGACGTGCCGTCGTCCGTGGTGCGGCTGTCGACGACGCGGCTGTCGGGGTGCCTGCAGAAGGGGCAGTGCATGGTTCCCTCACCCTCCCTCTTGGCACGACTGAATCACCTCACGAGGCCCCTGAACGACGGGGACGGGTCCCTGTCGGGGGCTCGTGAAGCAGCCACCAGCATATGCGATGCCGAGGGCCTCGACGGACCGAGGACCACAACTTCTGGGCGGCAGCGCACATCCAACCACTAGATCTTGGGTTGTGGTGGATTTGGTTCGCTCCGCGTGTCGCCGGGTCCGATGCCCGGACCCGGGCGTTCCCGGTGCCACACTGGGCGCGGGACCGGAAGGCGGCGATCCGACCGCGAAGGGTACCGTAAACAGCGGAGGCGGGAACGAACCCGCGTTCGGCGGACCGATCGTCCATACACCCCTTGTTCTGACCACGCTGGACGATCTGCGATTTTTCACTCGAACGTGTGTTTGGCGCAACCTTTCGAAAGCTACTACCGTTGTCCAGCTAGGGAGAACATTTCGAGAGGGGCCGACGTGACCACCACCGCAGACAGTGCCACCATCACTGCCCAGAACCGCTCCCAGAGCCGACTCGAGCCGGTGCATCCCATGAATGACGCAAGCCTGAACCCGGAGGCGGAGCCCGTACGCCCCGCACGATCGCTGCCAGGCCGACCTCCAGGCATCCGCGCCGACAGCTCCGGGCTCACGGACCGGCAGCGGAGGGTCATCGAGGTCATTCGCGATTCGGTGCAGCGGCGCGGCTACCCGCCGTCGATGCGGGAGATCGGCCAGGCGGTCGGCCTGTCCAGCACGTCGTCGGTCGCGCACCAGCTGATGGCCCTCGAGCGCAAGGGCTTCCTGCGCCGGGACCCGCACCGCCCCCGGGCGTACGAGGTCCGCGGCTCCGACCAGCCCAGCTCGCAGCCCACGGACACCACCGGCAAGCCGGCCGCCTCGTACGTCCCTCTGGTCGGCCGGATCGCGGCCGGCGGCCCGATCCTCGCCGAGGAGTCGGTGGAGGACGTGTTCCCGCTCCCCCGCCAGCTGGTCGGCGACGGAGAGCTCTTCGTCCTCAAGGTCGTCGGCGACTCGATGATCGAAGCCGCCATCTGCGACGGTGACTGGGTCACGGTCCGTCGCCAGCCGGTCGCGGAGAACGGCGACATCGTGGCTGCGATGCTCGACGGTGAAGCCACCGTCAAGCGCTTCAAGCGCGAGGACGGCCATGTCTGGCTGCTCCCGCACAACGCCGCCTACCAGCCGATCCCCGGCGACGAGGCGACCATCCTCGGCAAGGTCGTCGCGGTACTGCGCCGGGTCTGACCCGCGTCGCTTCCCAGCCAGCCCCCGGGACCCACTGCGCCGGTCCCGGGGGTTGTTTCGTACCTCGGGACAGGCAGCGGAACTGCTCGGACTACTTACCGTCCGCCTTGGCCGTCGCGTCGATCGCGGCCAGCGAGCGACGGGCCTGGTTGCGGTCCGTGGTGTACCAGAAGTCCGGCAGCGTGGCCCGCAGGAAGCTCCCATACCGAGCCGTGGCCAGCCGGGGGTCCAGGACCGCGACGACACCCCGGTCGTCGCCGGCGCGTACGAGCCGGCCCGCGCCCTGGGCCATCAGGAGCGCCGCATGCGTGGCCGCGACGGCCATGAAACCGTTGCCGCCGTGCTCCTCGACCGACTTCTGCCGGGCGCTCATCAGCGGGTCGTCGGGACGCGGGAACGGGATCCGGTCCATGACCACGAGCTGGCAGCTGGGACCGGGCACGTCCACGCCCTGCCAGAGCGACAGCGTCCCGAACAGGCAGGTCTTCGGGTCCGCCGCGAACGCCTTGATCAGCTCGCCCAGCGTCTCCTCGCCCTGGAGCAGGATCGGGTTGTCCAGCCGGCCGCGCAGCTCCTCGGCGGCCGCCTTGGCGCCCCGCATGGAGGAGAACAGGCCGAGGGTGCGGCCGCCGGCCGCCTCGATCAGCTCGGCGAGCTCGTCCATCATGTCGCCGCGGGTTCCCTCCCGGCCGGGCGTGGCCAGGTGCTTCGCGACGTAGAGGATGCCCTGCTTGGGGTAGTCGAACGGCGAGCCGACGTCCAGGCCCTTCCAGACCGGCGCGTCCTCCCCCTCGACCCCTTCGGGAGACAGACCCAGCGAGGCCGCGACCCCGTTGAAGTCGCCGCCCAGTTTGAGGGTCGCCGAGGTCAGGACCACCGAGCGGTCCTCGAACAGCTTCTCGCGCAGCAGCCCGGACACCGACAGCGGGGCGACCCGGAGGGTGGCGCCGAAGCGGTCGTGCCGCTCGTACCAGACGACGTCGTATTCGGAGCGGAGCAGAATCCGCTCGGCCACCCCGTGGACGCTCTCCACCGCGGCCAAGGCCTGCTTGCGGACGGCGTCCTCGTCGTGGACGGACTTGTCTCGGGTCGCACCGATCGCCGAGATGACATTGCGCGCCGCGTCCCGCAGGGCCGCCAGTGCGTAACCGAGGTCCTCGGGGACCTCCTCCAGCCGGCCCGGGAGGGCCAGCTCCATGACCCGCTCGAAGGACTCGGACGCGGTCTGCAGCGAATCCGCGGTCTTCTCGTCGACCAGCTTGGCCGCGCGCTTCACGGCGCGGTTGACCTGGCCCGGGGTGAGCTCGCCGGTGGCGACCCCGGTCACCCGGGAGACCAGCTCGTGCGCCTCGTCCACGATCAGCACCTCGTGCTGCGGCAGCACCGGGGCGCCCTCGATGGCGTCGATGGCCAGCAGCGCGTGGTTGGTGACGACCACGTCGGCGAGCTTGGCCCGCTCGCGGGCGGCCTCGGCGAAGCACTCGGCGCCGTACGCGCACTTCGTCGCGCCCAGGCACTCCCGGGAGGAGACGGAGATCTGCGACCAGGCCTTGTCGGAGACACCCGGGGTCAGGTCGTCCCGGTCGCCGGTCTCGGTCTCGTCGGCCCAGTCGCGCAGGCGCAGCAGGTCCTTGCCGAGCTTGCTGGTGGGGGTGGCCGCCTCGAACTGGTCGAAGAGGCCCTCCTCCTCGTCCTGCGGCGCACCCTCGTGGAGCCGGTGCAGGCACAGGTAGTTGGACCGGCCCTTGAGCATGGCGAACTGCGGGCGGCGGCGGAGCTGCGGGTGCAGCGCGTCGACCGTCCGGGGCAGGTCGCGCTCGACCAGCTGCCGCTGGAGCGCGAGGGTGGCGGTGGCGACGACCACGCGCTCGCCGTGCGCGAGGGCCGGTACCAGGTAGCCGAGGGACTTGCCGGTGCCGGTGCCGGCCTGGATGAGCCGGTGCGTGTTGTCGTCGATCGCTTCGGCGACGGCTTCGGCCATGGCCACCTGGCCGGGCCGCTCCGTGCCGCCGACGGCGGAGACGGCGGCGTGCAGCAGGTCGGGGAGGGAGGGCTTCGTCATAGCAATGACAACCCTACGGGGCGCCACCGACAGTGACCGCCACGACGATGATTCATGGCCGGTACAAGGGGTTGGGCACCGTGCCGTACTCCACCACGCGCGGGCGGTCGGGGCGGTCGCGGTAGCCGTCCTCGTACAGCCGGTTCCGGTTCAGGCAGAGCCGCCCGATGCGCTCGCCGAGCAGGTCGAAAAGCTCGTAGCGCTCCTTGAGCTCGGGGAAGCGGGCCTGGTGGCGCAGGATCTCCCCCCGTACGAGCGACCAGAACTCCTCCTCCGGGACGCCGAGGCGGTCCTCGCACAGGGCGGAGAGGTAGCGGAAGACTCCGACGAAGAGGCCGGAGTGGATGTACTGGGGCAGGAAGTCCGCAGGCTTGTCGCGCAGCGCTGCGCGTACCTCGGCGGGCACGCCGGCGAGCTCGGGCAGCGGCTCGCGGCAGATGCTGACCTCGTCCACGAAGTCCTTGAGGGCGATCCGGACCGGGACGTCGTGCTCGTCGAAGATCACGGTGGTGTTCTCGCCGTGCGGGGAGAAGACGGTGCCGTAGCGGTAGAGGAAATGGAGCAGCGGCGGCAGCAGGGCGGTGAAGAGCCGCTGGAGCCAGCAGGCAGCCGTGAGCCCGGACCGGGCGACGAGCTCGGCGGTGAAGGACCGGCCGCGCGGGTCGACGTGGAGGAGGGAGGCGAGCGTACGGGCCCGCTCACCGGGGGTGAGCCGGCCGGTAAGGGGCTCGCGCCAGATCGCCCCGAGGAGCTCCTTGTACTGGTACGGGGCCTCGGGGAGCTCGTCGTAGACGGGGTGGCGCACGGTGACCGAGGCGACCTCGCCGAGGAGGACCACTCGGCATTCCTCGCGAAGGAAGGGGTCGGCGTCGTGGAGTGACCGGATCCAGGCGGTGACGGCGGGCGCGGCGGCGGAGTGGTCGGAGGGCAGGCCGCGCCAGACCAAGGTGTTGAAGACGGAGAGCGGCAGCTTCACGCTGTGCCGGTCGGGGCGGCTGAGGTTGAGAAAGGTGCGGACCGACTGCTGCGGGATACGTATGTCTGGATCGGCGGGGAGCGGGACCAGGGCACCCGAGGCCAGGGCCGGGGCGAAGAGGGGGAGCACGATCTCGTCCCACTGCCAGGGGTGGACCGGAAGGTAGAGGTAGCCGAGCGGGTCGAGGCCGCGGGCGCGCAGGGCCCGGTCGAAGGCGGCCCGGGTGACGGGGTCGAGCTCCTGGGCGTAGAGACGGGCCGGGTCTTCCAGGCCGGCCGTGCCGCGGTAGGCCGCGAGGGAGGTGTGGGCCGCGAGCCAGGGCAGCCGCTGGCGGGTGCGGGCCTCGGGGGCCCAGGCGGCGGTGTCGGCGGCGGACAGTCCTATGCGGCCTTTGTTGACGACGAGCCAGGGGTGGCCGGTCTGGTGGCCTTCGAGCTCGGCGTGGTCGAGATCGGCGAGGACGTCGGCGGTGAGCGCGGTGTGCTCGATGCGGGCGTCGGCGGCGAGGGTGGCGCTGAGCTCGCGGACCAGGTGGCCGAGGGTGGCGCCGTCGACACCGAGGAGGATGCGGGTGCGGATCAGGAAGGCGTACGGGTCCGCGAAGGCGGTCGGGGGCTCCGGTGACGGGGACGGCGGGCTGAGGGTGACGGTGTCGGGGGCGACGTGCCAGCTGCCGTAGGCGCGGCGGCGGGCCCGGAAGCCGAGGCTGCTGCCGTCGTCGAGGGTCAGCTGCCAGGCGTCGCCGGAGGTGGTGCCCGGGGCCGGGACGGGCCTGATGATCTCCTCGTACGCGAACTCGCCCAGCAGCTTGGCGAGCAGCCGACGGGCGGCGGACTCCCAGGTCGCGCTGTTGAGTTCGGGCGGTGTGCAGGGGTGCTGGGGGGGATGGCGGAACGGCAGGTTCCGAGAAGTGGGGGCCGGTGGAGTCGGGGGTGGCTGGGAAATTCGGCACGGGACTCCTCGGGGATCGGGAACTTTGCTGCGCGACGCAGAGTTTTCGAAGGGTGAGGCGTGAACGGGGAGCGCTGGACGGGGCGAACCGGGGGCGTGGAGCGGGGGACTGAACGGGGGAGGCGTGGAGCGGCGGGATCGCGGGACGTCGGGCGGCAATTCAGATGAGATTGCGCAGCGCCCGCTCCCGGATCATCAAGGCGGCGCGCTTCTCGGGAAGGTCGATCTCCGTGGAACAGCGGAATCCGGAGTTGAGAAAGGCTGATACGGAGGGGGTGTTGCGGATGTCCGGTTCGGCGATGACGCGTGTGCAGCGGGGACGGTTGTCGAGCACCAGGTCGGCCACGGCGCGCATCAGGACGGTGCCCAGACCGCGGCCGCGGTTCGTGCCGTCTCCGATGAGCAGGTGGATACCCGTGTCGTGGGGGCGCGCCGGGTAGTGGCGGGAGAGCGGGTCGAGGTCGGCCCGGTAGATCTCCCAGTAGCTCATCGGCGTGCCGTCGAGGAGGCCGAGGCAGGGGATGCTGTGGCCGTTCCCGTCGAGCTGGGCCCGCACGTGGGCGGCGGTGACGGCGGCGGGACCGGCGAGTTCCCAGTAGGCGGCCACCTCGGGGTCGTTCATCCAGCTGGTGAGCAGCTCCAGGTCGCGGCCGAGCCGTACGGGTTCGAGGCGGAAGGGTCCGGCCGGGGTGGTGGCGGTGCCCCATCCGGCCGGGGAGTCGAGGAGTTCGGCCTCGGCGAGCAGGGGCAGCAGCAAGGTGGTGAGCCGTCGTCCCGGGATACGGGTGCCGATGGTGGCGGTGGCGGTGCCGGTTGCCGTGGGGGCGGCGGTGACGGGGGCGAGGGCAGTGGTGAAGGTGTCGGTGGAGGGCATCGGCACTCAATCGTGGAGGGGGTTGGTGAGGGTGATGTAGACGGACTGGGAGTCGACGGGGCCGACGAGCTCGTCGAGGCCGCCCAGGCGGGTGAGCAGATTCGCCTTGCAGCGCAGGGTGGGTGAGTCGAGCAGCCGCGCGGGGAGCGGTCCGAGTCCGGAGGCCTTGCCGAGGAACCGGCGGAAGGCGGCGAGCAGGACGCGTTCGTCCGCGAGCTGCTGGGATCCGAAGGCGCCGATGAGGCCGAGCACGTTGTTGATGCCGAGGTAGTAGGCGAAGCGTTCGTCGGTGACGGCGTCGGAGACGAAGGTGTCGCTGGCGCTGCCGATGCCGGGGAGCCGGCGCTCGAGTTCCGCGCGGTGGGATGCGCGGAAGTAGTAGCCCTGGTTGTCGCGGTAACGGCCGCCGACCGGCCAGCCGGCCGGGTCGAGGAGGACCAGGGTGTTCTGCTGGTGCGCTTCGAGGGCGATCCCGGCGAGCGCGTCGAAGGCGAGGACCGGCAGAACGACGTGCTCGAGGTAGCGCAGGAACCACTCGGCGGCGACGGCGGAGGTCGGGCGTCCGGTGGTGGCGGCGAGTCGGGAGACGGCCTCGGCGAGCCGGGAGCGCATGGTGGTCCGGCCCGGCCACGGGCGGGGCGCGGTGAGTGCGGCGACGCAGACGGCGTCGTCGTGGGAGCGGAAGGGGTTGTGACGCAGCACGGCGTCGAGTCCGGGGACGGGGGTGCCGTCCGGGGCGTCGACGGCGATCCAGGCGGGGTCGCGCACGATGTCGAAGCCGGGGTGGGCCGCCTGCCACTGTTCCGCGAGGCCGGTGCGGAGCAGCCGGTGCACCTCGACACCGCGGTGGAGTTCCTTGCGGAGGTTCTCGCGGCGGGAGTTGGTGATGCGCAGGCCCAGGGAGAGCTTGAGCATCGCGGGGGTGCCGGGGCGGTGGACGGTGCGGACGGAGGAGGTGGGGTACCAGGGCTCGCCGTACGGGCCCAGGTCGTGCAGGAGACCGGCGTCGCAGAGGGCGGCGACGGCGGGGCGCTGGAGCAGGTCGCCGGCCTGCCAGGGGTGCAGGGGAAGGGGGGTCGTGCCGTCGGGCAGGGGGAGTCCGGGGGCGAGCCGGCCGAGGAGCCGGGCGGCGGACACGGGGCGGCCGCGTTCGGTCCAGGCGGAGTCGGTGGCGAGCGCAGAGGGTTCGACGGCGAGCCAGTGCAGGGGGAAGGAGCCGTGGAGTTCGGGTGAGTAGCGGCGTGCTTCGGCCTCGGAGAGTCCTTCGCGGCCCTTCGGGTCCGGTTGGAGGGGGTGGCCGAGGAGGAGGGACTGTTCGGCGGTGAGGAAGAGGTCGCCGGCGACGGGTTCGGGCGGGGTGGGGCGTTCGCGCCGGTCGGCGATGAACTCGGCGGTGCGGCGCACCGAGTCGGCGACCCGGCCGACGAGGTCGGCGCCGCCGCGGCCGCCGCTGTCGCCTTCGCGGGCGAGCAGTGAGGCGAGGGTGACGGCGTCCACGGCCGGGGCGTGGGCGGGCGCGCCTTCGAGCCGGGCGGGGGCGAAGCGGTGCCAGCCGGCCGGGGACCAGTAGCGGACGGCAACGAGCAGGGCGGCGCCGGATGCGGGGAGGGGGATACGGAGCAGGGTTCCGACGGGCCCGTCGGGACGACCGATGCCGTTTTCGCGGACCCAGCACCGCAGCAGGTTCTCCACCGCCGCGGCCTCGGCGGCGACGGCCGGGTCGGGGTGGTCCAACAGGTCGGGCAGCATCGCGGGTTCGGGCCCGACCGGACCGCCAGAGCCGACCCGGGCCCGAAGCGTCCCGTCCTTCTGCCGCGGCACGATCCCCCCACCGAGGGCACCAAGGCCACCGCTCCCCGGGGCGGCCTGCGAAGCCGCCCCCTGAGGGGACTGCGAGGCCGAGGCAGCGCCCTCCGGCGCGGGCTCCGGGATGAACCCCCCAAGGCCGCCGCTACTCCGGGGACCACCGGGGGCCCCGAGGCCCCCCGTTCCACCGGTCCCGGGGGTTGGCCACGGCATGGCCTGCGGGACCGGAGCGGAACCCTCCGGCACGGACTTCGGGGTGTCCGCGCCAAGGCCACCACCGACGCCGCTGCTCCGGGTGCCACCGGGAGCCCCGAGGCTGCCCGTTCCGCCCGGGCCGCCGGGCCCCGGGGCTGGCCACGGCATGGCCTGCGGGACCGAAGCGGTGCCTTCCGACACGGGCTCCTCGGTGGACCCGCCAACGCCGCTGGCGCCGCCATTCCCCTGGGTGCCACCAGGGACAGCAGGACCGCCGGTCCCTGCGACCTGGCCGGCCCCGCTCCCACCGTGGCCGCCCGACCCACCAGGGGCGCCGAGGCCATGGGTTTCACCAGGGCCGCCGGTCCCCGGGGTCGGCCGCCGGGCCGCCTGCAAAAAACCCGAGCCCAACGGGGACTGCGGGGCCGGGGCAGAGCCCGCCGACTCCACCGGCTGCAGCCCGGGACCGCCCCAGGTAGTGGAACCGCCGACGCTCCCCGAATCGCCGGGGGCACCAGGACTGCCCGTCCCTGCAGTCCCGTCGGCCCAGCAACCGCTCGGGGCGCCGGACGCATCGGGGCTGCCGATCTCGGCCTGCCGCGGGGTGAGCTGGGGGCCCGAGGACTCCAGAGCGGCGCCCTCCGGCCCGGGCTCCGAGGCGGACCCGCCGAGGCCTCCGGCGCAGCCGTTCCACTGGCCTCCGGGGACACCGAGACCCTCCATCCCTGCGACCCCGCTGCTCGGGCCGTCGGCGGGGGCCCCGAGACCTGCGGTCCCCGAGGCCTGCCACGGGGTGCCCTCGGCCTTCGGGCTCTGTGCCCCGCCGGCACAGCTCAGGCCTGGGCCGCCGGGCGCACCGGGACTGCCGATCCCTGCGGTCCCCTCGGCCCCGCTCGGGAGCGAGTTCCCGCCGGTTCCGGTCAGACCACCGGAGGCACGGAGGCTGCCGATGTCGGGGAACGGCCACAGGGTGGCCTTGGAGCCCGAACCCATCCAGGGCTGCCGGGCGGGGGCGAGGCCCGTCAACTCCGGCTCCGGGGTGGCCCCGCCGAGGTGGGTGGCATCGCCCAGGCGCTCCGGGGCACTGGTCCCGGCATGGACATCAGACCCAGGAGGCGGCAGCCGATGGGGCTGGGACGCCGAGCCTGGCAGGGGCTGCGGGGACCGGGTCGCGCCCGGCGCCTCCCGCTCCGGCGCGGGCTCGCCTGGGACGCCGGAACCGCAGAGCGGGTCGGGCTCGCCCGGGGTGCCGGTCCCGGCAGGGACACCAGACCCGGGCGGCGACCACGGCTTGGCCGGGGACGCCGAGCCTGACGGCTGCGGTGCGGGCTCACCGGTACCGGGGGCCGGCCACCCGGTGGGCTGCAGAGCCGAGCCCTTCGGCTGCTGGTCCGGTGCCGGGACGTCGATCCGGGCGGGACCACCCGGGGCACTGGTTCCAGGAGGCGGCGAGCGGAAGGCATGCAGGGCCGAGCCCGCCGGCTCGTGGTCCGGTGTGGAGTCACCGACCGCGGCGGGCCCGTCCAAAGCGCCGGTCCCAGGAAGCAGCCAGCGGAAGGCATGCGGGGCCGAGCCCGTCAGCTGCTGGTCCAGTGCCGGGGCGCCGACAGGGCCGGGCCCGTCCAGCGCCGCGTTTCCGGGGGGCAGCAGGCGGGTGGGGTCCGGACGCGAGGCGGAGCCGGGCTCCGTGCTGCTCGGGCAGACGGTGGCGGGGGGTCGGTGCGGGGTGGCCTGGGCGGAGCCCGACGACTCCGGCTCCGCCACCGGGCCACCACGACCGGCCGGGAACGGGCCGGCGGGGGCCGCAGCGGCGTCAGGCCCGTCCAGGGCGGCGGGGGCAGCGGCCCTGCCCGGGTCGGCGGGAGCGCCGGGCATGCCCGGGGCGGCAGAGGCGCCAGGCCTAGCGGGGGCGGCAGGGGCGCCGGGCTGACCCGGGGCCGCAGAGACGCCGGGCCTGCCCGCGGCGGCAACGGCGTCAGGCCTGCCGGGGGCCGCAGCGGCGTCAGGGCTGCCTGGGGTGCCGGCACCGCCCGGGGTGCCGGCGCTGCCCGGGGTGCCGGCGCTGCCCGGGGTGCCGGCGCTGCCCGGGGTGCCGGCGCTGCCCGGGGTGCCGGCGCTGCCCGGGGCGGCAAGGAATCGGGGGGGCTGTGGGGCTGTCGGGGGGTGGAGGGCCGAGGGCTCGTGCGTTCCGCCCGGGGGTGCGGGGTGGGGGGCCGGGGTCGCGGTGGCGGGGTGCTGCGAGTCGGGCATCGCGGGTCCTTGCGGGTCAGTGGAGCCGGCAGGCTGCGGCGGCGGCGGGGATGGCGTCGGCCAGGCGGTCCAGGACGGCGGAGGCCTGTTCGTCGGTGAGCGTCAGCGGGGGCAGGAGGCGGACGACGCTGGAGTGGCGGCCGCCGAGTTCGACGATCAGGCCGCGGTTCAGGCACTCCTGCCGGACGGCCGCGGCGAGGGCCTGCGCCGCGGTCCCGGTCTCGGGGTCGACGAGTTCGACGCCGATCATCAGGCCGCGGCCCCGCACGTCCCCGATGCAGGGATGGTCGGAGGCCAGCCCGCGCAGGGCCGCCAGCATCCGCTCGCCCAGGGCCCCGGCGCGCTCGGCGAGACGGTTCTTCCGTACGTACGCCAGGGTTGCGGCCCCGGCCGCCATGGCCAGCTGGTTGCCGCGGAAGGTGCCCGCATGTGCCCCGGGGGCCCACACGTCCAGGCCCGACCGGTACACGATCACCGCCAGCGGGAGGCTGCCGCCGATCGCCTTGGACAGGACCATCACGTCCGGCACCACCCCGGCAAGGTCGACGCCCCAGAATGCGCCGGTCCGCCCGACCCCCGTCTGCACCTCGTCGGCGATCAGCGGGATCCCCCGGGCCTCGGTGATCTCGCGCATCCGGCGCAGCCATGCGTCCGGGGCCGGGAAGACCCCGCCCTCGCCCTGCACCGGCTCCACGATCATCGCCGCGGGCGTCGGCACCCCGCCCTTGGGGTCGTCCAGCAGGCTCTCGGTCCAACGGGCCCCGAGCCGGGCGCCCTCGGGGCCGCCGACCCCGAACGGGCAGCGGAAGTCCTGCGGGAACGGCAGCCGGGTCACCCGTACGTCCGGGGCTCCGCCCGAGGCTCCCAGAGCCCCGGCGGTCATCCCGTGGTAGGCCCCGGTGAAGGCCAGCAGCCCCGAGCGCCCGGTGGCGGTGCGGACCAGCTTGAGCGCAGCCTCCACCGCATCCGTACCGGCGGGCCCGCAGAACTGGATGCGGGCGTCCGCCGACAGAGCCGGCGGGAGGCAGGCGAACAGCTCGGTGGTGAAGGCGTCCTTGACCGGCGTCGCGAGGTCCAGGACGTGCAGCGGCGCTCCGGAGTCGAGGACGCCCCGGACGGCTTCGAGCACCACCGGGTGGTTGTGCCCCAGCGCGAGGGTGCCCGCGCCGGAGAGGCAGTCGAGGTAGCGCCGCCCGTCCGCGCCCTCGATCGTCAGCCCCCGGGCGCGCACCGGAACGATGGGCAGCGAGCGCGCGTACGTCCGGGCGGCGGACTCCCGCAACGCCTGCCGGCGCAGGATGCCCTCCGCCGCGGCCGGCCCGCCGGGCCCCGCCGCCCCCGTCCCCCGGCTCCCCTGCGGCGGCACCTGCGGAACAGGCGGAACCTCCAAAGGCACCTGAAATACCGGAGACGCCTGAGGTGCCTGAGGTACCTGCGCGGCGGCCGCGCCCTGCTCGGTCAAAGCCACGACTGTCGGACCTCCCGCACGGACTGCTCCACCGGATTGCGCCTCGAACATGAACGCTGCTCCCCCATCCCCCGTACGTACCAACGACGGTGGCGGCGGCGGATCACGGGTGGGCCCAAGATCCTTGTCCCGCTCGGACTTCGAGGCGCCCTTCCAGGACCGGAACCGCGGCCCCGGGCTGTGCCGTCCCCAACGGCAGCGGCATAGTGGGGTGCTGCACTCGGCGGCACGCACCTCGCGTGCCCCACGCACCTCAACTGCACCGCGTCTCACGCCCAGAATCACCAGGGGGATTCACGACATGCGACCGAACCGACCGGTCACCGCGATCCTGTGCGCGGCGGCACTCGCCATGACCGCCGCGGCCTGCGGACCCGGCGACGGGGAGGCCGGCGGCGACGCCAAGCCGACCGTGGCTGCGAGCCTCCCGTCCGGAGCCGACGGGATCAAGATCCCGGACCAGCTCAAGGACAAGCTCAAGCAGCACGGCATCGACCTGGAGAAGTGGAAGGGGGGTGCGTGGAAGAACTGGAAGCAGGAGGACTGGCTCCGCGAGGCGGGCGACTACATCAACCCGATCATCGAGGACCTGTGGGACCCGGACCGGATGCGCGAGGCCGACAAGACCCCGCAGCCCCCGGCCGTCGACCAGGACGCCGGCAAGGACCAGGGCGTCACCGACCCGACCCCGGCGCCGGTACAGGCCAAGGCCGCCAACGCGCCGTACCACACGAGCGTTCCGGTCTCCGGCAAGGTCTTCTTCGACGGCCCCGAGGGCTCCATGGTCTGCTCGGCGACCGTGGTCAAGGACCCGGCCCACCCCGGCAAGTCCAACATGGTCTGGACGGCCGGCCACTGCGTGCACGCGGGCAAGTCCGGCGGCTGGTACCGCAACATCGCCTTCGTCCCGTCGTACAACAACGCGGGCAAGCCGGCGGCGCAGCTCAAGGGCGCCCCGCGCGAGCAGGTGGCCCCGTACGGCGTGTGGTGGAGCGACTGGGCGCAGACCTCGGACCAGTGGATCGCGAACGGCGGTCCGACCGGTGGTGCGGGTGCCCCGTACGACTTCGCGGTGCTGCACGTGACCCCGGAGAAGAGCACCGGTAAGTCCCTGGAGGAGACGGTCGGTTCGGCGCTCCCGGTGGAGTTCAACGCCCCGGCGGTGCCGAAGGTCGCGAGCATCACGGCGACGGGCTACCCGGCGGCGGCTCCGTTCGACGGCCAGAAGGCCTTCCAGTGCACGGACAAGCCGGGCCGGCTGTCGCTGGCCGCGAGCGCCCCGGTGATGTACCGCATCGGCTGCACGATGACCGGTGGCTCCTCCGGCGGCGGCTGGGTGGCCGCGGGCAGTGACGGCAAGCCGGCGCTGGTGTCGAACACCTCGATCGGCCCCGCCAAGGCGGGCTGGCTGGCCGGACCCCGGCTGGGCCCGGAGGCCAAGGGGATCTTCGACGCCGTGAGCGCCAAGTTCAAGTAGCCCCACCCGAAGTTCAAGTAGCCCGACCCGCGTAACGCCTCACAGCGCGGTACAAGACCGAGGGCCCCCTGCATCGCAGGGGGCCCTCGGTTCGTTCATACCGCGTACGCGTTACCGCTTCGCCGGCACGTACGGCGCCAGGTCCGCCGCCAGTTCCTGGTGGACCCGCACCTTGAGCAGGGTGCCCTCCGGGGTGTGCTCCTCGGAGATCACCTCGCCCTCGGCGTGCGCCCGGGCGACCAGCGAGCCGCGGGTGTACGGCACCAGGGCCTCCACCTCGACCTCGGGCCGCGGCAGTTCGGAGTCGATGAGCCCGAGGAGCTCCTCGATGCCCTGCCCCGTGCGCGCCGAGACGGCGATGGAGTGCCGCTCGATCCGCAGCAGCCGCTGCAGTACGAGCGGATCCGCGGCGTCGGCCTTGTTGATCACCACGATCTCGGGCACGTTGACCGCGCCGACGTCGCGGATGACCTCGCGCACCGCCGCCAGCTGCTCCTCCGGCGCCGGGTGCGAGCCGTCCACGATGTGCAGGATGAGGTCGGAGTCGCCGACCTCCTCCATCGTGGAGCGGAACGCCTCGACCAGGTGGTGGGGCAGGTGCCGGACGAAGCCGACGGTGTCGGCCAGGGTGTAGATCCGGCCGCTGGGCGTCTCGGCCCGGCGCACGGTCGGGTCGAGGGTGGCGAACAGCGCGTTCTCCACCAGTACACCCGCGCCCGTGAGGCGGTTGAGCAGCGAGGACTTGCCGGCGTTGGTGTAGCCGGCGATGGCGACCGAGGGCACCTTGTTGCGGCGCCGTTCCTGCCGCTTGATGTCGCGGCCGGTCTTCATGTCCGCGATCTCCCGGCGCATCTTCGCCATCTTCTCGCGGATCCGTCGCCGGTCGGTCTCGATCTTGGTCTCACCGGGGCCTCGGGTGGCCATGCCGCCACCGCCGCCGCCACCCATCTGACGGGACAGCGACGCACCCCAGCCGCGCAGGCGCGGCAGCATGTACTGCATCTGCGCGAGTGCGACCTGCGCCTTGCCCTCTCGGGACTTGGCGTGCTGGGCGAAGATGTCGAGGATCAGGGCGGTCCGGTCGACGACCTTGACCTTGACGACGTCCTCGAGGGCGATGAGCTGGCCGGGGCTGAGCTCACCGTCGCAGACGACGGTGTCGGCTCCGCTCTCGAGCACGATGTCGCGCAGCTCGCGGGCCTTGCCCGAGCCGATGAAGGTGGCCGGGTCCGGCTTGTCACGGCGCTGGATCACACCGTCGAGTACGAGGGCGCCCGCCGTCTCGGCGAGGGCGGCGAGCTCCGCGAGGGAGTTCTCGGCGTCCTGCACCGTGCCGGAGGTCCATACGCCCACCAGCACGACGCGCTCGAGGCGCAGCTGCCGGTACTCGACCTCGGTGACGTCTTCGAGCTCGGTGGAGAGGCCGGCCACACGGCGCAGCGCCGCACGCTCGGAGCGCTCGAACTGCTCGCCGTCCCGGTCTCCGTCGACCTCGTGGCTCCAGGCGACGTCCTCTTCCATCAGGGCGTCGGCCCGAAGGCTCTCGGTGAAGCTCTGCGAGTCAGGCACGTCCTGTGCGTCCCGCGCGTCCTGGGAAGGGGAAGAAGAGGAGGTCATTGGATCCTTACGTCGATATCGAATGGGGCCCGTGGCCAGGCCTGACAGTAACTCTCACACTGCCACGTCCAACGTGTCACATCGCCGGGAGATTCCCCCCGGCGTGCGGCCCTGTCGATGGTGACATGCCCGTTCCCTGCCGGTCACACGCTTTTCGGGCTGCCCCACTCCGGGTGCCCGGGCATCGCCGGGGTCGTCTTCCCGTACAGCCACGGCTTCAGGAAGGCCTCCAGATCCCGTCCGGCCACCTCCGAGGCCATGCGTACGAAGTCGTCGGTGCCGGCGATCCCGTCCTGGTGCTCCGCCACCCAGCGGCGCTCCAGGACGTCGAAGGCCTTCGCGCCGATCTCCTGCCGCAGCGCGTACAGCACCAGCGCGGCCCCGTCGTAGACCACCGGCCGGAACAGCCCGATCTTCTCGCCGGGGGCGGCGGGCTTCGGTGCGGCCGGGGGCCCGCCGGCCGCCCGCCACTGGTCGGAGCGCTGGTACGCCTCGCGCATGCGCCGCTCCATGGAGTACTTGCCGAGGCCGTCCGCGTACAGGGCCTCGTACCAGGTGGCGTGCCCCTCATTGAGCCACAGGTCGGACCATGTCCGCGGGGTGACGCTGTCGCCGAACCACTGGTGGGCGAGCTCGTGGACCATCACGGCCTCCACGTACCACTCGGGGTAGCCCGCTCCCGAGAACAGGCCGTTCTCGAAGAGCGAGAGGGTCTGCGTCTCCAGCTCGAAGCCGGTCTTCGCCCGCGCGATCAGTACGCCGTAGTTCTCGAAGGGGTAGCGGCCGACGTGCTGCTCCATCCACTGGACGTGCCCGGCGGTCTTCTTCAGCCAGGGTTCCAGCCGCTGCCGGTCCGCGGCGGGGACCACGTGGCGCAGCGGCAGCCCGTGCGGACCGGTGCCCGCCACCACGGCGGAGTCGCCGATGGAGACCTGCGCGAGTTCGGTGGCCATCGGGTGCAGGGTCCGGTACGTCCAGGTGGTCGAGCCTGCGGCCCGGGGGGCCGGGAGGGCGCTCGGCACCCCGTTGGCGACGGCGGTGAGACCGGCGGGCGCGGTGATCCGGAAGGTGAAGTACGCCTTGTCCGCCGGGTGGTCGTTGCACGGGAAGACCCGGTGGGCGGCGTCGGCCTGGTTGGCCATGGCCAGGCCGTCGTCGGTGGGCACCCAGCCCCCGTCGGCGATACCGCGCGGATCGCTGGTGTGCCGGATCGCGATGTGCAGCGGCACGTTGGCCGCGACGGGGCTCGCCGGGGTGAGCACGAGGTCCTCCCCGGCGCTCTCGAAGTGCGCCGGCTCGCCGTTGACCTCGACGGACGCCACCGTTCCGTGGGTGAAGTCCAGGTTGATCCGCTCCAGCGGCTCCAGGGCGCGGGCGTCGATGACGGTGACCGCGTCGAGCGGGCTCTTGTTGTCCTTGTACGTGAAGGACAGGTCGTACGAGAGGACGTCGTACCCGGGGTTCCCGAGCTGCGGGAACAGCGTGTCGCCGATGCCCAGCGGCTTCGGCGGGGGCAGCACGGCGGCGACGAGGGTGAGGGAGGCCGCGGCGAGCAGGGCGGCGCGCAGGCGCGGGGAGGAGAGCTGCATCCCCCACCGCTTACCAGCCCCCGCCGCGCACCCGGGCACGACGCGCGACGGTTCCACCCGAACGGGACCTTCCGGCGACGACGCGGCCCAGGCCCGGCCCGGGCTCGGCCGGGGTCCGGGCCTCGCTCGGCCCCGGTGCGGCCTACGCCCGGCGCACGTCGTAGACGCCCGGTACGTCCCGCATCGCCCGCATCAGGGCCGGCAGTCCGGTCGCGTCGGGCAGCTGCAGCGTGTACGTGTGCCGGACGCGCTGCTCCACGGGCGGTTCCACGGTCGCGGAGACCACCTCGACCCCTTGGCGGGCGATGGCCTCGGTCAGGTCGGCCAGCAGGTGCGGGCGGCCGAACGATTCGGCGAGCAGGGTGACCCGACAGTCCGCCGTGGCCCGCCAGTGCACCGCGACGGAGGTCCGCCCGAGCGAGCGCATCTGAGCCACCGCCGCGCAGTGGATGCGGTGGACGGTGACGGCCCCGCCCCGTACGACGAACCCGGCGACGGCGTCCGGCGGCACCGGCGTGCAGCAGCCGGCCAGCCGTACGGTGGCGTCCGGCAGGTCGGCGACCGCGTTGCCGCCGCCGCCCCGGGCGCCGACCACGGACAGCGGTGCCCGGGCGGGCGCAGTGGCGGGTTTCACCGAGTCGGGATGCGCCTGGAGCCAGCTGCTGATGGCGATCCGGGCGGCCGGGGTCCTGGCGTGCTCCAGCCAGTCGGCGGCAGGCCCCGAGGAGGCGTCCTGGGCGATCAGCAGCTGGACGGTGTCACCGTCGGACAGCCGGGAGGCCAGGGAGGTGAGGCGCCCGTTGACCCGGGCGCCGATACAGCCGTGGGCCGCCTCGCCGTACTGCGCGTAGGCGGCGTCGATACAGCTGGCCCCGGCAGGCAGGCTGATCGTGCCCGGGGCACCGCCGTCGGCGCGGAACACGGTGATCTCCCGGTCCTGCGCCAGCTCGGCGCGCAGGACGCTCCAGAAGGTGTCCGGGTCGGGCGCCGACTGCTGCCAGTCGAGGAGGCGCGACAGCCAGCCGGGCCGGGTCGGGTCGACCCGCTCCTCGTCGCAGTCGGCGGCGTCGGCCGGAGAGCCGGCCTCCGCGGGTGCGGCGGCCTCCGCCGCGGCGTGGGCGTACGGATTGCCGAGGGCGACCACGCCGGCCTCGGCGACCAGGTGCATCTGGCGGGTACGGACGATGACTTCGGCGACGTACCCCTCGGGCGTGGCGACGGCGGTGTGCAGCGACTGGTAAAGGTTGAACTTCGGGGCGGCGATGAAGTCCTTGAACTCCGAGACGACCGGGGTGAAGCAGGTGTGCAGCTCGCCCAGCACGGCGTAGCAGTCGGCGTTCTCGCCGACGAGCACGAGAATGCGGCCGAAGTCGGAGCCGCGCAGCTCGCCGCGGTTGAGGGCGATCCGGTGCACGGAGACGAAGTGCCGGGGCCGGACCTGTACCTCGGCGGCGATGCCGGCGTCGCGCAGGACGGCTTTGACGGAGTCGGCGATGGCGGGCAGCGGGTCGCGCTCCCCGGCGTGGGCCGCGATGAGCGCGCGGGTGTGCTCGTACTCCTCGGGGTGCAGGATCGCGAAGACGAGGTCTTCCAGCTCGGTCTTGAGGGCCTGGACGCCGAGCCGTTCGGCGAGCGGGATGAGGACGTCGCGGGTGACCTTGGCGATGCGCGCCTGTTTCTCGGGGCGCATCACGCCGAGGGTGCGCATGTTGTGCAGCCGGTCGGCGAGTTTGATGGACATGACGCGGACGTCGTTGCCGGTGGCGACGAGCATCTTGCGGAAGGTCTCGGGTTCGGCGGCCGCCCCGTAGTCGATCTTCTCCACCTTGGTGACGCCGTCGACGATGAAGCAGACCTCGTCGCCGAATTCGGCGCGGACCTGATCGAGGGTCACCTCGGTGTCCTCGACGGTGTCGTGGAGCAGAGAGGCCGTCAAGGTGGTGGTCTCGGCGCCGAGTTCGGCGAGGATCAGGGTGACGGCGAGCGGGTGTGTGATGTACGGCTCACCGCTTTTCCGCATCTGGCCGCGGTGCGAGGACTCCGCAAGCACGTATGCGCGGCGCAGGATGGACAGGTCCGCGTCCGGGTGGTGGGCGCGGTGCGCCTCGGCGACGTGGCCGATGGCATCGGGGAGCCGGTCTCGGGACGTGGGCCCGAGAAGGGCAGCGCGCCCAAGTCGTCGCAGGTCAAGGCGGGTCCGGCCTCGTCTGCGGAGTTCGGGGCGCGCTTCGGGTCGTGCTTCGGGGTTCGTGGCCTCTGCACTCATGGGCACCTCCGGCGGCTTCGACCGGCGGTGGTGGGCATGGGGTGAGCCCTCAGGGCCGGTGCCTGATGCTACCGACCCCACCACGTGGCGCAGTCCGCCTCTCGCTCAGCGTGAAACGGATCACCCATTAGAGGGAAGCTTCAGCCGAAAGCCGTTTCGGTGAGCCAGGCCGCGTCGAACTCGCCCGCGGCCACGATCACGGCCGGTCCGGTCATGTCGACCTGCCCGTCGGGGTGTTCGGTGATGAGGAGGGTGCCGCCGGGGAGGTCGACGGTGTACGTGACGGGCTCGCCGGTGACGGCCGGGTCGGCGCCGTCGCGGCGGATGGCGGCCACGGCGACGGCGCAGGCGCCGGTGCCGCAGGAGCGGGTCTCGCCGGAGCCGCGCTCGTGGACGCGCATGGCGACGTGCCGGGGGCCGCGGTCGACGACGAACTCCACGTTGACACCCGTCGGGTAGACCTCGGCGGGGCTGAACGGAGGCGGGTCGAGCAGCCTTCCGGCGTGGTCCAGGCTGTCAACGAACGCGACGGCGTGCGGGTTGCCCATGTTGACGTTGCGGGCGGGCCAGGCGCGCTCGCCGACCGTCACGGTGACCTGCTCCTCGGGGAGGACGGCGCGGCCCATGGAGACCGTCACGTCGCCGCTCTTGTCGAGGTGCACCCGCTTGACGCCGCCGCGGGTGGCGACGGCGAGGTCGCCGGGCTCGACGTGGCCGGCGTAATGGAGGTAGCGGGCGAAGACGCGGACGCCGTTGCCGCACATCTCGGCGACGGAGCCGTCGCTGTTCCGGTAGTCCATGAACCACTCGGCCTCGTCGGCCAGGTGCGCCGCCTCGGGGTGCGCGGCGGACCGGACGACGTGCAGCACGCCGTCCGCGCCGATCCCGGCGCGCCGGTCGCAGAGCTTCGCGACGGCGGTCGCGGACAGCTCGACGGCGTTGTCCGGGTCCGGGACGATCACGAAGTCGTTCTCGGTGCCGTGGCCCTTGAGGAAGGAGAGGCTCGTCTGCGTCACCCGCCCATGGTACCGAGCGGGGCCTTCGGGCAGGTCGGCGGCGTCCAGGGCCTGTCTTTCGGACAGGTGCTACCGGAGCCGCGCGACCCGGTACACGGCCAGTGCCACGAGTGCCAGCGCGACCAGGGCGTACAGCCCGGCCATGCGCCAGTCGGGGCGGCGGCCGCTGCCCCGGGGCGGGAGCCCGGGCCAGGTGTAGCCCACGCGGCGCGCGGCCATCATGCCCCAGCCGCCGGCGCAGGAGCTGATGAGGAAGCCGAGCATGGCGACCACGGCTCCCCCGTCGCCGAACTCGAAGGCGAGCGGGAAGGCGAACATCAGGGAGCCGGCCGCGGCCAGCATCACGATGGGGGCGATCTGCCAGATGCGCAGTCGGCGCTGCGGGCGCAGCTCGACCTCGAACTCGGGACCGGCGGCGGCCTCCGCCTCGGCGGTGTCCGGTGCGTCCGGGCCGTCGGGGGTCAGCCGTGCCGGGTCTGCGGGCAGCCCGAGGCCGTCGGGCACGGGAGGCTCCCCAGCTGCTGCTGGGAGGTGCCCGAGAAGCGTCGGGTCCGCTTCCCGTCTCGTCCCGTCCTGCCCAGTGTCGCGAGGGCCGGCCTCCATTGCCACACGCCCTCCCCACTCGGACTTCGCACGCCGTCGTTCACCGCTGGTGACCGCACCTGCGGAATTTGATGATGGCACGGCTCAGGGCCCCGAACGGGCGCGCGGGGCGTCCCGATGCCATCACGTGATCAGGCTGTAACCGCTCGTTCGACCAACGACTGCGCGAGTCCGACGAGTTCCCCCCGGTCGGCGACGGCGCCGCTGAGCCAGTGCACGCGGGGGTCCCGGCGGAACCAGGAGTCCTGCCGCCGGGCGAACCGCTTGGTGGCGCGGGCGGTCTCGGCCCGGGCCTCGTCCTCGGTGCACTCGCCGGCGAGGGCGGTCAGCACCTGCTGGTAGCCGAGCGCCCTGGAAGCGGTGACTCCGTCGCGCAGGCCCCGGGCCTCCAGCGCGCGCACCTCGTCCACGAGCCCGGCCTCCCACATCCGGTCCACGCGCAGCGCGATCCGCTCGTCGAGCTCCGGCCGGGCCACGTCGACGCCGATCTGCACGGTGTCGTAGACCGACTCGTGGCCGGGCAGGTTGGCGGTGAACGGCTTCCCGGTGATCTCGATGACCTCCAGGGCGCGGACGATGCGGCGCCCGTTGCTGGGCAGGATCGCCTGGGCGGCGGCCGGGTCGGCGGCGGCGAGGCGGGCGTGCAGGGCGCCGGGGCCGCGCAGCACGGCCTCCGCCTCCAGACGGGCCCGGACCTCCGGGTCGGTGCCGGGGAACTCCATGGCGTCGAGGGCGCCGCGGACGTACAGGCCCGATCCGCCGACGAGGACCGGCGTACGGCCCTGGGCGAGCAGCTTGTCGATCTCCGCGCGGGCCAGGCGCTGGTACTCGGCGACGCTCGCGGTCTCCGTGACGTCCCAGATGTCGAGGAGGTGGTGCGGGACGCCGCCGCGCTCCTCCGTCGTCAGCTTGGCGGTGCCGATGTCCATCCCCCGATACAGCTGCATGGAGTCGGCGTTGACGACTTCGCCGTCGAAACGGCGGGCCAGGGCTACGCCCAGATCGGACTTTCCGGCCGCGGTGGGACCGACGACGGCGATGACCCGCGGGGCGGGGGCTGCATTCCTCACCGCCCCAGTCTCGCAGCCCCCGGTCAAGGCACTGCCATGTACCCGATCGAGTTACGTGACGCGCTGTCGGCGGGGTCGTTGCCCTGGCGAGGTTCCGCCGGGCGTACGCCCGGCGGAGGCCGGGCCGCACAAGGCGGAACTTCACCCGCACGAGTACCGTTACAGGAGTAGACATGGGCGTTTTTGATCGGCTTTTTCGTCGTAAGGGCCAAGATGCGACCGCAGAGGTCGCGTCCGGGGACGTGACGACGGAGTCCGAGGCTGCGGTCGGCGAGACCGAGGCCGAGCCGGCCGCGACGGAGGCTCCTGCGGCGGAAGCCGTGGAGATCCCGAAGCAGCAGTCGGCGGAGGCCGCCGCGGACAGCGAGGCCGGCGAGAGCGCCCGTACGTAGCCACCGCCACTGGAAGGTGACCCATGGGCCTGCTGGACACTCTGAAGGCCAAGCTCGCTCCGGCGAAGGACAAGGTCGGCGACCTCGCACAGCAGCACGAGGGCAGGATCGGCCAGAACCTCGACAAGATGGCGCAGGCCGTGGACTCCAAGACCAAGGGCAAGTACCACGGCAAGATCGAGACCGGCACGAGCAAGGCGAAGGACGCCCTGGGCAAGATCGCGCACAAGGACGCCCCCGGCGGGCCGACACCGCCGGCGGCGGCTTCCTGACGCGGTCCCGCAAGGAAGGGGCGCGGGTTCGACGGAACCCGCGCCCTTTCTCGTTCCTGCCGGTCAGGACCAGGCGGCGACGAAGTAGCCGACCCCGTACGGGGCGTCCTCGTACAGCAGCCGCCCGTCGAGGCCCGCGCCCTCGGCGGCGCCGGCCAGCACCTGCCAAGGGGCCCGGCCGGCGGCCTTGAGCTCGTACGCGAGCTCGGTGTCGAGGGCGGCGAGCGCGGCCACGTCGGCGGCGGCGAGGGCGCGGGCCGCGGCGGCGTCGAAGGCGGCGGCGCGGTCGTCGAGGTAACCGGGGGCCTTCAGGGTGCGGCAGGCGCTGCCGTCGCCCATGACGAGGAGCGCGACGCGCTCTTCGCGCGCGGCGAGGTCCCGGCCGGCCTCCAGGCACCGGGCGGTCTCGAGCGGTTCCCCGACCCCGAGGCCCTCCACGGGCGCGGAGCCCCAGCCGGCGCGGCCGAGCAGCCAGGCGCCGACGGCGAGGGACGGAGGCAGCAGGCGCGGCCCCTCCTCCCCGTCCCCGAGTTGTACGTCGGCCTCGACCCCGAATCCGCGGAAGCCGCCGCGGGCGCCCTGCGGGTAGGGGCCGCGGTGGTCCTGGTCGGCGGCTCCGACAACGACCAGCAGGTCGGGGCGGGAGGCGGCGAGCACCGCGAGCGCGTCGGAGCAGGCGGTACGGGCGTCGCCGAGTTCGGCGGCGGCCCCCGCGGCGACCTCGGGCACGAGGAGCGGCGGGGCGGGGCAGACGGCGGCGGCAACGAGCATGATCCGCAGCCTAGCCCCGCGCGGCCCGCACTGAGGCCCCGCCGGGCCACCCCGCTCTCGCAGGGCCGGCCTCGCGTCCGGACCCGCGGGGCCGGACGCGGTCAGGAAGAAGTCGGCAGGGCGCAGCCCGAGGTGGCCACCGGGAGGGGGGCCGGGATGCCCAGGGTGGGGATGCCCAGCATGACGCCCTGGGGCTGCGCCGGCGCCGCATTGCGCTTCTCCCAGGCGTCCCCCGCCCGCGTACGGCGCACCGACTCCGTCGGGCCCTCCGCCAGGAGGTGGTGCGGAGCCGCGTACGTGATGTCGACGGTCACCACGTCACCGGGACGGACCTCCGCCTCCGGCTTCGTGAAGTGCACCAGGCGGTTGTCGGGGGCCCGCCCGGACAGGCGGTGCGTCGCACCGTCCTTGCGGCCCTCGCCCTCCGCGACCATGACCTCCAGCGTGCGGCCGACCTGCTTCTTGTTCTCCTCCCAGGAGATCTCCTCCTGCAGGGCGACCAGCCGCATGTAGCGCTCCTGGACGACCTCCTTCGGGATCTGCCCCTCCATGTCGGCCGCCGGGGTCCCGGGGCGCTTGGAGTACTGGAAGGTGAACGCGTTCGCGAAGCGCGCCTCGCGCACCGCGTGCATCGTCTGCTCGAAGTCCTCCTCGGTCTCGCCGGGGAAGCCCACGATGATGTCGGTGGAGATCGCCGCGTGCGGGATCGCGACGCGGACCTTCTCGATGATGCCGAGGAAGCGCTCCTGCCGGTACGAGCGGCGCATCGCCTTCAGGATCGTGTCCGAGCCGGACTGCATCGGCATGTGCAGCTGCGGCATCACGTTCGGCGTCTCGGCCATCGCCGCGATCACGTCGTCCGTGAAGTCCCGCGGGTGCGGCGAGGTGAACCGGACCCGCTCCAGGCCCTCGATCTGCCCGCAGGCACGCAGCAGCTTCGAGAACGCCTCGCGGTCGCCCAGGTCGGAGCCGTACGCGTTGACGTTCTGGCCGAGCAGGGTGATCTCGGAGACGCCCTCGGCGACCAGGGCCTCCACCTCGGCGAGGATGTCGCCGGGCCGGCGGTCCTCCTCCTTGCCGCGCAGCGCCGGGACGATGCAGAAGGTGCAGGTGTTGTTGCAGCCGACGGAGATCGAGACCCAGGCTGCGTACGCGGACTCGCGGCGGGTCGGCAGCGTGGAGGGGAAGGCCTCCAGCGACTCGGCGATCTCGACCTGCGCCTCCTCCTGGATGCGCGCGCGCTCCAGCAGGACGGGCAGCTTGCCGATGTTGTGCGTACCGAAGACCACGTCGACCCAGGGGGCCCGCTTGACGATCGTGTCGCGGTCCTTCTGCGCGAGGCAGCCGCCGACGGCGATCTGCATGCCGGGGCGCTTGGTCTTCATCGGGGCGAGCCGGCCGAGGTTGCCGTACAGCTTGTTGTCGGCGTTCTCGCGGACGGCGCAGGTGTTGAACACCACGACGTCGGCGTCGCCGTCGGAGCCCTCGGGCGCGCGCGTGTAGCCCGCGCCCTCCAGCAGACCGGACAGTCGCTCGGAGTCGTGCACGTTCATCTGGCACCCGTAGGTGCGCACCTCGTATGTTCCCTTGACGTCCACTGCCGTGCTCCGGTCGCTGCTGCTGGTCATGCAACAAGGGTAGGCGGTACCCGGAAGCCCTCCGGCCCCCCGTGCAGCCGGCCCGCGGGCAGGCGGCGCCCGAAGAGGACGAGCAGCAGGTCCTGGGCGGCCCCGTGTACGGGGGTTCCGCTGCCGTGGGACCAGTCGAGGTCGTCGGCGCACAGCCGGATGCCGGTCAGGTCGGCTCCGAAGAACCTCAGGCCGCGTGGCGTGATCGCGGAGAGCAGGGGGCGCAGCCGGTCCTCGGGGACGCGGCGCGGGTGGCCGAGGGCGACGGTGATGTCGAGGCCGTGGACCACGTCGTGGGCGAGCCCGGCGGTGGGCCCGCCCGCCGGGGGCTTCCACGGGTGGCCGGCGTTGTCGCGCAGCAGGGCCGCCAGTTCGTACGGGGTGAAGGCGGCGGCGTCGCGGCGGGGGACCGGCTGCGCGGCGTCGCGCGGACCAGGTTCGCCTCCGGGGCCGCACCGGCCCCCGGCTCCGGGGGCCCGGGACCGGGCCGCCCGTGACAGCGCGGCGGGTCGGTGGCAGGATCGCGGCCATGGCTCACGTACCGCCCCGCATCCGCAGGCGCACCGCCCTGTGGGGGCTGGTGGCCGTACTCGGGGTGCTGGCGCTGCTCGCATGGTGGCTGAAGCCCTTCGGCGAGCCGGAGCTGAAGGGCGGGCTGAGCTTCAGCACGGGCGTCCGCACCGGCGTCTACCACCGCTACGGCCAGCTGCTGGAGCAGGCACTCGCCCGGGACATGCCCGAAATGAAGGTGAAGCTGGAGACCAGCCAGGGCTCGCAGGAGAACCTCCAGCGGCTGGCTTCCGGGGAGGCCGACTTCACCATCGCCACCGCCGACGCGGTCTCCAAGTACCGGGCCGACGGGAAGCCGGGCGCGGACCGGCTGCGCGGCGTCGCGCGGCTGTACGACGACTACGTGCAGCTGGTGGTGCCGGCGGGCTCGCCGGTGCAGTCGGCGCGGGACCTGAAGGGCAAGCGGGTCGCGATCGGCCAGCAGGGTTCCGGGGTGCGGCTGATCTCGGAGCGGCTGCTGACGGCGGCCAAGCTGGACCCGGCGCGCGACATCACCCCGGTGTCCATCGGCATCGACACCATGCCGGCGGAGCTGGAGGCCGGTCGGATCGACGCGTTCTTCTGGTCCGGCGGCCTGCCGACGAACGCTGTGCGCGAGCTGTCGGACCGGTTCGAGATCCGGCTCGTGCAGCTCGGCGACCTGGTGGAAGCCCTCCAGGCGAGCGGGAGCCCGGCGCGGTACTACCGGGCGGCGGTGATGCCCCAGGACGCGTACACCCGGGCCCGGAACACCTCGGCGGTGGCGACCCTGGCCGTACCGAACCTGCTGGTCACCACCGAGGAGAAGGACCCGGAGCTGACCGAGCAGTTCACTCGGACGGTGATCCTCAGCCGCGACCGGATCGGGCACGAGGTGCACGCGGCGCAGCTGGTGGACCTGCGCACCGCGATCTACACGGACCCGCTGGACCTGCACGAAGGGGCCCAGCGGTACTACCGCTCGGTCAAGCCGTAGGAAGGCGAGCCGTAAGGACGCTCACGCAGCGCTCACGCGGCGGGCAGCAGCATCAGCGCCGCCGCAGCCGCGCCGATCAGTCCCGCGTGGGTGCCCAGGGCCGCCGGGACCACCTGCAGGCCCCTCACGAACGAGAGCGTGGCGTAGTCCGCCAGGTGTGCGCGGATCGGCGCGAACAGGGTGTCGCCCGAGGTGGCGACGCCCCCGCCGATGACCGCGATGTCCGTTTCGACGAGGGTCGCGGTGGCCGCGATGGCGGCGGCCAGGGCGCGGCCCGCCCGGTCGAAGGCGGCCACGGCGACAGGGTCCCCGGCCTCGGCGGCCACGGCCACACCCGCTGCGGTGGCGTCCCCGTCCGGGCTCGCCGGGGCCCAGCCCTGGGCCTTGGCCCACCGGGCGATGGCGGTGCCCGAGGCGATGGACTCCACGCAGCCGTGGCCTCCACAGACGCACTGCTCACCGTCGAAGGCCACGCTGATGTGGCCGATGTGGCCCGCGTTGCCCGTGGGGCCGGGGTGGAGCTGGTTGTTCAGGATCAGCCCGCCGCCCACCCCGGTGGAGACCACCATGCACAGGGCGTTCGCGTGCCCCCGGGCCGCGCCCAGCCAGTGCTCGGCGGCGGTCATCGCCGGCCCGTCGCCGGCGAGCACGGTGGGGAGGACCGCGCCGTGCCTGGCCAGTTCGGCCTCGATCCGGGCCTGGACCGGGAACTCCCGCCACGCCCCGATGTTGACAGGGCTCACCGTGCCGCGGGAGGCGTCCACGGGGCCCGCGCTGCCGATCCCGCAGCGGACCGCCGAGGGCCAGAGCGGGGAGGCCGCGAGGTCGGCGACGACCTCGGTGACGGCGGCGAAGACCGCGTCGCCGTCCGCGCCCCGCGGGGTCGGGCGGCGGGTGGTGGCCGTCATGGTGCCGTCGGGGTGCACCAGGGCGCCGGCGATCTTCGTACCGCCGATGTCGATCGCGACCGTCAGGCCGGTGGCCGAGGCGATGGCCCGCGGTGCGGGGAAGGCGGGGTGGGGACTCGTCACGGCAGCGGCTCCAGGAAGGGGTCGGATTCAGTATGCGGTCGGCGGCGGGGCCGTACTCTCCCGGGGCTCCAGCCGGGGCTGCTCGCTCTCGCGGGCCCGCGGCGGGCTCCCGGCGAGCACGGCGAGGAGCTCCTCGGCGGCGAGCCGGCCGAAGCCGGCGGTGTCGCGTACGAGGGCGGTGAGCCGGGGGTGGGTGACCCGGCACAGCGCGGAGTCGTCCCAGGCGACCATGGAGATCCGGCCGGGGACCGCGATGTCCAGCTCGGCGGCGACGGCGATGCCGGCCACCGCCATCACGTCGTTGTCGTAGACGAGCGCGGTCGGCGGTTCGGGCTCGGCGAGGACCCGGCGGGTGGCGGCCGCCCCCTCGGCGTCGGAGTAGTCGGTGACCACCGAGCGCACGTGCTCCGGGCCGAGCCCGCGCGCCTCGGCCTCGGTGCGCAGCGAGGCGATCCGGCGGGCGGTGTGGGCGAGGCCGGGCAGCCCGGCGATGTGGGTGATCCGGCGGTGGCCCAGCCCGTACAGGTGGTCCAGGACCTGGGCCATGGCCCGGGCGTCGTCGGCCCGGACGGAGGACAACGGGCCGGTTCCGCTTCCGTCGGCCCGGACCGACGACAGGGGGCCGGTCCCGCCCGCTGCGCCGATCATGACCGCCGGGAGGCCGAGCTGTGCGAGGAGCTCCGGGCGCGGGTCGTCCGTACGCGGGTCGACGACGAGGACCCCGTCCACGCGCCGTTCGGCCCACCAGCGGCGGTAGACGGCGCATTCGGCGTCGATGCCGTCCACGACCTGGAAGAGCAGGGCGACCCGGCCCGCGGACAGCACCTCCTGGATGCCGGAGACCAGTTGGAGGAAGAAGGACTCGACGCCGAGGGTCTGCGCGGGCCGGGCGAGCACCAGTCCGACCGCGCCGGAGCGTTCGCCGGACAGGGCGCGGGCGGCGCTGTTGGGCTGCCAGCCGAGTTCCTCTGCGACCCGGCGGATCCGGGCGCGGGTGTCCCGGGACACGCCGGGCCGGTCGTTGAGCGCGAAGGACACGGCGCTCTCGGACACCCCGGCCCGGCGGGCGATGTCCTTGATGGTGGGTCTGCGGGCCATGGCCTGCCTGCCTCTTCTTCATCCCTGGGGTACGTCGGGCACGCCGGATACGCGGACGGCGATGGCGGGACCGTACGCGATCCTGCCCTGGCAGGCCGCCTTGACCAGCATCCAGTACGTGCCCGGCACGGCTCCCGGCGGCGGCCGGAGCTCGAACTCCACCTCCGCCGGGTGGTCCGCCGGTACGTGCACGGGCTGTCCGGCGGGGCCGGTGAACTGCCAGGTCCCGTACGGGGAGACGGCATACGCCCGGCCCGTCAGCGGGCTCCGGATCCCGGTGCTGCCGATCCGGGCCCGTACGAGGGCCCGCCCGCCGGGGGCCACCTCCACCTCGGGATCGGGCGCCTCCACCCACAGCACGGGAGGGGCGTCCGGGTCGCCGGGCACATCGACGGCGAGGACGTCCTCGAACTCCCCCGCCGGAGTGCTCGCGAGGATGCGGACCAGGTGGGTACCGGGCCGGGCACCGGCCGCGGGGGTCACCGCCAGCGGGAGCCGCTCGTAGCCGCCGGGCGGCAGTTCGACCGTGCGCCGGGTCCAGGAGGCCTGCCAGCCCTCGGGGGCCCGGACCTCCAGCCCGACCGGGCCTCCGGCGCCTTCGCCGTGCGCCGCGACCGTCACCGCGGCGTCGGCCGGGACGCCCGTGCACGTCACCGCGTACGGCGCGTCGCCCAGGGGCGCCGTTCCCGTGTTGTGGAGCCAGTACCGGCTGAACACCGGCTGGTACGGCTCGCGTTCGCCCTGCCGCAGCGGCATGCCCGACGCGGCCGGCAGCAGCACGGTCGCCGTCCCCGCGCCGCCGATCCCGCCGGGGAACGGGCCGAGGGGGCGGTCCAGTAGATCCGCCTCGGCGGCGGGGGCCGCGGGCCAGTGCAGCCGGACCTGCGCCGGGCGGCCATGGGTCTCGTGCAGCCGGACCGCCAGAGCGCCCGAGCCGCCGGCCGCGCGCTTGACCGCCTCGATCAGGGCCCGGTCGGCGGGTTCGACGCCGAGCAGTGAACGGGCGGGCGGCTGCGGGCCGGCGTCCGGCGCGGCGGTGACGGCGGTCAGCGGCTTGTTGAACTCCCGGCCCCGGCGGACCAGATCGGTCTCCCGCCAGTCTCCGCATCCCGCGACCAGCGCGTGCTCGAAGACGTGGGTCCAGTGCTGGAGCTGGAAGGAGCTGCCGTCCGGGGCCGTGCGCCGCGGCGGGTCCATCAACTCCCCGGCGGGCCGGCCGGTGCAGGAGCGCATCAGGCTGCCGTGCAGCCGGCCCTCGGTGTCCACGGCGAAGCCGGGCGTCCTCTTGACCAGGATCCCGACGGTCCGGCCGGCGTACGGGGCTTCGGGCGGGCCGGGGTACGGGGCTTCGGGCGCGGCCGCCCCGGCCGGCGGGTCCACGGCCTCGAGCCTGCCCGACGCGGCGACGGCCGATGCAGCCTCCCCCGCCGGCCCGGCGAGCACCAGGACCGGCAGGTCCCGGATGCCGGTCAGGTCGCAGCCGGGGCTCCAGAGCGCGCGGAGCCCGGCCCGAGCCGGTACCCAGACCTGCGCGTGTTCTCGTACGGCCTTCTCGTACGCGGGATCGGCCGCCGCCAGCACCGCTGCCGTGAAGGTGTTCCGCTCGGGGCCGCCGAGTGCGATCCGGAAGTCCGGGAGGCTGCTGTCCGCGGCCAGGTCGCCCCAGCGCGGGCCGCCCGGCCGGGTCGGGGTGGCGGTGACCCCGTACCGGGCGAGCGCGACGACCAACTCCCGCAGGCCGTCAGGGGTTCCCGCGTCCGGGAGCACGATCTCGCCGGCTCCCACCGCCCGGCCCGGACCCCCGCCCCGGGCCCCGCCCACCACCAGCGGCGCCGAGAGCCCGAACCAGTTCAGGCACGGGCTGTCCAGGGTCCACGGAGCCCGCGTGTGGTCGGCCCCCGCATCCGCCTCGGGGAACGCGAACCCGCGCCCCACCACCGCGGCCGCCGTCTCCGCGACGGGCAGCGCCCCCGGCACGTCGGCCGGGATGCGCAGCCGCAGCAGCCGGTCGGAGCCGCTGAACTCATGCACGGTGGTGGTCAGTTCGACCCGGTCGAGGCCCTCCCACAGGGTCGTGGTCCGGGTCCAGCGGACCGGGCCGGTGCGCCCGGAGGCCACGATCCGCGCCCCCAGCGGCCCCCGCTCCACGCGGCAGGAGTCGGCGGGCGCGCTGCCCGAGCCGGTGCCGGGCCCCTTGGGCAGCAGATGCCAGGGGCCCTCCCCGAAGAACGGGTGCCGGTCGTACTCCTCCTGCACGACCAGCTCGTCCACCTCACCCGGCGTCAGCAGCTCGTCCCCCGTACGCCGGTCCAGCAGCCGGGCGAGGCCGCCGCCCCGCGTGGGATCGGCTTCCGCCCGGAAGTACGCGTTCTCGACGGCCAGGCCTGCCGCCGGCTCCCAGCCGCCGGAGACCGGCGACGGGGCGGCGGCGAGCCACCAGGTGCGGTGCCCCAGCGGCGGCACGTCGACGGCCAGGAAGGCCAGCTCCGCCCGGCCGCCGGCCACGGCTTCGAGGTGGACGGCCGCGCCGCGCCCCTCGGCGTCCAGGACCGTGATGCACCGGGCCTCCTCCACGCCCGCGCCCAGGCCCAGTTCCGCGAGGTCCACGGTCGTACGGACCAGGTCGGTCCGCGTCCAGGACACCGGGTTGTGGACGGTCACGGCGAGGGCGCCCGGCCCGCGGGTGTCGGCCGCCCGGGTCAGCGCGCGCAGCGCCTCCTCCCGTACGGAGGCGGCCAGTTCGTGGGCCTCCCGCCAGGCCGGGAGCAGGTCCAGGTACACCTGGTCGGAGAAGGTCCCGGTGGCCGCGTCGTGGTGCGCGGCGTGCAGCAGGTGCCGCCAGGCCTTGGCGAGGGTCTGCTCCGGGTAGTCCAGCAGCCCTTCCGCGCAGGCCAGCGCGGCGAAGGTCTCGGCCTGTTCGAGCAGGTTCTCGGCAGCCCGGTGGGCCTGTTTCACATCGGCGTAGCTGACGTCCTTGCCGGTGTACACCGGGCCCATCTCCCGGGTCACCGGCAGCGGCCGCTCCCCGCGGGCGGCCAGTTCGGCGCGGACGGCCTCGAAGTGGGCGCGCGGGCCGGAGTGCTCCATGCGCGGCCAGCAGTAGCGGCGGTTCCAGGCGTGCTGAACGTCCAGGCCCCAGCGGTGCGGCCAGGAGAAGTCGGTGCCCATCGGGATCAGGACGTTCCGCGTCGCGGCGCCGGTCCGGAGCAGTTCGTACAGCTCGAGCAGCTGCCCGGCGGCGGCCTCGGCGTCCGGGGCCTGGTGGGAGGGCCAGCCGGCCGAGTAGTGCGCGGGCAGGTAGTGCAGCAGCAGCCCCCGGCCGTCGGGCGCGATCCACTCGTACTCGGCGGGCAGCTGCATCGCGGACGGGGCCCGGAGCGTGTCGCCCCAGGTGTCCTGCATCGGGCCCCAGTGGTGGTGCGGGCCGCGGGCGAGGACGGCGGAGTCGAGCCCGGCGCCGGCCATCAGGGAGGGGAAGGAGGGGTCGTGGCCGAACACGTCGAGCTGCCAGGCGGTGCGCGGGTCGGCGCCGAGGGTGCCGCGGTGCAGGGCGAGTCCGTGGACGGCGCTGCGGATGGTGCTCTCGGCGGAGGTGAGGTTGGTGGAGGGCTCGTTGTACGTGCCGCCGACGATCTCGACGCGGCCCCCGGCGATCAGGGCGCGCAGCTCGGCGCGGTCCTCGGGACGGCTGTCCCAGTACGGCTTGAGGTAGTCGACTTCGGAGAGCACGAAGCGGTACGCGGGGTCCTCGCGCGCCTGTTGCAGGTGGAGCGGGATCAGGGTGAAGGCGGGGACGCCGGTGTACTCCCAGCCGCGCTCGGGCTCGCCGGGCCGCAGCGGGGCGTCCCACAGGGTGGTGTACGCGGCCTGGGTGTTCCACCACAGGGGGTCGTAGTGAAAGTGCGGGACGAGCCGGACAGTCCAGCCCGGCTCGGCGACGGCCAGGCCGAACGGCAGCTCGGCGAGCGGCCGCCCGTCGGGGGTGGCGACGCGGGCGGTGACGGGCAGTACGGCCCCGGGCGCGGCGCCGCCCGTGCGGACGGCGACCTCGACGGTGGACTCCACCGCCGCGCCGGTCCCGGCACCGGCGGTGTCCCACGCGTCGGCGGTGTCGGCGCGCAGGATGCGCGGGTGCGGGGTGCCGACTCCGGGGCCGTGCACGGTGACGTACAGCGGGCCGGCCGGACGCTCCCTGCGGATCCGCACGCGGACCACCTGCGCCGGGCTTTGCGCAGAACCGGTAAAGAGGGCCGGGGTGGCGACCTCGGTGACCGAAATGCCGCTGTCCATTTCCGCACGCTTTCCCGTGGCAGGACTAAACCGCATTAGCTCGATCAGCTTGGGAGGGCCGGAGCCCTTCTGTCAACGGGACTGAAGCGCATAAGTTCCCGTTCCGGAGGCGCTGTTGACTTACCCCGTGACACCCGGCAGGTTGTGCGTCACCCGGCGCATTTCCGAGAACTCCAGGACGCCTTGTGTACGACGAATCCGCCCCTCGTCCGCTCCGTTTCGGCGCCAACTACACCCCGGCCCGCGGCTGGTTCCACCACTGGCTCGATTTCGACCTCGACGAGGTCAGGGCCGACCTCGACTCGGTCGCCGCGCTCGGCCTGGACCACGTACGGGTCTTCCCGCTGTGGCCGGTGTTCCAGCCGAACCGGACGCTCATCCGGCCGCGCGCCGTCGAACAGCTCGTCGCGCTCGCCGACGCGGCCGCCGAGCGCGGGCTCGACGTCAGCGTGGACGGTCTGCAAGGGCACTTGTCGAGCTTCGACTTCCTGCCCGCGTGGACCGGGACCTGGCACCGGCGGAACATCTTCACCGACCCGGACGTCGTCACCGGGCAGGAGGAGTACCTGCGCACGCTGGCCGCCGCCCTCGCCGACCGGCCCAATTTCCTCGGCATGACGGTCGGCAACGAGATCAACCAGTTCTCCGACGCCCCGCACCCGGACCCGGACCGGATCACCCGCGAGCAGGCGGGCCGCTGGCTGGAGCGGATGCTCGCGGCCTGCGAGAAGGGCGCCCCGGGCCGCTTCCACCTGCACGCCGAGTACGACGCCGCCTGGTACCAGGACGGGCACCCCTTCACGGTCGCGCAGGCGGCCCGGCTGGGCGCGGCCACGGCCGTGCACTCGTGGGTGTTCAACGGCACCGCGCAGCGCCATGGCCGGACCGGGACGGCGACCGAGCACCACGCCGCGTACCTGGTCGAGCTGTCGAAGGCCTGGGCGCTCGATCCGCACCGGCCGGTGTGGCTCCAGGAGGTCGGGGCGCCCGCGCCGCTGATCCCGGCGGAGCACGCGGCCGCCTTCACCGAGGCGACCGTGGCGAACGTGCTGGACTGCCCGGACCTGTGGGGCGTGACCTGGTGGTGCTCGCACGACGTGTCCCGGGAGCTCGCGGACTTCCCGGAACTGGAGTACGGGCTCGGCCTGCTCACCAACGACCGCAAGGCCAAGCCGGCCGGCGCCGCCGTCGCCCGGATCGCCGCGCAGTGGCGGGGCCGGGAGCACCGCCCGGCCGTCCGGTCCACCGCGCTGGCCGTGGACGTCGGCGGGGCGGAGGCCGCGCCGAGGCGGTCGGTGTGCGCCCCGGGCGGGGCGTTCTTCGAGGCCTGGGCCGCGCTGACGGCCCAGGGGGTCCGCCCTGCGGTGGTCCTGGCGGAGCTCGCCGAGGACCCCGCCCATCTGGCCGCGCGCGGCATCACCGAGGTGCTGCGCGTGCCCGACGTCACCTGACGATCACCACGTCACCCGTCACCCGTCACCCGTCACCGAGGAGCCCCGCATGTCCGAGACCGGCAACGGCGCCGACCCTCGCACCGCCCGTTCCCTCCGTACGGCACCTCCGGCACCTCCGATGCATTCGGCCCGTACGGCGCCGCCGACCCGGCGCGGGGTGCTCGCCGCCGGAGCCGGGGCGGGTGCCGCCGCGCTGCTCGGCGCCACCGGCGCGACCACGAGAGCCCAGGCCGCAGCAACCGCTCCGGGAACTCGGTCCGGCGCCACCCCGTCCCCGGCCGACCTGGCCCCGTACGCCTCGTACTGGTTCCCCGACTCGCTCCCCCAGGGCTCCCCCGGCCCGGGCATCACCTGGCGCTCGCTGAAGCAGTGGACCCCCGAGTCCGACCCGGACCTCGCTTACAACACCGCGACCGTGCCGCTCGCGCCCCGCTTCACCCCGGTGCCGCCGAACGCGGGCGCCCGCAGTGGCCAGGCGCGGATCTCCTCCCTCGTGTCCTTCGGGCCCACCGCCCAGAACCCCTCCCAGGGCTCCGCGACCGCCGACCACTACGCGCTGACGCACTGGGCGTACCTCGACGAGCTGGTGTTCTGGGGCGGCTCCTCCGGCGAAGGCATCGTGCTCGCCCCGAACGCGCCCGTGGTCGACGCGGCCCACCGCAACGGCGTCCCGGTGCTGGGCAACATCTTCCTGCCGCCCGTCGCGTACGGCGGCGACCTCCGGTGGACGCGGGACCTGGTGCAGCAGGACGCCCTCGGCCGGTTCCCGATCGCCGAGAAGCTCGTCCAGGTGGCGCGGACGTACGGGTTCGACGGCTGGTTCGTGAACGCCGAGACCGACGGCGGGGACAGCTCGCTCGCCGCCCGGATGCGGGAGTTCCTGCGCGCCCTGCGGGCGGCCGGAGCCCCGCACGGCCTGCGGATCACCTGGTACGACGCCATGAACAGCACCGGCCGGGTCGGCTGGCAGGGTGCGCTCAACCAGCTCAACCAGGAGTTCTTCGAGGACCGGGCGGGCCGGGTCGCGGACACGATGTTCGTCGACTTCCGCTGGACGCAGCAGACCCTGGCCGCCTCCGGCGCGCTCGCCGGCCGGCTGGGCCGCTCCCGCCGCGAGCTGTGGGCGGCGCTCGACATGGAGTCCAACGGCTGGAATTCCACCGTCCGTTGGGATGCGATCATCCCGCGCGACCGCGACCACGTCGTCAGCATCGGCTTCTACCGCCCCGAGTGGACGCGCAACCACCTCACCGACCGCTCCCCCGGCGCCTTCCACCGCGCCGACGACCGGTTCTGGACGGGCGAGTCCCTGGACCCGGCGCACCCCGCGCCCGAGGGCACCTGGCGGGCGCCCGCCACCGCCGTCGCGGACCGGTCCACCGTCACCGCCCTGCCCTTCGCCTGCGCTTTCAACACCGGTCACGGGGAGCGCTGGTACGAGGACGGCAAGGTCACCTCCGACAGCGCCTGGAACCACCTCGGGCTCCAGGACCGGCTCCCGGGCCGCCGCTGGGCCGTGCAGAGCGCCGGGCAGCGCCCGACCGTCAGCCTGGACTTCGCGAAGGCCTGGCGCGGCGGCTCCAGCCTCCTCGTGGCGGGCAGACTCACCGCCCCGGCCGCGGTCGGGCTGCACGCGACCCGGCTGCCCCTGACCGGCTCCACCGTGCTGGAGCTGGTGCACACGACCGAGGCGGGCGCGCTCACCGTCGAGGTGGGCGTGGCCACGCGCGAGCCGGCCGCCCCGGGCGAGCCGGTCCCGTACACCTGGCTGAAGACGCAGGCCCAGGGCTCCGGCCAGGGCGGCTGGCGCACCTCCCGGGTCGGGCTCTCGTCCCTGGCGGGCCGGACCGCGTACGGGCTTGCCGTACGGATCACGGCCCGCGGGAACACGGCGGTGTCGTGGCGGCTCGGCGCCCTGTCGGTACGCGACGACACCGCGCGGCGGCGCCCGGCGTCTCCGAGTGCGCTGACCGTGGACGCCCAGACCCAGCAGGACGGCAAGGCCTCCGTGCGACTGTCCTGGCGCCGGGCAGCGGGGCCGGTCCGCCACTACGAGCTGTACCGCGTGCTCCCGGACGGCACCCGCCGCTTCCTCGGCGGCACCTGCGGCACGGCCCTCCACCTCCCGGCCGTCACCCGCGCCGGCCGGGAGCGGGCGGCCGCCTTCGAGGTCCGGGCCGTGGACGAGCTGTACGCGGCCTCCGCCCCGGCCGGCACCACCCTCCCGTGGGCCGGATCCGCCTGACCGGCCCAGACGGCCCCTGACCGGCCCTTGGCCCGGCCCCGCAGCGGCAGTGCTCAGGCCGTGTGCGTATCGCTGCGCGGGACGGCCACCGTGACCCGCAGCCCGTGCGGCGGGTTCGTCTCGTAGGAGAGGGACCCGCCGCCCGCGGCGAGGAGGGCCCGGGAGATCGACAGGCCGAGCCCGGAGCCCTTGATGTTCTGGTGGCGGCCGCTGCGCCAGAACCGGTCGCCGACGCGGAGCAGCTCCTCGTCGGTCAGGCCGGGGCCGCGGTCGGCGACGGCGACCTGCACGAAGGGCCCGGCCGCGGCGACTGACACCTCAACCTCTTCCCCCTCAGGGGTGAACTTGAGGGCGTTGTCGATGACGGCGTCGAGCGCGCTGGAGAGCGCGACGGGGTCGGCCCAGCCGGTGACGGCGGCCCGGCCCGTCTCGGTGAGCCGTACGCCCTTCTCCTCGGCGTACGGACGCCAGGCGGTCACCCGTTCGGCGGTCAGCGCCGCGATGTCGGTCAGGCTGAGCTCGGCGGAGGTGTGCTCGGCCAGCGCCAGGTCCAGCAGGTCGTCGAGGACCTGGGTCAGGCGCTTGCCCTCGGTCCGCACGGAGGCGATCTCCTCGTTGCCCTCGGGCAGTTCTAGGGCGAGCAGCTCGATCCGCAGGAGCAGCGCCGCGAGCGGGTTGCGCAGCTGGTGAGAGGCGTCGGCGACGAACGCCCGCTGCTGCTCCAGGACCTCTTCCACGTTGTCGGCCATCTCGTTGAACGAGTGGGCCAGGCGCTGGAGTTCCGGGGGCCCGCCGGCCGCCGCGACCCGGGAGTTCATCCGCCCGGTGGCAATGCCGTGGGCGGCCGCGTCCAGGGTCTGTACGGGCTTGAGCACCCAGCTGGTGAGCCGCAGGGCGGCGCCGAAGGCCACCAGCATGGCGGCGGCGAGCCCGGCGACGATCAGCAGCCAGCCGCTCAGGATCCGGGCCCGCATCTGGTCGGTGGGCGACTCGGTGACGACGACCGCGACGACGTCGCCGTCGAGGACGACCGGGGAGGCGACGAGGAGTTTGCCGTGGGTCTGCCAGGGCCAGACCTGGGGCGGGTCGTGGCTGCGCCGCCCGGCCAGCGCCTCCTGGAAGGCGCGGCGGCCCTCGCCCACCGCCGGGAGCTCCCACCAGCCGGGGGCCTGGGCCATGGCGTAGTCGTCGCGCAGGAAGACGCCGACTCGGATGCCGTACAGCTGCTGGTAGCGGGCAAGTTCGAGCTGGAGGGTGTCGCGCCGGTCGGCGGCGCCGGTGGATCCGGAGCCCTCGGCGTCGATGACGAACTGGGCGAGGGCGGCGAAGCGGGCGCTGTCGTCGATCCGGTCCACGACCACGCGCTGCTGCTGGCCGGCGGCCAGGCTCACGGCGAGCGGGAGGCCGAGGGCGAGCAGCACGCCCGCCATCAGGACGACGAGCAGCGGGAGCAGCCGGGCGCGCACGACGGGGCCCCGCTAGGAGGCGGCCGGGGTGACGAGCCGGTAGCCCACCCCGCGGACGGTCTCGATGAGGGCGGGCATGCGCAGCTTGGAGCGCAACGAGGCGACGTGGACCTCGAGGGTCCGCCCGGTGCCCTCCCAGCTGGTGCGCCACACCTCGCTGATGATCTGCTCGCGGCGGAACACGACCCCGGGGCGCTGCGCGAGCAGGGCCAGCAGGTCGAACTCCTTGCGGGTGAGCGGTACGTCGGTGCCGTCCACGCTGACCCGCCGGGTGGGCAGCTCGATGCTGACCGGGCCGAGCCGTACCACGTTGAGGGCGCCCGTCCCGGTGGCGGCGGCCTCCTCGGAGGCGCCGGTGCGCCGGGCGACGGCGTGGATGCGTGCGAGGAGTTCACCGGTGTCGTAGGGCTTGACGACGTAGTCGTCGGCGCCCATGTTGAGGCCGTGGATGCGGGAGCGGACGTCGGCGCGCGCGGTCACCATGATGACGGGCGTCGCGGTGCGCTTGCGGATCTTGCCGCACACCTCGTAGCCGTCCTGGTCGGGCAGGCCGAGGTCCAGGAGGACGACGCCGAAGGGCGGCGCTCCGGCGGGCAGCAGGGCCTGCAGGGCTTCCTCGCCGCTGCGGGCGTGGGTCACCTGGAAGCCGTGCCGGGCGAGGATCGCGGACAGGGCGGCGGCGACGTGGTCGTCGTCCTCGACGAGCAGCAGTCTCATTGCGTCCCCCTTTCCTGTTTTTTCTGATCAGGGCCCGCAGTCAGGGCCACCCTGCATCCACGCCGATGGAGAGGCCCACGTCAAGGGGGTTCCGGTCCGGCGCGTCTTCCGTTACGCACCCGGTACGGGCATCCTGGCCCACGCTGCCGCGGTGTGCACGGAGCGTATCGGGGCGAGGCCGTATCGTTATGCTCAATTCTCCCTCAGATGTGATGACGGTGTGCGCACCACGTCACTACTGTCCTCCCAACCGAGGAGGACGGAGCAAGTTGCCGATGAGCGGAGTATCAGTGACCAAGGACGTGCAGGATGCGGCCGGGGCCGCGGACGACCTGGTCGTACTGAGCAACGTCAACAAGCACTTCGGCGCGCTGCACGTGCTTCAGGACATCGATCTGAGCATTGCCCGCGGTGAGGTCGTCGTGGTGATCGGTCCGTCGGGATCGGGCAAGTCCACGCTGTGCCGGACCATCAACCGGCTGGAGACGATCGACTCGGGCACGATCACAGTCGACGGCAAGGAACTGCCCTCGGAGGGAAGGGAACTGGCCCGGCTGCGTGCCGATGTGGGCATGGTCTTCCAGTCCTTCAACCTGTTCGCGCACAAGACGGTGCTGCAGAACGTGATGCTGGGTCAGCTCAAGGTCCGCAAGACGGACCAGGCAGCGGCGCTCGAGAAGGCGAAGTCCCTGCTGGACCGGGTGGGCGTCGGCTCGCAGGCCGACAAGTACCCGGCGCAGCTCTCCGGCGGCCAGCAGCAGCGCGTGGCGATCGCCCGCGCGCTGGCGATGGACCCGAAGGTGATGCTGTTCGACGAGCCGACCTCGGCGCTCGACCCGGAAATGATCAACGAGGTGCTGGAGGTCATGCAGCAGCTCGCCCGGGAGGGCATGACGATGGTGGTCGTCACGCACGAGATGGGCTTCGCCCGGTCTGCGGCCAATCGGGTCGTCTTCATGGCCGACGGAAAGATCGTCGAAGAGGCCGCCCCCGAGCAGTTCTTCAGCAACCCGCGCAGTGACCGCGCCAAGGATTTCCTTTCGAAGATCCTGCACCACTGACGGTCTTGTCTGGTAGTGATCCCCTGGCGGCTCAGAGCACACGTGTCGCTCGTCGTTCAACAACGTCTCATCCGAGGGAAGTTCACCATGAAGGTTTTCAAGGCCGGTGCGGCCGCGGCCGTGGCCGCAGTCCTCGCTCTGACCGCGACCGCCTGCGGCGGCAGCAGCGACAAGGCGAGCAGTGACGGCGGCGCGTCCGGCGGCGCCAAGGACAAGATCGTCATCGGCATCAAGTTCGACCAGCCGGGCCTGGGCCTCAAGACCCCCGACGGCAAGTTCACCGGCTTCGACGTCGACGTGGCGACCTACGTGGCCAAGGAGCTCGGCTACCAGCCCGACCAGATCGAGTTCAAGCAGGCCGTCAGCGCCGAGCGCGAGAACCTGATCGCCAACGGTGACGTGAAGCTGGTCGTCGCGACCTACACGATCAACGACAAGCGCAAGGCGAAGGTCGACTTCGCCGGCCCGTACTTCCTGGCCCACCAGGACCTGCTGGTCCGCGCCGACGACACGTCGATCACCAAGGCCGAGGACCTCAACAAGAAGAAGCTCTGCTCGGTCACCGGCTCCACCTCGGCGCAGAACGTCAAGACCAAGCTCGCCCCCGAGGCGGACCTGCTGGAGCAGGGCGGCTACTCCGAGTGCCTGACCGGCCTGGAGAACAAGAAGCTCGACGCCCTGACCACGGACAACTCGATCCTCGCCGGCTACGCCGCCCAGGAGAAGAACAAGGGCAAGTTCAAGCTCACCGGCCTGAAGCTCAGCGACGAGCCCTACGGCATCGGCCTCAAGAAGGGCGACAAGGACCTCCAGACGAAGGTCAACGCCGCGCTGAAGAAGATGGTCGAGGACGGCTCCTGGCAGAAGGCGGTCGACGCGAACCTCGGCCCGGCCAACTACAAGGCCGAGCCGGCCCCGCAGATCACCGAAGGCAGCTGATTCATCGGTGAGGGGCGTCGCCGCCCGCCTGTCACGGGCGGCGGCGCACCTCACCGGCCATCCTGGGGAGAGCGCAGGGCAACGTGTTCGACTTTCTTAATTCCGGGCAGTACGACGTGCTCGGAGCCTTTTGGGTGACGGTTCAGCTCACCCTCTACTCAGCAGTCGGATCCCTGATCTGGGGCACGATGCTGGCTGGGATGCGGGTCAGCCCGGTGCCGCTGATGCGGGCCTTCGGCACCGCGTACGTCAACATCGTGCGCAACACCCCACTGACCGTCATCATCATCGGCTGCTCGCTGGGTCTCAACCAGACCCTCGGCATCTCGCTCGGCGGCGGCACGTTCAAGGAGATCGGGTTCCGGCTCGCGGTCCTGGGCTTCATCGCCTACACCGGCACCTTCGTCTGTGAGGCGATCCGCTCGGGCATCAACACGGTTCCCGTGGGCCAGGCCGAAGCCGCCCGCGCGCTGGGCCTGAGCTTCTTCCAGGTGCTCACCCTGATCGTGCTCCCCCAGGCCTTCCGGGCGGTCATCGCGCCGCTCACGAACGTACTGATCGCCCTCACCAAGAACACCACGGTGGCGGCGGCCATCGGCGTGGCCGAAGCGGCCCTGCTGATGAAGGAAATGATCGAGAACGAGCCGCAGGCGCTCTTCGCCGTCTTCGGGATCTTCGCTCTCGGCTTCGTCCTGCTGACCCTGCCCACCGGCCTGCTGCTGGGCTGGGTGGCCAAGCGAGTGGCGGTGAAGCGATGAGCTCCGTGCTGTACGACACCCCAGGTCCCAAGGCCAGGGCGCGCAACTGGATCTACACGGCGGCCTTCCTGGTCGTGTTCGGCCTGGTCATGTGGTGGGTCCTCGCCATCATGGCCGACAACAACCAGCTCGACGCCGACAAGTGGAGCCCGTTCGTCACCGACAGCGAGATCTGGACGACCTTCCTGCTGCCCGGGCTCGGCGAGACGCTGAAGGCCGGCCTCATCGCCATGGTCATCGCGCTGCCGCTGGGTGCGGTCCTCGGCATGGGCCGGCTCTCCGACCACCGGTGGGTCCGGATCCCCGTGGGCGCCTGGGTCGAGTTCTTCCGCGCCATCCCGGTCCTGATGCTGATGCTGTTCGGCTCCGCGCTGTACGTGAAGTTCAGCGCCGTCAGCTCCGAGCTGCGGCCGCTGTACGCGGTGGTCACCGGCCTGGTCCTGTACAACTCCGCGGTCATCGCCGAGATCGTCGTCGCCGGCATCCGGTCACTGCCGCGGGGCCAGACCGACGCGGCCAAGGCGATCGGCATGCGCAAGGGCCAGCTCATGACGTACGTCCTGGTCCCGCAGGCCGTGACGGCCATGCTGCCGGCGCTGGTCAGCCAGCTCGTGGTGATCCTCAAGGACACCGCGATCGGTGGTGCAGTGCTGGGCCTGGCCGAGCTGCTGTCGATGAACCGGCAGATCTCGGCGAACTACAGCAACACCATCGCAACCCTCGTCGTGATCGCACTGATCTTCATCGTGGTGAATTTCGGGCTGACCACCTTCGCCTCCTGGATCGAAGGGCGGCTGCGGAAGTCGAAGAAGGGCACCGGCGCGGTCGTCGCCGGGGACGTGGCCGAGGTCGACGCGGGCGGCGCGGCCGGCGTGGGCGAGGCTCCCTGACCCCCGGCCCGAGGCCCGGCGGACACGGCTCCCCGAACGCGGGATCCTGACACCCGGTCAGTACACTGACGTGACACCTGTGGTGCGGCGGAACTCATCCGTCGCACCACACGGCGTTGGCCGGACCGGCGTCACTTGACGCAGGCACCTCCAGTGGGTTGCATACGTTCTGTGATCACATACCGGACATCGGGAGCCGCATCATGGACCCGGTGATCGTCGTCGGCGCGGGGCCCGTCGGACTGTCCCTGTCCCTGGCCCTGGCCGGCTCGGGCGTGCCCAGCGTCGTGCTCGACGAGGGACCCGGCAAGGACCTGCCCCGACCTGCCCGTACGGTCGTCCTGCACGAGGACACCTCGGCCATGGTCCACCGGCTGGGCTGTACGACACTGCGCGACGAGGGCGCGCTCTTCGCCGCCTGGCGCACCATGCGGCGCCGCAGCCGCACCGACGACGCCCGGCACATCACCTTCGAGGACCGCCAAGCCCCCCTCCACCTGCCGCAGCACGCCCTCACGCGCGGGCTGCGCGACGCCGCGGCCGCACATCCGCTGGTCCAGCTGGTCACCGACAGCAAACTGGACTCCCTCGAACAGGACGACCGCGGGGTCACCGCGCACACCCGAGGCGCCGAGACCACGTGGTGGCGCGGGAGTTACCTGGTCGGCTGCGACGGAGCGCGCTCCACCGTGCGCAAGCTGCTCGGCATCCGCTTCCCCGGCCGCACCGCCGTCGAACGGCACGCCGTGGCCGCGCTGCGCACCGAACTCCCCTGGCCCGGCGAGGCCCTGCTGCACCGCGCCCCGGCGCCTGGCGTGCCCGAGGTCAGCGCCCGGCCGCTGCCCGACGGGGTGTGGCGGCTGGACTGGCTGCTCCCGGCCCGCGGGGAACTGGTCACGCCCGACGCCCTCGTCACCCTGATCCGGGACACCCTGGCCGTGTGGTGCGGGGGCGCCGCTCCCCCGTACGACCTCCTCGACACCGGGGTGTACACGCTGCACCACCGGCTTGCCCGGCGCTGGCGCGACCGCCGCGCCTTCCTCGCCGGGGACGCCGCCCACCTGCTGGGCGCGCTCGGCACGCAGGGGGTCGACGAGGGGCTCCGGGACGCCGAGAACCTCGCCTGGAAGCTGTCCCTGGCCTGGCACCAGGGCGCCTCCGAGGCCCTGCTCGACAGCTACGAGGGCGAGCGCCGCACCGCGGTCGCGGCCCGGCTGCGCGCCGCCGACCAGGCGATGCCCGTACTGCGCGGGGGCGGCGGGCTGCGGACGTACCTGCCCGGCGCCACCCGCTCCGGCGAGCTGCTGCTGACAGACGGCCACTTGGGCCGGGGGCCGCTGGGCGCGGCACCGACGTACGCCCCGCCGGTGGCCGTGCGCGAGGTGCCCACCGGCACGGAGCCGGGCGGCCAGGTGGCCAACGTTCCCGTCACCGCGCCCGACGGGGCGACCGTGCCGCTGCGCGACCTGCTGGGGCGGGGCCGCCTGCTGGTGGTCCTGGTCGCCCCGGGCACCGGGGTCTGGGACCGGCGGCACTGGCTGGGCGCCGGGCTGATGCCCCGGCTCGCGGCGGCGGTGAGCGCCCTCCCGGTCCGCACGGAACTACTGGTCGCGGACGGCTACCCGGGGGCTCCGGCGCACACCGTCCTCCTGGTCAGGCCGGACGGACACCTGGCGGCGACCTTCGCGGGCGTGCGGCCGGCCGAGCTGTACGAGGCGGCGGACACCGTCCGGCTGGGGGCGCCCGCCCCGCTCGAGTCGTCTTCGACTCATCCGGCCGTGATCGATTGACCGGTCTCCGGTCCGCATGCTTCACTCGCCGACATGACCGGCAACGACGTACGCCTGTGGCGGAGGGTCCATATGGACCTGCTCCGCTACGCGGGCTGCGTGTGTCGCCCTTCCTGCTGATTCGCCGATCCCTCCGCGCTCCGCGCGCACTTTCGCGAACCCCCAGGACGGTCACGCCCCCATGTATGCGCCCTTTGCACCCAGTGCACCCACTGCGCCCCTCTCACCTCCGCACGCGCCGATTCGGTGACGGCTGCGGAACTCCTCGACTTCGCCCTGCGTACCGCCGCCGACCCGGCGGTCATCGACTCCCTCCCCCTCGACCCCGAGGGCCGCACCTGGATCCGGCTCGACGGGCCGGGCGGCAGCGAGGCCTGGGTGATCGGCTGGCCGCCGGGCACCGGCACCGGCTGGCACGACCACGCCGAGTCGCGCGGCGCGTTCGCCACCGCCCGGGGCCGCCTCCGGGAGCACTCCCTGGCGGTCCGGCTGCCGTCGGAGGGCTGGCGGAGCCTGGAACTCGCCCCCGATCTGGACCGCAGCCGCAGCCTGGGCGCGGGGACGGGCCGGGCCTTCGGCGAGCACCACGTCCACGAGGTGCTCAACGAGTCGGAGGCGGAGCACGCAGTCTCGGTGCACGCGTACTACCCGCCGCTGCCCCTGATCCGCCGCTACAGCCGCACCGGCCAGGTGCTGACGCTGGAGCAGATCGAGCGCCCGGCGGACTGGCAGTGAGCGCCCCGATCGGCATCGACGCCCTGCTGGAACGGGTCCGTTCGGCATACACCCGCATCGACCCGGCGCAGGCGCACGCCGCGTTCCGGGCGGGCGACGCCCTCCTGGTGGACATCCGCTACCAGGCGCTGCGCGAGCGCGACGGCCTGATCCCGGGTGCGCTGGTGGTCGAGCGCAACGAGCTGGAGTGGCGCCTGGACCCCCAGGGCTCGCACCGCGCCCCCGAGGCCACCTCGCACGACCTCCGGGTGGTGGTGATCTGCAACGAGGGCTACGCCTCCTCCCTCGCGGCGGCCTCCCTCCACGCCCTGGGCCTCCACCGGGCCACGGACCTGACCGGCGGCTTCCAGGCCTGGAAGGCCGCAGGCCTTCCGGTTGCCTGACGCCGAGTCCGGACACCGCCCGCGACCTTCCACCCCGTCCGGCGCTCGAGGACCAAGCCCGGGCGGAGCCCAGGCCGGGCCCCGGGATGCTCCAGCCCGTCCGGCGCTTGAGGACCGGGTCCGGGCGGAGTCCGGGGAACGGTGGAAGGGCGGGTAGAGGACCAGCGCCGCAGGCCACGCCCACCACCGGGCCCGGGACCGGCACCACCGAAGCGGTGGGGCCCCGGGCCCGCGGGCGGCGGGCAGCGGGCGGCAGGCCCGCAGGTGGTGGCCGCTACCTCGAGGTGGCCACCTCCACCGGAGGGACCCGCAGCGCAACCCGGCCCGGCAGGGCGGTGGCCACGAGGGCCAGCAGCCCCGCCACCCCCAGCACCCCCACGTACACCACCGGCAGCACCGCCGGCGCAGCCGCCCCCGTCATGCCCACACTGAACGCGGTCAGTACGGCCAGCGAGATCCCCGACCCCAGCACCGCCCCGATCAGCAGCACCGCCAGCGCCTCCGTCCGCAGCATCCGCAGCACCTGACGCCGCTTCGCCCCCGCCAGCCTCAGCATCGCGAACTCCCGGAATCGCTCCGCCGTGGACATCGCCAGCGTGTTGACCACCGCGATCGCGGTGAAGGCCAGCACCAGCCCCATCGCCAGCAGGTTGATCTCGGCGCCGGCCTGCTGCCGCTCCGCCCGTACCGCGTCCGCGTCGCGCGCCGACAGCACCCCGACCCCCGGGAACTCCCGTACCGCCGCGGCCAGCTGCTCCCGCCCGGTCCCCGGCTCCGCCGCCACCAGCACGCTGCTCGCCAGCGGGTTGTCCACGTGCGCCGCGACCAGGTCGTGCGGCAGCGTCAGGTCCCCGAAGCCCAGCCCCCGCGCGTACACGGCCGAGACGGTCAGGGTGACGGGGGTCCCGTCGCCCAGCGCCAGCTTCAGCGGGCTCCCCGGCTTCAGCCCCAGCTGATCGGCGGCCAGTTCGCTCACCGCCACGCTCTTCTCGCCGAAGCCGTCCAGGCTCCCGCTCGTCACACCGGGGTCCCAGGTCCGGGTCAGCCCGGCCGGGGTCACCCCCTGCGCGCCGTACTTTGTCAGCCCCACCCGTACGGACGTGTGCACGATCTCGGTGGCCGCCGTGACCCCCGGGGTCCGGCGGATCCGCTCCGCGGCAGCGCCGGTGACACCCGGCCCCTGCGCGGCCAGCACCCAGCCGGCCCGGACCCCCTCACGGGCCTGCGCCCGGGCGGCATTGCCGAGCGTCGGCGTGATGAACAGGACGGTGCAGGTCATGCCGATCAGCAGGGCGAGCGGGGTGACGGCGGAGGCCATCCGGGTGGCGTTGCCGCGCAGGTTCGCGGCGGCCAGGTGCCCGCCCGCGCCGGCCAGCCGCAGCGGCCCGGCGAGCAGCGCGGTCGCGCCCCGTACGAGCAGCGGGCCGAGCAGCGAGACCGCCCCGGCGAGGACCACGACCGCCAGGAAGGTCACCGGGGTCGACGCCGGCTCGCTGCGCAGCACACTCAGCACAGCGACCAGCACCACACCGCCGGCGAGCAGCAGCACCCCGGTCGCGATCCGGATCCACGCGGGCCGCCCCCGCTCGAGGGCGGCTTCGGCCAGCGCCTCGGCCGGGCGGATCCGGGCGATCCGCCGCCCGGTGATCCGGGCCGCGGCCCAGGCTCCGAGCAGGCTCGCGCCGACGGCGGCGCACATCGGGAAGATCCCGGCGGTGCGCTCCAGGTTGGCGGGCACGACCCCGCTCTCGATGAACCGGCCGTGCAGCCAGGCGGCGAGCGGGAGCCCGGCGAGCGCCCCGGCGACACCGGCGGCCAGGCCCACGACCAGGGCCTCGCGGCCGATCATGCGGCGCAGCTGCTTGGGTGTGGCGGCGATGGCGCGCAGCAGGGCGAGTTCGCGATAGCGCTGCTGGACGGAGAGGGCGAAGGTTCCGACGACCACGAGGATCGCGACGAGCAGCGAGGTGCCGCCCATGGCCCCGCCCATGGAGACCAGCTTGATGCGTGCGCCGGCCGCGTCGAGGAACTCCACGGGCCCGCGTGCGTCGCCCACGGCGACCTGCGCGCCGGTGCCCCCCAATGCCTGCTCGATGCGTTCGGCCAGCTCGCCGGGGTCGGTCCCGGGCGCGGGCAGTACCCCGATGGCGGTGACCTGCCCGTCGCGGGCGGCCAGCCGCTGCGCCTCGGCGTCGCCGAAGAACAGTGCGTTCTGCCGTGCGAGATCGCCGCGGGCGGTCTGCGTGATCCCGCTGACGGTGTACGTCTTCGGCTCGCCGGTGGCCTGCACAGTGAGCGGGGAGCCGGTCTTCAGCCCCGCACGGGCGGCCAGTTCACGGTCGACGACGACCTCGCCGCCGCCCTGGGGGGCGCGGCCCTCGGTGAGCGTGAAGGGGGTGAGCGCGGCGGAGGTCCAGGCGTGCCCGTACGAGGGCTTCGCGCCGCCGGGGGCCTTGACCAGCGGGACGGCCTGGAAGCTGAGCTCCGGTACGGCCCGCTCGACGCCCGGCACGGACCCGACCGCGTCCACCGTGGAGGCGGGGAGCCATGCCCGCTCGGCGACGGGCTTGGCCTTGTGCTTCGTCTTGGCCTTGCCCTTCTTCTCCTTGACCGTGGTCTGGTGGACGTTCTGGTCCGCGGAGACGACGACCGGCGCGGCCGCGTAGCGCTCGGTGGCGATGTTTCCGCGGAGTCCGGTTTCCAGGAGCGTGCCGCAGGCGGTGACGAGGGCCGCCGCGCACAGGAGTGCGACGAAGGCGCCGAGGAAACCGGCCTTGCGGTCCCTGACGGTCTGGAGGGCGTAACGCAGCATCATGCGGGCAACTCTGCCGCCAGGCCTGCTTCTTGACAGTGGAGCACCCTGGCGTCCGCACGCGGAGGCTATCCCCACCCCCGGGTCCTGCGGCGCAGCTCAGAACCCCGGGTACCCCAGGTCGTCCGCCTCCGTGCCGTCGTCGCCCTCTTCCTCCAGCGCGCGCCGGACCACCCGCAGGGCCATGCCCTCCGGGTACCCCTTGCGGGCGAGCATCCCGGCGAGCCGCCGGATCCGCTTGTCCCGCTCCAGGCCCCGGGTGGCGCGGAGCTTGCGCTCCACGAGCTCCCGGGCGGTCTGCTCCTCCTGGTCGGAGTCCAGCTGTTCCAGGGCCTCCTGGACGAGGGTGGCGTGCACCCCCTTGGTGCGCAGCTCCTGGGCGAGCGCCCGGCGGGCGAGGCCCCGGCCGCGGTGCCGGGACTCGACCCAGGCTCCGGCGAAGGCGGCGTCGTCGATCAGGCCGACCTCCTCGAACCGGGAGAGGACCTCCTGCGACACCTCCTCGGGGATGCCCCGCTTGTCGAGGGCGTCCGCGAGCTGGCGCCGGGTGCGCGGCATCCCGGTGAGCAGGCGCAGGCAAATCGCCCGCGCCTGCTCCTCGGGACTCTGGGGCGGCAGTTCCTGGCGGCCTTCGCCACGGCCTTCGGCACGTCCTTCGCGACGGCCTTCACGGCCGCGTTCGCGGCTTCCTTCGCGACGGCCCTCCCGGCCGCCGTTCCCGCCGCCCCTTTCCTGCTCCCGCACGGGTCAGCTCTTGGCGACGGCGGCCTTGGCCGTCGTCTTGGCCTTCGATGCGGGGGCGGGCACGGCCGCGGCCTCGGCAGGCGCGCCGGCGGCCGCCTCGGCGGCGGCGTCCTTGCGCACGCCCACGCCCAGCTTCTCCTTGATCTTCCGCTCGATCTCGTTGGCGAGGTCGGGGTTGTCCTTCAGGAAGTTGCGGGCGTTCTCCTTGCCCTGGCCGAGCTGGTCGCCCTCGTACGTGTACCAGGCGCCGGCCTTGCGCACGAAGCCGTGCTCCACGCCCATGTCGATCAGGCCGCCCTCGCGGCTGATGCCCTGGCCGTAGAGGATGTCGAACTCGGCCTGCTTGAACGGCGGCGCGACCTTGTTCTTGACGACCTTGACGCGGGTGCGGTTGCCGACCGCGTCGGTGCCGTCCTTGAGGGTCTCGATACGGCGGATGTCGAGGCGCACGGAGGCGTAGAACTTCAGCGCGCGGCCACCGGTGGTGGTCTCCGGCGAGCCGAACATCACACCGATCTTCTCGCGGAGCTGGTTGATGAAGATCGCGGTGGTCTTGGACTGGTTGAGCGCACCGGTGATCTTCCGGAGTGCCTGGCTCATCAGACGGGCCTGGAGACCCACGTGCGAGTCGCCCATCTCGCCCTCGATCTCCGCGCGCGGTACGAGGGCCGCCACCGAGTCGATGACGATCAGGTCGAGAGCACCGGAGCGGACGAGCATGTCCACGATCTCCAGCGCCTGCTCGCCGGTGTCCGGCTGCGACAGGATGAGGTTGTCGGTGTCGACGCCGAGGGCCTTCGCGTACTCGGGGTCGAGCGCGTGCTCGGCGTCCACGAAGGCGACGGTGCCGCCGGCCTTCTGTGCGTTGGCCACGGCGTGCAGGGTCAGGGTCGTCTTGCCGGAGGACTCCGGGCCGTACACCTCGATCACGCGGCCGCGGGGCAGCCCGCCGACGCCGAGGGCGATGTCCAGCGCGGTCGACCCGGTGGGGATGACCTCGATGGGGTCGTTCGGCTTGTCGCCGAGGCGCATGACCGCACCCTTGCCGAATTGCCGTTCAATCTGTGCGAGCGCGGCGTCGAGAGCCTTCTCGCGGTCGGTGCCTGCCATGGGTTCCACCCGGTTTGCTTGAGTCGATCGCTTCACGCCATTGACGCTAACGCCTGCCACTGACAATGCGCTCCCACGTCCGGTTCGGCTGTGGATAACTCATCAGAATGGATGTTCGATTTCCCTGTCAAGCGCGCCACTCCCCACCCGGCGCGGGCCGCCCGGCGGACCCTGGCAACGGTCGCGGCCTGCGCCGTCGACTCCGCCACCGGGAAGGGCAACGGCCTGGGGCCGTTCCTCGCGTTCGCCGCGCTCGGCGCGGTGACGGGGCTCGCCACCCTGTTCGCCGGGCCGGTGCCCGACCACGCCACCGCTGCGGGCCGACGCCGCAGCCGCGAGGTCTTCGCGGACGAGACATGGTCGCCGCGGATCCCCTGGCCGGTGGCCGGTGCCCCTGTCCCCACGGAGGCCCGGTCCGCGCTCGCCGAGGTCGTCCGCCACGGCATCTCCCGCGCCCCCGCCACCCTGGCCCGCCCCGTGCCCGCGCCCCCGCCCTCCCCCACACCGCCCCACGAGGCCCCGGGGTGACCTCAGCCCCCAACTGACAACCCAGGGTTGACACCCTCTCGACTGTCAACCTACGGTTGCATCCATGACGAACCCTTCAGTGGAACCCGTTCGCATGACCAATCCGGTACGCCTCGACGACCTGATCGAGGCCATCAAGAAGGTCCACACCGACACCCTGGAGCAGCTCAGCGGCGCCGTCGTCGTCGCCGAGTCCCTCGGTGACGTCGCGGACCACCTCATCGGCCACTTCGTGGACCAGGCCCGCCGCTCCGGCGCCTCCTGGACCGACATCGGCCGCAGCATGGGCGTCACCCGCCAGGCCGCCCAGAAGCGCTTCGTCCCCAAGGCCGACAAGGAGGGCGAATCCGGTATCGACCCCAACCAGGGCTTCGGCCGCTTCACCCCCCGCGCCCGCAACGTCGTCGTCACCGCGCAGAACGAGGCGCGTGCCGCCGGCAACACCGAGATCCGCACCGAGCACCTCGTCCTCGGCCTGCTCGCCGAACCGGAGGGCCTCGCCGCGCTCGCCCTGCGCGCCCAGCAGGTCTCGGCGGACGACGTACGCGCCGCCGCGACCGCCGCCCTGCCCCCGGCCGCCGGGGACGTCCCCGAGCTCGTCCCCTTCGACGCCTCCGCCAAGAAGGCCCTGGAGCTCACCTTCCGCGAGGCCCTGCGCCTCGGCCACAGCTATGTCGGCACCGAGCACATCCTGCTCGCGCTCCTCGAACTCGAGAACGGCGAGGGCGTCTTCAGCGGCCTCGGCGTGGACAAGGCCGCCGTCGAGGCGACCGTCACCGAGGCCCTGGCAGCCTTCCTCGCCACGGCCGAGGAGAAGAAGTAGCCGGATCCGCGGCCGCCCCGGCGGCCCCGGCCGCCCCTTCCGTCACCTCGTACCGCTTCACGTACGCGCCGAGGAAGGCCTGCAGCGTGGCGACGGCCGGGATCGCGATCAGCGCCCCGACCGCGCCCAGCAGGGCGGTGCCCGCGATGACGGACCCGAAGGCCACCGCCGGGTGGATGTCGACCGTCCTCGCGGTCAGCTTCGGCTGCAGCACGTAATTCTCGAACTGCTGGTAGACCACCACGAATCCGAGGACGTACAGCGCGTACCAGGGCGAGTCCGGGAAGGCGATCAGCATCGGCAGCGCGCCCGCCAGGTAGGTGCCGATGGTGGGGATGAACTGGGAGACCAGCCCCACCCACACCGCGAGCGCGGGCGCGTACGGCACGTCGAGGACCACGAAGACGACGTAGTGCGCGATGCCGGAGACCAGGGCCATCAGTCCGCGCGAGTAGAGGTAGCCGCCCGTCTTGGCGACGGCGATCTCCCAGGCGCGCAGCACCTCCGACTGCTTCGCAGGGGGCAGTACGGAGCACAGCGCGCGCCGCAGCCGCGGCCCGTCGGCGGCGAAGTAGAAGGAGAAGAGCCCGACCGTCAGCAGCCTGAAGAGCCCGCCGAGCACGGTGGCGGACACGTCGAGCACGCCGGTCGCGCTGTTCTGTACGTACTTCTGGAGCCAGTCGGAGTGCAGCAGGCTGTCCTGGATCGCGAGCCGGGACAGCTTGGTGTGGAAGGTGGTGTTGATCGAGCCGATCACCGAGTCGAGATAGCCCGGGAAGCCCTGCACCATCGCCACGATCTGCCCGGCGAGCATCGAGCCGAGCAGGACGACGAAGCCGACGGCCGCGACGAACACCCCGAGGAACACCAGGAAGGTGGCGAGCCCGCGGCGCATTCCGCGGGCCGACATCCTTGCCACGGCGGGTTCGATCGCGAGCGCGAGGAAGAACGCGATCAGGATGTTGACGAGCAGCCCGGTCAGCTGGTGGAAGGCCCAGCTGCCGAGCTGGAAGCAGGCGATGAGGGCCAGGACGAGGACGACGGCGCGCGGCAGCCAGCGCGGCATCCGGGCCCCGGGCGCCGCCTGGGCGGTGGCGCCGCCGGGAGGCCCTGCGGGACCGGCGGGACCCGGCCCGGTCCGGCCGGTCGCCGCCTCGGCCGTACCGGCCGACCCGGTGGTGTCGGCGGTGCCGGTCGTCGTCACGGTCGTCTCATCGGTGGCTGCCACGCGCCCCAGTCTGTCCCACCCGCCGCGCGGACGGGGAAGCGGCCGCCGGCATCAGCGCAGCGAGGCCGGCACGTCCATCGCCGAACACACCGCGCGCCACACGTCCTTGGCCTCCCAGCCCGCCTCCAGCGCCTGGTGGACGGTGCGTCCGCCGAGCTCCGTCATGACGTGGTCCCGCGCGAAGGAGTCCGCGTAGCCCGCACCGAAGTGCTCGGCCATCCGCTCCCAGAAAATCGTCAACCGCATGCCCCCAGTATCCCGCCCCGGGAGAGTGCACCGGCGCTGTTCGCCCCCCGTCCCCGCACCGCCGCGCCCTACGGTTTCACGCATGCCTGGAGACGAAGCTTCCTCGCTGGCCCCACCCACCCCACCGACCCCGCTGGCCCGCGCCGAGCAGTTCATCTGGCTCACGGCCCGGGTGCTGGAGCAGCGGCGGTTCGCGTTCCACTTCCTCGGCGGCGACCCCGACGCGGTGGACACCGCCCTCGGCTCGTACCTCAACGCCGACGGCGGCTACGGCCACGCTCTCGATCCCGATCTGCGCGGTCCGCTCAGCCAGCCGCTGCACACCGCGCACGCCCTGCGGGTCCTGGACAGCCTGGGCCGCTGCGCCGGGCAGCGGATCGAGCGGCTCTGCCGCCACCTCACCCGGGTCTCGACCGCGGACGGCGCGCTTCCGGTGCTCCTCCCGGCCCCGCGCGGCTACCCCGGGGCCCCGTACCACCCGCTGTACGACGATCCGTCGGCCGAGCTGCTGACCACGGGCCCGGTCGTCGGCGTACTGCACCGCAACCGGATCTGGCACGCGTGGCTGTTCCGGGCCACCGACTTCTGCTGGGACCGGGTCGAGACCCTGCGCCGCGCGGACCCGTACGAGATCCAGAGCGCGGTGGCCTTCCTCGACGGCGCCCCCGACCGGCCGCGGGCGGTGGCGGCCGCGGACCGGCTGGGGCGGCTCGTGCGCGAGCAGCGGCTCGTCGTACTCGATCCGCGCCGCCGCCGGGAGTACCCGCCGTACCCCGGCCACGCGCCGGGCGAGCAGTTGTTCCCGCACGATGTCGCCCGGCGGCCGGAGTCGCTGGCGCGCGGCTGGTTCACCGACGAGGAGCTGAGGCGTTCGCTGGACTTCCTGGCCGCCGCGCAGCAGCCGGACGGCGGCTGGCCGGTGCGCCGCCTCGCGTGGGCGCCGGGCAGCTCGCTGGAACGCCGCCCGATCGCCACCCTGGAGGCCCTGCTGACCCTGCGCGCGTATGGGCGCCCCCTGGCCGGCGATCCCCGTGGAGCGGCTAACCGCCCAGAGCCCGGACGCCCGCGGTGACGACCACGGCGGCGCCGACCACGAGCAGGAACGGGGCCCGCAGCAGCAGCGCGAGCCCGGCGGCGGCCAGCCCGGCGGCGCGGGCGTCGAGCACGAGCTCGTGCCCGGTGCCGAAGGTCTGCTGGGCGGTGAGCGCGGCGAGCAGCGCGACCGGCAGCAGCGCGGCGAGCCTGCGTACGAGCGGCCGCTCCAGTGCCCCGGCGGGTACGAGCAGCCCGGCGAGCTTGACGGCGTAGCAGCCGACGACGGTGAGCCCGATGGCGAGCCAGACGTTCACGAGCGGCGTCCCTTCAGCCAGAGGATCACGGGGGCGGCGAGGGCGGCGACGAGCACCGGCAGCCCGGCGGGCAGCACGGGGAGCAGGCCCAGCCCGAGGACGACGGCGAGCGCGGCGACGGCCCGCTCGGTGGCGGTCTTCAGCATCGGCGCGAGCAGGGCCAGGAAGACGGCCGGTCCGGCGGCGTCCAGCCCCCATGCGGCGGTGTCCCCGAGGGCTTCGGCCCCGAGGACACCGAGCAGGGTGGTGAGGTTCCACAGGACGTACAGGCTCAGCCCGGTCACGGTGAACCCGAGCCGCGCCGACCTGCGGTCGGGCTGCGCCAGCGACACGGCGGTGGTCTCGTCGATCACCCAGTGGGCGGCGAACGGCCGCACGGCCCCGGGTAGGTTGAGCAGCTGCGAAAGCCGCAGCCCGTAGAAGGCGTTGCGCGTACCGAGGAAGAAGGCACCGGCGGCCGCGGTGAACGGGTTCCCGCCTGCGGCCAGCGCCCCGACCAGCGCGAACTGCGAGGCTCCGGTGAACACGAACAGGCTCAGCACACAGGCCTGGAGCACGCTGATCCCGGACCCGGCGGCGGTCACGCCGAACGCGAACCCGGACAGCCCGACGGCCACCCCGACCCCGAGCGCGTCGCGTACGACGGCGCCGCGCGGCCGCCCGGCGACCTCCTCGGGGGTCTCCTGCATCAACGTCCGATGTTCTTCCACCCGGCGAAAGTACGCAGGCCAGGGGGGTCGGGTCTTGTACGTTCTTGCAGGTCCCGTACGTCTTGCGGGTCCCGTACGTCTCGCAGGTCCTGTACGTCTCGCAGGTCCCGGCGGATCAGCCCCGGCGCCGCACCGGCTCGCCGAGCAGGGCCGTCAGCTCCGCCTCCACCGCACCGAGCAGCCCCGCGCCGAAGACGGTCAGCGTGTGCTCCCAGGGGTGGCCGAAGGTGCCGAAGCGCAGCGCGGGGTCCACGTAGAGGTAGAAATCACCGTCCGGATACGCCTGGCCCGGGCACTCCGGCTCCCCGGGGCCGCCGACCCGGTGGGGGTCGAAGGCGTAGCAGGGGTGCTGCCAGTCCAGCCAGTACACCTGTTCCCCGGGCGCGGTGACGGCCCTCAGCCCGCGCAGGACGATCCGGTCCAGCGCAGCGACCAGCGCCTCGTGGGGGTCGCCGAGCGGCCAGGTGGCGGACGGGCCCGGGGCGGCGAAACCGGGGATGTCCACGACCTTGGTTCGGAAGCCGAATTCGTTGCGCAGCCGGTCCCACAGCACCTCGTCCTCCGACCCCGCGAGTTCCCGGACGGGACGGGTCCGGGCCGGGGGGCCGGCCAGGTCCAGCCGGAAGGTGCGTACGGTCGTGAGCTCGGCGAAGCCCGCCGCGAGGAGCGCGGTGCGCAGCTCCCCGTCGGCTTCGGCGATGCAGTACGCCGCCGCGCCCGGCCGGTGGTGGTTCGCATCGCCGGGCGGCGTCCAGTGCCGTACGAAGGCGGCCGCCGCCGCGGGGTCGGTCAGCCCGCCGACCAGCATGAAGTCGGTGCCGCGGGCGACCTCCAGCCAGCCCGCGGCCACCACGCGCCCCTGCTCGATCAGCACGGAGAGGTCCCCCGGGTCGCAGCGCCAGCCGCGGTCGGCCTCGAACTCGGCGAGCGGCTTGGCGTGCGGCCCGCTCGCGGCGGCCAGGGCCTTCCACGAGGAATCCCCCTGCAGACCGCTGTAGACCGAACGGACCCCGGTCTCCCGGCCCGGCGCGAGCCGCGCGAGATCCGCGACGAGCAGCGAGCGCGGGGCGTCGGCGGTGAACCCGGCCGCGGCCAGCTCCTCCGCCAGATCCGGCGGGTCCTCCCCGTACACCTTCCACTGCACGGGTTCGCCGCGTGCCGCGAAGGCCTCCTGCTGCCGCCGCACCAGCCCGGCCAGCTCGGCGCGCGGGATGTCCGTGAGCGGCCGGTGCCCGACCGTCCCGTGCGTGCCGTAGTGGGTCCGTACGAAGGGCCCGTCCTGCTCCACCACCGCGCCCGTCGGCGGCCACTCGGGCACCCGCCCGCGCACCTGCGCCGCGTACGCCCGCCACACCCCGGCCTGCTCCACCCCGTCCACGGCGGGAGCCTAACCGCCCGCCCGCCCCCGTCGGTACGCGCCCGGCGGCACGCCGACGATGCGGGTGAAGTGCCGGTTCAGGTGCGGCTGGTCGGTGAAGCCGACCGCTACGGCCGCCTCCGCGGGCGGGGTGCCCGCGTCGAGCAGCCGGCGGGCCTGCCGGACCCGGGCGTCGGTCAGCCAGGTGTGCGGCGGCATCCCGTACCGCTCCCGGAAGGCCCGCAGCAGGGCGAACGGGCTGGTCCCCAGCTCCGCGGCCAGCCGTTCCAGCGACGGCGGCTGCGCCATCCGCTCCTGGAGCACCGCCCGGGCCGCCGCGGCGTCGGCGGCTCCGGCGCTGCGGACGGTACGGACGGGCAGCGGCCCGGCGTGCCGGGTCAGCATCCGCGCCACCGCACGGCGCAGCAGCGTGTCGGCGGCCAGCGCGTTGCCCTCCTCGGCGGCCCGGTGTACCTCGGTGATCACGTGCGAGGTCTGCGGGTCGGCGACCGAGTCGGCGGTGAAGCCGGGGGTTCCGCGCAGGCTGCCGATCTCCGCGGCGACCTCGGCGATCAGCTCCCGGGAGGGGTACAGGGTGGCGTAGGCCCAGCCTTCCGGAACCCCGGCCCGCGCGGTGTGCGGCACCTCGGGGTTGATCAGGACCACGCTCCCGGGCCCGGCCCGCACGATGCCGCCGGGCAGGCCGACTTCCTCGATGCCGCCGGTGACCGCCGCGATGACGTACCCGTCGTGGGCGTGGCGCGGGAAGGTGTGGCGTACGTAGTGGGCCCGCAGCAGGTCCAGGCCGGGCAGTTCCGCGTACTGCCAGTGCCGGGCCCACTCCCGCTCGACCGCCTCGTCCGCCATCCCCCCATTCTCCGCCTCGGGGTGGCCGGCGGATCAGGGCCGGGCCCGGTCCGGGTGTTTCCCCAGGTCCGGGCCATTGTCGGTGCCCGGGTGCAGGATGGGGGCATGGCCGGCTCTGCGCTCGACTCGTTCTCCCCCGCGACCCGCTCCTGGTTCACGGGGGCCTTCCTCCAGCCCACCTCCGCGCAAGAGGGAGCCTGGCGGGCCATCCGGGAGGGCTCCGACGTGCTCGTCGTCGCGCCGACCGGCTCCGGGAAGACCCTGGCCGCCTTCCTCGCCGCCCTCGACCAGCTCGCGTCCACCCCGCCGCCGGCCGAGCCGAAGAAGCGCTGCCGGGTGCTGTACGTGTCCCCGCTGAAGGCCCTCGCGGTCGACGTGGAGCGGAACCTGCGCAGCCCCCTGACCGGGATCCGCCAGGAGTCGGTCCGCCTGGGCCTGCCCGAGCCGGAGATCCGGGTGGGGATCCGCTCGGGGGACACCCCGCCGGCCGAGCGGCGGTCGCTGGCCACCCGGCCGCCGGACATCCTGATCACCACGCCCGAGTCGCTGTTCCTGATGCTGACTTCGGCGGCGCGGGACGCACTGGCCGGGATCGAGACGGTGATCCTGGACGAGGTGCACGCGGTCGCGGGGACCAAGCGCGGCGCGCACCTGGCCCTGTCCCTGGAGCGGCTGGACGAGCTGCTGCCGCGCCCGGCGCGCCGGATCGGGCTGTCGGCGACGGTCCGGCCGGTGGACGAGGTGGCCCGGTACCTCGCGCCGCGCGGCAAGGTCGAGATCGTCCAGCCGCCCTCGGCGAAGGAGTTCGACCTGTCCGTGGTCGTCCCGGTGCAGGACATGGGCGAGCTTGTGGGGGTCCCCCCGGCGAAGCCAGGGGGAGGATCACCGGCCTCCGAGGGGAAGGACGGCGGGGACAGGCCCTCGATCTGGCCGCATGTGGAGGAGCGGATCGCGGACCTGGTCCAGGCGCACCGCTCCACGATCGTGTTCGCCAACTCCCGCCGCCTCGCCGAGCGGCTGTGCAACCGGCTGAACGAGATCGCGTACGAGCGCGCCATGGGCGAGAAGCTGCCCGAGGGCGCGCCGCCGGCCGAGATCATGGCGCAGTCGGGGGCCGCCCACGGCGCCCCGGCGCTGCTGGCGCGGGCGCACCACGGCTCGGTCTCCAAGGAGCAGCGGGCGCTGGTGGAGGAGGATCTGAAGGCGGGCCGGCTGCCCGCCGTGGTCGCCACCTCCAGTCTGGAACTGGGCATCGACATGGGCGCCGTGGACCTGGTGGTGCAGGTGGAGTCCCCGCCCTCGGTGGCCTCCGGGCTCCAGCGCGTGGGCCGGGCCGGGCACCAGGTGGGCGCGGTCTCCACGGGGGTCGTGTTCCCCAAGTACCGCGGGGACCTGGTCCAGGCGGCGGTGGTCACCGAGCGGATGCGCACCGGGTCCATCGAGTCGCTCCGCATCCCGTCGAACCCGCTGGACGTCCTCGCGCAGCAGCTGGTCGCGATGACCGCGATGGACACGTGGCAGCTGGACGAGCTGCTGGCGCTGGTGCGGCGGGCGGCGCCGTTCGCGGCGCTGCCGGAGTCGGCGTTCACCGCGGTCCTGGACATGCTGGCGGGCCGGTATCCGTCCGATGCGTTCGCGGAGCTCAGACCGCGGGTCGTCTGGGACCGGGTGGCGGGGACGATCACCGGCCGCCCCGGCGCGCAGCGGCTGGCGGTCACCTCCGGCGGCACGATCCCCGACCGCGGGCTGTTCGGCGTGTTCCTCGCGGGCGCGGACCCGAAGAAGGGCGGCGGCCGGGTCGGCGAGCTCGACGAGGAGATGGTCTACGAGTCCCGCGTGGGCGATGTGTTCACCCTGGGCACCACCTCCTGGCGGATCGAGGACATCACCCGCGACCGGGTCCTGGTCTCCCCCGCCCCCGGGGTCCCCGGCCGGCTGCCGTTCTGGAAGGGCGACCAGCTGGGCCGGCCGCTGGAACTGGGCCGCGCGGTGGGCGCGTTCCTGCGCGAGCTCGGCGGGCTGCCCGAGGAGGACGCCCGGCTGCGGCTGTTGGCGGCCGGCCTCGACGCGTGGGCCGCGGAGAACGTCCTCGCGTACCTCGCGGAGCAGCGCGAGGCCTGCGGCCACGTCCCGGACGACCGGACGATCGTGGTCGAGCGGTTCCGCGACGAGCTCGGCGACTGGCGGGTCGTGGTCCACTCCCCGTTCGGCGCCCAGGTGCACGCCCCCTGGGCGCTGGCCCTCGGCGCCCGCCTCGCCGAGAAGTACGGCATGGATGCGCAGGTCATGCATGCCGACGACGGGATCGTGCTCCGGCTGCCCGATGCGGACCTGCTCTCCATGGACCTGCTCGACCACGACCCTGCTGCCTCCCACTCATTCGAGTTCGACGACGAACAGGCCCCGCTGGGCGCCGCGGACGTCGCCTTCGACCACGGCGAGATCAACCAGATCGTCACCGACCAGGTGGGCGGCTCCGCCCTGTTCGCCTCCCGGTTCCGCGAGTGTGCGGCGCGCGCCCTGCTGCTGCCCCGCCGCAGTCCCGGCAAGCGCACCCCGCTGTGGCAGCAGCGCCAGCGCGCCTCCCAACTGCTCCAGGTGGCTTCGGAGTTCGGATCGTTCCCGATCGTGCTGGAAGCCGTACGGGAATGCCTCCAGGACGTCTTCGACGTACCGGGCCTGACGGAGCTGATGGGGGACATCGAGGCGCGCCGGGTCCGCCTGGTCGAGGTCACCACCCCCGAACCGTCCCCCTTCGCACGCTCGTTGCTCTTCGGGTACGTCGCCCAGTTCCTGTACGAGGGGGACTCGCCGCTCGCCGAGCGCAGGGCGGCCGCGCTCTCGCTGGACTCCCGCCTGCTGGCGGAGCTGCTCGGCCAGGCCGAGCTGCGCGAACTGCTCGATGCGGAGGTACTGGAGGAGCTGGAGCGGGAGCTCCAGTGGCTGACCGAGGACCGGCGGGCCAAGGACGCCGAGTCCGTGGCCGACCTGCTGCGCCTGCTCGGCCCGCTGACCACGGCCGAACTGGCCGAGCGCGGCGCCGACCCGGCCTGGCCGAAGGCGCTGGCCCAGGCCCGCCGGGCCATCGCGGTCCGGATCGGCGGCGCGGACCACTGGGCGGCGATCGAGGACGCGGGCCGGCTGCGCGACGCGCTCGGCACGGCGCTCCCGGTCGGGGTCCCGGAGGCGTTCACCGAGCCGGTCAAGGACCCGCTCGGCGACCTCCTGGCCCGGTACGCCCGCACCCACGGGCCGTTCACCACGACCGCCGTGGCTGCCCGGTTCGGCCTGGGCGCGGCGGTGACCGAGGGCGCCCTGCACCGGCTCGCGGCGGCGGGCCGGGTCGTGCAGGGCGAGTTCCACCCGGCCGGCATCGGCCAGGAGTGGTGCGACGCGACCGTGCTGCGCAGGCTGCGCCGCCGCTCCCTGGCGGCGCTGCGCCAGGAGCTGGAGCCGGTGCCGCCGGCCTCCCTGGCCACGTTCCTGCCGCAGTGGCAGCACCTGGGCGGTGCCCTGCGCGGCATCGACGGCCTGGCCCGGGCCGTGGAACAGCTCCAGGGCGCCCCGGTCCCCGCCTCGGCGCTGGAGCGGCTGATTCTGCCCTCGCGGGTCTCGGGGTACTCCCCGACCCTGCTGGACGAGCTCACCACCACCGGCGAGGTGGTCTGGGCGGGCGCCGGGGCCCTCCCGGGCAAGGACGGCTGGGTCTCGCTCTACCTGGCGGACGCGGCCCCGTTGCTGCTGCCGCCGCCGCACCCGCTGGAGCTGACGCCTCTTCACCAGTCGATCCTCGACACTCTGTCCGGCGGGTACGGGCTGTTCTTCCGCCAGCTCGCGGAATCGGTGCGCGCCAAGTGGTCCGAGGCCACCGACCTCGAACTGTCCGAGGCCGTCTGGGACCTGGCCTGGTCGGGCCGGCTGACGAACGACACCCTGTCCCCGCTGCGCTCCCTGCTCGGCTCGGGCCGTACGGCGGGCGCCACCGCCCACCGGGCCCGGCGCACGATCCCCCGCGGCCGGTACGGGACGCTCGGCGCGCAGGTGTCCCGCACGGGCCCGCCCACGGTGTCCGGCCGCTGGTCGCTGCTGCCCGCCCGGGCCCCCGACCCCACCCACCGGGCGCACGCGCTGGCCCGGACCCTGCTGGACCGGCACGGGGTGGTCACGCGGGGCGCGGTGGCCGCCGAAGGCGTCGAGGGAGGCTTCAGCGCGGTGTACCGCGTCCTGTCGGCCTTCGAGGACAGCGGCCAGGCCCGCCGGGGCTATGTGGTGGAAGGCCTGGGCGCGGCCCAGTTCGCGATGGACGGGGCGGTGGACCGGTTGCGGTCGGCCGAGCGGAACCCGCCCCCGCTGGCGGCGGTGGTCCTGGCGGCCGCCGATCCGGCGAACGCGTACGGGGCGGCCCTGCCCTGGCCGGAGCCCCCGGCCGGGGCCACCCACAAGCCGGGCCGCAAGGCGGGCTCGCTGGTGGTCCTGGTCGACGGCGAGCTCACCCTGTACCTCGAGCGGGGCGGCAAGACGCTGCTGGCCTGGCCCCCGGCGGACGACCCCCGCCTGGCGGCGGCCACCGCGGCCCTGGCGGCCGGGTCCCGGATCGGCACCCTCCCGGCGCTCACGGTGGAACGCATCAACGCCACCCCGGCGTTGACCTCTCCCCTGGGCCAGGTCCTCGAGACCGCCGGATTCCACGCCACCCCGCGGGGCCTGCGCCTGCGCTCGTGAATCCGGCAGCCGAATCCGACATTCCGGTCTCGACCATCGCGCTTACGTTCCACTTATGTCTTGAGCACGTCACGAAGCCCCTCTCGACTGGCAACCCCGCCCTTTTCTGGACTATCAAGATCACCGCAGGCATCAAGCATGACGATGCCACGTCAAAAGATCACACTCATGGGGGAGCAGAAAAGTGAGCACCAACACCATGCGGCGAGCGACAACGGGCGTCATCGGTCTGGCGGTTGCCGGAACCCTGACCCTCACCGGCTGCAAGAACGGCAACGAAGAGGTCGCACCCGCGCAGTCGAGCGCGCCGGCCGCCCAGCCGAGCTCGGGCGGATACGACTCCGCGCAGCCCAGCACCCCGGCCAGCCCCTCCACCGGCGGCGGCCAGGCCCCTGCCGGCGCGGCGGGCCAAGCGAAGCCCGGCCAGACCTTCAAGATCGGCGAGACGGCGCAGGTGCCGTTCAGCTACGGCAGCACCAAGGGCGGCACCATCGCCCTCACCGTCACCGCCGTCGAGCAGGGCCAGCCGGCCGACCTGGACGCGCTCAAGCTGGGCGACAAGGTCAAGGGGATGATCCCCTACTACGTCCGCTACTCGGTCAAGAACATCGGCACCGTGGACCTCTCGTACGCCTCCGTGGGCCACATGAAGGGCCTGCTCCCGGACGGCACGGAAGCCCAGGGCGTCTCCGTCATCGGCAAGTTCGAGAAGTGCAAGGACGAGACGCTGCCGAAGGGCTTCACCAACGGCCAGACGCAGACCAGCTGCGCGATCGCCCTGGCGCCCTCGGCCCAGACGAAGGTGGTCGGCGCCGAGTACTGGGGCGACCCGTACAACAACCTGAACGACGGCAAGGGCCTCTTCTGGAAGTAGCAGCCCAGCGGAAGCGGTGGCGGTCACCTCCGCACCTTCCCTGCCGGCCGGAGCCCCCGCCGCGCCACAGCGCGGCGGGGGCTCCGGCCGTCCCGGCCCACCGCGCACCGCGCATCCCCCGGCCCCCGCGGGGCGACAATGGCGCCATGCCCGAAGGAGACAGCGTCTGGCGTGTGGCGGCCCGGTTGCACACGGCCCTGGCCGGCCACGAGCTGGCCCGCTGCGACCTGCGCGTCCCCCGCTTCGCCACCGCCGACCTCACCGGCCGCACCACCCTGGACGTCACCCCGCGCGGCAAACACCTCCTCGCCCGCTTCGAAGGCGGCCTCACCCTCCACACCCACCTGGGCATGGACGGCGCCTGGCGCGTCTTCGCCGCGCAAGAGAGGTGGCACGGCGGCCCCGCCCACGAGATCCGCGCCGTCCTCGGCACCGCCGGGCACACGGCCGTCGGCTACCGGCTCCCCGTCGTCGAACTGCTCCGCACCGCCGAAGAGGACCGCGCCGTCGGCCACCTCGGCCCCGATCTCCTCGGCCCGGACTGGGACGCCGACCAAGCCGCCGCGCACCTCCTCGCCACCCCCGGGCGCCCCCTCGGCGAGGCCCTGCTCGATCAGCGCAACCTGGCCGGCATCGGCAATATCTACAAGAGCGAGCTCTGCTTCCTGGCCCAGGTCACCCCCTGGACCCCGGTCGGCGACCTCCCCGACCCCGCGACCACCGCCGTCCGCCTCGCCGGCGCCGCCCACCGCCTGCTGCGCGCCAACATCGGCGACCACCGGATCCGCAACACCACCGGCAGCCGCCGCCCCGGCCAGGAGCTCTTCGTCTACGGCCGCACGCACCGCCCCTGCCTGCGCTGCGGCACCCCCATCCGCGAGGCCCCGCAGAACGACCGCCCGACCTACTGGTGCCCCCACTGCCAACCCGGCCCGACAGCCTAGTTGACGCTCCGTCAGATCCGGTCGTACGGTCCCGGCATGCCCACACCCAGAGCCCCGTACGACCTCTCCGGCCGGACCGCCCTGATCACCGGCGCCGCGAGCGGCATAGGCCGCGCCACCGCCGTCCTCCTCGCCGGGGCGGGCGCCGCCGTACACTGCGCGGACCGCGACGGGCCCGGCCTCGCCGAGACGGCGGACCTCGTCGCCAAGGCCGGCGGATCCGCCACCGTCCACCCCCTCGACGTCACCGACCGCGCAGCCCTGCGCGCCGCCGTCGCAGCCGCCGGACCGCTCGACATCACCGCCGCCATCGCCGGGATCATGCACACCAGCAGCGTTCTGGAGACGGCCGACGAAGACCTCGACCGGGTCCTGGACATCAACTTCAAGGGCATTCTGCGCACCTGCCAGGAGGCCGCCCGCGCCATGATCGCGGCCGGCCGCCCCGGCTCGATCGTCACCATGGCCTCCGGCGCCGTGGACGCCGCCCAGCCCGGCCTGCTCTGCTACAGCGCCGCCAAGGCCGCCGTCGTCCAGCTCACCAAGACCCTCGCCACCGAGGCCGGCCCCCACGGCATCCGCGTCAACGCCGTCGCCCCCGGCTGGATCCGCACCCCGATGACCGGCCGGCACAGCCCCGAGGTCCAGGAGCAGACCGAGGCCGCGATGGTCCGGATGTCCCCCCTGCGCCGCGTCGGCGAGCCCGAGGACATCGCCCAGGCCGTGCTCTACCTCGCCTCGGACGCCTCGTCCTTCATGACGGGCCAGATCCTCCGCCCGAACGGGGGAGTGTCGATGCCCTGGTAGCCGCCCGGTCGGCCGCCGCCCCATCGGGCTCCGCGCCGTCGGGCTCCGCGCCGCCGCCCGCCGCCCGCCGGGCCCTGCGTACGGGCCTCGGCGTGCAGTGCACCGGCAGCAGGCCCAGCCCCCAGCCGCCCACCGCCACGGCGCCCTCCACCGGCCCCGACTCGCCCGGGGCCAGCGCCAGCCGCAGCACCGCCCACCACCACAACACGCCCATCGCCAGCGCGAGGGGTATGAGTAACCGCCGCACGGCTACCTCCCAGCGGCCGGGGACCCGGACGGGACCATCGTCCCGCAACCCCTCCGCCCCCGCACCCAGAACAGCACGGCACGCAGCGGGCCGGCGGGCGGCCCCGGGCCGCGCCACAGGCCCCTGCAAGCGCAGCGAACGGCACGGAGCCCCGGCCGGTGCATCACACACCGACCGGGGCTCCGGCCACGCTCATTTCTTCACAGCTCGCGCATCGAGCTCAAGCGGCTACGACATTCACCGCTTCCGCAGGCGCCTTGATGGTCACCCGCTCCGGGCCACCCGCAACCGAAGTCACGGAGACCGAATTGAGCATCGGGCGGACCGGCACCGTCACCGGTTCGCTTGCCGCGGCCGACTGCGCCAGCTCAGCCAGCGACAGCTCGTCACTGACCTCGCGCATCAGCTCGGACATCCGTACGTCCAACGCGTCGCAGATCGCGGAGAGCAGCTCGGAGGATGCCTCCTTCTGCCCCCGCTCCACCTCGGAAAGATAGCCGAGAGAAACTCGGGCGGACGAGGAGACTTCGCGCAGAGTACGGCCCTGGCGCTGGCGCTGCCGACGCAGCACGTCACCCAGCAGGCGACGGAGCAGAATCATCGGTGGCTCCCTCCTCTGACCGTGTAGCCGCATCCTTCACGCCCCACCGTACCGCCTCGCGCCGCGGCCGTGCGGGGAGCTATGTCGTGTTCACTCAGGGCTGCAAACATCAAATCCCCCCGTTCTGTTCCGTATCCTGCCCCCGCACATTCTCGCGGAGTTCGCTCGAGAGCAGTTCGAGCACTGTCCGTGCACTCTCCCTACGGATTTCCGTGCGGGAGCCGTTCAACCTCAGCGGGACGGTTTTCCTGCCCACCGGACCCGCCACTGCGATGAAAACGGTGCCCACCGGCTGCCCGTCCTGCGGGTCCGGACCGGCCACCCCGGTGGTCGCGATCCCCCACGAAGCCCCCAGCACGCGCCGCACCCCGGCCGCCATCTCGGTCGCTACCTGCGCGTTCACCGCGCCTTCGGCGGCCAGCAGCTCGGCGTCCACCCCCAGGAGCCGGTGCTTCAGCTCCGTCGCGTACGCCGTGACCGAACCGCGGAAGGACCGGGAGGCCCCGGCGACGGCCGTGAGTTCCGCGGCGACCATCCCGCCCGTCAGCGACTCGGCGACGGCGAGGGTCTGGTCACTCTCCGCAAGGAGGCGCAGCACCTCCGCAGCGATCGCGGCGGTGTCCCCGGTCCCGGCCGCCGCCCCCGCGACATCCGGAGCCGCCCCACCGGCCACCGGAGATTCCCCCACCGGTTGTGTCACCTTGCGGCCTGCTCCGCAGCCAGACCCTTGCGCCGCAGCACCACGGCCTGGCGGATGTAATCCAAACCGGTGACCAAGGTCAGCACGACAGCGACCGCCATCACCCAGAAGCGCATGGTCGCCAGCGCCCCGGTCAGTGCGAGCACGTACATACCCACCGCCGTTCCCTGGGCCAGGGTCTTGAGCTTGCCGCCCCGGCTGGCGGGAATCACTCCGTACCTGATGACCCAGAAACGCATGAGCGTGATCCCGAGTTCCCGCCCGAGGATCAGCCCGGTCACCCACCAGGGCAGGTCACCCAGCCAGGAGAGACAGATCAAAGCCGACCCCATGATCGCCTTGTCGGCGATGGGGTCGGCGATCTTCCCGAAGTCCGTGACCAGGTTGTACGTACGGGCAAGGTGCCCGTCGAAGATGTCCGTGATCATGGCGACGGCGAACGCGGCCCAGGCCCACGCGCGCCACACCGGGTCGTACCCGCCGTCGGCGAGGAGGAGCAACACGAATCCCGGCACCAGGACGAGCCGGATCATCGTCAGGATGTTGGCGATGTTCCACAGGCTGGCCTGATCGACCGCCGCAGCCCCCAGCTTCGCGCCGGGCGCGGGCCGGCGGCCGGTCCCGCCCGCCGCAGATGCCGGGACTCCGGTCATCCGGCCGCCTCCTCGAGGTGCAGGGGTTCGGCCACCAGGTCCACGCCCAGTGTGCCGACCACCTTGGCCGTCACGATACGGCCGGGCACCAGGCCCGTGCTGTCCGTGAAGACGACCTGGCCGTCGGTCTCGGGCGCCTGGTGCGCGGCGCGCCCGTAGGCGCCGTCACCCTCGTCGTCGACCGCCTCGACGGACTCGACGAGTACCTCCAGGGTCTCTCCGATCCGCTCCTCCGCGCGCTGCGAGGTGAGCTCCTCGGCGAGCCGCTGCATGTGGGCGAGCCGCTCGGCGATCGTGTCCTCGTCCAGCTTGCCGTCGTACGTGACGGCCTCGGTGCCGTCCTCGTCGGAGTAGCCGAAGACGCCGATCGCGTCGAGCCGCGCGTGGGTGAGGAACCGCTCCAGCTCGGCGAAGTCCGACTCCCTCTCGCCGGGGAAGCCGACGATGAAGTTGGACCGGACGCCGGCCTGCGGGGCCTTGCTGCGGATGGTGTCCAGCAGCTCCAGGAACCGGTCGGTGTCACCGAAGCGGCGCATGGCGCGCAGCACGTCGGGGGCCGAGTGCTGGAAGGACAGGTCGAAGTACGGCACGACCTTGGGGGTCGAGGTCAGCACGTCGATCAGGCCGGGACGCATCTCGGCGGGCTGGAGGTAGCTGACGCGGACGCGCTCGATGCCGTCCACCTCGGCCAGCTCGGGCAGCAGGGTCTCCAGCAGGCGGATGTCGCCGAGGTCCTTGCCGTACGAGGTGTTGTTCTCGGAGACCAGCATGATCTCCTTGACGCCCTGCTCGGCGAGCCAGCGCGTCTCGCCCAGCACGTCGCTGGGGCGGCGGGAGATGAAGGAGCCGCGGAAGGACGGGATGGCGCAGAAGGAGCAGCGGCGGTCGCATCCGGAGGCGAGCTTGACCGACGCGACCGGGCTCTTGTCCAGGCGGCGGCGCAGCGGCGCGCGCGGCCCGGAGGCGGGGGCGACCCCGTCCGGCAGGTCGGCGGGGGCTTCGGCGACCTCCGCCGACGAAGTCGGCTCACCGGGCACAGCCTGCGCGTGGCCGGGCAGCGCCACCTTGGTGTCCTGGCGGGCCGCAGGGCTGATCGGGAGCAGCTTGCGCCGGTCACGCGGGGTGTGGGAGGCGTGGATGCCGCCGTTGAGGATGGTCTGCAGGCGGTCGGAGATGTCGGCGTAGTCGTCGAAGCCGAGCACGCCGTCGGCCTCGGGGAGCGCCTCGGCGAGCTCCTTGCCGTAGCGCTCGGCCATGCAGCCGACGGCGACGACGGCCTGGGTCTTGCCGTGATCCTTGAGATCGTTGGCTTCCAGCAGGGCGTCTACGGAGTCCTTTTTGGCGGCTTCGACGAAGCCGCAGGTGTTGACGACGGCTACGTCCGCATCGGCGGCGTCCTCGACGAGCTCCCAGCCATCCGCCGCCAAGCGGCCTGCGAGCTCCTCCGAGTCCACCTCGTTACGGGCGCAGCCAAGAGTGACAAGGGCGACGGTGCGGCGTTCGGGCATGGGCTCAAGACTACTTTGTCCAAACGCCGACCCCCGCCCCAAGTCCCGGTAAACCAAGATCCCCGGAGTGCGGCGCAGCACTCCGGGGACCCGGAATCACGGATTCAGCGCCATATCAGCCCGCCTGTGCGGCTCCCTGGCGGGGGTCGTCCTTGGTGTATGTGAGGCGTTCCACCTGACCCGGCCGGAATTCGTCCTTGATCTCCTTGCCGTTCACGAAGAGCTTCACGACCCCGGCGTCGCCGAGGACGAGGTCGATGGATTCCTTGTCCGTAAAGGTCTTGGACTCGCCCGGGGCCAGCGTCCCGTCGAACAACAGGCGGCCGCTGTGGTCCTTCGCGGAGATCCAGCTCTCGCCCTCGTTGGCCGTCAGGACGACCGTGACGAGGTCCTTGGGCGCGGCGGCGATGGCACTGTCCGAGGGCTCCGGCTGGGGCGTCTTCGGGGCCTGCGGGGGCTGGGCGGCCGGCTTGCCGGCCGACTGCTTGGGTGCGGCCTGCGGAGAGGCGGAACCTTCCGCCACCGGCCGCTTGTCCTTCGCGTCGCCGCCGCCGAAGGCGGTGAAGCCCACGAAGCCGATCACGGCGACGATGGCGGCGACCATGGCCGCGGTCCAGTTGGGCCGCTGCCGCTCGGGACGGATCCGCTCGGCGTCGAACATCGGCGCGGCGGGCGTGGGTGCCGGCCGGCCACCGTGGGCGGCGTCGTACGCCTCGACCAGGGGTTCCGGATCGAGGTGGACGGCGCGGGCGAGCGTACGGATGTGACCGCGGGCGTAGACGTCGCCGCCGCACCGCGTGAAATCGTCAGCTTCGATCGCGTGCACGATCGGGATGCGCACGCGGGTGGTGGAACTGACCTCGTCGACAGTGAGCCCGGCAGTGATCCGGGCCTTCTTCAGGGCCGTCCCGATGGACGGTCCTTCGACTGTGGGTTCGATGATGCGGTCCTCGGACCGGTCGTCGGTCGAAGGCCGCTCATCTTCGGGGGAGTTGGAGTTGCCGATGGACACGAGGGCGCCTTTCGAGCGTGTAGCCACCTGCTGGATGTCCAGTCTAGGGGGGTGACGAAAGGGTGGAGCAACCGGAGGGTGGACTTCCTACGCCATCCGAATGGCAATCCGAACAGAGCAGGAAGTCCGGGTGCTGCGGCGGACCGGCACCGGGCGCGGTACCGCCACCTCCCTCAACTTGACGCGGACCCAAGGGAAACGGTTGCCCGCCCAAGAATTACGGTTGGGTCTCTCCCCGGATGACCGCGAGGACCCCGTCCAGCTCGTCCGCCTTCACCAGCACGTCGCGCGCCTTCGACCCCTCGCTCGGGCCGACGATCCCCCGCGACTCCATCAGGTCCATGAGCCGGCCGGCCTTCGCGAAGCCCACCCGGAGCTTGCGCTGGAGCATCGAGGTCGACCCGAACTGGGTGGAGACCACCAGCTCGGCCGCCTGGCACAGCAGGTCCAGGTCGTCGCCGATCTCCTCGTCGATCTCCCTCTTCTGCTTCTGCCCGACGGTGACGTCGTCCCGGAAGACGGGCGCCATCTGGCCCTTGCAGTGCTGCACGATCCCGGCGATCTCGTCCTCGGTGACGAAGGCGCCCTGGAGGCGGACCGGCTTGTTCGCGCCCATCGGCAGGAACAGCCCGTCGCCCTTGCCGATGAGCTTCTCGGCGCCCGGCTGGTCGAGGATGACCCGGCTGTCGGCGAGCGAGGAGGTGGCGAACGCGAGCCGCGAAGGCACGTTCGCCTTGATCAGGCCGGTGACCACGTCCACCGAGGGCCGCTGGGTGGCGAGCACCAGGTGGATGCCGGCCGCGCGGGCAAGCTGGGTGATACGGACGATCGAGTCCTCGACGTCGCGAGGGGCGACCATCATCAGGTCGGCGAGCTCGTCGACGATCACGAGCAGGTACGGGTACGGGCTGAGCTCCCGCTCGCTGCCCGGCGGCAGCTTGATCTTGCCGTCCCGGATGGCCCGGTTGAAGTCGTCGATGTGGCGGTAGCCGAAGGCGGCCAGGTCGTCGTAGCGCAGGTCCATCTCGCGCACGACCCACTGGAGCGCCTCGGCGGCCCGCTTGGGGTTGGTGATGATCGGCGTGATCAGGTGCGGGATGCCCTCGTACGCCGTCAGCTCCACGCGCTTGGGGTCCACGAGCACCATCCGGACGTCGTCCGGGGTGGCCCGCACCATCACCGAGGTGATCAGGCAGTTGATGCAGGAGGACTTTCCGGAGCCGGTGGCGCCGGCGACGAGCACGTGCGGCATCTTCGCGAGGTTCGCCATGACGTAGCCGCCCTCGACGTCCTTGCCGAGCGCCACCAGCATCGGGTGGTCGTCCTCGGCCGCGTCCGCCAGGCGGAGCACGTCCCCCAGGTTGACCATCTCGCGGTCGGTGTTCGGGATCTCGATGCCGACCGCCGACTTGCCGGGGATCGGGCTGATGATCCGGACGTCCGGCGAGGCCACGGCGTACGCGATGTTCTTGGTCAGGGCGGTGATGCGCTCGACCTTGACCGCCGCGCCCAGGGTGACCTCGTATCGGGTGACCGTCGGCCCCCGGGTGAAGCCGGTGACGTCCGCGTCGACCTTGAACTCGGTGAACACGTTGCGCAGCGAGGCGACCACGGCGTCGTTGGCGGCGCTGCGGGTCTTGCCGGGCCCGCCCTTCTCCAGCAGGTCGAGCGAGGGCAGCGCGTACGTGATGTCCCCCCGCAGCTGGAGCTGCTCGGCGCGGGGCGGCAGCGGCTGGGGCGGCGGAGGGGCTTTGGTGAGGTCCGGCACGGCCAAGGTCCCGGAAGCCGCGGCGGTGGTGTCGTGCGGCGGCCCGGCCGGCTCCGGGGCGGCGGCCTTGGGCCGCTCCTCACGGGCGGCCGGCACCGGAGCGGTGACCTCCGCGCCCGCGCGGTCGGCGGCGATGCCGTGCGTCAGGTCGGCCACCAGCGGGGAGGGCGGCATCCCGCCGTAGACCACGCCGTCCAGCGCGGCGGCGGCCGCCGCGGCCACGTCGACGGCGTCCATCTCCCGCTCCCGGGCGGGCCGGACCGGGGTCCGCCGCGGGCGCCGCCGCCGGGCGAGCGCCTGCTCCTCGGCGGTGTCGGCGGAATCGACAGGGTCGACGAGGCCGGCATGATCACCGGAATCGGCGGCGCCGGAGCGGGCCCGCCACTGCTCGGGGTCGTGCCGGCCGGCGGCGCCGTCCTCCCCGAAGCCCTCGTCGTACTCGTTCGGGGCGATGATCCCGAGCCGGATGCCGAGCCGCCGCAGCCGCTGCGGGATCGCGTTCACCGGGGTCGCCGTGACCACGAGCAGCCCGAAGATCGTGAGCAGCACCAGCATCGGCACGGCCAGCGGCGCGCCCATGGTGAAGATCAGCGGCTTCGAGGCGCCCCAGCCGATCAGCCCGCCCGCGTTCTGCATGGCGGTGGTGCCCTCGTCCCGGCCCGGCGCCCCGCAGGCGATGTGCACGAGGCCGAGCACCCCGATGACGAGCGCGGAGAGGCCGACGCCGATCCGGCCGTTGGCGTCGGGCTGTTCGGGATGGCGGATGAAACGTACCGCCATGACGCCGAGCAGGATCGGCACGAGCAGATCCAGTCGCCCGAAGAGACCTGTGATCAGCATGGTGACCAGGTCCCCGACGGGACCGCTCAGGTTCGACCAGGTACCGGCGGCGACGATCAGCGCGAGGGCGAGCAGCAGCAGCGCGACGCCGTCCTTGCGGTGGGCGGGGTCGAGGTTCTTGGCCCCCTGGCCGATCCCGCGGAACACCGCGCCGACCGCGTGCGCACAGCCCAGCCACAGGGCGCGCACCAGCCGCACCACGCCCCCGGTCGGGGACGGCGCGGGCTTGGGCGCCACCTTCTTGACGGGGGCGCGCCGGGCCGCCGCGGCTTTCTTCGCGGCAGGCTTGCGGGCGGGGGCCGCCTTCTTCGCCGGCGCCGTCGTCCGGCCGGTGCGGCCCTTCGCGGTGCCCGCAGTGCTCTGGGAACCCTTGCCGGACGTACGTGAGGCCATGGGGCCGAGGTTACCGGTGCGCGCGCCGGTGGACACGCGTGCCCACCCCTTCACCCGTTCGTGTCGCGTGCCGTGTCGGTGCTTTGACGGACCGCCAGACCTGGCACCCGCCCGAACGGCCCGGCTGTCAGCCCCTCGACACGCTCAGCTCTGCGCAGGCAGCACCGGCGCTCCCCCGCCGGTCCCGGGCTCGAGCGCATCGAGCGCCCGCCGCAGACCGGTGAGCTTGCGCTCCAGGTGGGCCGCGGTCGCTACGACCGCCGCATCGGCCGATTCCTCGCCGAGCTGCTTGGTCAGCGCCTCGGCCTGCTCCTCGACCGCCGCGAGCCGCGCGGAGAGCTCGGCCAGCAGGCCGGCCGTCTCCTTGCTGTCGCCGCCCGAGCCGCCGCCCTCCAGCTGGAGCCGCAGCAGCGCCGCCTGCTCCCGGAGCTGGCAGTTCTTGGTGTACAGCTCCACGAACACCGAGACCTTGGCCCGCAGCACCCACGGGTCGAAGGGCTTGGAGATGTAGTCCACCGCGCCGGCGGCGTAGCCGCGGAACGTGTGGTGCGGACCGTGGTTGATCGCGGTGAGGAAGATGATCGGGATGTCCCGGGTCCGTTCACGCCGCTTGATGTGCGCGGCCGTCTCGAATCCGTCCATCCCGGGCATCTGCACATCCAGCAGGATGACCGCGAAATCGTCCGTCAGCAGCGCCTTGAGCGCTTCCTCCCCCGACGACGCCCGGACCAGTGTCTGATCGAGCGCGGAGAGGATGGCCTCCAGCGCCAGCAGATTCTCCGGCCGGTCATCGACCAGGAGGATCTTGGCCTTCTGCACCATGCCCTGTCCTCCTCGCCCCGGCATGGGGCCTCCCCGGCTCCTGGCACCGGCCTGTACGCCGGGCCCCGCCCCAGAAGAGGACGGCATCCTTACGCCGTCCGTCCTTGTGCCGGTCATCGTAGCCCCAGTCCCGAGATCGCCACACCCTGTCACCAAGATGTCACTGTGCACGAAGCAGAAACGGTGTGGGAGAGCAGAAGGTTCCCCGTCTCCCGCCCTTCCACACCGTTTTCGCCACAGTCAGTCAGCAATTGGTATCAGAGCGCTCTGCAGTCGATCACTTGCCGCGCATCCATTGCTCCATCACCGACAGCAGATAGTCCGGGTCGACCGGCTTGGTGACATAGTCGGAAGCACCGGAATCGATCGCCTTCTCCCGGTCCCCCTTCATCGCCTTCGCCGTCAGCGCGATGATCGGCAGCCCGGCGAACTGCGGCATCCGCCGGATCGCCGAGGTCGTCGCGTACCCGTCCATCTCGGGCATCATGATGTCCATCAGCACGACGGTCACATCGTCGTGCTGCTCCAGGACTTCGATGCCCTCCCGGCCGTTCTCCGCGTACAGCACCGCCAGCCCGTGCTGCTCCAGCACACTAGTGAGCGCGAAGACGTTCCGGACGTCGTCGTCCACGATGAGCACCTTCTCACCGCGGAAGTCATACGTCCGGGGCACCACCGGAAGCTCCTCTTCCGGATTGGCCCAACCGTCCACGGGTCCCTGCGCGTTCGGCTGCCCCGGCACCGCCGTACGCGGCTCCAGGTCGCTCAGCGCCTTGCGCCGCCGCCGGAACAGCGCAGCGCCGCCCTGTCCCTGACCGGCCGTCTCGGCGGCCGGCACCCCGGGCCGTACGTGCTGCGGCTGCACCTGCGCTGCGGTGACGGGCGCCGCCGGGGCCGCCGGCAGCGCGGGCCGCGGCCCGTCGACCTGCCTGCGGTACACCTCGCCGCGCCCGCCGCCGGGCGTGGGCGGCGCGTACCCCTGCGGCGGCAGCTCACTCGGGTGCAGCGGCAGGTACAGCGTGAACGTGGACCCGCGGCCGGGCTCGCTGGCCGCGTGGATCTCCCCGCCCAGCAGCCGGGCGATCTCCCGGCTGATCGACAGCCCCAGGCCCGTACCGCCGTACTTCCTGCTGGTGGTTCCGTCGGCCTGCTTGAACGCCTCGAAGATGACCAGCATCTTGCTCGCCGCGATCCCGATCCCGGTGTCCGTCACCGAGAAGGCGATCAGGTCCCCGTCCGCCTCCCGCAGCGAACCGGCCTCCAGCAACTGCTCCCGGATCGCCGTCGGCACGTCCGACCCGGCAGGCCGGATCACCAGCTCCACCGCCCCGGTGTCGGTGAACTTCACCGCGTTCGACAGCAGGTTGCGCAACACCTGGAGGAGGCGCTGCTCGTCCGTGTGCAGGGTCGCGGGCAGCTCCGGGGAGACCCGTACCGAGAAGTCCAGGCCCTTCTCCGCGGTCAGCGGCCGGAAGGTGGCCTCCACGTAGTCCACGAGCTGGACCAGCGCGATCCGGGTCGGCGAGACGTCCATCTTCCCCGCCTCGACCTTCGACAGGTCGAGGATGTCGTTGATCAGCTGCAACAGGTCGGAGCCCGCACCGTGGATGGTCTCCGCGAACTCCACCTGCTTCGGCGACAGGTTCTCGTCCGCGTTGTCGGCGAGCAGCTTGGCCAGGATCAGCAGCGAGTTGAGCGGCGTACGCAGCTCGTGCGACATGTTCGCCAGGAACTCGGACTTGTAGCGCATCGAGACCGCGAGCTGCTCCGCACGCTCCTCGAGGACCTGCCGGGCCTCCTCGATCTCGGTGTTCTTCACCTCGATGTCCCGGTTCTGCTGGGCCAGCAGCTCGGCCTTCTCCTCCAGTTCGGCGTTGGCCGCCTGAAGCGCCTTCTGCCGGTTCTCCAGCTCGTCGGAACGCTCGCGCAGCTGCTCGGTCATCTCCTGCGACTGCTTGAGCAGCATCTCCGTCTTGGAGTTGACGCTGATCGTGTTGACGCTCGTACCGATCATCTCGGCGATCTGGCTCAGGAAGTCCTTCTGGATCTGCGTGAACGGCTGGAAGGACGCCAGCTCGATGACGCCGAGCACCTTCCCCTCGAACAGCACCGGCAGCACGATCACGTGCGCCGGCGGCGCCTCCCCGAGCCCCGAGGAGATCTTCAGGTAGCCGGGCGGGGTGTTCTCGACGAGGATCGTCCGCTTCTCCTCGGCGACGGTCCCGATCAGCCCCTCCCCCGGCCGGAAGGAGGTGGGCATCTGACCGCCCGCGTACGCGTAACTCCCGCGCATCCGCAGCTCGTACGCACCGTCGGGACCGCCCTCGGTCCCGATCTCGGTGGTGCCGCCCGACGGAAGCGCCAGGAAGAACGCCCCGTGCTGCGCCGAGACCACCGGGGTCAGCTCGCTCATGATCAGCGAAGCCACGTCGTCCAGCTCGCGGCGGCCCTGCATCAGGGCCGAGATCCGGGCGAGGTTGCCCTTCAGCCAGTCCTGCTCCTTGTTGGCCAAGGTGGTGTCGCGCAGGTTCGCGATCATCGTGTTGATGTTGTCCTGGAGGACCTGGATCTCGCCCGCCGCGTCCACGTCGATCTTCAGGTTGAGGTCACCGCGGGTCACCGCGGTGGCCACGGCCGCGATCGCGCGCACCTGCCGGGTCAGGTTCCCGGCCATCTCGTTCACGGACTCCGTGAGGTCGCGCCAGGTGCCGTCCACGTCGCGGACCCGCGCCTGACCGCCCAGGATCCCCTCGGTGCCCACCTCGCGGGCCACCCGCGTCACCTGGTCGGCGAACGAGGACAGCTGGTCGACCATCGTGTTGATCGTGGTCTTGAGCTCCAGGATCTCGCCGCGCGCATCGATGTCGATCTTCTTGGTCATGTCGCCCTTGGCGATGGCGGTCGTGACCATGGCGATCTGCCGCACCTGGCCGGTGAGGTTCGAGGCCATGAAGTTCACCGAATCGGTGAGGTCCTTCCACGTCCCGGAGACCCCCGGCACGTGCGCCTGACCGCCGAGCCGGCCCTCCGTACCCACCTCGCGGGCGACTCGCGTCACCTCGTCGGCGAACGAGGACAGGGTCTTCACCATCGTGTTGACCGTGTCCGCGAGCTGCGCGACCTCGCCGCGCGCCTCGACCGTGACCTTCTTCGTCAGATCACCGTTGGCGACCGCCGCCGAGACCTGCGAGATGTTGCGCACCTGCGAGGTCAGGTTGTTGGCCATCAGGTTGACGTTGTCGGTCAGGTCCTTCCAGATGCCCGTCACCCCGCGCACCCGGGCCTGGCCGCCGAGGATTCCCTCGGAACCCACCTCGCGGGCCACCCGCGTCACCTGCTCCGCGAACGAGGACAGCTGGTCCACCATCGTGTTGACGGTCGTGACCAGCTCGAGGATCTCGCCCTTGGCGTCCACGGTGATCTTCTTGGAGAGATCACCCATGGCGACCGCCGTCGTCACCTCGGCGATGTTGCGCACCTGAGAGGTCAGGTTGTTCGCCATGAAGTTGACGGACTGCGTGAGGTCCTTCCAGGTGCCTGAGACCCCCTTCACCTCCGCCTGGCCGCCCAGGATGCCCTCCGTACCCACCTCGCGGGCCACCCGGGTCACCTGCTCCGCGAAGTTCGAGAGCTGGTCCACCATCGTGTTGAGGGTGTTCTTCAGCTCCAGGATCTCGCCGCGCGCATCCACGTCGATCTTCTGCGACAGGTCACCACGGGCCACCGCCGTCGCGACCTGCGCGATGTTGCGCACCTGCGAGGTCAGGTTCCCGGCCATGCCGTTCACCGAGTCGGTCAGGTCGCGCCAGACACCGGCCACGCCCGGCACCTGCGCCTGACCGCCGAGGCGGCCCTCCGTACCCACGTCCCGGGCCACCCGGGTCACCTGCTCGGCGAAGGCGGAGAGCTGGTCGACCATCGTGTTGATGGTGTTCTTCAGCTCCAGGATCTCGCCGCGCGCATCCACGTCGATCTTCTGCGACAGGTCACCGCGGGCCACCGCCGTCGTCACCTGCGCGATCTGGCGCACCTGGGAGGTCAGGTTGCCGGCCATGAAGTTGACGGAGTCGGTGAGCTCCTTCCACGTCCCGGACACCCCCTCCACCCGGGCCTGACCGCCCAGGCGGCCCTCCGTACCCACGTCCCGCGCCATCCTCGTGACCTGGTCGGCGAAGCTCGACAGCTGGTCCACCATCGTGTTCACGGTGTTCTTCAGCTGGAGCATCTCGCCCGAGACGTCCACGGTGACCTTCTGCGACAGGTCGCCGTTGGCCACCGCCGTCGTCACCTGCGCGATGTTGCGCACCTGGCCGGTGAGGTTGCGGAAGGCGGTGTTCACCGAATCGGTGAGGTCCTTCCACGTACCCGCCGCACCCGGCACCTGCGCCTGACCGCCGAGCTCACCCTCGACGCCGACCTCACGGGCCACTCGCGTCACTTCCGCACCGAAGGACTGGAGCTGGTCCACCATCGTGTTGACGGTGTTCTTCAGCTCCAGCATCTCGCCGGCCACGTTGACCGTGACCTTCTGCGACAGATCGCCGTTGGCCACGGCGGTCGTCACCTGCGCGATGTCCCGTACCTGCGTGGTGAGGTTGCGGAAGACCGTGTTCACCGAATCGGTGAGGTCCTTCCACGTACCCGCCGCACCCGGCACCTGGGCCTGGCCACCGAGCAGGCCCTTCGCTCCGACCTCGCTGGCCACCCGCGTGACCTCGTCCGCGAAGGTCCGCAGCGTCTCCGTCATCTGATTGATCGTTTCGGCCAGCTGCGCCACCTCGCCGCGCGCGCTGACCCGTACCTTCTGCGACAGATCACCATTGGCGACAGCCGTCGTGACCTGCGCGATCCCGCGCACCTGAGCCGTCAGGTTGCCCGCCATCGTGTTGACGGAGTCGGTCAGGTCCTTCCACACACCCGCGACCCCGGGCACCTTCGCCTGGCCGCCGAGCTCACCCTCCGTACCCACCTCACGGGCGACCCGCGTCACCTCGGAGGAGAACGACGACAGCTGGTCCACCATCGTGTTCACGGTGTTCTTCAGCTGGAGCATCTCGCCGGCCACGTGCACCGTGACCTTGCGCGACAGATCGCCCTTCGCGACCGCCGTCGTGACGAGAGCGATATCACGCACCTGAGCGGTGAGCCGGTACGCCATCGTGTTGACGGAGTCGGTCAGATCCTTCCAAGAACCCGACATTCCCCGCACTTGGGCCTGACCGCCGAGCTTGCCCTCGGTACCCACCTCCAGCGCCACGCGCGTCACCTCGTCGGTGAACGCGGACAGCTGGTCGACCAGGTTGTTGACCGTACGCCCGACCTTCAGGAACTCACCGCGCAGCGGATGCCCGGCCCCGTCCGCGGTCTGCGTCCGCAGCTCCATCCGCTGGTCCAGATCACCCTCGGCGACCGCCGACAGCACCCGGCCCACCTCGGACACCGGCCGGGCCAGATCGTCCACCAACTGGTTGGAGGCATCGATCGCGGCCGCCCAGGAACCCTCGCAGGCACCTGTTTCCAGCCGTTCGCTCAGCTTCCCCTCGCGGCCCACCATCCGCCGCACCCGGGAGAGCTCTCCCGTCAGATGGAGATTGCGGTCGGCGACCTCGTTGTAGACGGCGGCGATCTCCGCCATCACGCCCTCGCCGGACACCGTCAGCCGCTTGCGGAAATTCCCGTCCCGCATCGACACCAGGGCCGTGAGCAGCCGGTTCAGGGCGGCGGTATCGACTTCCGTCGTGCCGTTCCGGCGGGACCTCCCGCCTTTCGGGCGCGTTCCCGTACGTCGCACCGCTGCGCCAGACTCCACCGTGTCCCTCCCGAAAGGGTCGACCGCTGTTCCACCGACACCCGGCGAGTCGCACGCCCGGCTATCCGATCCTGCCCAGTGTTTCACCCTGGCCGAACCTGGCCATAACACTTCGGCACCATCGCACACCGGCCGCACCCTGTGGGTGGAATCCCTGACGACGGCACCAAGCCGACCGTGAAGGTAAGTAACCTGGCATCCGATGTCCAACCGCGGCGAAGGAGATTCGTGATCACGGCTCGGGCGGCTGCCAGCTTCGACCCCCTCGGGCGCTCGGTCGCCGCGGCCCGAGCGTTCGTCCGCGACACCCTCCAGGGCTGGGGCTTCGCGGACATCGTCGACGACGCCGTGGTGCTCACCAGCGAGCTCGTCACCAACGCCGTGGTCCACGCCGGCACCAAGGCCGAGGTCCTGTGCCTGCGCTCCGGGGACGGGGTACGGGTCGAGATCGCCGACCGGTATCCCGAACGCGAGCTCCCGCTCCGGCACCCCGACGAGCGCCCGTACGCCGACCCCGACCGCGAGAACGGCCGCGGGCTGATGCTCTGCGCCGCCCTCGCCACCCGCTGGGGCGTCGAGTACACCGCCACCCACAAGCACGTGTGGTTCCGGCTCGACCTGCCAGACCGGCCGGTCGGTACCCGCTCCGCCGGGCCCGTCGTCCCGGACCGGCTCCTCCCGCTCGCCGACAGCCGGGTCCGCGTCGCCGTCCTCCAGATCGACGCCTCCGACTCCATCTCCGCCTGGAACGAGGACGCCGAGCACGTCTTCGGCTACTCCGCCGAGAAGGTCGTCGGCCGCCCCCTCGCCGAGCTCGCCGCCTGGCCCCAGACCCCCGGCACCGGCACCGGCATCGCCGAGGCCCTGCGCCTGTCCCGCTGGGAGGGCAGCTACGGCATCCGCGGCGCCGACGGCCGCGTGATCCCCGTGTACGCCTCCCACCTGCGCGTCCGCGATGCCCACGGAGAGCCCTCCATCGTCTGCCTGCTGGTCCACGACGACGAGCGGGCCCTGCTCCAGACCCCCGTACGGGTGGCACCCGCCGACGGCCTCCAGCTCACCGAGCCCCGCCCCGCGGACCCCTTCGAGGTCTTCATCGGCTCCCCCGCCCCCGACGACCTCGACGGACTCCTCCAGCGCACCGTCGAACGCGCCCGTGACATGCTCGACGCCGACTCCGCCTTCCTGCTGCTGGCCACCGACGACGAGACGGAGCTCGAGGTCCGCGCCACGACCGGGCTCCCCTCCACCCGCCAGCGCTTCGCCCGCGTCCCCGTCGAGGCCGGCACGAACCGGTACGGCTCCGCCCGCATGCCCGCCGTCCACGACGACCTCGCCGCCGTCCCCGGAGCCGTCCCGCTCCTGGAGGCCACCGGCATGCGCTCGGTGATCACCGTCCCGCTCAAGGTCGAGGGCCGGCTCACCGGTTCGCTCGGCGTCGCCACCGAGAACCCCGGCCGCTACTCGAACGCCGACGCCCTGCGCCTCCAGTTCGCCGCCGACCGCATCGCCCTGGCCGTCGAATCCGCCCGTCTCGGCGAGCTGGAACGCCTGCGCCGCGGCTCCCTGTCTTTCCTCGTCGAGGCCTCCGACCTGCTCGCCGGCACCCTCGACCGGGACCAGACCCTGGCCCTCATGGCCCAGATGACGGTCCCGACCCTGGCGACCTGGTGCGCCGTCTACACCATCGCCGACCAGTCTTCCGATCCGTACCTCTCGTACGTCCTGCACGAGGACGAGGAGCGCATCGACGGCCTCAAGGCCCTGCTCTCCCGTGTCAGCCCGCCCGAACCGGTCCGCGAGGCCGGCGCCCGCCCCTGGCCCGCGACGACCTCGGCGGTCGGCGGGGAGACCGTCGTCCTCCCCCTCCTGGCCCGCAACCGCGTGATCGGCATGCTCACCCTCGGCAAGCCGTCCGAGGAGCACTTCCGCCAGGAGATCCTCGAACTTGCCGAGGACCTCTCACGCCGCGCCGCCCTCGCCCTCGACAACGCCCGCCTCTACTCCGAGCGCACCGCCATCAGCCGCTCCCTGCAACGCAGCCTGCTCCCGCCCGGCTCCCCCGCCATCCCGGGGATGGAGGTCGAGGTCATCTACCGCGCGGCCGGCGAGGGCAACGAGGTGGGCGGCGACTTCTACGACGTCTTCCCGATCCGCGACGGAGCGTACGGCTTCGCCATCGGCGACGTCTGCGGTACGGGCCCCGAGGCGGCCGCCGTCACCGGCCTCGCCCGGCACGCCCTGCGCCTCCTGGCCCGCGAGGGCCTCGGAGGCCCGGCGGTGCTGGAACGGCTCAACGCGGCCATCCTCGACGAGGGCGCCCGCAGCCGCTTCCTCACCCTCCTGTACGGCGAGCTCCACCCGCAGCCGGACGGCGGCGCCCTGATGAAGGTCGTCTGCGCCGGCCACCCGCTGCCGCTCCGGCTGCGCCCGGACGGCCGGGTCACCCCGGCCGCGGACCCGCAGCCCCTGCTCGGCGTGATCGACGACCTCGACCTCTACGAGCAGACCCTCACCCTGGACCCGGGCGATGTCCTCCTCTGCGTCACGGACGGCGTGACGGAGCGCCGCGAGGGCACCCGCATGCTGGGCGACGACGGCCTCACCGAGGTCCTCACGACGTGCACGGGCCTCACCGCCGGCGCCGTCGCCGCCCGCGTCCTGCGCGCGGTGGAACGCTTCGCGGCCGAACCCGCCTCGGACGACATGGCGATCCTGGCCTTCCGCGTCCCCCACCAGCGCGAGGGCGACTAAGTCGCGACTAGTCGGGCTTCATGTGACGGGTGGCGGAGCGCAGTGCGAAGGCCATCACCACTTCGAACACGCCCAGCAGGACGAGCCAGAGTCCCAGCAGCCGTGTCAGCGCGACCGCGGAATCCACCGGGAAGCAGAGCACGACGATTCCGGCGACGGTGCCGAGAACGCCCAGGCCGAAGAGCAGGCCCCGGTGCAGGATCTCACGGTCCGCGATCGCGGTGTAGGCCGTGAGTACTCCGCTCAGCAGCCAGAACACCCCGAGGATCAGGGACAGCGCGCCGATCGTCTGCATCGGATGCCGCAGCACCAGGACGCCCGCCAGGAACGCCAGCATGGAGACCAGGACGCCCGCCAGTCTGCCGCCGCCGTCGCTGCTGCGCGAGAAGGCGCTGACGAAACGGAAGACACCCGCCACAAGGAGCTGCAGACCGATGATGACGGCCAGGATGTGCAGCGTCTCGTCGGGCCAGACGAGTACCAGGATGCCGGGAATCAGGGTCGCGAGGGCGAAGCCGAGTGCCCAATGCCAGGTGCTTCCGACCTGCTTGAGGACGTCTTCGGGGTCGCTCTGCGGGTGCTGCGGTGCCGCGTCGAAGGGTACGGTCATCACGCCTCCCAGGCCTGCCGGGCGCCCCTCAGGGCACCGCGAAGCCGCCGGTCATGCCTTGTCCACCCTTGCCGCCCATTTTAGAGAGTTGTGGTGCAGCCCGCCCGTCCAGCGGACGGGCCAACTCCCGGAAACGCAAAAAGGCCCCCGCCATGAGGCGGGGGCCTTTTCTTTGGAGCCCTTTAACGGAATCGAACCGTTGACCTTCTCCTTACCATGGAGACGCTCTACCGACTGAGCTAAAAGGGCGGGTTGTTCGGCGGCGTCCTACTCTCCCACAGGGTCCCCCCTGCAGTACCATCGGCGCTGAAAGGCTTAGCTTCCGGGTTCGGAATGTAACCGGGCGTTTCCCTAACGCTATGACCACCGAAACACTATGAAATTTGAACGCTGGTGTTGACACAGCTGTTCGTTATTTCAGAACTAA
>NZ_JBFBAH010000007.1:0-405015 GCF_040682115.1 Streptomyces sp. NPDC051364 | reverse complement strand
AGGGGGGACCCTGTGGGAGAGTAGGACGCCGCCGAACAATCATTGTAGAAAGCCCCGTACCGGGTATCCGGTACGGGGCTTTTCTGCGTTCAGGGCCGGTGCAGCTTCCTGTAGGGTCATGAGGCATCGTTCGTACGTTCAACAGTGGAGGCCCCCGGGTGGAGGTCCAGGAGACTCGGGTTCAGACGGACCGAATTTTCACCATTCCGAACATCCTGAGCATGGCTCGCCTCGTCGGCGTGCCCCTGTTCCTCTGGCTGATTCTGGAGGAGCACGACGGTTGGGCCTTGGCGGTCCTCATGCTCAGCGGGGTCAGTGACTACCTCGACGGGAAGCTGGCCCGGCGCTGGAATCAGATCAGCAGCCTCGGCCGGCTGCTGGATCCGGCCGCGGACCGGCTGTACATCCTCTCCACGCTCTTCGGCCTGACCTATCGAGACATTCTGCCGCTGTGGCTCACCGGGGCGCTGATCGCCCGTGAGCTGATGCTGCTGGTCATGGTCTGGATCCTGCGCCGCCACGGCTATCCGCCGCCGCAGGTCAACTTCCTCGGCAAGGCCGCGACCTTCAACCTGATGTACGCCTTCCCGCTGCTGTTGCTCAGTGACGGTACGGGTTGGTTGGCCTGGATGGGGGCAGTTTTCGGATGGGCGTTCGCCGGATGGGGTACAACCCTCTACTGGTGGGCAGGAATCCTTTACGTGGTGCAAGTCCGCCGGCTCGTGAAGGCGGACGCCGCGGCCGATTGAGCTCGCTCGGCGCCCGGCTGACGCGGAAGAGTTGCGGAGTCACCGTCCGGGACGGGTGAGGTCGGCGAGAACGTCGTCTCTCAAGGAGGACTCTTCCGACATGAAGGCCGTCGTGATGGCCGGTGGCGAAGGCACTCGCCTTCGCCCCATGACCTCGAGTATGCCCAAGCCGCTCCTGCCGGTGGCCAACCGGCCGATCATGGAGCACGTGCTCAGGCTGCTCAAGCGGCATGGGCTCAGCGAGACCGTTGTTACCGTCCAGTTCTTGGCGTCACTCGTCAAGAACTACTTCGGTGACGGCGAGGAGCTCGGAATGGAGCTCACCTATGCCAACGAGGAGAAGCCACTCGGCACTGCCGGCAGTGTGAAGAACGCCGAGGAGGCCTTGAAGGACGACGCTTTCCTCGTCATTTCCGGCGATGCACTCACCGACTTCGACCTCACCGACCTCATCCGCTTCCACAAAGAGAAGGGCGCACTCGTCACGGTGTGCCTGACCCGGGTGCCGAACCCGCTGGAATTCGGCATCACCATCGTGGACGAGGAAGGAAAGGTCGAGCGCTTCCTCGAAAAGCCGACGTGGGGCCAGGTGTTCTCGGACACCGTCAACACCGGTATCTACGTCATGGAGCCCGAGGTCTTCAATTACGTGGACCCGGATGTTCCGGTCGACTGGTCCGGCGATGTCTTCCCGCAGCTGATGAAGGAAGGCAAGCCGATCTACGGCTATGTGGCCGAGGGCTACTGGGAGGACGTCGGCACGCACGAGAGCTACGTCAAGGCGCAGGCCGACGTACTCGAGGGCAAGGTCCACGTCGAGATGGACGGCTTCGAGATCTCGCCCGGCGTGTGGATCGCCGAAGGCGCCGAGGTGAGCCCCGACGCCGTGCTCCGCGGGCCGCTGTACATCGGTGACTACGCCAAGGTCGAGGCAGGCGCGGAGATCCGCGAGCACACGATCGTCGGGTCCAACGTCGTGGTGAAGAGCGGGGCCTTCCTGCACCGGGCCGTCATCCACGACAACGTCTACATCGGGCAGCACAGCAATCTGCGCGGCTGCGTCATCGGCAAGAACACCGACATCATGCGGGCGGCCCGGATCGAGGACGGGGCCGTCATCGGTGACGAGTGTCTGGTCGGTGAGGAATCGATCATTCAGGGGAACGTGCGGGTCTACCCCTTCAAGACGATCGAGGCCGGCGCCTTTGTCAACACGTCGGTGATCTGGGAGTCCCGCGGGCAGGCACACCTCTTCGGCACCCGCGGAGTCTCCGGGATCCTGAACGTGGAGATCACCCCCGAGCTGGTGGTCCGGCTCGCCGGCGCGTACGCGACGACCCTGAAGAAGGGGGCGACGGTCACCACGGCCCGTGACCACTCCCGCGGCGCGAGAGCGCTCAAGCGGGCGGTGATCTCGGCGCTGCAGTGCAGCGCGATCAACGTACGCGACCTGGAGAACGTACCGCTGCCGGTGGCGCGGCAGCAGACCGCGCGGGGTACCGCGGGCGGGATCGTGGTGCGGACCTCGCCCGGAGTGCCGGACTCGGTCGACATCGTGTTCCTGGACGAGCGGGGAGCGGACCTCTCGCTCCAGCAGCAGCGCAAGCTGGACCGGGTGTACGCGCGGCAGGAGTACCGGCGGGCGTTCCCGGGCGAGATCGGTGACCTCCAGTTCCCGGGCAGCGTCTTCGACGCCTATACGGGTTCGCTGCTGCGACGGGTGGACACGACCGGGATCGCCGATTCCGGGCTCAAGGTGGTCGTGGACGCCTCCAACGGCAGTGCCGGGCTGGTTCTGCCCAGCCTGCTGGGCCGGCTGGAGGTGGATGCGCTGACGATCAATCCGGGGCTCGACGAGACCAGGCCGACGGAGACCGCGGAGTCCCGGCGGGCCGGGCTGGTGCGGCTCGGGGAGATCGTGGCCTCGGCGCGGGCCGCGTTCGGGGTGCGGTTCGACCCGGTGGGGGAGCGGATCTCCCTGGTGGACGAGCGCGGGCGGATCATCGAGGACGACCGGGCGCTGCTGGTGCTGCTGGACCTCGTGGCCGCGGAGAAGCGCAGCGGCAAGGTGGCGCTGCCGGTGACCACGACCCGTATCGCCGAGCAGGTGGCGGCGTACCACGGGACGCAGGTCGAGTGGACGACGACCTCGCCCGACGACCTGACGCGGGTGGGCCGGGCGGAGAACACGATCTTCGGCGGGGACGGCCGGGGCGGATACATCGTCCCGGAGTTCAGCAGCGTCTTCGACGGGTCGGCGGCCTTCGTCCAGCTGATCGGTCTGGTGGCACGGACGCAGCTCACCCTGAGTCAGATCGATGCGCGGATACCGCGAGCTCATGTACTCAAGCGGGACGTACCGACCCCGTGGGCGGTGAAGGGGCTCGTGATGCGGCGGGTCGTGGAGGCGGCCGGGGACCGGCAGGTGGACACCACCGACGGTGTGCGGGTGGTCGAGGCCGACGGGCGGTGGGCGCTGGTCCTGCCGGATCCGGCGGAGGCGGTCACGCACCTGTGGGCCGAGGGTCCCGACGACGCGTCCGCGCAGGCCCTGCTGGACGAGTGGGCCGGCGTGGTGGACGGCGCCGGGCACTGAGCACAGGAGACGTTGCGGACCAGCGCAGTCCGGTGGACCGGGTGAGGAGCCCCTTGCTCCCTGTCCACCGGACGGGCGCATTCGGTGCGGGCGGCGCCGACATGCGACGATGAGCGGCATGTCGCAGCCGCCCCACAACCGGAGTTCGGCGCCGGCGCCTCCGGCGCGCCCGGACGCATCCATGTCGCTGCTGACGCACGTGATGGACCACAGTCTCGACGAGGGCTATGCGGAAGCGTCGGCCCGGCGCGAGGCGGAGGGTACGGCGGGCCTGCCGCGCACCCTGAAGGCCAAGCTGGCGCTCGCCGCCGGGCTCGTGCTCGCCGCCATGGTCGTCACACTGGGTGCTGCCCAGGCGCGGATAGCCGCGCCGGTGCTGGCCAAGGAGCGGCAGGAGCTGATCGACCGGGTGCAGCGGGCCGACGAGCACGCGGACGGCCTGGAGCGGGACATCGAGCGGTTGCGGGCGAACGTCGCGGGCCGCCAGCGTGAGGCGCTCAAGCAGCACGGCGGCGACCAGGGGCAGCTCGTGGCACTGCTGGCCGGTGCCTCGGAGGTCCGCGGTCCGGGGGTCAAGCTGGTCGTGGACGACGCCAAGGGCTCCTCGTCGGGCGGCGGCGGCAAGCCGCGCGAGAACGCCGGGTTCTCGGACACCGGCCGGCTCCGGGACCGGGACATGCAGAAGATCGTCAACGGGCTCTGGCAGTCCGGGGCGGAGGCCATCTCGATCAACGGGCAGCGGCTGACGGCGCTGTCGGCGATCAGGGCCGCGGGTGACGCGATACTGGTCGACAACAGGCCGCTGGTACTGCCGTACGAGGTGCTGGCGGTGGGGGACAAGAAGCGGCTCGGGACCGCGTTCCAGGACTCCGCGGACGGCCAGTACCTGCACGCGCTGCAGGAGAACTACGGGATCCGCTACACCCTGTCCCCCGCGGACGAGCTGCGGCTGCCGGCCGCTTCGAGCCTGACCGTACGTACAGCTACAGCAGAAGAGCCGAAGAAGGGTGCATCGTGATCGCGGTACTGGGCCTGGTGGCCGGAGTGGTGATCGGACTTCTGGTCCGGCCCGAAGTGCCGGCCGTCGTGGAGCCTTATCTGCCGATCGCCGTGGTGGCGGCGCTGGACGCGGTGTTCGGGGGCTTGCGCGCGATGCTGGACGGCATCTTCGTGGACAAGGTCTTCGTGGTGTCGTTCCTGTCGAACGTGGTCGTGGCGGCGCTGATCGTCTTCCTCGGTGACAAGCTGGGCGTCGGCTCACAGCTGTCGACGGGTGTGGTCGTGGTCCTCGGCATCCGCATCTTCTCCAACGCCGCGGCCATCCGCCGGCACGTGTTCCGGGCGTGAGGCCGATGAGTACGAACGACAACCCGCCCGAGGAGCCGATGGGCTCGGAGCTGCCGCCGCAGGACCAGCCCGAGCAGGGCGCGCAGCCGGAGGCACAGCCCGACCGGCCGGCCCAGCCGGCCCGGCCCGCCGAATCCACCGAAACCGCCCCGGCCGAGGCGGCCGCCGCCGCCAAGGCCGCCGAGCCGACGCAGACCGGCCGGCAGCGGCTGGCGGAGGGGCTGTGGCCGCCGCGGGTGAGCCGGGCGCAACTGATCGTGGCGCTGCTCCTGTTCGTCCTCGGGCTGGGCCTGGCCATTCAGGTGCGGTCGAACAGCGACTCCAGCGCGCTGCGCGGGGCCCGCCAGGAGGACCTCGTACGGATCCTCGACGAGCTCGACGGGCGGACCAAGCGCCTGGAGGACGAGAAGCAGCAGCTGGAAGACCAGCGCAAGGAGTTGGAGAGCAGCTCCAACCAGGCCGAAGAGGCTCGTCGGCAGACGATCGAGAAGGAACGCCAACTCGGGATCCTGGCCGGTACGGTGGCAGCGCAGGGGCCGGGCATCACGCTGAAGATCACCGATCCCAAGGGCCAGGTGCAGTCGGACCAGCTGCTGGACACCCTCCAGGAGCTGCGGGCGGCCGGGGCCGAGGCGATCCAGATCAACGGTGTGCGCATCGTGGCGGGCTCGTTCTTCTCGGACGAGGGCGGTGGGATCGGGATCGACGGTAAGAAGATCGCACAGCCTTATGAGTTCAAGGTGATCGGCAAGGCACAGGATCTGGAGCCTGCTCTGAACATTCCCGGCGGTGTCGTGCAGACGCTGGAGAAGGAACAGGCCAACGTCGCCGTCACACGGTCGGCGAAGATCGTTGTGGATGCCTTGCGGGCTGCGAAGCAGCCTGACTACGCTCGGTCGTCATCGTCGTGATGCGGGACGAGGAGCGGACGGGCTCACGCGGGCTGATGCCTGCGGGGGGTCGGCGCACTGAAGTCGTGGTGCGTGGTGGAAACTGTCTGGTGGTTACGGACGTTGTGAGAATGTCCGGGTCGGCAGGTGTGTGCATTCGGAGTTCGTCCTGCCCCACGGGCGGGTCTGTTTCGTTCAAGGGGAATCGCCCGTGAAGTTGTTTGAGAAGCTGTTCGGAAAGAAGAACCGCGAGGAGGGTGCAGCGAAGCACCGCGCGGGGCAGGGAGAGGTGGAAGGGCAGGGCGACCGGCCGCTCTTCCGTGACGAGGTCGCCGGCGCGGGTGATGTTTCGGGCGCGCCGGGCGCGTCGTCTGTTGACCCTGCCGGTTCCGGACGCATAGGTTTCGGTGAACCATCAACCTCAAGTTCGGGTGGAGGGTTTGCCCCCGACCCGTATGCCACCAATGCCTCCGCGGGGCAGCCGCGGCGCGAGGAGCCGTCCATGTCGGCCGAGCAGGTTTGCAGCAGGTGCGGACACCGCAGCGATGCGGCCAGCCGGTTCTGCTCCAACTGCGGCGCGCCGCTGCGGGCGGGCCTGACGCCGGAGCGTGCCTCGGAGACCACGTCCACCATCTCGATCTCGGGCCTCGAGGCCTACGAGGCCGAGGTGTCCGGACAACAGCACGTGTCGTCCTCGCTGTCCCCCGAGGCCCAGGCCGCGGTGGAAGCTCTGCCTCCGGGTTCCGCCCTGCTGATCGTGCGGCGCGGCCCCAACTCCGGCAGCCGCTTCCTGCTGGACGGTGAGCTGACCACGGCGGGCCGGCACCCGCAGAGCGACATCTTCCTGGACGACGTCACGGTCTCCCGTCTGCATGTCGAGTTCCGCAGGAGCCAGGACGGCGGCTTCACCGTCGCCGACGTGGGCAGCCTCAACGGCACGTACGTCAACCGTGAGCCGATCGACTCGGTCGCCCTGCACAACGGCGACGAGGTGCAGATCGGCAAGTACCGGATGGTCTTCTACGCGAGCCTGCGGGGCGTCTGACCGCCCCCTAGGCTCCGCCTGGGGGGACCCCCACCCCGGACTCGGCCCGGGGATCCCCAGAGGGAAGGTCCCATGCTGCGTACCCCGACCGGCGGTGTCCCGAAGAGCGGCACCGCCGGCTCGCCCGGGCGGCTGGTGAGCATCGGCACGGTGCTCACCATGCTGCGCGACGAGTTCCCCGAAGTCACGATCTCGAAGATTCGCTTTCTGGAGGCGGAGGGGCTCGTCGAGCCCCGGCGCACACCTTCCGGATACCGCAAGTTCAGCACGGAGGACGTCGAGCGGCTGGCCCGCATCCTGCGTCTGCAGCGGGACCACTACCTGCCGTTGAAGGTCATCCGCGATCAGCTGGACGCGCTCGCCCGCGGCGAGCAGATCCGTATCCCCTCGCCCACGGCGCACGGGGATTCCGTCGATCCGGCCAGCCCTTCCGCCGTCTACGGTGAGGTGGGCCGGGAACGGCCGACGGCGGCCCGCGTGGGCCGTGCCGAGCTGATGGCCGCCGCCGAGGTGGACGAAGCGCAGCTCGCCGAATGGGAGTCGTACGGGCTGATCGGCGAGACTCCCGGCGGCGGATTCGACGCCGAGGCGCTCACGGTGGCCCGCCTGGTGGCGGATCTGGGCCGGTTCGGGCTGGAGCCCCGGCACCTGCGGGCCATGAAGGCAGCCGCCGACCGGGAGGCGGGCCTGATCGAGCAGGTCGTGGCACCGCTGCGGCGGCACCGCAACCCGCAGACCAGGGCGCATGCCGAGGCCACCATGAAAGAACTCGCGGGGCTCTGCGTACGGCTCCATGAGGCCTTGCTGCAGACGGCTCTCGGGGTCCGTCTGCACTGACCCCGGGGATCTTCGAGGGGGGCCCGACTACCCAAACCTGCCGGGCAGGTCCTAGGGTTGCTGTGTGAACGAGCTCGACGTTGTGGGTGTCCGGGTGGAAATGCCCTCCAACCAACCGATCGTGCTCCTGCGTGAAGTGGGAGGCGACCGGTACCTCCCCATCTGGATCGGACCAGGGGAGGCGACCGCCATTGCCTTCGCGCAGCAGGGCATGGCCCCTGCCCGGCCGCTGACGCACGACCTGTTCAAGGACGTGCTGGAGGCGATCGGCGAGGAGCTCACCGAGGTCCGGATCACGGATCTGCGGGAGGGCGTCTTCTACGCGGAGCTTGTCTTCGCCAGCGGGGTCGAGGTGAGCGCGAGGCCCTCCGACGCCATAGCGCTGGCCCTGCGGACGGGAACGCCGATCTACGGCAGCGACGGTGTGCTGGACGACGCCGGAATCGCCATTCCGGACGAGCAGGAGGACGAAGTGGAGAAGTTCCGCGAGTTCCTCGACCAGATCTCTCCGGAGGACTTCGGCACCGGCCCGCAGTGAGCCGCCGGCCGCGCCGTCCACAGGGAGTGTCAGCCCATTCGATTAGCCTTTCCCCGATATGGGGCACGGGAAACCACTCTCAGGGTGATTATCACTCGGCGTGCCGAGTGTGGCGATCGTTGACGCACCCCTGGTGACTGCCTACCTTCGAGGGGGCAGGTCAAGGACGGAGGGTCGGCGTGAGAGTCACGGGCGACGGTACGACCGGGGGCATCCCCGTGCGGAGTGACGGTGGGCCGTACCCGCTCCACGGCAGCGCGGCAGGTTCCGCGCGCCGTCAGCCGGAGGCGGCGACGATCGCAGCGGCCGGCGCGGACCCGGCACCCGAACAAGTCGGCTACCGGGGTCCGACGGCGTGCGCCGCGGCGGGCATCACGTACCGGCAGCTCGACTACTGGGCGCGTACCGGGCTGGTGGAGCCCACGGTGCGCCCCGCGTACGGCTCGGGCACGCAGCGCCTGTACAGCTTCCGGGACGTCGTCGTCCTCAAGATCGTCAAGCGCTTCCTGGACACCGGTGTGGCGCTGCAGAACATCCGGACCGCGGTCCAGCACCTACGGGACCGCGGTTTCGCGGACCTCGAGCGCATGACGCTGATGAGCGACGGCGCCACCGTGTACGAGTGCACCTCGCCGGACCAGGTCGTGAGCCTGCTCCAGGGTGGGCAGGGCATCTTCGGCATCGCCGTGGGCGTGGTCTGGCGGGATGTGGAGAACGCGCTGTCGCAGCTGCACGGCGAGCGGGTCGACACCGGCGAGACGGTGGTCGGCCACAACCCGACGGACGAGCTGGCCGCACGGCGCAACCGGGCCGGTTGAGACCGGTCCCCGGCCCGGCCGCGCATCGGCCGGGCCCGGCCCCGGCCGATTGTCAGTGGCGTAGGGCAGCATCGGGGCTGTGAGAGCCGCGCCGACCATCCTGCATCTGGACATGGACGCCTTCTACGCATCCGTGGAGCAGGCATCGAAGCCGAGCCTGCGCGGCAAGGCCGTGATCGTCGGCGGGCTCGGCCCGCGCGGGGTGGTCGCAACCGCCTCCTACGAGGCCCGCCGCTTCGGGGTGCACTCGGCGATGCCGATGGCCCAGGCGCGGCGGCTCTGCCCGAACGGCGCCTGCCTGATCCCGCGCTTCAGCCTGTACCGGGCGGTCAGCGACCTGGTCATGACGCTGCTGCGGGAGCTGTCCCCGCTCGTGGAGCCGCTCAGCCTGGACGAGGCCTTCGTGGACCTGGAGGCGGGCGGAACCGCCTTCGACGCGGAATCCGCCCTGGAGACGGGACAGCGGCTGCGGGCGGAGATCCTGGCGGCGACCGGGCTCAGTGCGTCGGTGGGGCTGGCGGGGTCGAAGATGCTGGCGAAGGTGGCCTCGGAGGAGGCCAAACCGGACGGGCTGCTGCTGATCGAGCCGGGGACGGAGCGGGCCCTGCTCGCGCCGATGTCCGTGCGGACCCTGCCGGGGGTGGGGCCGGCCACCGGGGAGCACCTGCGGCGGGCCGGGATCACCACCGTGGGGGAGCTGGCCGAGGCCGGCGAGGACGAGCTGGTCCGGATGGTCGGGCGCTCGCACGGGGTCGGGCTGTACCGGATGGCGCTGGGGCTGGACGACCGGCCGGTGGTCGCCGAGCGCGACGCGAAGTCCGTGTCGGTCGAGGACACCTTCGACGTGGACCTGCACGACCGGGTGCGGATCCGGAACGAGGTGCAGCGGCTCGCCGACCGGTGTGTGCACCGGCTGCGGGACTCGGGGCACTCCGGGCGCACGATCGTGCTGAAGGTGCGGCGGTACGACTTCTCGACCCTGACGCGCTCGGAGACGCTTCGGGGGCCCACCGACGACCCTGCGGTGGTGCGGGAGGCCGCGGCGCGGCTGCTGGAGGCAGTGGACACCACGGGCGGGGTGCGGCTGCTGGGGGTGGGCGTGACCGGACTGGCGGACTACACGCAGGAGGACCTGTTCGCGCAGTCCATGGCTGCGGAGGCGGCCTCAGCGGGCGAGGGAGGGGCCGCCGAGCCGGACGGGGCTGCGGAGGCCGCCGGGACGGGAGGGCCGGGCGGGTCCAGTGCCCCCGCTGGGCCGGCAGGGTCTGGTGGGCCAGCAGAGGCCCCCGAGGGTGTGGAGCCGGCCGGGGAGCCGGAGCCCGTCCGGGAGCGCCGCTGGGCGGCCGGGAGTGACGTACGGCATGCCGTGTACGGGCCCGGGTGGGTGCAGGGCAGCGGGGTCGGGAGGGTGACCGTGCGGTTCGAGCGGCCCGGATCGCCACCGGGCCGGGTGCGCACCTTCCGGGTGGACGACCCCGAGCTGGAGCCGTCCGATCCGCTGCCCCTCGTAGGGGAACCCGCGGTAGGGGAACCCGTACCGGAAGAGGGCTAAGCGCGGGCTAAGCGTCGCTCAGGGGGTGTCGTCGCCGTTCGCCAGGCGGCCGAAGTCGCGCTGGATGTCCGACGGGAGGGAGACGTCCAGTCCGTAGTGGTGGTAGAGCTGCAGCTCCTGTTCGGGGGAGAGGTGGCGGCCGACGCCGAAGTCCGGGGCGTCCTTGATGAGGGAGCGTTCGAAGGGGACCCGCAGGGTGTCGTCGACCACCTCGCTCGGTTCCAGCGGAACGAACGCGTCCCGGCTGAACAGGCCTGTCCGGACGGCGGCCCACTCGGGCACGCCTGTGGCATCGTCGAGGTAGACCTCGTCGACGGTGCCGATCTTGGTTCCGTTGCGGTCGAACGCCTTGCGGCCGATCAGGCTGCGCGGATCGATGTCGGTCTGCACGGTCCCTCCATATGGTCGCAACTCCTCCGTAACGACTACAAAAGTGCATTTCCGGAGTGGGGGCCACTCGAGGGAGGGCCGAGAACCTCGCTGGTAGGCTGGGTGACGGCTGTTGACCCTGTGCGGGAGAGTCCTCCGAGTGAGCATGACGGAGGCGCCGAAGGAGCAAATCCTCCCCGGAATCTCTCAGGCATACGTACCGCACGTGACGAGGCCACTCTGGAAAGCAGGGGCGGGTACCGGGTGCGCAGTGCCGGTTCCTCTCCTCACCGACGGTGAAAGCCGGAATCCGCGGGTCATCCTCGCGGCTCCGGTGAAGCTCTCAGGTTGAGATGACAGAGGGGGAGGCCGTCCGGGTGCCCGCGCCGTGGTACCCCTCGCAGGTCGTACGACCCAGGAGGCCTCCGTACATGACCGCCAACCGCATTCCGCTCTCCCAGCTTGAGCGAGGGATCCCCTTCGAGCAGCGCCACATCGGCCCGGATGCCGAGGCGCAGGCGAAGATGCTCGCCCACGTGGGCTACGGCTCGCTGGACGAACTGACCGCCGCCGCGGTACCGGATGTGATCAAGAGCGCCGAGGCGCTGAACCTGCCCGAGGCGCTGACCGAGGCCGAGGTGCTGGCCGAGCTGCGTTCGCTCGCCGACCGCAACCAGGTCCTGACGCCGATGATCGGCCTCGGCTACTACGGGACCTTCACGCCGCCGGTGATCCTGCGCAACGTCATGGAGAACCCGGCCTGGTACACGGCGTACACGCCCTACCAGCCCGAGATCTCGCAGGGCCGCCTCGAGGCGCTCCTCAACTTCCAGACCGTCGTCGCGGACCTCACCGGCCTGCCGACCTCCGGCGCCTCCCTGCTCGACGAGGGCACCGCGGCCGCCGAGGCCATGACGCTGGCCCGCCGCGTGGGCAAGTCCAAGGGGAACATCTTCCTCGTCGACGCCGACGCTCTGCCGCAGACCATCGCGGTGATCGAGACCCGCGCCGAGCCGATCGGCATCGAGATCGTCGTCGCCGACCTGTCCGAGGGCATCCCGGCCGAGGTCGCCGAGCGCGGCGTTTATGGTGTGCTCCTCCAGTACCCGGGCGCCTCCGGTGCCGTACGGGACATCAAGCCGGTCATCGACCAGGCGCACGGCCTCGGCGCGATCGTCGCCGTCGCCGCCGACCTGCTCGCCCTGACCCTGCTGACCTCCCCGGGCGCGCTCGGCGCGGACATCGCCGTCGGCACCACCCAGCGTTTCGGCGTCCCGATGGGCTTCGGCGGCCCGCACGCCGGCTACATGGCCGTCCAGGACAAGCACGCCCGCTCGCTGCCGGGCCGCCTCGTCGGCGTCTCTGTGGACGCGGACGGCAACAAGGCGTACCGCCTGGCGCTGCAGACCCGTGAGCAGCACATCCGCCGCGAGAAGGCGACCAGCAACATCTGCACCGCGCAGGTGCTGCTCGCCGTCATGGCCGGCATGTACGCCGTCTACCACGGTCCGGACGGCCTGCGGACGATCGCCCGCCGTACGCACCGCTACGCGGCCCTGCTCGCGGCCGGTCTGACGGCCGGCGGGGTCGAGCTCGTACACGGCTCGTACTTCGACACCCTCACCGCCCGGGTGCCCGGCAAGGCCGCCGAGGTCGCCGCCGCCGCCCGTGAGGGCGGGGTCAACCTGTTCCAGGTCGACGCCGACCACGTCTCCGTCTCCTGCGACGAGACCACCCTGCGCGCCGGCGTCGAGGCCGTCTGGGCCGCCTTCGGCGTGAGCGCCGACATCGAGGCCCTCGACGAGACCACCGCCGACGCCCTGCCCGAGGGCCTGCTGCGCTCGGACGACTACCTGGCGCACCCGGTCTTCCACCAGCACCGCAGCGAGACCGCGATGCTGCGCTACCTGCGCAAGCTGGCGGACAAGGACTACGCGCTGGACCGCGGCATGATCCCGCTGGGCTCCTGCACCATGAAGCTCAACGCGACCACCGAGATGGAGTCGGTCACCTGGCCGGAATTCGGCCAGCTGCACCCGTTCGCCCCGGTCGAGCAGGCCGAGGGGTACCTCACGCTCATCTCCGAGCTGGAGGAACGTCTCTGCGAGGTCACCGGCTACGACAAGGTCTCCATCCAGCCGAACGCCGGCTCCCAGGGTGAGTTCGCCGGCCTGCTGGCCGTCCGGGCCTACCACCGGGCGAACGGCGACGAGCAGCGCACCGTCTGCCTCATCCCGTCCTCCGCGCACGGCACCAACGCCGCCAGCGCCGTGATGGCCGGCATGAAGGTCGTCGTCGTCAAGACCGCCGACGACGGCGAGGTGGACGCGGCCGACCTGCGCGCCAAGATCGAGCAGTACCGCGACGAGCTCGCCGTGCTGATGATCACGTACCCCTCCACGCACGGTGTGTTCGAGGAGCACGTCGCCGACATCTGCGCCCAGGTGCACGAGGCCGGCGGCCAGGTCTATGTGGACGGCGCCAACCTGAACGCCCTGGTGGGCCTCGCCAAGCCGGGTCACTTCGGCGGCGACGTCTCGCACCTGAACCTGCACAAGACCTTCTGCATCCCGCACGGCGGCGGCGGTCCGGGCGTCGGCCCGGTCGGTGTCCGGGCGCACCTGGCCCCGTACCTGCCGAACCACCCGCTCCAGCCGACCGCGGGCCCGGAGACGGGCGTCGGCCCGATCTCGGCGGCGCCGTGGGGCTCGGCTGGCATCCTGCCGATCTCGTGGTCGTACGTGCGCCTCATGGGCGGCGAGGGCCTCAAGCGCGCCACCCAGGTGGCGGTGCTCGGCGCGAACTACATCGCGAAGCGCCTGGAGCCGCACTACCCGGTGCTCTACACCGGCCCGGGCAACCTGGTCGCGCACGAGTGCATCATCGACCTGCGCCCGCTGTCGAAGGCGACGGGCGTCAGCGTGGACGACATCGCCAAGCGCCTGATCGACTACGGCTTCCACGCGCCGACCATGTCCTTCCCGGTCGCCGGCACGCTGATGATCGAGCCGACGGAGTCCGAGGACCTCGCCGAGATCGACCGCTTCTGCGACGCGATGATCGCCATCCGCGCCGAGATCGAGCGGGTCGCGGGCGGCGAGTGGCCGGTGGAGGACAACCCGCTGGCCAACTCCCCGCACACGGCGGCGGCGCTGGGCGGCGAGTGGAACCACCCGTACAGCCGCGACGAGGCCGTCTTCCCCGGCGGGGTCACGGCGGCCGAGAAGTACTGGCCGCCGGTACGCCGTATCGACGGTGCCTTCGGCGACCGCAACCTGGTGTGCTCCTGCCCGCCGCTGGACGAGTACGACAACTGAGCCGTACGGCACTACGACACCGTGTCCGTTCGGTGACATGACATATTCGTATGACATGACGGCATGACGAAGGGGCCGGTCCGGGAGAATGATTCCCGGGCCGGCCCCTCTGCGCTCTGTTCCGTTGCGTTCACTCCGTGCTGTCGTCGGACTAGGCCGCTTTCATCACCTGCGCCGCCGCGAGCGGGCGGTGCGGGGCGATGATCTGGCCGTCCGGCAGCAGCTCACCGGTGTCCTCGAAGAGCAGGACGCCGTTGCACAGCAGGCTCCAGCCCTGTTCCGGGTGGTTGGCCACGGGCTTGGCGGCCTCCCGGTCGGCGGAGTCGGCTGACGGGCACGCTGGCTGGTGCTGGCACATGGATGCGTTCTTTCGCTGCGATGTGGTCTGTGTGCTGCGGCTCGATGCGTTGTTCATGGCCGCCCCCCGTATCAACGTCTTGGTTTGGTCAGGGTCCCAGTGTTGCCCCCCGGACTAGAGTCCGCAGGGATTTCCCGGCAGCTGTCCTCATAGATTGATGACGCATCACTCGTGCGGGCGGTTCAGCTCAACTCCCCTGTCATTTCGGGTGGTTCGCAGGTGACCCGAGTGGGCTAGACCGAATGGGTCGTACGGGTCACCGGCCCCGCATCGGGCCAGCTCAGGCCATGTCCGGACGCCGCTCGGATCATGCCCGGAACCGGCTCGGGCTCCGCTCGGGCTCCGCTCGGGGCCTGCTCGGGGCCTGCTCGGGCCCCGGGTCAGGCGGCCGGCGCGGCCAGCGACGGCGGGAGCGGCGGACTCGGCGGAGCGAGCCGGTGGGTCATCACGGGCAGCAGCTCGGACACCGGATGCGGCCGGTACGCGGCGATGCCGGGCGGGGCCGGCGCCAGCGGCACCAGCAGATCCGCCGCGGCCGGCAGCCCGGAGGAGGCGTCGGCGCCGACCGCCCCGTGCAGCCACAGCGTCAGCATGTACAGCTCCGGTACGGAGAGCAGCCGCGGCTGGTAGCTCTTGCCGAGGGATTCCGCCTGGCGCAGGGCGCGTTCGGTGGCCGCGACGTAGGGGCCCTCGAAGAAGTGGGAGAAGGCCCAGCCGTCCGGCGTCAGCCGGGTGTCCGCGGCGGCGACGTAGCGGTCGCCGCTGCGGATCAGGAACCGCCAGGCGGTCAGCCGGGTACGGGGCGGACGGCCACCCGCAGCCAGCTCCGAGATGTTCAACCGGTCGAGGACGTGGACCGGAAGCGGCAGTTCGGCGGTCATCGGACCCTGCAGCGCGCGCAGGGCCGGAGTGTGCGCCTCGTGGACGGCGGTGGGGGAACCGAGTGCCGCGAGGACGCTGCGCAGGGCGGGCGCGGGAGCCGGAGGGACATGCAGCGGCATGGTGGGTCGCCTCTCACTTGGGAGACCTGTGGATCGGGGCAGGTGCGGACGGCGCTGTCGCATTCTGGGGCCAGAGGGGGGCTGAGGGGCAATGGCCGCGCGCCAACTCTCTGCCTCGTTTGCGGAGTTTATACGACATGTGTTCACGCAGTGTTTCGGCTAGCTGTCCCGCCTATTGCCGACAAGGCGCTTACCGGTCCCGCTGACATGGCATTCATGCCGGTTGCGCGCGAACATGTCGCGCTGACCTCGGAGGTTACCGGACGGGGGCTCGGCTGGAAAGCGCCCATTATGCGGAACCGGCAAAACGCATGCGGAATTTGCATACGGTGTCTTGCCAAGTGAATGTGCCATAGCGCCCTTCGGCCAAACCGGCGCGCGCTCCCCGCCACGCACGCCCCCTCGGCGTTATCGATCACGCCGCCGGGGCATCATCGACCGTACACACGCGCCTGGGTGGCACATGCCAGGCACACTCGAGGAGGGACGCTTCGATGGGGGAGAAGGTCGTGGCGGGCGGATTCGACCTGTCCGATCGGCAGAAGTATCGGAGGAAGCTTCACGAGTGTCTGGAGGGGCTGGAGCGGCTTCTGGCGGAGAAGAGGTTCGATCGGCCCAAGAACATGATGGGGCTGGAGATCGAGCTGAATCTCGCAGGTTCCGACGGGTTGCCGAGAATGGTGAATGCCCAGGTTCTGGAGCGGATTGCGAGCCCTGATTTCCAGACCGAACTCGGAATGTTCAACCTGGAGGTGAACGTCCTTCCGCACCGGCTCGGCGGCCGGGTATTCGACCAGCTCGCCGAGGAACTGAGTGCGGGGCTCGGCTATGCCCACCGGCAGGCCGCGGAGATCGACGCCGGGGTGGTGATGATCGGCATCCTGCCGACGATCACCCGCTCCGACCTGGTCACCGCGAACCTCTCGGCGGTGGACCGCTACTCGCTGCTGAACGAGCAGATCCTGATGATGCGCGGCGAGGACTTCATGCTCGACATCGACGGGGTCGAGCGGCTCACGTGGAGCACCGGCTCGATCGTCCCGGAGGCCGCCTGCACTTCCGTACAGCTGCACCTGCAGGTGACGCCGGCCCGGTTCGCCGACGTGTGGAACGCGGCGCAGGCGGTGACCGCCGTGCAGATAGCCGTCGGCGCCAACTCCCCGTTCCTGTTCGGGCGTGAGCTGTGGCGGGAGTCGCGGCCGCCGCTGTTCACCCAGGCCACCGACACCCGGCCGCCCGAGCTCCAGGCCCAGGGGGTGCGGCCGCGGACCTGGTTCGGGGAGCGCTGGGTGGAGTCGGCGTACGAGCTCTTCGCGGAGAACGTCCGCTACTTTCCGGCCCTGCTGCCCATCTGCGACGAGGAGGAGCCGCTGCGCGTGCTCGCCGAGGGCGGGGTGCCGAGCCTGCAGGAACTGGTCCTGCACAACGGCACGGTCTACCGGTGGAACCGGCCGGTGTACGGGGTCGCCGACGGGATGCCGCACCTGCGGGTGGAGAACCGGGTGCTGCCGGCCGGGCCGACGGTCGCCGACGTCGTGGCGAACGCCGCCTTCTACTACGGGCTCGTCCGCACACTCGCCGACGAGCAGCGGCCGGTGTGGACCCGGCTGCCGTTCGCCGAGGCGGAGGCCAACTTCGACGCGGCCTGCCGGTACGGGATCGACGCGCGGCTGCGCTGGCCGCGCCGGGGCCGCGGCGGCGGCCTGGCCGGCGTGTCCGCCGTACGGCTGGTCCTGGACGAGCTGCTGCCGATGGCGGCGGCCGGGCTGGACGCCTGGGGCATCGAGCCCGCCGACCGCGACCACTACCTCGGCATCATCGAGGAGCGCTGCCAGCGGCGGGCCAACGGGGCGACCTGGCAGGTGGACACCTACCACCGGGCGCTCGCATCAGGGATGGAAAGGGACGCGGCGCTGGCCGCGATCACCCGGCGCTACAGCGAGCTGATGCACAAGGGCGATCCCGTGCACACCTGGCCCGTCGGCCTGGCGGACGAGGAGGTGAGCGCCCCGGTGCCGGTCCGGCGCTGAACCGGCCCGTCCTGCGCACGTTCCGGGTCCGGTGATCCCCTTGCCCTGCCGACGAGGCAGTATGGGGTGGACGGAAGCGGAACGGCGGGACGGAGTCGGACGTGCGGGCGGAGCCGGAGCCGGTGGTCAAGGCGTTGCACGAGGACGGGCGGCGGGGGGTCCTGCGCACCGAGACGCTGCTCGTGCTGGCGCTGTCGCTGGGGGCGAGCGCCTTCTCCTCGCTGATCAGCTTCATCGGCTCGCTGACCAAGCCGGGCGGCCTCAAGGACCAGGCCGCCACGCTCAACGGCTCGTACGCCCCCGGCCGGCCCTGGCTGGACCTGGCCTGGCAGCTGTTCGGCATCGGCACCGCGCTGGTGCCGGTGCTGCTGGTCGCCCACCTGCTGACCCGGGAGGGCGCGCCGGGGCTGCGCGTACTGGGCTTCGACCGCACCCGGCCCGGCTGGGACCTGGGGCGCGGAGCTCTGGTCGCTGCCGGGATCGGGAGCGCGGGGCTGGCCTTCTACCTGGCGGCGCGGGCGAGCGGATTCAACCTCACGGTGGTGCCGGAGGCGCTGCCGGACGTGTGGTGGAAGTTCCCCGTGCTGATCCTCTCCGCGGTGCAGAACTCCGTGGTGGAGGAGGTCATCGTGCTGGCCTACCTGCTGCGCCGGCTCGATCAGCTGGGCTGGTCGCCGACGGCCGCGCTGCTGGCCAGCGCGGTGCTGCGCGGCTCGTACCACCTCTACCAGGGCATCGGCGGCTTCCTCGGCAACATGGTGATGGGCGTCGTCTTCGTCCTGGCCTACCGGCGCTGGGGCCGGGTGGGTCCGCTCGTCGTCGCGCACGCACTGCTCGACATCGTGGCCTTCGGCGGGTACGCACTGCTCGCGGGCAAGGTGGGCTGGCTGCCGACGCCGTAGCCCACGACGGCGCGCGTCACGGGTGGGCGAGCAGTTCGCCGTCGACGACCGTGACCGCGTTGCCGGTGAGGAGCGTACGGTCGCCCGCCAGGCGGACCCGGACGAGGCCGGTGCGCGCGCCGCCCTGGAGCCCGACGAGCGAGGTGCGGCCCAGGCGGGCGGCCCAGAACGGGGCGAGCGCGGTGTGGGCGCTGCCGGTGACCGGGTCCTCGTCGATCCCGAACGCCGGGAAGAAGCCGCGGGAGACGAAGTCGTACCCGCGGGACGGGTCCTCGGCGGCCGCGGTGACGATCACCCCACGGCGGGAGTAGCCGCGCAGGGCGGCGATGTCGGGGGTGAGCTCGCGTACGGCCCGTTCGTCCGCCAGCTCGACGACCAGGTCGCCGATGTGCTCGGACGTGTCGTGGACGGACCTGATCTCGGCGCCCAGAGCGCTGCGTACGGCGGGGTCCGCGTCCACCGGTGTCAGCGAGGACGTCGGGAAGTCCATCGTGATCGTGCCGTCCTCGGCGGTCTCGGCCGTGAGGATGCCGCACCGGGCGGTGAACCGGATCAGCCCCGTGGCCAGGCCGCTCGTCGCGATCACGTGCGCCGTGGCCAGTGTGGCGTGGCCGCACATGTCGACTTCCGCGGACGGGGTGAACCAGCGCAGGGCCCAGTCGGCGTCCCCGCCGGGCGGCAGCGGGCGGGCGAACGCCGTCTCGGAGAGGTTGACCTCGGTGGCGACCTGCTGGAGCCAGGTGTCAGGGGGGAACTCCCCGTCGAGGAGCAGGACCCCGGCGGGGTTGCCGCGGAAGGGACGGTCGGTGAAGGCATCGACGATTCGCAGGCGCATGCAGCGACCGTAGGGCCGGTTCTTGATCGTCGGCAAAGGCCAATCCGGGATGACTGGCCCCGTCTCAGCCGAAGTGGACGCCGTCGCCGGCCGTTCCCGTGCCGTCCCCCGCCGGCGCTGCTCGCCCTGCCTGTTGCACGCGCCACAGACCCGAAGCTCACGAGAGTGGAGGCCACACTCACCGCCGAAGACTGAGGCGCGACCGGCCTGGTCAGAGGCATGTTCGTTATGAGTTTCCGATATATCGTTGACGCATCGCGATGGGTCAACGATAGTTGGCGTATCGCAAGAGCGATAGCGAGAAACCGGAAGACGAAAGGAGCGCAGTCATGCGTTCACACGGACAGCACGAACACGAGCACGGACGGGGCCACGGCCACTGCGGGCCCGATCGTCGGGAGGAGTTCCAGGGACGGCGCGGAGCCTTCGGCCCGTTCGGACCGCCCTTCGGCGGCGGCCCCTTCGGTGGGCGCGGCGGACGTGGCGGACCGCGCGGCCGGGCTCGGCGGGGAGACGTGCGCGCCTCGATCCTGGCGCTGCTCAAGGACCGGCCGATGCACGGCTACGAGATGATCCAGGAGATCGGCGAGCGCAGCGGCGGGGCCTGGAAGCCCAGCCCGGGCTCGGTCTACCCGACCCTCCAGCTGCTCGAGGACGAGGGGCTCATCACCAGCGAGAGCGAGGGCGGCAAGAAGCTGTTCACGCTCACCGACGCCGGCCGCACCGAGGCCGAGTCGGCCCCGGAGGCCCCCTGGGCCGAGGCCGGGCGCGGGTTCGACTTCGAGGCGATGCACGAGGTCCGGACGGCCGGAATCGGCCTGTTCGAGGCCTTCGGCCAGGTCTTCAAGACCGGCTCGGCCGAGCAGCGCGAGAAGGCCCTCGCGGTCATCAACGACGCCCGCAAGAAGCTCTACCTGATCCTGGCCGACGAGCACTGAGCCGGCCGGCCGGCAAAACGGCGCGCCCCGCGAGTCCTCTCGCGGGGCGCGCCGTCGTACCTGCGTACCGGCCGGGGGAGACGGGGTCAGGCGACCAGGCCGGCGAGCTTGCGGAGCGACTCGTTCAGGGCGGCGGTGGCCGAGTCCTTGAGCTTGCCCGCCATCAGGGAGACGGCGGCCCCGTTGAACTCCCCGTCGATGCGGACCGTGGTGGCCCCGCCGTCCGGGATCAGGGTGTACCGGGTGAGGATGGCCACGCCCATCGGGCCCTTGCCCGTGATGGCGAAGACGCGCTCGGTCTCCAGCTCCGAGACCGTCCATGCAACCTCGGCCGGGAAGCCCATCATCTTCATGTTCTCCTCGAAGGTGGCGCCGACCGCGAGGGTCTCGGGGCCGCCCTTCGGGAAATTCGTGTGGGTCATGCTCCACTGGCCGTACGCCGCCCAGTCCGTCAGCTGGGCCCAGAGCTTCGCGGCGGGCGCCTCGATGCGTGATTCCGCGGTGACTTCGGCCATGCGACCACCCCTTCTCGTCGGGTACGTGCGGCGGAACGTAGCCCCGGCGGGCGGAACATTCAATACTGACGACCTGTCAGAAATGGCCGGCCCGGTCACGGTGGGTCTCGGATGCGTCTCAACAGGTGTCACACCTGTGACGGTGCTGACCGGCCCTGCCATGATGGCCGGATGCAAGCGTCAGGGAGAAACGCCGGACTGGGCCTCGCGCTCGTCTCGGCGTTCGCGTTCGGTGGTTCGGGTGTGGCGGCGAAGCCGCTGATCGAGGCGGGTCTGGCCCCGCTGCACGTGGTCTGGCTCAGGGTGGCCGGGGCGGCGCTGGTGCTGTCCCCGCTGGCCTGGCGGCACCGCGGCCTCCTGCTGCGCAAACCCCTGCTGCTCGCGGGCTTCGGCCTCGTCGGCGTCGCGGGCGTGCAGGCCTTCTACTTCGCCTCGCTGTCCCGGATCCCGGTCGGCGTGGCCCTGCTCCTGGAGTACCTCGGCCCGGCGCTGCTGCTCGGCTGGATCCGCTTCGTGCAGCGCAAGCCGGTGACCCGGGCCGCCGCGGCCGGCGCCGCCGTGGCCGTCGTGGGGCTGGCCTGTGTCGTCGAGATCTGGTCCGGGCTGAACCTGGACCTGCTTGGGGTGCTGCTCGGCCTCGCCGCCGCCTGCTGCCAGGCCTTCTACTTCGTGTTCGCGGACCACGGTGCCGACGGCGCCGGGGACGAGGTGCCCGACCCCCTCGGGGTGATCGCGTACGGCATGCTCGTGGGCGCGCTGGTGATGACGGTGATCGCGCGGCCGTGGCAGATGGACTGGCAGGTGCTGGGCGGGTACGCGGCGATGGGGGACCTGAGGGTGCCCGCGTGGGTCCTGCTCGGCTGGGTGGTGCTGATCGCGACGGTCTTCGCGTACCTGACCGGCGTGGTCTCGGTGCGCAAGCTCTCGCCGCAGGTGGCCGGGGTCGTGGCCTGCCTGGAGGCGGTCGTGGCCACCGTCCTCGCCTGGATCCTGCTGGGCGAGCACCTCTCGACCCCGCAGATCGTCGGCGGTGCGCTGGTGCTCGGCGGGGCCTTCATCGCACAGTCCTCGAGGCCCACTCCGCCGGGAGCGGCGGATCCGCAATCGGCTGTTCTGGACCGCGAGACGACGACGGCCTAAGGTGGCGATCATGCATTCGACCGTGCTTCCGCCTCCCGCCGCGTAGCCGCGGGCAGCTGTCCCTTGTGCGAAGACCCGGCCCGGGGAGTTCCCGGGCGGGTCCGCGCTGCCCGCGAAGCGATGACCTTCCTCTTTCATCCTTCACGCATGCGCGGAGCACACTCGTGTCGAATCTTTCGCCCGCTTCTGGGCGCAGTCTGCTGTATCTCGTCGTCGCCGGAGCCGCCTGGGGCACCGCCGGGGCGGCCGCCTCCCTCCTCTTCCTGGCCAGTGACCTCGGCCCGCTCGCCCTGTCGTTCTGGCGGTGCGCCGGCGGGCTGGTGGTGCTGCTGGGGGTGCTCGCCGTACGCCGGCCCCGGGGCCCGCGGCGGGCAGCGCGGCCCTCGGTGGCCTCGCTGATCGGGACGGGGCTGATGTTCACCCTGTTCCAGGCCGCGTACTTCGCCGCCGTACGGGAGACCGGCCTCGCGGTCGGGACGGTGGTGACCCTGGGCGCCGGGCCGGTGCTGATCGCGCTCGGGGCGCGGCACTGGATGGGCGAGCGGCTCGGCCGGGGCGGGGTGGCCGCCGTCGTCGGGGCGCTCGCCGGGCTCGCCGTGCTGGTCCTGGGCGGCGGGGGCGGCGAGGTGCGGCCGGCCGGCGTGGGCTGGGCCCTGCTGTCGGCCGCCGGGTACGCCGCGATGACCCTGCGGGCCCGCTCGCTGGGGCGGCGCGGGGCGGGCGGCGACCCGCTGGTCACCACCGCCTGGTCGGTCGCGGTGGGCACGGTGTGCCTGCTGCCGCTCGCCGCGGCGGAGGGGCTGATGCCGCACACCGCCGAACTCGGGCGGGTGCTCTGGCTGCTGGTGTACGTGGCCACCGTGCCGACGGCCCTGGCGTACGCGCTGTACTTCACCGGGGCCGCCGCGGTGCGGGCCGCGACGGTGTCCGTGATCATGCTGATCGAGCCGGTCAGTGCGGCGGTGATCGCCGTGCTGGTGCTCGGTGAGCGGCTGACCGGCGCCGTGGTGCTGGGCACCGTACTGCTGCTGACCGCGGTGGGTGCGCTGATCGCGGCCGAGGCGCGCAGGCCGTCGGGCGGGCCGGTGGTCCGGCCCGCCCGTGAGACCCATCAGACCCATGAGACCCGCGAGCCCGAGGAGCCCCTCGAGGCTCAGAGCGCGGCGAGGTAGTCCGGGGTGGCGATCCCGGGGGCCAGGTCGTCGGCCGGGATCGGGGTCCCGTGCACCGGCGCGACCGGGACCACGCCCGACCAGTAGGGCAGGTCCATGTCCTCTGGCTCGTCGTTGGGGCCGCCGGTGCGCAGCTTCGCCGACACCTCGTTCAGGTCCAGGCGGATCACCGCGGTGGCGGCGAGCTCCTTCGCGTTGGCGGGCCGGGAGTCGGCCGAGCGGCCCGGCACCACGTGGTCGACGAGGGCGTCCAGTGCCATCCGGCGCTCGTCCTCGTCGGTCACCTGGTACGCGGTGCCGTGCACGATCACAGAGCGGTAGTTGATCGAGTGGTGGAAGGCCGACCGGGCCAGCACCAGGCCGTCCACGTGCGTCACGGTCAAGCAGACGGGCAGGCCCGGGTCGGTCTGGCCGGCGGCGAGCAGCGGGCGCGAACCGGTCGAGCCGTGGACGTACAGGGTCTCGCCGACCCGGCCGTAGAGCGTCGGCAGGACCACCGGCGCGCCGTCGCGGACGAAGCCGAGGTGGCAGACGTAGGCCTGGTCGAGTATCGAGTGGACCGTCTCGCGGTCGTAGCGCGCCCGCTCGCGGGAGCGGCTCGGGACGGTGCGGTCGGTGGGCTCGTAGCCGCCGGTCGTCCCGTTCGTCTCGGGCATCTCTTGCGTGTCGGTCGTGGCGGTCATGATGCGCGCTCCGTTGTACTAGTGCATACTGGGGTTTGTGCTAGGAGAGTATCGGATTGCAGGACGTCGCGCATCGGATATCGCGGCCAGTGTCGAAGCGGGCGTCGGATCGGGCGCGCTCGCGCCCGGGACGCTGCTGCCGCCGATGCGGGAGCTCGCGGGGGTGCTCGGGGTCAACCCGAACACCGTGGCGGCCGCGTACCGGACGCTGCGCGAGCGCGGGGTCATCGAGACCGACGGGCGGCGCGGCAGCCGGGTACGGGGGCGGCCGGCGAGTGCGCCGCGCGACGAACTGCGGATGGCGGTGCCGCCCGGGGCGCGGGACGTCGCCTCGGGGAATCCGGACGTACGGCTGCTGCCCTCGTTGGACGGGGCCCTGGCCGAGGCCGCGCGCCGGTACGCACAGGCGCCGACGCTGTACGGGGACGACCCGGTGGTACCCGAGCTGCAGCGGCTGGCCCGGGCCGACCTCGACGCGGACGGGGTGCCCGCCGGGCCGGTGGGGGTGACCTCGGGCGCGCTGGACGGGATCGAGCGGGTCCTGGCCGCGCATCTGCGGCCGGGGGACGCGGTGGCCGTCGAGGACCCGGGGTGGGGGAGCGTGCTGGACCTGGCGGCGGCGTTGGGTCTGCGCGTGGTGCCGGTGGCGGTGGACGACGACGGGCCGGTCGTCTCGGCAGCGGAACGGGTGCTCGCGGAGGGCGCGCGGGCGCTGCTGGTGACGGCGCGGGCGCAGAACCCGACCGGGGCGGCGGTCGGCGCGGACCGGGCGGCGGAGCTGCGCGGCGTGCTGGCGCGGTACCCGGAGGTGCTGGTGGTCGACGACGACCACGGGCACGCCATCGTGGACCTGCCGCTGCACTCGCTGGGCGGGGTGACCCGGCACTGGGCGCTGGTGCGGTCCACGGCGAAGGCGTACGGGCCCGACCTGCGGCTGGCGGTGCTGACCGGCGACGCCGTGACCCTGGACCGGGTACGCGGGCGGCAGCGGCTCGGCCCGGGGTGGGTGAGCCGGCTGCTCCAGTACGCGGTGGTCGAGCTGTGGACCTCGGGCGCGGTGGACCGGGCGGCGGTCGCGCGCTCCTACGGGGAGCGGCGGGACGGGCTGGTCGCGGCCCTGCGGGAGCGGGGCGTACGGGCCCACGGGCGCAGCGGGATGAACGTGTGGGTGCCCGTCGCCGACGAGACGGGGGCGGTGACGCGGCTGCTGGCCGCGGGCTGGGCGGTGGCCCCGGGCAGCCGGTTTCGGGTGGAGTCGGGGCCGGGCGTACGGATCACGGTGTCCGGCGTGCGGCCGGGCGAGGTGCCTGGGCTCGCGGCCGCGGTGGCCGCGTCGGTCCGGCCTGCGACGGGCGGCCGCTTCGACTGACGGCCCCCGGAGCTCGGGGGCCGGCAGTGGGACGGCCTAAGCGGTCTGGGGGAAGTGGGGCACGCCCCCGCGCCGCCCGGCACGGCACCTCGCCGCGTTGTCTCGGCACCCGAGTACGCCCGGTACGGGGGCGCCGCTCCGCCGTGCGATCCACCGCACCGCACGACGCGGAAACGCACCCCACTTCCCCGAGACCGCTCAGCGGCGGCGGGTCTGGGTCAGGGCTGCTCCGGCCAGGACGATCGCCGCGCCCACCGGGGTGTTCCAGTGGAGCTGTTCGCCGAGGAGCAGGACGCCCGCCGTGGTGGCGATGACCGGGATGAAGTACGTGACCATCTGGGCCGTGGTCGGGCCGACCTCCGCCACCAGGCCGTACTGCATCTGCAGGGCCATCCCCGTGCCCAGGGCGCCCAGCGCGATCACCGACAGGGTCGGCCAGAGCGGGAACGAGGCGGGGGCCGGGGTGAACGCGGCGCTGACCACCAGCAGTTGGAGCGTGGAGAGCATCAGCTGGGCGCCGGTCAGCGCCACCGGCGAGCCCGGGACCGAGGCCAGCGTGCGCCGGACGTAGATCCAGCCGATGGGGTAGCAGAGCGAGGCGAGCAGGGCGAGCGCGGTGCCCTTGGCGTCGATGCCCGAGAAGCCCTGCCAGGCGCCGAGGACCGTCAGGACGCCGAGGAAGCCCAGGCCCAGGCCGGCGAAGCGGCGGCGCGTCGGGCGGTCCTCGGACAGGGCCACCATCGACAGTGCCATGCCCCACAGCGGCGAGGTGGCGTTGCAGATCCCGGCCAGGCTCGACGGGATGCTCAGCTCGGAGTACGAGAAGAGCGAGAACGGTGCGGTGTTGAGCAGGAGCGCCGCCACGGCCAGGTGCGCCCAGGTGCGGCGGCCACGGGGGAGCGGCTCGCGGCGGACCACGAGCACGGCCAGCAGCGCCAGTGCCCCGAACAGCACCCGGCCGAGCGCGACCTGGAACGGCGCGTACGCCTCCGTGCCCACCTTGATCAGCAGGAAGCTGAAGCCCCAGACCACCGAGAGGACCGCGAAGCGGAGCCGCCAGTCCACCCGCCTGGCCCGGGTGGGGGCGACCGGCGGGGAGAGAGTGGGGCGAGGGGTGGCGGGTGCGCTCATGCGGAGTACTCTGCTCCGCTCGACTGCGTAGGACAAGCGAGACTTCTTCGCAGTGACGGCGTAGCATCGCTTACATGTTGAACCTGGAGCGCCTGCGTACCCTCGACGCCCTCGCCCGCCACGGCTCGGTCAGCGGCGCGGCCGACGGGCTCCACGTCACCACCTCCGCCGTCTCCCAGCAGATGGCCAAGCTGGAGCGGGAGGTCGGCCAGCCGCTGCTGGCCAAGAACGGCCGCGGGGTGCGGCTCACGGACGCGGGCCGACTGCTCGCCGATCACGCGGCCCGGATCATCTCCCAGGTGGAGCTCGCCCAGGCCGATGTGGAGGCCCGGCGGGGCTGCGCCGTCGGCGAGCTGCGGATCGGCGCCTTCCCGACCGCCATGCGCGGGCTGCTGCCCCAGGCGCTGACCGCCCTGCGCGCCGGGCACCCCGAACTGCGGCCCCTGGTGCGGGAGCAGGAGCCCGAGGACAGCATGGCGGCCGTCGTACGCGGCGACCTCGACCTGGCGCTGGCCATCGACTGGCACAACAAGCGGATGCCGGTGCCCGCCGAGCTCACCCGGGCGCACTTGCTCGACGACTCCTGCGACATCGCCGTGCCGGCCGGGCACCGGCTGGCCGACCGCGACCGGATCTCCCTCTCCGAGTTCGCCGACGACGACTGGATCTCCTGGAACGAGGGCCAGTTCTGCCACGAGTGGCTCGTGTACACCCTGCGCGGCACCGGCATCGAGCCGCGCATCGCGCACATCGCCGAGGAGCACCACACCCAGCTGGCCTTCGTGGAGGCCGGGCTCGGGGTGTGCGTGGCGCCCCGGCTCGGGCGCGGCCCGGTGCCGCCCGGGGTCCGGCTGCTGCCCGTGAGCGACGCCGTCCGCCGCCACGTGTACGTCGTCTGGCGGGCGGACGCCGACCGGCGGCCCTCGATCCGGGCCGCCGTCGAGGCCCTGCGGCAGGCCGGCGCCGCGGTGCTCTAGGGCATCGGGGCGCCGAGGGGCATCAGAGCTTGCGGAAGTCCCAGGAGACGATCGACTCCGGGGTGAGGCGGATCCACGCGTGGCGGCCGTCGTGCGGCATCTCCTCGATGCCGAAGTTCTTGGCCGGAAACAGCCGTTCAGCCTCGGCCAGCTCCGGGCAGGGCTCGCCCGTACGCGGGGCCTCGCCCACGAAGACGGCGCTGCCGGAGAGTTCGACCCCGTGCAGTTCGTCGTACGTCTCGCCCGCGTCCACGACCACGGAGATCCGCGGGTCCTTGCGCAGGTCGGACCAGCGGCGGCTGCGCGTGATCGAGTACAGCCACAGGGAGCTGCCGTCCCACGCGAACCACAGGGCGCCCACGTGCGGGCGGCCGTCCGGGGAGACGGTCGCCACCCGGCAGGTGCGCTGCTCGCGCAGGAAGGCGTCCACCTCCGCGTCGGTCATCATGATGCGGCGGCCCCGCCGCTGTGATCCGTCCATCCGTCCCGCACCCCTTCACATCTGACTGACTGTCAGGAATCATGCGGGATCGATGGTCGTCACGCCAGGGGGAGCCATGCCGGAACTCGATCCCGCCACCACCGCGCTGCTCACCGTCGAGTGCCAGAACGGCGTCGTCGGCGAGGAGAGCGCCCTGCCCGAGCTGGCGAAGGAGGCCCGGGACTCCGGGATGCTGGGGCGGGTGGCCGCGCTGGTCGACGCCGCGCACGGGGCCGGCGTACAGGTGCTGCACGCGATCGCCGAGCGGCGGCCGGACGGGCTGGCGGCCAACGCCAATGCGCGGCTGTTCCGGGCCGCCGGGAAGCTGCCCGTCCGGCAGCTGTCGGGGAGCCGGGCGGTGGAGGTGGCGGCCCCGATCGAGGTGGCCGAGAACGACCTGGTGGTCCGCCGGCTGCACGGGCTCTCGCCGATCGCCGGCACCGACGTGGACGCCCTCCTGCGCAACCTCGGCATCCGCACCCTCGTCGTCGCGGGGGTCTCCTCGAACATTGCGATCCCGAACACCGTCTTCGACGCCGTCAACCTCGGCTACCGGGTGGTGGTGCCGTCCGACGCCATCGCGGGGGTGCCCGCCGCGTACACCGCCGAGGTGATCCGCAACTGCCTGGCGCTCGTCGCGACCGTCACCACGGCCGAAGCCCTCCTTACGCAGTGGGCTCCCGCGCACTGACCCCCGTAACCTGGGCGGATGCTGTCCGAAGTGATCGCGACCCGTTACGTCACGCCTCTGCGTGAGGGCGGCTCGCTCCCGGGGATCGTCGAGGCCGACGACCTCGGTACCTACGTCATGAAGTCCCCGAGTCTAGGGCCCTGAGCTGGGCTTTCGCCCTCTCGTGTGCCGCTGACCTGCGGTGCGGCTTCTTTCTGGGTCTTTCAGGGGCTTTCCGCTTTACGTGGCTGGAACTCCCCAAGAACTCCCCGAACGGCCTCGGAACTCCCCAGCCACTCCCCAGCAGGGCGGCTCGGGCCTGGCCCCGGCGATCGACACAGGCTGGACGATACGCGGGCCGGAATCGCACTGAGCGTGAGGTGGAGTTGGAGGGCTGCGGGCGAGCGGTACACCTCAGCCAGCGGCTGCACCCAACGGGGGATCGCGAGGTCCTTCTGATAGGGCGCCAACATGAAAGAGCCGGCTTCCACACCAGGGTGAGACCCTGGTGCGGAAGCCGGCTCTTTTGCGCCTGCTGCACTCGGTGAAGTCCGACTCGGCCCCGGGCACAGCCTTCGGGTTGGCCGCTTACGGTGATGATCGGGAGTGGGCTCCGGGACATCCCGCCTGCCGGAAATAGATCTGGCTGACTGCGCGTTGCTGGTAGGTCAATGCGGAGGGGGAGGTGTCGGGCCTGAAGTTGTTCAACACGAAGAGCGGCGCGACCGAGGTCGCGCCGCGTCTGGCTGAGGTCGAGGCCGATGTGCAGGACCTCGTCGAGGCGCACATGCAGACCATGCTCGGAGTCCGGTTCCTGGCGAGCGAGTACAGCACCGGACCGGTCCACGGCGGCCGGATCGACTCGCTGGGCATCGACGAGAACGGTGGCCCGGTGATCGTCGAGTACAAGCGGGGCACTGACGCGGGCGTGATCAACCAGGGCCTCTTCTACATGGCTTGGCTGCTCGACCACCGGGACACGTTCCGGCACCTGGTCCGCGACCGGCTCGGGGCTCACGCCGCGGCCCAGGTGCTCTGGAGCGCACCGAGGCTGATATGCGTGGCCGGCGACTTCACCCGCTACGACATCCACGCCGTCCGCGAGCACCGGCACGCCATCGACCTGGTCCGCTACCGGTACTTCGGCAGCGAGCACGTCGGCCTCGAGACGGTGGCTTCTTTCGCCGGCCGTGCCGCGGCGCCGAAGGCTGGCAGCCGGAGCCGGGACACGGCGAAGGTGCAGCGGACCGCGACGGAGGCCGGGGCCATGGCGGAGCTGGCCGCAGCCGTCGACGAGGTGCTGCTCGGGCTCGGCGAGGACCTCACGAAGGTCTCGAACCAGACCTACACCGCCTACCGGCGTATGCAGAACTATGCGTGCCTGGTCCCGCCGAAGAAGGCCAAGCTGTTGGTCTACCTGAAGGCTGACCCGGCGACGGTCGACCTCGTGCCCGGCTTCGCTCGCGATGTGACGGGGCTGGGCCACCACGGCACCGGCGACCTGGAACTCACGCTTCAGTCCGAGCGCGATTTGGAGCGCGCGGTCGAGTACTTCCGCCAGAGCTACGCGGTGGCATAGCCAGGCGGGGCTGGGCCGTCGGCTGCTTGATGGTGAGGGGGAAGTTGCGCGGTGCGGCGTAGTAGTGCCTTCCGATGGCTGGGGCAGGGGTGGCGGTGGATCTCTAATGATCCCGCCAATCCCCGGTTTGGCTGACCGGGGTTACGGTGCTATGTTCCGCGCCGCACTGCGGGGGCTGGTCACCTGGGCTGAGGTCTTTGGATCAGCGGGGGCGGCGTCCCGTCCTCTTCTCTCACCGGTCGCGGGCGGCTTCCAGGTCAGCTTGGGCTGTCTCCACGCGGGTGTCTTCGCCATGTTTGGTGGCTATGGTGTCCACTTCCTGGCGGGCGGAATCCACTGCGGCCGTGTCTGCTCGTACTGTCTCCAGAGCTTCCTCTGCCTTCTCGATCGCGCGGGAGCGTTGCTTGCGGAGTTTGCTGCCAGCGGCGATGGCATTTTGGAGGCGGACGCTGAACTGTCGGACAGCCTCCTCGGGGTCGTCGGTATCCACCGGGTGGAGCTCGGATTGGCCGTCAGGGTGAGTGACATATAGGTATGCCTTCTTGCCCGGCCGGGCGGGCTCGCAGTGCGCGGCGATTCCCGCGAGGGGCAGTTGCTCCGTTCCGATGTGCAGTTCGTACTCGTACAGGGAGAGCGGCCCCAGCGCGGCGAGTTGCTCGCCTCGGTCGGGGGTAAGCAACGCGTTCAGCTCGCGGTGCGCGCGGTCGACGCGCTGACGGTGAGTCTGCTCGGCCCAGGCCAGGCGGGCGCGGGCGGCGGCGAGATCAGTGCCGGCCTTCACCTTCAGAGAGCGCAGGGCACTGCGGGCGGCGTACAAGTCCTGACGGTCTTCGTGGTGAACCTCGGAAAATGCGAACTTCCATCCGCCCGGGTAGCGGTACATCTGCCATCCCACGATGCCCGCCAGCACGGTGAGCAGCCCGGCGAACAGTTGGATCAACGACATGCGAACCCCCTTTCGCTGGCGCGGGCTTCTGCCGCCACCGTGGCCGGTGCTCCTCGCGAGCCGGTCTGGTACACCAGTACACGTGGGAGGCCCTGGCCGCACTGTGTTCATCCGGGAGCGGAAGAGCTTGCCTTCCCGACGTCTGCGGCTTGCATCGCCCAGGCGGTCGGGCCCATTGGAGGAACACAGGCTCGGCCGCCTGCCGGCGGATGCACAGGATCCATCCGCGGGCGCCTCCTGTTTGGTCGTGCTGACATGGGAGTTCAGGGCCGGGTGATGGCAAGGATGTGGGCAGAGGCATCGGTGAGCGCAGCGTGCGGTTCCGCGAGCCGAGCTGCGGCGAGGGCAGCGTCGTACATCGCCGTGTCCAAGAGGTTGGTGGCGGTGTACTTCTCGATGGCCTTGACCGCCACCCAGCCGGGTCCCTCGACGCCATACAGGGTGGGGTCGGCGAGTCCCGCTTCGGTGATCTCCTCGCGGAGCTCGTCTGAGGTCTGGAAGTAGGCGACGGTGAAGCCGCGCTGTCCGGCGTAGCGGCCCTGGTCGAGGGTGTCGCGTACTCCGTCCTGGATGGCGGGCTCGGTGATGCCGGTAGTGGCGATGTAGTCGAGCAGGGGGGAGTAACGGGAGATCGCAGCTGCAGCGACGACACCTCCCGGCCGTGCTACACGGGCAGCTTCGGCCAGCGCGGAGAACCGGTCGGCCTTGTCGTGGAGGTGGTACAGCGGACCGAGGAGCAGCACCACGTCGTACGAATCGGCTGCGGCGGTGAGGGCGCGGGCGTCGCCCAGCTCGGCTGTCACGCCATCAAGGGCGCCGGCCTGGGTGACGTGCTTGGGTACGGGGTCCACGACGTGCACGGTGTAGCCGTCTTCGGCAAGCCAGCGGGCGTGGGTTCCAGGGCCGCCACCGACATCGAGTACGCGGCCGGAGCGGGTGGGAGGTGGCGGCGGAGTAACTCGCGGGTGCGTGCGAGTTCCAGGGTGCCCGTGGCAGTCGCGTGCAGTCGTGCGGCTTCGTCGGAGCGGGTGTAGAAGTCGATGATCTCCGGGCGTACAGCGGGGGTTCTCGTCATCGGGGAGTCCTCATCCTGCGGGGCTGGTGGTGTCCGGCAGGGTAGGGGACATGACGAAGTGATCACTGCGATTTTCGGCGGCTCAACACGGCGGATCCTGCCCGCTCGCACGAACGCGGCTGACTGACTGCGGCTCACGCCCGTCGTGATGAAAGGCCCGCCCGTGCCCCATTTCCCGCCGACGAGTTCGCTGAAACTGGCCGTTGGCCTGCTCCTGCCGTCCTCGTCTCCGTCTTCATGGGTGTCTGCGGTACGCGAGGCGGCAACGATCCTCGCCGTCTTGGGCCGCCCCCGCAGGGACATGGAAGTGGGCGCTTGCCCTGCTGTTCTACGCACGCTCTTGGGACGGGCCCGTGCCCCGGCAGACGTGGTGATGGACGAACTTCGGGAGGCCGTCGACGTGACCGGCACGCCGATGTCCTATGGGGTCATGGTGAAGGAGCCGTCGGTGGCCGCCGAGATCAAAGAGGCGGTACGCGCAGCTGGGCAAGAGCCGACATTCTCCGGGCCACAGACCACGCCGACCGTGACATCAGCCAGATCTGGCTACTGTCCAACGACCTATGCAACCAATACTCGGGCAGCGACGCCCTCGACGGCGAGCGCGGCCCCGGGCCAACGCCCGGCGCCGCGCACATGCTGCCGTGGGCCGTCCGCCTCGTGACGACAGGGCCGATCGAGGGATCCCCTGCGTGGCCGGGGCCGAGATCACCTAAATGGGGCTGCGTCGGCGTACCAACGAGTCATCCCCTGTTCAGGGGCCGAGCATGTCAGACCGACGTTCACCAGCGGGGCGTCGGAGCCATCTCCGCAAGGTGGAGCCGAAAGGCCGTGAGACCCGGATCTGGTCGACTCGATCGAGGCATCCCCCAAGTGGGGGCCGAAAGCACTCTGGAGTGCGCAGCGCTCGACTGGGGCGAGGCATCGCTGCAGGAGCGGCGCCGAGGTGATGACCACGAGGGTGGAGCGCCTCTGGCCTGGAGGCAGCCCCGTGGGCGGGGCCCAACTTGATCTGAGCCTAAGGCACCCCGTACTACCAGGAGCGGCGAGGACAAGTGCAACGAGTGATCCCCGGTGGCCGGGGCCGAGATCGCCTCGAAGGTTCCATTGCCGTCGTGGTGAGAGGCAACCTCGCATGTGCGAGGACGACCTGTAGGTACCGCGGCGAGCGGACTACAGCTACGAGTGATCCCTGCACAGCAGGGCCGACATCCACGTCCCGCGGGGCGCAGACTACTCCTATGAGTCATCCCCGGGCGACGGGGGCGATCCGGGCAAGCCCAGTCAGTGGGGCGTGCAGTGGGAGTCATCCCTGTTCATGGGGCCGACGATGGACGCGAGGACCTGGCTTGCCAGATCGGAGAGTGTTCCCCGCAGGCGAGGCCGAGCCGAACTCGGTCAACCCGACGGGAAACTACCCGGAGTGATCTCCGCGAGCGGAGCCGAAGTACTACCGACCCAGGGCGTGGCCAACGGGTTGGTGACGCCGTACTCCACGCGAGCGTAGGAGCGATCCCCGGTACGGGGCCTGGAGTCCGAGGCCAGATCATGAGCCGCGGGCCCTGGTCGTCCATCTCAACCGCTTCGGGCCTCATCTGTGGTCGAGGGTACTCGACCCCTTCCCGATGGTGCGGCTAGGGCGGTGGATGGCCACGGCCCCCACGATGTTCTGCGTAGGGGCCGTTCGTGTGGGTGCGCTTGTGGCGCTGCTACTTTGTTCCGGGCTGGGCGAGGGTGAGCAGTCCGCAGCCGTACGCCTTACCGGGGCCGATGCCGGTGATGAGGGCGCGGGCGAGGGCGACGGGGTCGGTGACGCGGAGGGTGCCGGCGTACGTGGCCATCGTGATGGTGACTTGGTTCCGGGTGCCGTTGGGTTCGGTCTTGTTGAAGACCCGTCGGTCGCGGCCGGTGACCGTCACGTCGAGGACGGGCGCCGGGGTGAGGTCCGGGTTGTCGAACAGGGGCAGGATGCCGGGCGCGGGGTCGGCGCTGGCCGGCACTTCGCAGAGTTCGAACCCGTACTTGTTGACGCGCTCGGTGAGCCAGTCGAGCTGGTGGCGGGCCGTGCGGTGGCCAAGGCGGTGCGGGCGGGTTCGGCGTCCGGCTGCTTCGTCTGCCGTGCGCCGTGCGGCCTGTGGGGCGGTGAGCTTGTCGGGGGTGTCTGTGTTCTGGACCGGGGAGGCGCTGAGGCGGAAGCCGTAGGTCTGCCCGGTGTCGAGCTGGGCCAGGAGCGGCTTGTACGGGGCGACGACGGGCTTGGCGTGTTGGTTGTCGACGGCCCAGCCGGCCTGTTCCACGAGGGCCGTCCAGTCGGGTTCGGTCTGAGTGACGGCCCACAGGTGGGGTCGGTGGGGGTTGTCGGTGTCGACGCGCCACAGGGTACGGCCGGGGTCGGGGTGGTAGGCGACGGCGCCGAGGACGGCGGCGTGCATGGCCTCGGGGTTGCCGAGGAGCTTGCGGGAGCCTTCGCGGAGGGGGGCGAGTGGGATGCGGGAGAGGTAGCTCATGGTGGTCACCATCCGAGGAGCGCGAGGGGGTCGTGCTCGCCGGGTGCGGTCGTGTCGGGGTCGGGGGTGAAGCCGGTGCCGACGGTGATCAGGTGGTTGCTGACGCGGCGGGTGGTGTGCCGCTGCTGGTTCAGGTCGAACGTAACCGGCTGATCGTGCAGGACGGTGTCGCCGGTCGGATCGTCCAGCACCGCTGGCAGTTCGATCGTGGCCGGGCAGGCCCCGCGGTGCTGGCGCTGCCACACGCTGCGGGCGTGCGGGGATGCGATCCATTCCTGCGCAGCGAGCGCTTCGGCAAGGGGCTGCTCGCTGAGGCCGAGGACGAGGGGAAAGGTCGGCGGGCAGTCTCTACGGCCGAGGCCGAGGAGGCAGGCGGGGGTCCTCGCGCCACCGGAAACGGTCTCGACGACCGGGGCGGGGCCGCTGATGCCGACGAGGAACGCCGCGTCCTGGAGGTAGAAGCGTTCGCTGGTCATCGTGTGCCGGGCCGGCCCGGTGCGCTTCTGCTCGCCCTTGGCGTTGAGGTTCGCGGAGAGCAGCGGCACGCCGCGGTAGTCGCTGGCGGTGTGGTAGTCGCGCAGGAGCGTGCCGGGGATGTCGATGCGGACGCCCATGGTCAGGCTGGCCAGCGGTCCGAGGGGCTGCTCGCGCTTGTGCCCGAGGGCTGCGGCGAGGAGTCCGACCACGCCGGACTTCGTCGGAATGGGGCTGGTGTGCCGGGTGTCGATGACGGCCCGGTGGTCGCCCCATGCCTGCAGCGGCGCGGCCAGGCGCAGCAGCAGGGTGGCGGTGTCGGTCACCGGGTCAGCTCCGCGGTGAGGTTGTCGAGGAGGTCGGGGAAGGTGAGGGCCTGGCCGAAGGCGTCGTCGAGGGCCTTGGCGGTGGTGTCGGTGAAGGCGTGGGTTGCGCCGGTCCACAGGGCGGGGGCGCCCCACTGGCGGGTGATGGTGGTCTGCTCGGCGGCGAGGGCGGTCGCGGAGGGGGCGGCGTAGCCGGTGGCTCCGTAGGCGGTGACGGGCTTCTCGAAGGCGGTGACGAGGTTGATGGGCTGGTCGTCGCGGACGGAGATGGCGAGGAGCTGGGGCATGGTGCGGTGGCCGAAGCTGTTGCCGTAGCCGGTGGGCATGGAGCGGGTGAACGCGGACACGAACGAGGAGACGGCGGCGATGGCGGCGTCGGGGTCGGAGAGGTTGGTGTCGAGCTGGTGGAGGGCGACGGAGGCGTACCGGTAGAAGGTGGCGGAGTTGAAGCCGATCCGGCCGATCATTCCGGCGCCCTTGTTGTCCCGGCCGTGCCGGTCGTCCACGGCGGTGTAGTAGTCCCATTCGAGTTCGGCGCCGTGGGTGGCGATGGCGTGTGCGACCTGGCAGGCGGCGTCGACGTTGATGTCCGGGATCTTGGCGACCATCCGGCCGAAGAGGGCGACATCAAGGGGGTGCCCGGTCATGAGGGCCTTGCGGATGTCAGTGCTGTCGAACGCTTCGGCGAGCTTCTTGTCGTCGGCCGCGGCGAGGTCGTCGGCCTGGCCGGCGACCAGGTTGACGAGGTTTTCGATCTGCTCGTTGCCATAGAACAGGAGGTAGGCGGTCTCGTCGTCCTTCTTGGTGCTGGTCTTGATCCCGAGGGGTGCGATCACTGCTGCGGCGAGCCGCGCGGCGGGTTCGATGTCGAGGCCGGTGCGGGCTGCGATGCGCTGGGCGAGGTGGTCGGCGAGCTGCTTGGTGCGGGTGCCCAGCTTGTCCTCGGGGATGCCGAGCGAGGCGAAGGCGATGCGGGTCGCGCGCTTCCAGGCCTGCGAGGAGGCACGCGGCCGGCGCACGCCGCCGTAGGTGGCTTCCTTGGGCGCTCCGGCGTCGTCGCGGTTCAAGTTGGCCGGGGGGACGGTCTGCAGGATGTGGATGTCGATGAACCGGTGGCGGGTCGGGGTCGTGGTCATGCTGATGTCCTCGTCTGTGCTGGTCGTTGCAGTGGATCGCGGGTCTACCGCGGGGCTACGCGGTGGCGTCGGCCTGGCTGTTGCCGGCCCACGCGTAGTAGTCGGAGCCCCAGATGCGGACCGCGCGGGCCCGGGAGTCGGGGAATGTCCAGGACTGCAGATCGCGCAGCAGTCGGGTGTAGTCCAGGGGCTGGCCGATCGAGGCGAGTTGGCTGACCAGGCCCCGCACGTTGAAGAAGACCGCGTTCAGGCTTCGGGCTTGCGCTGCCGCTGACATCCGCCCGTCAACGCCGTCCTTGCTGAACGACTCGTGCAGCGCTCGGGCGGCCTTCCCGAGCCGGACGCCAGGGGCGTGCATGAGACGGCCCTGGCCCTGCTGGTGCGCGCCGAACAGGGCGAGCGCCATGTGTTCGGCGATCAGCCGGTCGGAGATCAGGCCGCGGGCGGCAAGGTCGTCGTCGAGGCGGGTGCGGTAGAACCGCCACATGCCAGGCGCTTCACCGGCCCCGATCGTCAGGCCGAGGCGGAGCGCGGCCAGGTCGCTGCCGTCGGGGATCTTCCCGGCCTTGGGGGCTCCGGGCTCGAACTGGGTCCAGAACCAGCGGGGCCCGGTCGCGGCCGGTGCGCCGGCGTTTTCCTGGGTGGTGGTCATGCTGCGGACTCCTGACCGGTCGGGGTGTGCGGGTACAGGTGGGGCAGGGTCCGGCGTACGGAGGCGTAGAAGAACCGTTCGGCGCTGGCCTGCTGATACGTGCGACTGACCGTCTTGCTGCCGCGCTGCTCTTCTTTGGTCCGGCCGGTAAACGCCTGGCCGGGCAGCCGGTGCAGGAGCTCGTCGGCTGCGGCCCGTGCGGCCCGCTCGGCGATCTCCTCGAACGCATGGTGTGCGCGGTCGAGTTCTTCGTCGGAGGGGTTGCGCTGGCAGCCAGTGAGGAAGCGGAGCACCAGGGGATCGAGGACGTGCAGGAGCTTGGTGCCGGGCTGCTGCCCCCTGTCGGCCGGTACCGGGTCGCCTCCGATGGAGCGGGCCAGGTTCGCGGCGAGCTCGTCGACTGCGCGGGCCAGCGCCTCGGCCTGCGCGCAGGCCTGCATCACGGAGCCGCGGACGGCGTAGTCGGCGCGCAGTGCGGCGACCGGCAGCGGGACGGCGTCGGCGAGGACGTCGTAGACGATCGCGTACTTGGTGTCGTAGACCATCCCGCATGTCCTGGCGCGGAGGGGGTAGTCGGGGTCGAGGTCGCCGTCCAGCGCTGCGGTGGCGACCTGAACGAGGAGCCGCGAGGTCTCGTAGCCGCGGCCGTCCCGGTCGATCGCCAGAAGCGCTTCCAGGCCCCGCCATCCGGTCCGGCCGGGGAAGAACCGGCGTGGGTAGCGTGTGCTGCCCTTGGCCTTGTCGTCCTTGATCGACCAGCAGGTGTGGGGCTCCCACTCCGGTGTCCCGCCGTCCAGACGGTCTCCAGCAGCGATCACCACCCACTTCACCCGCGTGCCCTCCGGGCCCGGTTCGGGGATGAGCCGCATGCGCCGTCCCTGCCACGTGAACAGGTCCAGCAAGCCGATTGGGGCGCGGACCGACCAGGCCGGGCTCTGGGGGTCGCGTGCCCAGTGCGGTCGGTCGCCTGTCGTCCGGGCCTCCTGCTGAGGCGTGTTCAGGATGATCGTCTCGAACAGGGTCCGGCCGGTGAGGGTGACGACGCCCAGCCGACCCAGCGGCCCCGCCTGGTTGCCGGTCGTCTTCCCGGCCTTGACCGCTGGGTCCCCTTCTGCGGCGGTCTTGATCGCGCCTGTATCCCAGCACTGGGCGTGCAGCATCCACCGGACGGCGGCGCCCAGGGGCAGCGGCATCGGATCCACCGCGCTGCGGCTGTCGCGCAGCGGAGTGTTGTTGCCGCTGGCGACGTGCGGCATGAGCTCGGTTACCGGCTTGACGCCCTTGGGGTGCGCGAGACCGGAGGCCTGTCCGAATGGGTGGGTCGCGTCGAAGATCCGGAACCGGTCGGCGTGCTCGTCGAGGTAGTGGTTGATCACGGTGACCTGGTCCTCGGTGAACCGGCCGGCGTCGAGCATGTCCGCCCACATGCCCGCGTCCACGGGGCCGAGCGCGTCCATGACGACCGGCACGAGTACCTGCCGGAGCAGCACGGGCGCCATCGTGGGCAGTTCGCCTACGAGGTCACCGAAGTCGTGTGCATCGAGTAGCGCTTGGCGCAGCGGTACCTCTCGGACACCTCCGGCGCTCTCGACCGGGATCCACCCGATGTCGTCAATCAGGCATGACTCGGCCACAACAAAGCCGCCTCTCCCAAACCAGTTTGAAGGTTCGTCAGATATTTCGACCGCAACGCTAGACAACACGGAAGGTAGATAGCAACCCGTGCTGGGAGCGTCACCCACAGAAACAGAAAGACCCGCCCGGCATGTGTACCGGACGGGTCTGACAATCCCCGCTGAGCAGGGCCAACATCAGCTCGGGACGGTTCGCGCTACCTTCCGTGGAGCCATCCCCGCGCATGCGGGGCCAAGCCGAACCACCACGGCGTTCTGCCACGCCACGATCGAGAGAACCCCGCCACGGGGCCGAACCGCACTCGACGATCACGGGGCCGAAGCCGTGTGAGTCATCCCCTACAGGCAGGGCCGAACCGCAGTCCACCATCACCGGACCCAGGCCGTTCGAGGCATCCCCGGAGGCTCCATGCTCCCGGGGCCGACGACGCGCCCGCATTGATCGGCACGACGTCCATCGAGCTACCCCCGGACACGGGGACCGCACCATCGGCTACGACATCGGTGCGCCGTCGATCGAGGCATCCCCGCAAGCGGGGGCGACGCGTAGTCCAGGATCAAGAACGCGTTGCAGTGCGAGTCATCCCCGCAGGAGCGGGGTCGACGGGGCGTCAAATCCTTCGGTGGGCACCATGCAGGAGCCATCCCCCTTTGGGGCCGACGGGATCCTCTGGTCCCAGATCAGCATGGACGGTGAGCCATCCCCTGCGACGTGGGGCCGACGCTTCGTGATCCGTCGATTGCTCGGCAGACCGGGTGGCGTTCAGGTGGTGCGAGTGTAGCTGAGCCCGGTTTCGGCGTCGTAGGTCACGAGGTGATCGCCGAGGACCGTGGTGAGGTCGGGGTCGAGGACGAGGGCCCGGGTGCGGCGGAGCCAGGCGTGCGAGGTCCAGCCGGGCAGTGGGGCGAGGTTGTCGATGGCATCCGGGGTGAGGCGTTGCGGGAGGCGGAGCATGTCGCCGGCGAGGGTTTCGAGGAGGGCCGGGGTCGGGGTTCCGTTGTCGGCGAGGCGTTGGCCGTCGAGCGTGCGGTAGCCGGCGTGGTCGCGTACGACGATGACCGCCTCGACCGACATGCCACCGTCGCGGACGGTCGCGGCGAGCTGGTCGTCCGTGGCGGCTTCGGTGCCTGCGTAGTGGAGGCCGTCGAGGTTGGAGGATGTGTGCTCGCCGGTGCGAGTCAGGAGGAACGCGGATGCGGCTGTGCGCCGGGCGGCCTGGTCCTGCTCCCAGTCGGTGCGGGCCTGGTCCGCGACGGCCGTCCAGGGGGCCGGGACGATCGGGTCCTCGCCGTAGACGGCGGCGACCAACTCGGGGACCTGCGAGGGGATGGACCAGACCGCGCCGGCCGTGGCGTCCATGACGACCGCTGAGGTGCGCAGCAGGAGGTGGCGGCCGTAGATGTACTCGGCGCCTCGTTCGAGTCGGGGTGCGGTGCCGTCGGCGGTCGGGCGGAGTCCGGTGACGAACACGGTGGGCTGCCGCAGGTGCGCGGGCCGGGCGGTACCGGTGTGGCGGTGGACACGGCCGATGCGCTGGAGGAGGAGGTCGATGGGGGCGAGGTCGGTGACGATCAGGTCCGCGTCGATGTCGAATGACTGCTCGGCGACCTGGGTGGCGACGAGGATGAGCCGCTCGGGCCGGGGCGTTGCGCTGGGGCCGAGCTGATCGAGGAGGCGTTCTGTTCGGTCGGCGCGGGCGCTGGTGGTGAGCTGGCCGTGGAGGATGACCCGCTCGTCTGGGAAGGCGGCGGCGAGCTCGCGGTAGGTGCGCTGGGCGCGGCGGACGGTGTTGCGGATGACGAGGGCTACGCCGGCCTCGGCGAGTTCGCGGCGCAGGAGGTCGACGACAGGCTGTTCGAGGTCGGTGTCCGTACGGCCGCCGCCCGGGGTGGGTTCGGGGAGGAGGCGGACGGTGACCTTGAGGTCCGGGCGCCAGGTCGGGGCGTGGTCGGTGACAGCTGCTGGCATGCCGGGCCAGACGGCGGTGACGTTGGGGTAGCCCCCCGGCGCGGGCAGCTCGGTGGTGTGGTCGGGGCTGCTGGTGGCGCCGGCCATGTAGGCGTTGGACAGTGCGGCCCTCTGGGCGGGCGGCAGCGTCGCGGAGAGCAGCAGCACGGGCACCTTGGCCTGGCCGAGCCAGAAAAGCGCCTCGTGGAGGAACTGGCTCATGTAGACGTCGCAGGCGTGGACCTCGTCGAGGATGATGACCTTCCCGGCGAGGCCGGCGCTACGGAGCATGACGTGCCGGGTGCGGGTGGCGGCGTACAGGAGTTGGTCGATGGTGCCGACGGTGAGGTGCGCGAGGAGTCCGCGCTTGGGTCCGAGGTACCAGTCGGCCGGGCCCTGTCGCTCGCAGCCGCAGTCGTCGTCTTCCTGGACGGTTCGGAAGCGGGCGTCGGCGGTCGACCAGTCCTCCGTGATCATGGCCTTCCACTCGGGGTTGAAGGCCCTTTTACCGTGGAGGAGGACGGCACCGTCCTCGATGCCGGGCTCGGCCTCGGCGGCCCAGGCCCGGACGGTGGTGAACATCGGGTCGGACGTGGCCTGCGTGGGCATGCCGACGAACACCCCGGACAGACCGAACTTCTCTGCCATGACCTCGGCGGCGGCGAGCGCCGTCTTCGTCTTCCCCTCGCCCATGGGTGCTTCGATGATGACGAGGCCCGGAGCGGTCATCGCGCGGACGACGTCCACGGCGAGGGTCTGGGAAGCGCGGGCGTCGTGCCCGAACCGGAGCTTGATCAAGTCCGTGCCGGTGGTGGGCTGCAGGTGGCGCAGGCCGCCACCGAGGCGTCGCTCCTTCCAGGCGTTGGAGGCGCGACGGCGGGCGCGGGAAAGGCTGACCCGGGCCAGTTCGGGGATGCCCGGGAAGTGGGCCGCGTCGGAAGCGATCCAGTCGGCCATGATCACGAACCCGAGGAGCGCGAGCTGTTCGGCGCGCGTCGGCACCGCGACCGGCTGGACGTCGGCGAGGGAGTCGTAGCCCAGGGCGCGCGTGAACACCTCGACGATGTGGCCCTGGACCGCTGCCCACTGGGGGGTCTTGCCGTGGGCGTCACCGCGGGCATGCGCGACGTCCTGCATGGTCGCGCCGCGCAGGGTGCCGTGGTGTCCGGAGACCATGGGGCACACCCAGTCGACCTGGCGACGGTCCCATCGGCCGGACCGCTTGAGGACCTGGCGCAGGAGGAAGCCACCGGCCTTGTCGTGGAGCCACTCGCGGGAGGTGTCTGCGGTCACCATCCCTGCCCGCCAGGTGAGTCCGACCGCCGGCAGGGCTGCGGCCTCCACGGTGCTCTTCCGTTGGAAGGAGGGGGTGGCCTTGCCGCAGTCGTGGATTCCGCACAGCCAGGCGAAGAACCGACGCCCCTGACCCCCGGACGCCCTGTCGATCATCGCCTGTGTGGCGGGGGCCAGGTAGTGGTCCCATATGTGCTCGGCGACGGCGGCGGTGTCGAGCATGTGGGAGACCAGCAGGTTCATGGTGCCGCCGCCCTTGCCTGCGGACTTACCCCACACGGCACTGAGTCGGTCGATCTCCTCGGCACTCATGCCGAGTTGGGTGCAGATGGTCAGCATTCCGCGAGAGTACGGCCCTGCACTGACACCACCGGCACCGGCAATCCCCGTCCTCGGGGCTGAGTTCAGGCAGTCGGCGAGGGGGTCGCGCTTGCCCGAGCCATCCCCGCCAGGCGGGGCCTGCATAGCCCTTGGGACTGCCGCAAGGGCTCATCAGCAGGCATCCCCGCAGCGGCGGGGCCGAATCGAAGTGGCCGTAGTCGTCTGGATACTCCCAGGAGCCATCCCCAGGCACGGGGCCGATGGAACAAGCGCCTTCGCCATGTCGCCACCGTAGGAGCGGTCCCCGCACGGCGGGGCCGACTGGTGGATCGTGCCGCCCAGCAACATCACGAACGAGCCATCCCCTCACGGGGCCGAGCTGGCGTCACCGGTCAGCAGGGTGTTCGTGCCGGAGCCACCCCCGCAGTGCGGGGCCGATATCTCGACGAACTCCTACCGCGGCATGAACGGGGAGCCATCCCCGCGTGTGCGGGGCCGAAAACTACTGGCTGGGCTACTCGGTTCCCGCGCAGGAGCCATCCCCGCGTGCGTGGGCCGATAACATCCTCAGCGATGAGCCCCGCCTGAAGACGGAGCCATCCCCGCGTGCGCGGGGCCGATGCCGATACACCGATAGACGCCCAGGTCTCAGCAGAGCCATCCCCGCGTGCGCGGGGCCGATACGCGGGCTTGATGCCGTTCGTCCACAGCCACAGAGCCATCCCCGCGTGCGCGGGGCCGATACTTCGCGACCTGCATGTTCTCTGGCGCGTAGGCCCGATTTCATTCAGGTCAGCCGAGTGTACGCGAGGGGCGGTGCCAACTGTCCCTGTTCCCGGGGCGGTCAACCTGGGTGCCAGATGCCGGTGCTGCCCGGCACACTGCGGATATGACGGGCTGCTCCTCCGGCTTGGTAGGTCGCCTGGCGGTGAGTTCAGTGTCTGGGTGCGGTCCGGGGCGCCGATACCGGGGGACTGGCCACGGAGGCCTGTGTCTGCAGGCGTGGGGCGGTTGCGACACTCCGGGCCTGTCGATGACCGTGGCCGTGTGCGAGCTCGAAGGTGATGTCCTGGATGAGCGCCGTGCGTGCGTGCGGGGAGAGGCGGATGGCCCAGGTAGGGCTGTCGGCTGTGTTGCCACCCCAGACGGTCCAGGCCAGAAGGACGCTTCCCTGCTTGACGAGGGTGTCGAAGCGCAGGCCTGCCGCGCTGTCGGGGGTGGGGGCGGTCCAGTCGATCAATCGGGCTCCGACCTTCAGGGGCCAGCCGGCGCCGTCCAGGGGGCGGGATGCTTCGGCGAGGTCTTCTTCCTTGACCGGGGTGTGGTTGCCCTGCCCACAGCTGTCTTCGGTGCTGAGGCTGTCGAGCAGGACGCGCATGATCTCGACGGGGGTGGTGGGGGTGGCGGTGGCGTGCCAGAGGCGCTCGCCTACGGGGGACTCGTAGGCGGCGATCGTCCAGGCGTCGTCGCCGTGCAGCGCTTCGTGGAGGAACTCGACGCGTAGGGTCAGGGATTCGTGGCTGGCGACGGTGGTCTCGTCGTGAGGCCGCCACTTCTCCCATTCCTCGTGCCTGGAGAAGAAGTCAACCAGGAGGGCTTCGTGGTCGCCGGGGTCGGTGGCGTACCCGGGCACCATTTCCGGCGCCGGCTGGCTGAGTGCGACGCTCTGCGCCGGGGTGGGGGCAGGGCCCGTAGAGAGAGGCGTGGTGAGGACTTCGGCGGCGGCGCGCTCGCTGTCGGTGAGGGGTGCCGGTCCGGGGCGCACGGCGACGGAGTGCTGCCTCTGGAAGTCCGCCACGGCCTCCGCTTCGGATTCGTAGTCCGTGACCTCCTGGCGGAGGTAGTCCTCGCCGTGGAAGTAGACGCTCTTGCCGTCCCGGTAGGTGCCGACGGCGACGGTGGTCCATCCGTCGTGGGCATGCAGGTGTTCTTCGCGGTTCGCATGTCGCACGAGACGTGGCCTGCCGACCGTGAGGCGGTGATGGGGTTCACCCTGACGAGGGTGATGAGAAGAGTGACGAATGCGCGTGAAGGCTTGCCGCCCAGTCGTCCCGGGCCCTGAGGCTGCCAGATGGGTGAACCCCGAAGCCCGGGCCGCGTGGGCAACCGCCCAGGACCGGGTCGATCGACCCAGGATGAGAGGCATGGCGCAGTCGATCCCGTGTGGTCCGTGAGCACAGCCCCGGCCTCGCATGCGCCTCCTCCCTGGGAGCACTGCGGGCACGACGCCGCCCCCGCGACCGACCCAGTCGGCTGCCGCGGAATCCTTGTGCCTGGCCGGACCGCCTGCCTGGCGCACATCGGCGCCCGGGAACGTGAGTCCTTCCTCGCCAGCCTGGTCCCCGGCGCTGACATTGACCACCGGGGAACCCCCGTCACCAAAATCCTCCTCGACGCCCTCTTGCAGGCCCTCCGCCACCCTGCCACCGGACCCGTCAGGATCGGCTGTGCCCAATTCGACGGGGCGAGGTTCACCGGCAAGGCCGACTTCGGCGGGGCAAGATTCGGCGGCGAAGCCTCGTTCGACGGGGCCACGTTCACCGGCGAAACTCGATTCACCGGGGCCAAATTCACCGGCGCTGCCCGATTTCGCGGCACGATGTTCAACGGCGACGCCCGATTCAACGGCGATTCCCGGTTTAGCGGGGCGAGATTCGCTGATATCGCCTTCTTTCAGGAGGCGAGGTTCGGCGGCGAAGCCCAGTTCAATGACGTGGCGTTCACCGGTACCGCTGGGTTCGGCGAGGCGACGTTCGCCGGCAAGGTTGGGTTCATGCGGGCGAGATTCAACGGCGACGCTTGGTTCGGCAGTGCGACGTTCAACGGCGGCGCCGCTTTCTCCGCGACGTTCAACGGCGACGCACGATTCCCCAGCGTGACGTTCAACGGCGACGCTTGGTTCGGCGGTGCGACGTTCGCCCACAAGGCCGTATTCGACAAGGTGACGTTCAACGGCGACGCTCGGTTCGGCAGAGCTACGTTCCACAGCGACGCCAGGTTCGGCAGGGCGACGTTCCACAGCGACGCCCAGTTCGGTGACGCTAAATGCAACGGCGACGCTGAATTTGGCGAGGCGACGTTTGCCGTACTGTCTGACCTGGGGCCTCTGTTGTGCACGGGGCGCGTAGATCTCGAAGGTGCGGTCTTCAAGGTCCCAGTGACCGTTGAGATCGCAGCCCCCCAAGTTAACTGTCGCAGGACTTGGTGGATGTCGACGGCAGCCCTGCGCCTGCGCTATGCGACCGTTGATCTCGCTGACGCCGTGCTTTCCTCACCCGTCGCCGTCAGTGCCCACCCCACTGCCTTCACCAACCCCGGGGGCCTCGCGATACACGAGGATCTGCTGGCCGGCGCCGACCGTGGGGTTCGCGTGACATCCGTACGCGGGGTGGATGCCGCCCACCTGGTCCTGACCGACACCGACCTGAGCGCGTGCCGCTTCTCGGGAGCCTTCCACCTCGACCAACTCCGCCTGGAAGGCGACTGCACCTTCGCACCCGTTCCGACCGGTCACCACATCCGCCCGCCCTTCCGATGGACCCGCCGTCGGACCCTCGCCGAAGAACACCACTGGCGCGCCGACCAGACGGCCAGTGATCCCGGACCGCCTCGTGGTTGGAGCCCCGGCTCGCCGAGCGACCACGTTCCACAACCGGCGGGTGTTGCCGCGACCTACCGGCAGCTACGTAAGGCGCTTGAGGACAGCAAGAACGAGCCCGGCGCGGCTGACTTCTACTACGGCGAGATGGAAATGCGGCGCCGCGACCGGACCGGAACGACGACGGTGGAGCGAGGCCTGATCCGGGCCTACTGGCTTCTCTCCGGCTACGGCCTGCGCGCCTCGCGCGCTCTGTACTGGCTAGGGCTGACTATGTCCGGCACGGTTCTGACTCTAATGTTGTGGGGCCTGCCCACGACCGTTCCGCTGCCCAGTGCCACCGGAACCATCACAGGCGACACCATCAGCCTGAACACGAATAGGCCCGATCTCTCCCTCGCCGGCGACCGATGGACCCTCCAGCGTGCCGACCGGGCTGTCCGGGTGTCCGTCAACGCTGTGGTCTTCCGGACCTCCGGTCAAAACCTCACCCACGCTGGGATCTACATCGAGATGCTGTCGAGGATCATCGAGCCCATCCTCCTGGCCCTCGCCGTTCTCGCCGTACGAGAACGTGTCAAGCGGTAGTCAGCACCCCGGCGCGCGACAGGTGGGTGGGGAGATCACCCGAGCAGGCTTGGTCCGCCCTGAGCATCGGGTGGGGAGATTCAGGAAGCAGTTCTCCAGGAGCAAGTTCATCAGCCCGAGTGACACCTCATGAGACAGATCTGAACTGCCCCAAGAAGAGGTGGATGGTGAGGCGTCCGGAGGCGATGTCGTCGTGGATCCTCTGGGCTTCGGCGCTGACCGCCCGGATCTCGTCCCGGTCCAGGTACGTCATCGGGTAGTTAACGTAGGTCCACTCGGTGTCGATCTCTTCCTGGAGTGACGGGGTGATCTCCACGGTCGCACCCACGTCGCGCAGAGTGCGTGCGGCCTGGTCAGCGTAGTAGGGCTCTTCGTGGTCGACGCGGACCAGGACGAGGGTTTTGAGGTCGATCCAGCGGAAGCCGCGGTTGGACAGCGCGGTGCGCGCGGCGTTCCGGCTGGTCTCGGGGCCGGCGAGGGTGGCGGTCACGGCGCTGCTGTGGTCAGGGTGGCGGGCGACGACGATGTGGGCTTCGCCGAGGCCGGGCTGGGGCATGGGGCTCGATTCTGGGGCCCGGCCGGTGTGCTGCCGGCCGGGCTCGCTCGGGGGCGGGCTATCGGGAGGCCCGGGTGGGTACCGCGGGCGGGGTGACGCGTGGGGTGGCCGGCCCGGCGCGCGCTGCAGGGGCGGGCTTGGCGCGCGGGGGTCCGGCTGTCGGCGGGCGGGTGGCATGCTGCCAGCGGGCCCGGACGGTGCCGAGGTCGGCGAGTGCGCGGCGGCTGCCGGTGATCAGCTGGTGCGGGGTGTTTGCGGGGTCGTCGGTGAAGGCGTGGATGTGCAGGCCGGTGGTGTGGGCGTGGTGGAGGAGGGAGCGCTGCAGGATCTGCTCGCCCCAGTGCTCCGGCGAGCCGGCCGGGGCGGCGAGCATGTCCAGCACCTCCGTGGCGGTCGTCCCGGAGGCGAGGAGGCCGTGGTGCTGGGCTTCCCAGAGCACCGTTACCGCGTCGATCGGATCGCCCCGGTAGGCGAGGGAGGTCATGCACCGGTACAGGACCCCGTGAAGGGGGACGGCGAAGTCCTCGGGCCGCAGCCACCCCATCTCGGGCAGGTAGACGGGGCGCGCGGCCGCCGTCGACAGCAGTAGCTGTTCCTCGCCGGCGGTATCGGTCTCGGTTCCGGTGCCCCGGGTCGGTGGGGGCGGCAGCACAGTGCGGGGGAGAGAGCCAGGGTGTGAGGGGAAGAGCCCCGCGAGGCCGTCGAGGACGGCGGCGACCGCGTCGGCACGGTCCAGGACGTGCGCGGCCGGGTTCGGCAGCGTCGGGTCGCTGGCTGCCTGGACGAGACGCTCCGCGGCGGCCCGGATGGTGAGGCGGGCCCTGTTGGCCACGATCATCTGCGCGTAGGCGGGTGCGTGGCTGGGGTTGGGGCAGGCGTCGGTCAGGGTGTGGAGGTAGGAGGCTGTCAGTCCGCGGGCATGGGGCCGGGCGCGGTCGAGGAGGGCGGTGATCCATACCGGTTCCCGGGCGTGGACCTCCGGGGCTGGCGGGGTGAGCGCGCTCATTGCCGCGAAGAGGGCGCCGTGCATCGCGACGCTGAAGTGCTCGGGGCTGAGCGGGCCGAGAGTCTTGATCCGAAGGGGCTCGAGGATGATCGCGCCGAGGAGGGCCTGTTCGGCGAACCGGACGGGCGGGTCCGCAGGTATGTCGTCCAGGGCCAGATCTTCTTGCTGGGAGGCGGGGTTGGGCATCAGGCGGCCAGGGTGAAGTCGGAGCGGGTGAGGGTCTTGCCGAGGTGTGGGGCCAGCAGATGGGCGGCCAGCAGGGGTGGGACGGCGTTGCCGATCTGGGAGAAGGCCTGCCCCTTGTTGCCGGCCCAGGGGTAGTCCGCGGGGAAGGTCTGCAGGACGCCCGCTTCGGTGGCGGTGATCCGGATCGACTCCGGCGCCGGACTCTCCTGGTCGGCTTCGAAGGAGTGCGGTTGGGCGACCCACACGCATTCGTTCGCGCGGTGTCCGAAGAACAGCGTCCCCGCGGGCTCATTCGCACCCCGGACGGTGGCGTTGGCCTGGTTACTGCTGCGCAGCGACCAGGACCAGCGGTGCTTCCCACAGGTGCAGACGGGGGCATCGGCGTCCGGCGGGCGCAGTCGGCCGGGACGTGCCCTGCGGCTGGTGCGCTGCCCGGGGGCGGGCGGCTTCCAGGTTCCGCGGTCGCGGGCGTCGGCGAGGGTCTTGCGGGCCCCGGAGGGGAACGGTTCGGGCCCGCCACCCGGTCCGCCGCCGGCGCAGACGGTCGGGGTGGGCCGGTCGGTGGCGCCCCAGCCGAGGGCCTCGGCCATGGACACCCACCGCTCGCGGCCCGGCCCGAACAGGCTCTCCGGTTCGGCGGCCTGGGCGTGGGTCGGCGGCGGAGGCTCGGCGGTACGGGTACGGGAGGCGAGCAGGATCGCCCGCTTCCTCGTCTGCGGCACGCCGTAGTCGGCGGCGTTGAGGGTCCCGGTCCAGACGGAGAAGCCCCAGCCCCGCAGGATCACGGCGTACTGCCGCCACAGCGGCAGGACGTCCGGCACCTCCTCCATGGCGATCCACTTAGGCTCGCCGACCGAGTGCAGGGCGTGGAGGTAGCGCATCGGCTCTGCAGCCAGCAGGCTCCGGGGGTCTTTGCAGGCGGTCAGCAGCTTCGCCCGGGTGTCCCGCCCGGCGGCGAGGTCGGCGACGGCCTGGTGGACGAGCGGCTGGTCGACCAGGCCGAGCCGCTTGCCGGCCATGCTCCACGCCTGGCAGGGCGGGCTCGCTATGAACCCGCGGGTGCGGCCGACCAGCGGCCACACCGGGTACATCGCCACATCGGTACGGATCGTCAACTGGCCTGCACGGGCACGGGTTTTGCACGCCCACTCGTCCCACTCCAGACCGACGTCGCGCACGCCGAGGACGTGCAGGGCGTGGCTCCAGCCCCCGGGGCCGGCGAAGAGGTCCACCACGAGCCTGTCCATCACGAGGCAAGCCCGAAGTCGTCCTGCTCCGGCTCGTCGCCCCGGCAGGCCCAGGGCGAGCACCCGTTGACCACACCGATTTCCAGCTCGTCGAGTTCGGCGGCGTCGCGTTCCGAACGGGTGACGTGGTCGATGGGAGCCACACCGAGCGGGACGCGGGAGCGGTGCAGAAAGGCCTCGCCGAGCAGTGGATTACCCGACGCGTTGGCCCTCGCGTTTCCCTTCCGGATGGCTGCGTCGAAGGCGACAACGTCATCCCATTCCGTCGGGGAAGTGTCCCTCAGGATTCTCCACTGCGCGTTTCCGTGGAACGGGCACCCAAGGCAGCTCGACTTGGGCGTATCTGCCAGGCCGACGCTGGAGAGGTAGCGTATGCAGTCGGCGCGCGACCAGTCGAGATCATTGATCAGCGGATGTCGGTTGCGCATGTACTTCACGTCGGAATCCTTGGCCCGATGGAACTCGTCCGTGGATATCCCGACCCACTGCTCGACGTAAAGCCCCTTGGGTACCCGCTGGGGATAGGGAAATCCCAGAAGTTCACGGACCTGTCGTTTGATAGGCTTAATTTTGTATTCGCCCGTGCATTGGCGCCTGGTCATTCCCGGGCGGCCGTCTCGGTTGAGAATGTAGAGCGGCATAGAGGCGAATCTGTGTTCCGGATTCAGGGCGTCGTCTCTAATGTTCCCGGAAGAAACTCGAAGTACGGGTATGCCGGCCGGTTTGGCTACCTCGCGTTCCAGTCGGTCGAGGTGGTCATAAACGGCCTGGGGTTCCCAGCCGGTGTCGGCGAAGACCGCGTAGTCGATGCGCGGGAGTATTCCTTCGGCGGAAAGTGCGAGCAGGCATGACGATTGCACTCCGGCGCCCAAAGAAAGGATGCGGTAGCGGGGGTTTTCCAAGAGAGGGGATCCAGGGGTTGGTGCGGGCGCCGGAGGCGATCACGGCGCGAGGGGGGATGGGGGAGTGGTGTCAGCGGATGCGGGGGAGACCGCGACGGGGTGGGCGCGGCGGTGATGCCGGTGAACCGAGGCGGTGAAGGGTGCGCTGGTTGGCGGTGGTGGTGTGGAGGCGTCGGCTGACGTCAGCGGGTCCGTGCCGGCGGTGCGGCGGTATGGGCACCGAGAGCGCGGGGGACTGACGGTTCTGGGGTGCGGGGGCCACGTCCGAGGAAGGCCGTCACGGCCGTTGCTCCGCTGAGGGTGAGGCGGACCCGGTCGTGCGGGGGGCCTCCGCCGAAGGCCGGTGGCGCGGACCCGGGCTCGATTGCGATGAGCCCGGCGTGTTCCAGCGCGCGCAGGGTGTCGATGCGTACGGAGCTGCCGCGGCTGTGAACGAACTCGCGCCCCTCGCGCCGGCCGATCACGACGTGCCCTCGGGCGGTGGCGTGAAGCGCAGTTTGCTCGGCGGGGGTCAGCGCATCGTTCCTGGTAGTCGTCGCGGGCCGTCGGCGGTGGATCTCGGAAGCTACGGCGCTCGCGGACTCCAGGGCCATGGCGGGAGCCAGAGCCGTCAGTTCTCGTGCGAGCTGTATCTGGTGTGCGACTTCTCCGCTCCTGGTTGGCTGGTCCGGGGGCGAGGCCGGGGCGCCAAGCTGTGCCTTGGCCTGGGCGAGATGTCGGACCGCCTGTCCGGTGAGAACGGCCAGTTGCTTGATCCGGACCGTGGCCTCGGTCAAGGTCACACCCGCGTACATCGGCTGGTCGACGATGGCCTGTACGGCCTCCAGACATGCGCTCACCAGGACTTGCGCCGAGGTGTGACCCCAAGTGGCGCCGTAGGCCGGCTGGAGCCGGGCGAGCTGATCGTTGTGCTGGGTGAAGCTGTCGGCGAGCGCGAGCAGGCGTACCACGGGGGAAGGCCGGTCGTGGTTGGACGGCGGTCGGGCGGTCTGCGTGGACCGCGGGGGCGGAGCGGGTGCGGGCCGCGACGGAGAGGCGGGTGCGGCCTTCGAGGGGCTGCCGGGCACCGGGGACGTGGGTGGGGCGGGTAGGGAGAAGAGGGCGTCATCGGTCATGAGCGGGTGGACCTTCGTAGGGGCAACGCCAGGCGGGACTATCCGCCACCGGGGCGGGTTTGGTCAGCGGGCTCGCCCCGGTGCAGACGCGGTGGGTGCGTGGGGGATGGCTGGAGCAGTCGGCCCCGCAGCGGGAGTAAGCGCGAGGACGCTGACGGTGACGGTCACTCCGTCGGAGGTGAGGCGGATGCGGTCCTGGGGCGGGCCGCCGTCGAAGGCCGGTGGCGCGGTGGCGGGGTCGCGTGTAATGAGGCCTTTGGCCTCCAGAGAGCGCAGGGTGCCGATGCGGACGACGCCGCTGCGACTGTGGACGTACTCCCGTGCCTGGCTCTGGGAAACCACGACCTGGCCGAGGGCGGTTGCGTGGAGCGCCGTGAGTTCGTCGGTGGTGAGGCCGGCGGTGGCCGTTTGTGCGGTCGGTTGGCGGCGCTGCCTCTCACGGGCGATACCGGTGGCGGAGGCGAGCGCGGCTTCCGGCGCGAGCGCGGTCAGCTCCCGCGCGAGCTGTATCTGCAGGTTCACAGAGTCGGGCAGGCTGGTGCCGTCGGGGTCTGCGAGGGCGGCACCAGTGACTGCTGCTTGGGCTTCGCTCAGGTGGTGGGCTGCTCCACCGCTGAGATAGGCGAGCTGTTTGATGCGGACGGTGGCCTCGACCATTGCGGGGTTCAGGTAGGGCCACTGGTCGTGGACGGCTTGGGCGGACGCCAGGGCTGCACGTGTCAGCCGCGCCACCGAGGCGGCGTGCGCGCCCAAGGCGGGGCCGGATGCGGCAGTGGGCCGGAAGAGTCCGAGCGCGTCGTTGTAACGGGTGTAGTCGGCGGCCAGATCGAGAAGTTGCTCGGACGGGGGGCGCGAGGCGGGTACGTCGAACAGGAGGGCATCGGTGGGTGAGCTCATGGGCAGGGAGGGCCTTCGGAGTGGGGCGGGGCGCGGGGGATGGCCGTGTCGGACGTGCTGGTCCCGGTCACCGCTCAGCGCCGGGGGTGGGCAGTGGCCACGGGCGCGGGGACGGCAGGAGCCGGGGTGGGAGCGGAGTGCGTGCTGGCCTGGGTGAAGGCGGGAGCCAGGCGGCTCAGGCCGGCAGCCAGTTGGGTGGTGAGGGCCTGACTGGCGGCGAGCTGGGCCGACAGGGCCTCCGGCAGCTGCCTCCATTGGGCGGCGTGCCGGGCTCGCTCGATGAGGACGGCGGCGACTTCCATCTGCGCGGCGACCTGGGAAAGAACGGCCGCTTGGTCGCCGTCGTACCCGGTTGCCTGGAGCAGCTCGTCCAACGCAGCCGGGAGCGCAGGCTCCTCGACCGGAAGCCCGTACAGCTCGGCGTGCAGTGCGTTAGCGACGCCGAGTGCGGATCCATCGGAGGAACGGAACTGGTACCGCGACTCGGCACCACGCACGAGTCCGAAGCTGATGGTCCACGAGGTGGGGCGTGGCGGCGGGTTCGTGGAGATCCGGCTCGCGAGCGCCCTCGCGATATCGACGGGCGAGGGCGTATCGGACAGGTTGACCAGCTGCTGGTCGGCGGTGTGAGAGCGCCTCGGGTGAGCTGCTGCCGTCATCGCCTGGTCCTGGCCGGCGCCGCGAGATCCACAGCGGCCGGGATGAGGCTGGCCGTCATGGTGTTGGCGACGGCATGGGCCTTGGTCCGATCCGGGGCGGGGAAGGCGTTGGTGAGGTGATTGGCGACGCCCCGGCAGCCTTCGGCGCAGATGGCCAGGCTGGCGGTGGCATCGTTGAAGTGGGCGGCGATGGCCTTGCGGGCGTCCATGTGTCGAAGCCCGCGGCCGATGACGTCGGTGTCCTTGGCCGGATCCCAGGACGTGGCCTCGTAGGCGTTGTCGCCGATGGACAGGGTCAGGCTGTCGCTGACGTGGCCGCTGTGCTGGACGGTCTGGGCCAGGCAGTCCAGCGCGGCGAGCGCGCCGGTCATCTGGGTGACCTGGCTGCCGTCGATCGCCGTGAGGCGGGTGAGCGCCTCGATGGTGAGTTCGTGGGAGGTGCGCAGATGCTGGGTGAGGTGGCGCAGTCCCTCGGTACCGGTCAGCGGCGCGGTGTTGGCCAGTTCGCTGCGGAAGTGGTCGAACCGGTCGGCGAGAGACCGAAGGCGGTCGACGTGGATCGGAACGGAGATGTTCCGCATAGGGCAGGGATCCTTCGGCGATGAGGGTCAGCGGGTGGGAGTGGTGGCGGGCTTGGCCGGTGCCGTGGGTGTTGTGTTGATGGGGTGCGGGGTCCCTGCGACGACCGCGGACGGACCGGCATCCTCGAGTCCTGCCGCGTGCTCCTTCGGCGGGGTCGGTACGCCGGGGCTGTCGACTGCCTGGGCTATGAGTTGGTGGTCCTCGCGCCGTGCGGCGAACGAGGCCAGGCGGTACGACAGCCGCTGCGCCTGCTGGCGGTACGTCATCGCCGCTCGATCCAGCTCCTCGGTGGCCTCGGCAAGCGTGCTGCGGCTGGCAGTCGGGGTCTCATCAACGTCCTCGTACAACAGGACTTCGGTGCGGTGGTGGATGGCGAAGGTGCACAGGGTGGCCGCGAGGGATATGTGGGTGGTGGCTTCGACGAGTTCGGCGAGGTTCTCGTGCCCGTCCTTCATGGCGGCGTACTGGCTGGTCGACAGGAGGGTGACCTGCTGGGTGCACTGCATGGTGAGTTCTTGGGCGCGGAGGGCGATCGGTCCGATCTCGCGCAGGGGTTTCGCTATCTCTCCGGCCCGCACGCTCTCCACCTCCTGGCGCAGGGACTTCAGGGTGGGGGCCACTTGGCCGAGGATGCGGGTTTGCTCGGCAAGGTCGATGATCTGCAATCCGAAACTCCAGACAGGAGGGAGCGCCAGGTGGGGCGCGCAGGGGAGGTGATTACGCGGCGGGGCCGTAGTTGTCCTGCTGGGGCGCCTGCTTGGCGACGGCGCGTGCGGTGATGCCCCGTGACGCGGCGGCGGAAGCAGCGGACAGGGCTTCGGCGCCGGGCTCCAGGTACCAGGGGCGCAGGTCGAGCATGGCTGCGCGCATGCCGGTGGCGAAGCACAGTGCGGTTCCCTTGGGGAGGGCGCGGATCGCGTCTGCGGGCAGGATCCGCTCCTGGCGCATGCTGATGCTGGTGGACTTCCCCGAGTCGGAGATGGAGGTGGACTTGGTCTCGACGTCGTGGTCACCGATCAGCCTGCTGAGCTTGTCGGCGAAGTCCGGGTCGTCGATGCCGGAGCCGATCACCTTCACGGTGGACGCGGACCACATGGCGTCCATGCCCGCGTCGCCCCATACCTTCTGCCCCTGGCGGTAGGACTGCAGGATGGTGATCGGGATGATCCCGCGGGACCCGAGGTGGGAGTACAGGTCGGGGAGGTCGCTGATCTTGCACACGTTGGCGGCCTCGTCGAGGATCGCGAGCATGGGAGGGTCCAGGCGTCCGCCAGCCCGCTCTGCCTGGGCGGTCGCGGCCCGCATCACGGAGTCCGCGCACGCCGCGATCAGCGCGCTGGCTCCGCCGCCTCCGTCCTTCGACAGGAGGTACAGCGTGTCCTTGCTGGTCACGAAGTCGGCGGGCTTGAACTCAGGGACGCCCTTCTGCGGGGTGACCCACGCGGCGATCTCTGAGTTCAGGAGGGCCGACGCGTACTGGCGCGCGGTCTCGTAGATACCGTCACGGGTCTCAGGGGGGCCCTCGACGGTTCCCTTGAGCTGGGCGGCGACGGCCGAAAATCCATGATCACGCAGGATGTCCAGGGGCCGGCGGTCGGCGGGGAAGGCAAGCCACTGCATGACGTCGGTGATAGGCCTCTCGTCGAGAGCGGCGGCCAGGAGTAGTTGGCTCAGGATGTTGGATCCGGCCTTGGACCAGAAGTCGCCCTGCTGGGAGGCATCCACGCTCGCAGCGAGGAAGTGACCGGCCAACCGGCCTGCTCCGTCAAGCGACTTGGCGGATGCGAGCGGGTTCCACCACATTTCGCGGGCCGCGTGAGCGATCTGCTGCGGATCCATGCTCCAGGTCCGGCCGTCCACTCCGCGGGCGTCGATCGTGGTGGTGTAGGCGTCGCCTGCGGCCTTATTCGAGGTGAGGAGCACGGGGCCGGGCGCGGCGAGGATCGCGGGGATGGCCAGGCAGGTCGTCTTGCCGGATCGGGGAGCCATGATCGCGACCGCGACGTCCTCGTATCCCATCCGGACTTCGTGACGGCTGCCCTGCAGGTTTCCGAGGAGGACACCGGTGTCCCTGGCTGCGATGGCCTTGGCGTCCTTCAGGCTCGGCCGAAGGGATCGCGCCTTGGCCGTGATGGCCTTGGCGAGCAGTGGCTCGATGTCCTTCTGCTTGGCCATCCCGGCGATCCGCTTCTTCTTGCCGATCGTGCCCTTGTGTCGGGACCACCACAGGAAGCCGCACACAGTGAGGGCGAGGAGGCCCGCGGCGGGCAGGATCCGGGTACCGATCAGCAGGGACGTTTCTTCTGTCGCAGGCCAGAGGCGTTCGGGGTGGAGAAGAGCTTCGGCCGGCTGGTACGGGACCCAGGGGCCACTGCTGGTGACCCAGGCGGTCGCGTTGCCGCCCAGCCAGGCCAGGGTGGACAGGGGCAGGGCGATTGCGAAGGCGCCGAGGAGGGCCTTGAAGGCTATGTCGTAGCCGTCGGAGTTGGAGTTCGGGGAAGGGCTGGACAAGAGGGCGGTTCCATGGGGAGGTGGTGGACTCGGCGGTGGGGAACGGCTACCGGCGGGGCTTTGCTGGGTTGGAGTCCCGGCCGGGGAGCGCGGCGACGGGGGCAGTGGTCGGCCGGGACTGGCTGCGCCGCAGAGCGCTGTGGATGTCGAGGACGGCTTGGCCGTGGAGGGACCACTCGTCCAGGTAGTGCCAGGCCTCGGCGTTCCGCGAGGCGAGCGGCCCGTCGTACTCCTCGACCCCGGGCCGTACGGACTCCGGCAGCGTGGCGCGCAATGCGAGCCACTCGCTCTGCAGGGTGCCGATCCGTTCCTGGGCGGTGCGCAGAGCGCCGATCTGCCAGACCCAGCGGTAGTGGACGCTCCGCTCCGGAAGCCTCTGCAGCTGGGCCCCGGCTGTGGCGACCAGGTCGCCGGCTCCGGAGCGGATCCGGTTGAAGGACCGCCAGGTGTCGGCGTCGCGCTGGGCCTGGCGAAACCCGTAGGCCCTCTCGTCGTGCGGCCAGCCGTTGGGGTCGGTGTGCTCGTCGGAGTAGGTGTCCCAGGCGGCGAGGATCTGCTCCGACTCGCGGAGGTAGAGGGCGAGTTGGTGCAGGAGGTGCTGGTGCCTGGAGTGGAGGTCGAGGTTGGTCACGGGTCCTTCGGGGGTCAGGGAGGTGGCCGGCGGCTACCGGGCGGGCCTGGCCGGTGAGGCGGTGCGCGGAACTGCGGGCGTGGCCACGGTGGTGGTGAGGTGCGGCTTGGGCCGGTGGCGGCGGGCCTCGGCCAGGCGTTGCTTGTGTGCGCCGACGACCTCGGAGCCGATCGCGAACTCCGGTCCCTGCGTGAGATGGGCACTGTCGTTGATCTTGAATCGGGCGCGCAGGACCGGCGTGGGGTTGGAGAGCGCTTCGGCGACGGCGGCTAGCAGATGGGCGGGGGTCGCCGCGTCGAGGTGGGCCCGCCAAATGCGTTGCTCCGGGCCGTGCTCACCGTGGTGGTGGGCGGCCTCGATCTCCCAGCCCATGACGCCCAGGGAAGGCGAGACGTACAGCTCCACCTCGACGATGGCGTCGGGTGAGGTCAGCCTCTGTGAGCCGGTCTCGGACGTGGTGTGCTCCCAGCCGCGGCCGGTGAGGACCTCGATCACCGAGGGTGCTGGTTCTTCGGGCTCGGGGCGGATGAGTGCGTCGGTCAGGCCGGCCACGATCTCGGCGGGGGTGTCGCCGTTGAACGTGGCGGACCAGAAGCCGGGGCCGTAGTTGTTGTCGATGCGCCACCAGCGGTGAAAGCTGCTGGGCGTCGGCGTGAGGTCGAGACGGAAGGCATGGTCGGGGCTGGTCATACGGATCGCCGGGTGCAGGGGGTCGGAGTCCAGACTCCATCCGCGGGCCCGCAGCGCGTGGGTGACGTGGCGGGGGTCTCCGGCGTCGGCGAGGTAGCGCGGGGTGATGGCCGAGCCGAGGGCGTTCTCGTGGTCGTAGGCGAAGGCGGCGAGCTGCCGGTCGGTGATGGACAGAGGGGACGGCTCCTTGAAGACCGATCGGGCGGCGGGGTCAGGGCCGGGGCCCGGCGACGGCTGGCGCCGCCGACGCCGAGCTGGGGACGGGCTGGGTGGTGAGGGCGGTACGCCGGTTGCGTACGGCGGTGGCACGGGCTTGGGCCAGGCGCGCGGCGTGCTCCTTCGCGAGGTCGTTGCCCTGGCGGCCACCGGGTTTCTGGGTGACGAGGCCGCTGTGCGGGACGTCGAACTCGGCCCGTGCGACGGGCGCGGGATCGACCAGCGCGGTGGCGAACGCGGCGGCAAGGTGCGGGGCGTTGCCGAGGTGGGCCTCCCACACCGATTCCTGCCCGCCGAGGCCGTCGGGGGGCAGGGCGCAGGCGATGAAGCCGGTGTTCCAGCTGGTCGTCCTGTTCCACCGGCGGACTTGCATGATCCCGTCGGGGTGCTCGGCGAGCTCGTGTCCACGCTCGTCCCTCGTGTAGCTCCAGTCCGCCGCTGTGAGGATGGACCACACGTCGGGGGCGGACTCGGGTACGGGTGCGAGGAGGGCGTCGGTGAATCCGGCGAGGATCTCCACGGGGGTGTTCCCGCCGAACTCGGCGTACCAGTTCTCGGTGTCGCTGGTGCAGCTGATCCGCCACCACTTGGAGTACGACTCGTTTTCCGGCTCCAGGGCCAGGGCGTAGTGCTGGTCGGGGCTGGCCAGGATCACGTGTGGGTAGTCCGGGTCGGAGTGGTTGGACCATCCGGCTGCCCGAAGGGCTTGGGTGATGTGGCGGGGGTCGCCGCGGCCGGCGAGGTGACGGGGGGTGGTTTCGAACCAGATCCGGTTGTGCGGTTCGTCGGCGCGGGTGTGGATGAACGGCCGCTGGCTCAGGACGTCGCTCCCGGCGTGTCGGCGATGGCACGGGCCAGGCGGCGGACCTCCCAGTGCAGGGAGTACCACTGCATCATCTCGGCGGCCGCTTCGCGGAGGGTGGCGACCACCGAGCTGACGTCGCTGCTGTACGGCTCGGCGTCGGTGGCGATGGCTCGGGCGGATGCGCGAAGGACGTCGGACAGCAGCATCGGGATGCCGAGGTCTTCGTCGAGGAGCGGTGTCAGCAGCGGCAGGACATCGTCGGCGGGGGGCTCGGTCCGCAGGTAGTCCCTGAGCTCGAGGAGGATGTCGACAGCCTGGTCGATCTTCTCCGGGCTGGGGTCTGTGGAGAGTGCGGTCATGGGGCTCCTCGGTGCTCGTGGTGTGGGCTGGGCGGTCAGCGGCGGGACTTGCTTGCGCCGGCTGCCGTGTAGGGGCTGGCGGGAGTGCGCTGGCGGGGGCGGGCGGCGCTCCAGGAGTTGCGGGCCCAGGTGGCGGCGCGGGCGGCGGTGATCCGGGCCTGCTGCCAGCCCCCGAGTTCGGAGGGACGTACGGACACCGAGGTGGTGCGGATCCACTTACTGGCCGGGACACTGCCGCGTGGGCGCATGACCGGCGTCGGGTCGGCGAGCGCGGCCGAGAACCCCTGGATGAGGTGCATCGGCGTCGTGGGCGTGAAGACGGCGTCCCAGGCGCGACCGTGCTCGGTGCGGGCTCCGGCCCACCAGTGCGCCTGGCTGGGTTCGGTCTGGTTCTGGTGGTATTGCAGCCAGGCGTTACGGTCCGGGGAGACGGCGGTGAAGTGCTGGCCTCGTTCGGTCTCCCACCCGTTCTCCTCCAGAGGAGCCCACACGTTCGGGGCGTGGGCGGAGCGCGGCTTGGTCAGGGTGTCGGTGAACCCGGCGACGATCTCGATCGGTACGGCTGTGGTGAACGTGGCGTGCCAGGCCGGCTGCTGGCCGACAGCCTGTCCGGAGACGGTCCAGCCGCCGGGCATCGCCGTGGGGTCGAAGCCGACCCGTACGGAGTGGTCGGGGCTGTCGAAGACGATCGGGCCGCCTGTGTGGGAGATGTCCTTCCAGCCGGAGGCGCGCATGTACTCGGCGACGAAGCGGAGGTCGCCTCCGCCGCCGAGGTGGCGGGGCTCGACCAGGTAGTGCTGCTGGGGCTGGTCGGCGGTCGGTCCCCAGCCTGTCCAGGTCTTCTTCACCGGTGCCTCCGGGCGACGAGCGGCGACGGGGCCGGCGGGAGCGCGGCGCTCGGCGGGCTCTGGGTGAGCCTGCGGATGTCCTCTGCGTGCTCGTCGAGGTCGAGGGTGATGTCGTGCAGTTCGTTCGCGGCGCGGCCGAGGGCGAGCCACACTGCGGGCGGCAGAGCCCCGTTGAGCGCCCGGCCCTGCGCGAAGTGTGATCCGGTGGCCACCAGTGTGGTCAGTGATCCGAGGACGCCTTCTTCGGGTTCGAGAACCTGGCCCAGGATGCGGGCGGCTTGCTGGGGCGAGGCCACGATCAGGCACTCGTTGAGCTCCGCGATCTGCTGCGCGATCTGGCGGGCCAGGGCCTCGGGGCCATAGACGGTCACGCTCCTCCTGGGGTGGTCGGGGCCAGCTGCTCTGCCTCGGGATGCGCCGGTGTGGCTGGATGGGCCGGGACGGTCGGGGGTGTGCCGGCCAGGGGTCCCCGCGGTGACGGCGCGCAGGTAGCGGCGCAGGAGGAAGACGGCCAGGCGCGGGCGCCGGGCGGGGGAGATCGGCGGCAGTCGGTTGGGGGTCTGCTGGATCGTGATGCTCCAGGCGGGTCGGGCTGGAGCCGTCCCCGGCCCGGGAAGGGCCGGGGACGGCGTGGTCAGCGAGAACGAGGTGGGGAGCCGGGTGCCCCCTGCGGTGGCACTGCGGTGGCCAGTCCGGTCTGGGCTTTGGCCTGTCGCGTGCGGTGCGCGGCCATCGCCTGGGCCCAGGCGGTCACGTCGTACACGTCCGGGTCGATGTTGACCTTGTAATCGGCGATGAGTAGAGGCAGAACCGCGCGGGTGGCGAGCTGCTTCTGGGCCTGTTCGCTCAGGCCGTCGGGAGTTTCGTGCCAGACGTAGACGGGGCCAGAGGTCGCCTCGGTGTGGCGTTCAAGGCCGGCACTGTCGAGGAGGGCCAGGAGTTCTTCGGGTGCGTTGCTGCGGCTGACGATGTGGACGCTGCCGGGGGTGCGGGCCCGTCGGTAGATCTCGACGTCGGTGCCGGCTTCATCGGCCAGATTTCCCACGGGGGATCTCCTCACGGTGGTGGGTGGATCAGCGGGTCGCAGAAGCGACCGCCGGGGAGGGCGGGCGAGTGGGCAGTGCCGTGGGCGCGGGGGCCGGTCGGGCCGGGCGCATGGTGACGCCGACGCCGATACGGGCCAGCTGCTGGGAGACAGCCTGTACGCGTGCGATCTGCTCGCGGTCGCCGTACGACGCCGGAAGCAGGAACTGCCGGTGGTAGGGGTGGTACTGGAATCCGGCGCCGTACAGGACCACGGTTGCCTCGCGCACTCCGGTCACAGCGCCGACGGCTCCGTCCGGGTGCCAGGCCATGCTCACCGCTCCGGTGATCAGCACCGGTTCGGGTCGGCGGGGCACGGGGTGGGCGGCGTTGTGCCGGACCTGGCGCAGCGCACTCTCGTAGCGGGGGAGCAGCCTGCGGGTGACCTGGGCGGCAGCGCGGGCGGGGTCGGCGGGGATGGTGATGCCGTTGGGTTCGTCCACCTGGTGGAAGGCGTCGTGATGGGCGTCTGGTTCCAGTGCGCCGATCATGAACTGGTGCCGGTACCGGGGGCGGTCGAAGAGCAGCAGGCGGCTTCCGTCGGCTCGGGCGAGCACGGCCTGGTGGCCGAGGACGAAGTTGGAGGCGGCGTAGCCGACGGCTCCCATGTCCCACACCGTCGACGTGGTGGCGATTTGGTCGTGGTAGGCGGCATGGCGGGTGTAGGTGCTGGTCCAGGTATTGGGCAGGCGGGCGGCGAGGCCGTCTGCGAAGGCCGCGAGATCGGTTCGATGGTGTCGTGGAGGCATGGTCGTTTCGGAGGTGGAGTGCGGCGGGTTCAGCGTCCCCGGGCGGGTGGCGACGCCGCTGGGCCTGGAGTTGCAGGTGGTTGCGGGGCGGCCGGTTTGGCGGCGGCGGCCTGATTGCGGATGTGCCGGATCTCGTCGCCGCCTCGCGAGAGCACGCTGGTGGTGTCCATCAGCCGCATCGCGAGGTCTTCCTTGGACAGTGCGCCCTCCGCGCGCTGGCTCCAGGTGGCCCAGGTCGTGATCAGGGTCTGCACTAGGTGGGACAGCAGGCCCTCGGTGGGCGCGGCCACTTCGGCGAGGATCTCGGCGACCTGCTTGTCGTCGGTGGCCTTGCTGGCCCGCTCGGCAAGCTGGTCCAGGTAGCGGTGGGCCGCTGCCCGGTCGCCGTCGGGGGTGGCGAGCGTGTTCAGGGAAGGATCCAGGAAGACGCTGAACCCTGCGAGCAGGAGGGCTTGGGCCGCGGCGGTCGCGTAGTGACGCTGCTGTTCGACGGGCAGGTCGTGCGGCTGGCGCAGGTACTGGACGCCGCCGTCGCGGAAGCGGCCGACGGTCTCCAGGATGCCCGCGGCTTCTGGTGTGCATCTGCTGGTCACCACCAGCTGAGTGCGCGGGTCGCGGGTGATGGTGACGTAGCCGAGGATGAGGAAGTCTGGCTCTCCGCCGTCCTTCACCGGGAGCGCACGGTGTTCGCTGCCGCCGGGCGTGGTGCGGGCAGCGGCCTCGTTGCCGGAGTGCCCCGGTGTGGCGCGTTGCGCAGGGTCACACCGATGTTCAGGGCGCCGAGCGCGGCGCCGGCCGCCCGTACGCACTGTGCCTGGTGGGCGGTGTCGTCGCCGGAGGCGACGTACGTCTGCTGGCCGGGGTCGTGGACGAACCCATGGGCGGTCAGGACCTCGGCCACCTCCGCCCGGTCGGTGCTGGCGGTCAGATCGCCGGATTCCGTCCAGTTCAGCACCAGGGTGTCGGGCTGGGCTGAGGCGCGGTTCAGTCCCAGGGCGTTGTCCTGGACCTGGGCCAGAGCAGTCTCGTAGCGGGGCAGGAGCTGGGTGGCGATGGCGTCGGCGGCCTGCTCGGGGTCGGCGGTGATCGTGATTCCGTCCGGCTCCGGCACCCCACGAAACGCCTCCGCGTGGGTGTCGGCGGGGGCCATGGCTGCGACGAGGAACTCGTCTTCGTAGCGGGGGTGGTCCATGAGGAACAGGCGCCGGCCGTTTTCGCTGGTGAGGATGGCGTCCTGCTTCAGGGGGTGCTGGGCGAGGGCGTCGGCGACGTGGTTCATGTCCCAGACGTCGGCGGTGAGGAAGAACTGGTCGTCGTGGGCGGTGTGCTGGCGCAGTTCCCGGGTCCAGGTACCGGGCAGGAGCTGGGTGAGGATGGCGGCGAAAGAGTCGAGCTCTTCGGGATCGTGGTCGGGCATGGGTTCCTCGGGCGGGATCGGGGCGGTCAGCGGCGGCGGCCGGCCGGGGCGGGCGAAGCGGCGGCCGGTGCGCTGGGCGTGGTGGGGATGCGGGCGGGCGCGGGACAGGGGCAGGAAGCCGACTTCTCGCGCTCGTCACCGGCGACTTCCTGCGGGCAGGGCGCGCGGTGGGGGTGTACGGCCTGCCGGTCGGCGAGATCATTTCGGACGTGCCGCAGATCGGAGGTGAGGACGTGGAGCCGCTCGTTGGCCAGGTAGCGCAGCCGGGCGGCCGTGTGCGGGTCCGCGGGATGTCCGAGGTCCTGCAGGAAGTCGGCTGTGGTGTGCAGGACTTTGGTGAGGGCCGCCAGGATCCCGTCGTGGGTGGCGGTCAGCTCTGTGAGGGTGTCGGCGACCTCTTCGGTGCTCTCGGCTTCCCGGATCCGGACCGCGAGGTGTCGGACCTGGTCGCCGAGGGTGAGGTAATGCGGTTCACGTCGCTCGGTGGCGAAGACGGGGTCGGTGTCGAGGTCGTAGCCGACGGTTTGCAGGCGGGCCACGGCCCGGGTGGCGAGGCGGATTTCCTCGTCCTGGTCGAGGCCGGTGGGCAGGCGGTGGTAGGTCTCGTGGCGGCGGACCACGGGGACGAACCCGGTGCGCTCAAGGAGGCTGTGGGCTTCCGGATCGCCTCCACGGGCGAGGACTTCACCGGAGTGCGGATCGCGCCGGATGGTCAGAATTCGGTGGGCAAGGGCCAAGAAGAGAATGCTTTCTGCAAGGGAGAGGCCGGTCAGAGGCCCCGGGGGGAACGGGGCGCCGGGAAGCCGGCGGGGAGAAGCGGGGAAGGGCTTGGGACCGGGGCGCCGAGGTGCTGACCTGCCCTCTCCATGAGGCGGCGCGCGATGGCCAGGTGCCGGTGTGCCTCGTCGGACAGGTGCGCCGCGGTGCCGGGGTCGAGGTGCTCGGTGGTGGGCTGCGTGGCGGCCAGCATGTTGGCTTTGAAGGGGCTGACGTGGTGCTCTCGGGGGGAGAGCAGGCCGAGGTCTGCTTCGATACGCCGGCATTCCGCGGCCAGGACGTGGTGAACCTGCCTGGGCGGGGCCGCGCGGTTGCCGTCCTCGCGGATCAGGCTGGCCAGCAGGTCGAGACGGTGGGACTGGTCTCGAACAGCGATCCACCTGCCGGGATTCGGGTCTCCGGGCGGTGCGATCCCTGCGACGCGCGCGAGCCGGTAGCCGACCTCGGACCATTCGGCGGGAGTGAGCTCCCGGTCCTTTGGGTGCAGGCGGACGCTGGCGTGGAAGATGACGCGGGGGTCGCCCCTGTAGGTGGCGGGGAACGGGTGGAGCCTGCGCGGATCGTCGAGGTGCTGGGCCCACTCGGCCGAGGTCCAGGTCCGGTCCCCGTCGGTGAAGTAGTCGAGGTAGTGCCAGTGGGCGACGATCGTGCCCTCGGTGGTCAACCCCTCCCTGTCGCTGACGGGCCGGCCCAGCGCTTCGGCGAGCCCGTCCACCGAGGACATGCTCGGCTCGTGCACCGTGGGGATCATCGGCTGCCGGCCCGGCCGTCGGCGACGTGGACGAGCTGGTTCAGCTCGGTGATCGAGTACCAGCCCACATCGACGGTTTCGCTCCCGGGGAACTTCGGCACCAGGTAGTCCTGAAGGGCCCGCTGGTAGATCAAGCAGTCGGGGCAGTGCGCGGAGAGGTGGACGAGGTAGCGGGGGTGTCCGGTGATGAAGCTGCGGGCACCTCCCTCCGGGTTCCGCAGGCGCCACCCGTCCTCGTTCGTCGGGGTGTGCCAAGAGGGGGTGACCACCGTCATCGCGTCTCCCCACAGAATGCCGTCGTCCACACCCTTGATGACCACGATCCGGTCTCCGGGGGCGAAGTGCTCGTGGGTGATGTCCCGCTCGGGGGTGATCGCATCGGCGGGTATGAACGCGGCGCGGCTGGCGTCGGGCACGGCAGAAGTCCTTCCACGAAGGTGCCGCGGGGAGCGGCTGGTGAACTTCTTCAATGGTCTGGAGAATCCCCGGTTTGGCTGACCGGGGATCGTCGGCTATACATGGCCCCCGCCCCGGCTACCGGAACGGGTTTTCCGTCCCCCGGTCGTCGGCCGTGGCCGCGTCCAGCAGCTCGGGAAGGTCCGTGCCCTCGGCATCGCGCTGGTCGATCCACCAGCCGGCCCGGGTGACCGTACGGATCTTCTCCTCCAGAGCCGACCAGTCCGCCTCGTCCCACGACCCTTCGGCGACGAGGGCGGTGTACGCAGTGGTCACCAGCTGGTAGCGGCTACGCTCGCCCCACGCCAGAGCCCGCTCCGGGCCCTCCAGCGGCGGCATGTCGAACTGCTCCGCCCAGGCGAGCGCGGCCTGCTGTTCCTCGGAGCGCTTGGCGGCGAGCCATTCCTCGCGGGCGACGGTGTCGGAATCGCGGGCGGCCTTCCAGCAGTCGGTGCACTCCCGCCCGCCGAGCCAGCGGGCGAACCCGGCCCGCTTGTCTGCGGGACGGTCCGACAGGTCGCGGGTGATCTCGTGTCCACAGCTGTGGACGATCTTCCATTCGGTTCGTACCCCCGGGGAATTCCGTTTGATGGGCGACACGTTCGAGGTCGGGCGGTTGTTCTGCGGCTTCAATTCGAGTCCCTTTCTTGGGCGGTTGGGGTGGTGGCCTGCGTCGTTGCGGGGGGTCGTGCATTGGATGCACGATTCGTGCGGCGGACGGAGGTGGTCTGGGGTGCTTGGCGGTGGTCTCGGGGACGCTTCCGCGCGGCTGGTGCTGTTGCAGGGGGTGTCCCTGCTGCGTCCGGAGGACGCGGTACTCGAGGCGATGCTGGAGGGATGGGCCCGGCAGCAACGCGGTGGGCGCCGCCTCCAGCCGAAGACGATCGAGGACCGGCGCAGGGTGGTGGAGCGGTTCGGGGAGTTCACGAACGCCTACCCGTGGCAGTGGACGGCGTCCGATCTCGACGACTGGATGACGCACCTGATCGGGGTGGCGCGGCGGGCGGAGTCGACGATCCGCAGCTACCAGGGCGCGATCCGGATGTTCTGCGACTACGTGACCTCGCCGCACTACCAGTGGCCCGCCGAGTGCGAGGAACGCTTCGGGACGCACCCTGTGCAGATCTGCCACGAGTGGAACACCGCGGCGCACCTGGTGGAGTGCGAGGGCCGGCCCGGGCGGCGGCCGATGACGCGTGCCGAGCTGCAGCTGTTCTTTGACTACGCCGACGACCAGGTCGAGCGGGCGGTCCGCCTCGGCCGTAAGGGCGCGTTGGCTGCGTACCGGAACGCGACGGTCTTCAAGGTCATGTACGGGTGGGGTTGCCGGTGCACGGAGACCTCTCGGCTGGACACGTTCGACTTCCACGCGGCGGCGCCGGAGCTGGGGGAGTTCGGGTCTTTGCACGTGCGGTACGGGAAGCGGACGAAGGGTTCACCGTGGCGGCGTCGGACGACGCTGTCGGTGATGCCATGGGCGGTGGAGGCGGTCGCCGACTACGTGATGAACGTCCGGCCCCGGTACGCGGGCGCGGAGTCCGGTGCGGCGTTGTGGCTGACGGAGCGGGGCGGGCGGCTGCAGCCTCGGGAGATCGAGGACCGGTTCGCCTCCTACCGCGACGCGCTGGGCCTGGACAAGGACCTGGTGCCGCACTGCCTGCGCCACAGCCACGTCACCCACCAGATCGAGGACGGAGCGGATCCGGCGTTCGTGCCGCGCCAGGTCGGTCACCGCTACGCCTCCACGACCGCCCTGTACACCGGGGTGAGCGGGGACTTCATGAACACGATGATGCGGCGGATGCTGGACCGGGCCTTGGGCCCGGACCCGGTCCGGTAGAGGACGACACGCGTGGGAGAGGGGACGTGGTGCGGAAGTTGGACTACCGGTGGCACCTGCGGGAGGTGATGGCGATGAGGGGGATGTTCTCCACCACCGGCCTGCGCCCGCTGCTGGCCGAGCGGGGGATCGACCTGTCGCCGTCGCAGGTCTACCGGCTGGTGACGGAGCGGCCCGAGCGGCTGAACCTGGCGGTCCTGATGGCCTTGATGGACATCCTGGGCTGCCGTATGGACGAGCTCATCGAGCCGGTAGCGGCACAGGCGCCGGCCGTGCGGCGGGCGGCCGGGCAGAGGCCGTCGGATCAGCCGGCTGGGCCGGGGGTAGGGGAGTTCCGACCCCGCCGGGCCCGGGTACTGCCGCCGCCCAAGGGCGGGCCGGCGAGTTAGGTGACGGAGGCGGAACGGCCGCGGTGGCAGTGGGAGCCGGAGACGGTCGTGGAAGAGGTCGTGCGTGCGGCCGATCCGTCGTGCGCGGTCATGGGCGTGGCCGCGGTGGTGGAGCGGGTGTTCCGACAGCGTCCGCAGCGCCGCGAACTCGCCCGGCTGCTGGTCGCCGACCCCTCCCTGCTGACCTCGGGCCGGCCGCAGGTGCCCCGACTCGCAGAACGGCTGATCCGGGCGCTGGTCGACGACGGGGCCGTGGGGCTGGTCCTCCCGTTCTGCGCCGGGTGCGGGCGGCAGCGCCGCCTGACGGCCGAATCCCCGCAGGGCCGTACTTGCGGTACGTGCTACAGCCGGGCCCGGATCGAGGAGCGGCGGTGCGTGGAGTGCGGCCGGCGTGACTTCCGCGGCCGAGACCGGGAGGGACGGCCGCGGTGTGCCCGCCACCTGCCCGACCAGGACGTCGACCCACTCGCCGAGATCGCCCGGCTGCTCTTCACCCTCACGGGCCTGGACCACGAGGTGCTCGAAGGACTGGTCCGGAAGACGGAGCGGACCCGCGCCGGACAACTGCGCCTGTGGTGGGCGCTCTCGGACCGCCCCGACCTTCTGACCGGCGCCGGCGCCCATGGCCCCCGGTCGATCTCGACCCTCGCGAAAGCCCTGGTCGAGTACGGCGCCACCGGGGTGGTGGTCCCGCTCTGCCCGTGGTGCGGCAAGAACACGAACCTGTTCAGTCTGCGCGAGGGCGTCAGGTGCTGCTCGTACTGCTGGACGAAGACCCGCCGATGCCGGTGTGCCCGTTGTGAACGGGACCGGCCCATCGGAGGGTACGACGCCGATGGCCGGCCAGTGTGCGGGCCCTGCCGCCAGCAGGACCCGCTCCACCACCAGCGCTGCGACGGCTGCGGCGAACTCCGCCTCCGCCGTCTGCGCACCGACGACGGCGGGTTGTGCCCGGCCTGCTGCACCAACCCCTACGCCCTGTGCGCGACCTGCGGGGCCTGGCGGCCGTGCTGGTTCGCCTCGACACCCACGCCCCGGTGCCAGCCGTGCACAGCGAGGGCCCGCCACCAGGCCGTGTGCGTACGCTGTGGGCAGCACCGCCGGGTCAACAACCGCACCCCCAAAGGCGAACCACTCTGCGCGACCTGTGGGCACACGCCCTCCCCGTGCGCAGGCTGCGGCAAGACCTACCCCGCCTCCGCACTCCTGGAGGACGGTCGCAGGCTGTGCCAGACCTGCTGGGCCAAGCACCCGAAGGCGAAGAAGCCCTGCACCCGCTGTGGAACCGTGGCCCGCCTCTACCACCGGGGGATGTGCCCCGTATGCGCCCGGGAGCGGAGCCTACGCGAGGTGTTCGCCGGCACCGACGGCACGGTCCGGCCCGAACTCGAGGCCGTCCTTGACACGCTCCAGGCTATCGACCCGCTCACGGTCCTGCGCTGGATCCACAAGACCCCATCCCGCCGAGCCGCCTTCCGCGCGCTCGCGACCGGCTCGGGCCCCGTCACCCACCAGAGCCTCGACGCCGCAGCCGAAGGGCAAGTCGCCGACCACCTGCGCGCACTCCTCGTCGCCAGCGGGGCCCTTCCCGCCCGCGACGAACATCTCGCCCGCATCGAGAAATGGTTGCCGAAGGTCCTGGCCCGGATCCCCGACCCGGGCGAGCGGCGGATCGTCGAGCGCTGGGCACGATGGCAGCCCCTGCGCCGCCTGCACCGGCAACCTGCCCACCGGCCCACCAGCCTCGGGCAAGCCTGCGGAGTCCGGCAAGAAATCCGCGCCGTCATCCGATTCCTGGAATGGCTGCCCGGCCAGGGCACCGACCTCGCCTCCTGCACTCAGGACCACGTCGACGCCTACGTCGCCACCGGCTCCTCGGACGGCCTGCGGATCCGGCCCTTCTTGCTGTGGACCAGTCGCCACCAGCACACCCGAACCCTCACCGCCCCCTTCTACACGAGTTCTCTCGCCGCCGACGTCGTGGCCGCCGACACCCGCTGGAGGCTCGTCCGCCTCCTGGCTCAGGACCCTGGCATCGCGGTCCGCGACCGAGCCGCGGGACTGCTGCTCGTGCTGTTCGCGCAACCCCCCTCCCGGATCTGCAGCCTCAGCCGCGATGACGTCCTCGACGACGGCACAACCCTCCGGCTGTCTCTGGGCGTCAACCCGGTGGAGATCCCGCCCCCGCTGGACGGGATGATCCGCGAACTGGTCCACCACCCCGTGGGCAAGGCCGCGAACCTCGACCCCGCTCCCAGCCGGTGGCTGTTCCCCGGCGCCTACGCCGGCCGCCCCATGGAACCCGCCAGCCTGTCCCGCAGACTCAAGGCCCTCGGCATCCGGCCCCGGCCCACCCGCAACGCCTCCCTGATGGACCTCGCCGCCGAACTGCCCGCCTTCGTCTTCAGCCGCCTGCTCGGCTTCAGCCAGCAGACCGCCGCGAACTGGATCGCGGAAAGCGGCGGCGACGATGCCACCTACGCAGCCCACCGGGCCCGCTACACGGGCGCCACCCACCCTGATCGGTGAGAAGCCGCCCACCCGCACCGATTGAACGGCTCGGTGCTTTCTCCAAGCCCGGTCGGTGGAGGTTCGTATGAAGGCGAGGACCAGGGTGTGCGGGGTGGGCTGGTCCGGATTCGCGAGGGATGCTGGTCGGCGATGTGCGCGCTTTCGCGCACCGGTGTGCCTGAGAGGTTTCGTTCGTGAGCGCCAGACCCGCTGCCTTGCCCACCGCCACCGTGCGGTCGATGCCACTGACGTTCGCCTGCGGCGCCGCGGTCGGAGTTCTGGGCGGCATGATCGGCCTGGGTGGAGCAGAGTTCCGCCTCCCCCTGCTGATCAGCGTGTTCGGGTTCGCCGCGCTGTCGGCGGTGATCCTGAACAAGGCAATGAGCCTGATCGTCGTACTGACCGCATTGCCAGCGCGCTTGGCGGCGGTGCCGTTCTCCGACCTCGGCGCGCACTGGACGGTCTCCGTGAACCTACTGGCGGGGAGCCTTCTGGGCGCGTGGGCAGGGGCATCGTGGGCGGTGCGGATGCGCGCGAGCACGCTCTACAAGGTCCTCGCGGCTTTGATGGTCGCCATGGCCGGGGCCCTGCTGTTCACCCACTTCGCGGACCTGAGCGGACTGGGTCTGTCCGGGCCGCTGCTGGCGGTACTCGGGGTGGTCGCCGGGTTCGGAATCGGAGTGGTGGCCGCGATCATGGGGGTGGCCGGCGGCGAACTCCTCATTCCGACGATCGTGCTGCTCTACGGCGTCGACATCAAGATCGCGGGTAGCTTGTCGCTGCTCGTGTCGCTGCCCACAATGCTCGTCGCCTTCGCCCGCTACAGCCGCGACGGCAGCTTCGGGGTCCTGCGGGCCAACCTCCGCTTCACCCTGGTCCTGGCCGCCGGCTCGATCATCGGCGCCCTCCTCGGCGGGCTCCTTCTGGGCGTAATTCCCGATCTTGTCCTCATCCCGGGGCTCGCGCTGATTCTGCTGGTCTCCGCCGTCAAGACGGCCCGCCACGCCACACCGACCCCCGCCACCTCCTGAACCTGCCGACGCTTCCGGCGGCCGCCTGCGGGTCCGAAGCGCCAGTGGTTCGGAGGAAGGGAACGCCAGCCACCGTCGCCGGTCCCCATCCTGTCGGCTACGGATGGAAGGGCCCGTTGCAGGAGACATTCCGAAACTTGCAACATCCTCCTGTGCCACCAACTGCGGCCTGGTTCTCCTGCCCGAACACGGTCCGGACTGCGAGAACGGCTGCCGTTGCGACCTCGACCTGCTCGGCGCTGGGGCAGAAGCGGACATGTCGCCGGTGGCACTACTGAGCGCCACCGAAATTCCGACAATGGGTTTGCTCCAGCCGCCTAGTGTCCTGGCCATGGACTCTGAACGGCTCAAGCTCTCTTCGCGCAAGTGGATGATCGCGGCCTTCGCCGCGCTCGCCGAAGGCCCGTCGTCTCATGACCTGGCGGTCCACCACGCCGGGATCGCTGCCGAGCATCTCCTCAAGTCATACCTGGCCAGCCTGCACCCGGCTCTCGTAGTGGAGGGCAAGGATTTCAACTCCTTGCTGCACGCGACGGGTCACGGGGCACACGCTTCGGTTCCCGCGGAGCAGGTCAAGACCATCGGCTTGGCCGAAGCCCATGCCCGAGCGCAGAAGATCTTGCGGAAGAGAATGCCGGTCGATCAGCGTGCGCTTGGACCGCTAGCCAATGCTCGTAACGGCGTCGCACACAGTGGCATGTACGACCGGTCAGAGGTCAATGCCGTCTTCACCACGTGTCTCCGGCTGATCGACCCCTTGCTCGTCGAGCTCAAGATCGACACTTCCTACTGGGGCCGTTACGAGTCCCTGCACGACCGGCTTCTTGAAGAGAACGTGGAAGCTGTCCGTGTCCGGCTGGAGAGCAAACTTGCTCGGGCCAAGGATTTCTTCTCTGAACGTTACGGCCACTTGCCCCAGAAGGAACGCGAGCTCGTCCTCGGCACGATTGCACGAGTCTCTCCTCCCGGCTACATCGAACACGACGAGCCCGCCACCTGCCCGGCATGCGACTCGCAGGGCTGGCTTAGTGGTGACACGCACGTGGACGAGGATGAGTGGGCGGTCATGTTCACCCCGTTCGTCTTCACCTGCCCAGCCTGCGACCTGCGTGTCGAGCACGAGGAACTTGAAGAGCTGGGGGGGCTTGCGGAGGAGGTCAAGCTGGATGAGCCACCAACCGACTTCTACGCGGACTGGGAGCCAAGTGAAGTCCGTGGATCTTCATGGGATGGAGGACCATTCCACAACTTCTGATAGCCGGACTTACCAACAACGGCCATGCGTGAATCTCCTTCGAGAACGGGTGAGTTGGGGTGTTGGGTCTGGCGGGGACGTCGGTGGCGGCCGGGGCGACGGCCGGGGCCGAGCTTTCGGCGGGCGAGGGTGAGGATGGCCAGCGAGGTGGCGGCTCCGGCGGCGGGGAGCCCGGCGAGTGCGTAGGGGCGCTCGGCGAGGGCTCCGGCGAGCGCGGTCCCTGCGGCCTGGCCGGTGCCGACCGACAAGATCAGCCAGGCGTACGCCTCGGTGGTGCGGGAGGCGGGGGCAAGGGAGTCCACGGTGTGGAAACCGTTGGTGATGATCAGGGTGAGGAACAGTCCCGGGACGACCACGAGGGCGATGGCGGTCCGGGGCTCGGGCTGGGCCAGGAGCGGAACCCATCCGGCGAGGAACAGGGCGCTGGTGGTGATGAGTTGGGTGGTGGTCGTGCCGGGCCATGTCCGTCGGGCGTAGATCAGGCCGCCGAGGAAGCTGCCGGTGGAGAACGCGGCGGGGAGTACCCCGGAGAGCATGGCCAGTCCGTGGGTGCTGGCCATGCCCGCGGCCCAGACGGTCATCGCACCGAGTGCGAAGCCTGTTCCCGCCAGCGCGGTGCACAGCAGGACCAGGCCGGCCCCGATCAAGCGCCCGCTTCCCGCTGCCCCGTCCGTGGTGGCAGGACGCCAGGTCCGTGACGGGGCGGCGGTCAGGACGATCACCGTGCCCACGAGCCCGAGTGCGGCGGTCGCGGTCAGCGCGGTGTCGGGCCCGTGCGCGGTGGCCAGCCAGGAGGCGAGCAGAGGGCCCGCGATGTAGAGGAGTCCTTGCGATCCGGTGTCCAGGGCCTGGACGACTCGGCGCTGCCCGAGATCGGGCACGACGGTCGGCCACAGGGCCCTCAAGCCGGATTCCAGCGGCGCCGTGACCAGGCCCGCGAACCCCACCACCGCGGTCACCACCGCTGGATGCCCGCCCGCGCCGATCCAGGGGAGCGCGGCCAGGCAACCGGAGTTCAGCAGCACCGCCGGGGCGGAGACGCGGGTCTGGCCGTAGCGGTCCATCAGCCTGCCCTTGACCGGCTGGGACAGCCCGGACGCCAGCCCGTACAGCGCGGCGAGCAGGCCGGCGAAGGCCAGCGACCCTCCGCCTCCGGTGATCCACAGGACGAGGCCGACGGGGACCATGCCGTTGGGCAGGCGTCCGGTCAGGGTGCCGCCGAGCAGGCGCAGGACATGCCGGCTGCCCAGGACGGCGCCGTACGTGGCGGGCGGTGGGGTGGTGGTCGGGTGATCGGCCAGGGTCAACAGGGCAGGGCTTTCCGTCAGAAGGCGTGCGAGGAGTGGGCGCCGGGCCGGCCGCTAGCGCCGTTGCGCTGCGTTCGTGCTCACCGGAGGCGCTGCCGCCACGGGTGTGGTGGTGATGGCTGGTGGGCAGGGCGTGGGCAGATGCCGGGGAGCGGGGGTGCGGTGCGGTGGCAGGACGGCCACGGCTTCCTCGAGTTGCTCTCCGACGTGCGTGAGGTCCTGGAGAAGGTGGCCGGTCTGTGCGGAGAGCATCCGCAGGCGGACGGCGATCTCGTGACCGGCCCGGGTGTCCAGCGCGGCGGCCCAGGTGGCGCAGGTGTCGAGGAACTCCGTGAGCTGGGCGATGTGGCCGGCGGGAGCGTGGGGCGGCCGGTCGGTGACGTAGGAGATCGCCTCGGCGACGGAGGCGCTGTGCTGCGCGTCGATGACGTCACGCGTCAGCTGGGCGAGGGGGAGCCCGGGGAGCACGGTCGGTGTCGGCGCGTGCCCGTCGGGGAAGAGCACCCCGGGCGGGACCGCCGGCGGAAGGTCCCGGATGGCCGCGTCGTCGGTGTCGTAGCAGCCCAGTACCTGCATGTGCGGGCTGTCGATGTCCCCGGCGAGGATCAGGACGACCTCTTCGTCCTCGTCCGGGTACGGGAGCACGGCGACGGTGAGCTGGCGGCCTGTGGCGTCATACCGCGACTCCTGGGGCTGGAGCAGATGGCGGCTGCGGGCCGCACGGGCCCGGGCGGTCCACCACTCCTGCTCCTCTCCCGTGAGATGCGGCCCCGGGCGCGGTGGATGGGCCGGCTGGAGGGCCAGGTCCCGCAGGAGTACGTCGTGCTCGCCCCAGGTCCGCAGGTAGGGCCACAGCCGTGCGTCGCGGGCCGCAGGGTCCTGGCCCGTGGGGTGGTCCTCCAGGATGCGTACGGCAACGTCCGCGGCGTGGGCGAGGTCGGAGACCAGGAGGTGCCAGTCGGCGTGGTGGCGAGCGGGAGGCATGGCCTCGATACCGGCACTCGCGTGGGCGAGCAACGTGGGCACGTAGGGCCGGAGGTTGCCGAAGAGGGCGGCGAGTTCCCGGTTGCGTTCCGCTTCGACGGCTTGGGCAGCCCGCTCGTCGAGTATGTCGCCGTGGTGGTTGTGGAGGCGCTCCAGGGCAAGCTCGCAGCTGAGCGTGGTGACCGAGAATCGGGTGCCCCAGCCGGTCAGAGCGTCGATTGCTTCTTGCAGTGGTGGGGTTGGGGAGTGAGGGATGAAGGCTCCAGGGTGGCGGCTACCTGCGGGTGGGTGAGGCGGCGATCTGCGGGGGCGGGGAGGGGAGAGCCGGTGTCGTGCGGACCGGGGCGAGAGCGGTCCGGGGCCAAGAGGCCCGGCTGACGGAGCGGGCGAGGTCGACCAGGTCCTGGCCTTCGAGCAGCCACACCGCCAGCGGATCGGGACCCGCGGTCTTCTGCGGCGTCGTGGAGGCTTCCTGCGGCAGGGCCGGCTGGCCGAAGACGGCATCCATGTCGTCCAGGAACGCCTGCTCATGTGTGTTGAGACACGTGTTGCTGGTGCGCACGGTGCTGATGAGGTGCGGCGCGGCGGCGACGAAGCGGGCGAAGGCGTCGGCTAGGTCGTGCTGGGGCGGATCCATGACCGAGCCGGGCTCGTACGCCTCGTGGGCCCAATCCAGATCGTCCCTCAGGGTGATCAACTGAATTCGCCAGAAGGCGTGGTGGTATTCGGCGAGGAGGGTGGAGCTGACCTGGTGGGCGGCGTACACCGGCTCGCTCCCCACGGTGATGCTGGGGGGCGCGGCAACCTCCGGGGTCAGGTTCATGTCCTCCGGGATGAGCGCGCCGACGCGGTACTGACCGCGGCCGGGGGCCGGTACGACGGCCAACTCCACGCCGTTCGCGCCGCGAAGGATCGCCGCGGCCAGCAGCCGCTCGGTCTTGACCGCGTGCGCGAGGGGGTCGGAGCGGGGTGTCCACAGGTCGTGCAAGAGGTCCTCTTGCACTATGGGGACCGGGTAGTTCTCGACCCGCACGCTCCACTGGCCGGGCAGGCTCTCGCCGAGCTCGTGGGCGAAGTCGCCGATGTATCTGCTGCCGTTGGTGGCGACCAGGACCTCGTGCGCCAGTGCGGTGTCGCCTAGGGCGGCCAGCGACTGCCGGGCGCGGGCTATGTCGGTAAGGGGCGTGACGTAGTTGCCGGCGCTGTCCTTCTCGAATCCCGCGAGCCAGAGCGCGGTCCGGGCCCAGCGCCAGTTGCCGCCGGACACGAGGCCGACGATGCCGTTGTGCCGGCTGGTGAACAGGGTGATCTCGGACGAGGTCAGCGGGGAGCTCCCTCGGCGTCGGTGACGAGCGCCGGAGTGGGCCCGGACCGGTCGGGCAGGGTGCCGTGCGCGGCGGCCAGCAGGTCGACGCCGAGCTGGAAGAGCGTGCGGTCGGCGATGTCGAGGAGGTCGCTCGTGCGGTCGTAGCGGGTGGCGAGCTGGGCGTGGCCCTGTTCCCGGCAGCGGCTGCCGGCGGCGCGCAGCAGGTTCCGCAGCGCGATCAGTCCGGCTTCCTCGCCACCGGCGGCCAGTTCGGTCAGGGCGTGGACCTCGGCGGGTGTCGTGGCCTGGGCCATGGCCTCGGTGCAGGCGCGCAGCGGGGCTGCGGGATCGCGCGGGACTGGCAGACCGAGCAGGAAGGCGGCGGCCTCCCGGCCGGCCCGGCGGCGCAGTTCGCTGCTGCCGGGCCCGTCGTAGGTGGTGGTGAGCATGGGCGGGGTGGATCCTTCTCGCGTTAGCGGGTGCGGCTCGGCTGGGGGGATGCTGCGGGTGTGGGGGTGACCGGCGTGGTCTGCGGCGGCCTGGAGCCCCAGGCCCGTGCGGTGGCGTACGGGGGCGAGGGGGTGGCGGCGGCCTGCGGTACTCCGACGCGGTACCACTCGCGCGGGTCCCGGACCGGCCTGGCCTGTGCTGTCTTGGTGTTCGCGGGATCGAGGGAGTAGTCGGCGTGGACCTGGTATCCGCTGCCGCGCAGGCTCTCGATGGCCTGGCGGGTGCGGCGGGGCCCGTCGTGGGTGGGGGCCGTCAGCAGGTACACGCCGTGCAGGCCGAGAACGGGCTGGAAGCCGAGGCGGGTCAGATACCACTGGCTGATGTGGTGGGGGATTCCTTGGGCGGAGGCCACGTACCCGTACTGAGGGTGCGTACCGACGACGAACTGTTCGGGCAGAAAGACTCCTTGTGGATCAGTGGCGCGTGGTGCGCGATGGGGAGGCGGGGGCGGAGACGCTCGTGGCGACCGGGGTGGTGGACAGCTTCGGCGCGGTTCGGGGCACCCGGCCCGGGCCAGGACCTGTCGGCGCCCACATCGCCGGGTTGTCGCTGAAGGGGTAGAGAGGGTCGGTCGCCCACCCGACAACAGGACCGCGGTGCTGTTCGCTCAGGCTGATGACCTCGATGCCGTGCGGGTGCAGCACGTACCCCCACTCCAGATCGGCTGTGGCTCCGGGGTTGACGGTCATCCGCTGCGGGGGCGAGCCGTCCAGGGTCCAGAGGTTCTCGGGCTGAGTGCTTGGCCAGGTCTCGCCGCTGGTGAGCGCGACGAACAGCTCCGGGGGAGCGTGGTCGAGGAGGTCGGTCCCCAGCTCGTCCCAGCCGATGGCCACGTCGTCGACCAGGTGCCGGGACATGGCTTCCAGGTCACGGTTGAACCTGTACTGGTAGGCGGTGAGTAGGAGGGGGAGATGGTGGCTGGGCAGCCCGTCGAGATGGACGTAGATGCCGTCGTACCCGCCGGCCTCGGTGGGCCGGGCGATGAAGGAGCGGGTGGTCATGCGGAAGCCGCAGGGTGGTGGAGATGGGCCACGGGAAGTCCGAGCGGCTGCAGTGCATGCACGGCCTGGTGCACGAGGTGCTCCTGCTGTTCGACGGGCAGGGCGGCCGACGCGGTGTACGCATGCAGCCGGGAGCAGTACGTGAACCCCCTTGACCAAAGGACGCGTTGCACCGGGTCGGTGAGGGGCAGGGACATCGGTCCGGCGGCATGCAGTCCTATGTGGATGCTGACGGGGTGGTACACGGGTGGACCTTCCTGAAAGACGGGGACGGGGGTGGCGATCAGCGGCTGTGGGTGCCGAGCCCGGCCAGCGGAGGGACGGGAACCTCGGTCACGTGTACGCCGTTGGCTGCTGGTGTCGACGGGTTGCGGGTGAGCCGTGCGAGGAGCGCGTCGATCGCGGAGAGCAGAGGGCCGACGTCGTCGAGGTCGCCAGGGCCGGAAGACGCCGTGGTGTCGTACAGGACCGTCATCGAGGTCCAGCTCTCGGCGGGAGCTTGGTGCGTGGCCAGCCATCCGCCCTGCCTCCCGATGAGGACGACGGAGTTGTGTCCGGGGGGCCAGGCGTAGACGATCCAGTCGTCCAGCCCGTACTGGACATCGCAGACCAGGCCGCGTTCACGCAGCGGAGTGGTCACGTGGGCGAAGCGGGCCCAGGCCCGCTGCCAGCTGGGGTCGAAGACGTTGCGGTGATCCGGCAGGGGCGCCAGCGGACGCTCTGTTGGCCGACCCGCCTCCGGCCCTTGGTGCGCGGTCATCGGGTCCGGCCGGGCGTGGGCGTGACGGCCGCGGGTACCGGGTTGTACGTGTAGTGGGCCAGGATCGCGTCTGTGTGGGCGGGGAACACGCGCGTGATCTCGGTGGCCTTGGCGCGCAGTTGCTGGGCGGCGGCACGCAGCGAGGTACTGGCCTGGTCGAGATGTTCCTGGATGACGATCCTGATATCGCCGGGTGGAGGGGTGCGTCCGGTGGAGGAGTGCCGGATGTTCTCGTGGAGGAAGCCGAGGCGGTCCACTACCTGGCTGAGGTGAACGAGGGCTGTTCCAAGTGGAGGCGCACACTGGGCGAGGGACGCGGTACCGAAGCGTTCAGGGTGGCTGTAGCCGGTGAGGCTCTCGGCCTCATGCCGATTGCCGCTGGCCAACTCCTCGCAGACTTCGTTCAGGATGACGGTGATGTCGCCGACCACGTTGTGGATGTCCGGGGTGATGTCGTCGCCTCGGCGCAGCTCCTCGGCCCTCGGAAGGTCATCGAAGACCCTGTCCACGGTTCGTGCGAGCTGGAGGAAGTAGTCGGGGTTGGTGATGTCGGGAATGGGCTATTCACGGCCTTTCAGTGCATTCGAGAGTCGGTATCGAACAAGGCCTGTTCGGCGGGATGGAGCAGGTGCTGGACGATGAAGGACCGGCCTGCGACCTTCCACAGGCCGCGTCCGCGGCTGAGGTGGGAGATGGCTTCGGTCTCGACGGAGGTCAGGCCGAGCAGGGTGGCGGCTGCGTGGACCTGGTCGGTTTCCTGCCGGTAGATGATGCGGGTGGAGCAGTCGGCGAGGAGGCCTTCGGCCAGGGCGCGGCCCTGGGATCCGGCGTCACCGGCGGTCAGCAGGTCGGAGAGCCGGTGGATGACCATGAGGTTGGCGATGCCGAGTCCGCGGGAGAGCTTCCACTGGGACTGCATGCGCTGCAGCAGCGCGGGGTGGCGCATCAGGCGCCACGCCTCGTCGTAGACGATCCACCGTCGGCCGCCGCGAGGGTCGGTGAGGGCGGACTCCATCCAGGCGGAGGCGCAGGTCATGGCGAGGACGAGTGCGGTGTCGTCTCCGGATCCGCCGAGGCGGGACAGGTCGATGGACAGCATCGGGGTGGCCGGGTCGAAGACGACAGTGGAGGGGGCGTCGAACATGCCGGCCAGGTCGCCGTGGACCAGGCGGCGCATGGCGTGGGCGAGGTCGCGGGCTGCGTCTCCGAGGTGGCCGGAGACGGTGCCGGCTGCCTGGTCAAGGAGAGCGGGCTGGGCCAGGGTGTGGGCGATGTCGCCCAGGAGCGGGGTCCGGCCCGCTGCGGCTGCGGCCTTGACGACGCCGTCGAGGGTGATGTCGAGGGCGGTGTGCTCCATTGGCATGAGGTCGCGGCCCAGGACGGTTCTGGCGAGGGAGCCGAGCAGGAGCAGGCGGCGCTTTCGGACTTCACCCGCCCAGTCGGCCTCGGTTACGGACGGGGGTCGTGGGGCGGCGTCCATGGGGTTGAGGCGGCCGGGCAGGCCGGGGCCGAGGGCGATCGAGGTGCCGCCGAGGGCCTGCGCGACGGGCGTCCATTCGCCCTTGGGGTCGCAGGGGACATAGACGCGGTATCCGAAGGCGACCGACCGCAGCGCGAAGCTCTTCGCGAGGGCGCTCTTGCCCTGGCCGATCACGCCGGCGAGCAGGATGTTCGGGTTGGTGAACCCGTCGACCTTGCCGTACAGGGTGAACGGGTCGAAGACGAAGGCGGCTTCGGCGTGGACGTCGCGGCCGATGTAGATGCCGTCGGCTCCGAGACCGCCTTCGGCGAGGAATGGGTAGGCGCCGGCGGCGACGGCGGTGGTCATGCGGTGGGCTGGCAGCCGGAGCTTGTTGCCGCGGGCGGAGGCGGCGCCGGGGCGTCCGGCTGCGGGGTAGAGGGGGAGGGGCATCGCCGTCTCGGCGGGCTCGTGTTCGCCTGAGGGGGAGGTGGATTCGGCGCGCGCTTTGGCCTGGGCTTCGGCGAGCTGGCGGCGGGCTGCCTTGCGGGTGTTGCGGTCGGTGCCGTGGGGGGTGAACAGGGGGCTGGCGGAGGCGCGGCGGGCGCGGCGTCCGGGGCGGTGCTGGGACATGGGGGCGGATCGTTTCTGCGGGGGCTGCCCTCAGGCGGTGCGTGCCGGGCGGGGGCCGTGGTCGGCGGGGGTGGTCTTGCGGCGGATGGCGTGGCCGGAGGCGAGCTGGCGCTGGCAGATGGTGAGGACCGGCGGTCCCTCGGGCAGCCGGTCGGGGCGGCAGCCTGCATCGGTGCTGGACTCGGTGGCCGGGAGGGTGTGGAAGGCTTCGTGGAGGCTGGTCGCGGCCTGCCACAGCCGCAGGTGGGCGGCGGCTATGTGCCTTCCGGCTGCCGGATACGGGGGCCGGGTGGTCTCGGCGAGCTGGTCCATCAGGAGGTGGAGGCCGGTCAGGTGGCTGTGCAGGACGTCCAGGTGCACGCGGTCGGCGTAGCCAAGGGTTCGTGCTGACTGGCGGGTGTGGTGGCGGATGCCGGCGGTCGCGGCCCGCAGGTAGGGGTGGGCGTCGCCGGGCGGGATCGTGGTGTCGGTCAAGTGGTGGGTCCTTGCTGTCGCGACGGTGCGGCGGGTGGTCGGCTACAGGGCGGTCCGGGCCAGGGGGAGCGCGGCGAGGGTGAGGGCTTCGGGCTGCTGGTAGATCAGGCGGCGAAGGTCGACTTGGGCGGAGACCGCGGCGGTTTCGATCTGTGCACACGCGGCGTCGAGTTGGGCGTCGGTCTCGGCGGAGACGGTCAGGAGTCCGGTGAGGGCTACGTCGGCGTGGCCGGCGATCAGCTGGCGTTCGCGTTCCTTGACGTCGCCGTACTCGACGGAGTCGGCCTCGGAGTCGACCTGTCCGCGGCGCTGGCGTTCGGCGGCGTCGGCGATGATCGTGGCCTTGGTGCGCTGGACGTCGCGCAGAGCGGACTCGAGCCCCTGGGGCACGTATATAAGGGACAAGGAGCGGCGCACGCCGGCGGTGAACATCAGCCCGTGCAGGAAGCCCGACGTGGTTTCGGTGCGCGGCCAGTTCTCCACCCAGTAGGTGGCGTGCCGGGCGCTGTCGGTGATGACGCGGTCGTACTCCTCGACCTGGACGACGGGACCTGCGGCGGCCGGTTCGGCCTCGGCCCTGCCGTGCTCGGACCACTGCTGCAGGGCGGCCAGGGCCTTGGGGTCGTACGCGGTGCGGACCACGGCGGCGATCTCGCGGGCGGTGAGCCAGCCGGTGACCATCAGTCCGGCGCCGCGCGCGGCCTGGGCGACGGATGCAGTGGTCTGGCCGAGCACGGTGAAGGCGCCGGGCAGTCCGCCGCCGGCCTGTGAGATGAGCCGCTTGGCGGCCTTCAGGTCCAGGGAGATCGCCAGGTAGCTCTCGTGCGGGGCGGCGGCGGGCCCTGCGGAGGAGACGAGTTCGGAGTACACCTGCCCGGCGACCGGGGCCTGGGGGTGGCCGTGGGTGGTCCAGTGCCGGGTCAGGGTGTCGCCGCTGTCGGGGACGGTGCGTTCCAGGACCTGCACGGTGGCGATGTGGCCGCTGCGGGCGATGCCGGCCAGTGCCCGGCCCCACGAGGTGACGTTGGAGTTCTGGGTGGCGGGGTCGAGGAGGGCGAAGGCCCTGCTGGAAACGCGGGCGATGGCGGTCAGGGTCTGGGCGTGGGGGTCGTGGACGGCGGCGGCCTGCGATCCGGAGGGGGTGACCACGCGCAGCGAGGCGGCGGTGCCGGGCAGGTGGAGCATGCCGTCGGTGCGGGGCCTGGACACCACGCGGGCCAGCCACAGGCTCTGGCTGGTGCGTCGGCGCTGGGCGTAGCGCAGGACGATCGGCGCCCAGTCGATCAGGGAGCGGCCGTGGCGCCGGATGACGACGAGAGCAGCGACCGCGGCCCACAGGGGGGTCAGAGCCAGGGCGCCGACGAGGCCGGAGGACACCACGGTGGCCAGGAGCAGGGCGAGCGCGGTGGAGGTGAGGACGAGCTGGGGCAGGGACAGGCCGAGCAGGATGCCGCGCCGCGACCTGTGGGGGAATTTGATCGTGAGGGGGAGGACAAGGTCAGACAAGGCGGAGTCCGCTTTCGGGGCACGGGGTTGGGACCCGGGCGGGACACGGCATCGTGGTGCGGCGTGTCCCGCCCGGGTGGCGGGGACGGGTCAGCTCAGGAGCCGGTGGGCGAGGGACCGCTCGCGAAGGGACTGCTCGCGGCGGCAGGGCCCTGTGCCGGCGCACCCTGCGGCGGGCCTTCCTGGGTGCTGCGGGGAACGGGACCCGTACCGCCCGATCCGGAGGTGCCGGTCGGGGAGGATCCGGTGCTTCCGCCGAGCTGGCCGCTGGTGTCCTGGCTCACGCTGGTCGGCGGAGGCTGAACCGCCTTGGACAGCACGTCGGTTGCAGCACCCCCGCCGGAGGACGGCATCGGGGCGCTGTTCTGCTCGCCTCCGGAGCCACCGGTGGGGTTGGCGGCGATGTCGCCGGGGAACCCGGCGGGGCCCTGCGGTGCCGCGCCGGCTCCGGCTGCTGCGCCGGCTCCGCCTGTGGCGGCCATCGCGGCGGCTTTGCGGGCTGCCTGCTCGGTGTGCTGCTTGGCCATCTGCGCGCCGGTGCCACCGGCCCGGTGGATCGACTCGCCGTCGGTGCCCTCGGCCGCCCAGTGAACGAACTTGAACGTGGCGTACGGGCAGAGTAGGACCATCATCATGATCACGACTCCGGCGAGGCAGTCGGCGAGGGCGCCCAGTCCGTCCTTGGCCTGGGTCTGGCCGAGGGCGGAGATGCCCAGGAGGAACACGATCGTCATCAGCACCTTCGAGACGACCAGGGTGGCGGTGGCTTCGATCCAGCCCCGGCGCCAGCGCCGCGCGGCTTCCCAACCGCCGCCGGCCCCGGCGAAGACCGCGAGGGTGACGAGGACGAGGATGCCGACCTTGCGGACCATCATCACGCACCAGTAGAGGATGGCCCCGATGCCGGCTCCGAGGCCGACGATGCCGGGGATCATCCAGCCCAGCGGCACCATGGAGGCGACGGAGCTGGCCTTGACCATGCGGCGCACCGCCTCTTCGATCGAAGTGCCCGCTGCCGCGAACAATCCGTCACTCAAGGCGTCGACGACTTCGATGGCGACGGTGGTGCCGGCGATGGCGACGAAGCAGAAGATCACGCCGCCGGCGGTGCCGGTGAAGGCCTGGGTCAGGGCCTGGCCGTCGCGCCGGATCGCGGCCCGGATGAGCTGGGCGCAAAAGGTGGCGACCAGGATGGTCAGGCCGATGGGCAGCAGCAGCTCGTAGTTGTCGACGAACCAGCCGGCGCGCAGGTCGACCTTGGTGGTCGCGTTCACGGCCTCGGCGGCGAGATCGGCGGAGGCGGCGGCGAATTGGCCAGCCGACTTGGCGATCCAGTTGCCGATGCCCTCGGTGATGGCCTTGCCCGGGTCGTTCACGAAGTCGATGGCGTCGGCGGCCGAGCAAAGCTTGCTGGCGAGGGGGATGGAACAGAAGTCCACTGGAGGGATACCTCCTTGTCTTCAGTGGCGTGTTACGGGGCGACGCTCGGGGCGAGGGAGACCAGGGCGCAGTCGGAGCTGGGGCGGCACTGGACGGCGAGGGTGACGGCGCGGTCCTCGGCGCCGCCCCCGCCGCCCTTCCAGGCGATGGTCTGCTTGCCGGTGACGGTGACCGCGTAGATGTACGCCTCGGTGATCGCGGAGGGGTTCTCGGCGAGGGCCTGCTTGAACGCCGAGGGGAAGTGGGCTTCTCCCACAGCGGCGGTGGCGTACTGGGCGTTGTCTGCCATGCGCGACCACAGCACCGGGTCCGGGACCTGCCCGGAGATCGCCGTCCAGTCGGTGTACTTCGTCTCGCTGGTCATCCACGCGTTCATGCCGGCGAGGTGCTGGTCACGGCTGGTGGTGCGGGTGTCGTACGACCAGAGCATCACCGCCGCCGCCCTGGCGTAGGCGAGCGGGTCGGTGAGCTTGGGCGGCGCCGGGACCGCGCCCGTGCCGGCGGAAGGCTTCGGGGCCGTGGCGGCGGGCGGGTTCGGCGCGGAGGCTGTGGGGGATGCGCCGGTCTTGCTCTGTCCGCCGCGTGAGGTGAACCAGGCGGTCAGTCCGGCGGCCCCAAGGAGCGCAGCGATGACCACGGCGGCGACGAGGATCCGTCGCCCGGTCGTCCAGTGCGTGGTGGCCCGGTGCAAGGGGGAGAGGGAACGTTTCGGCACTACTTGACCTGCGTCCCGAGTGCGGAGAAGAACGCGACGATGCCGTTGGCGGCGCCCAGGCCCAGGGCGGCGCCCGCGGCTACGACGGCGCCCTTCTTACCGTTTGCCTCGGCCTGGTGGCCGCCGCTGTGGTGGCCCCAGGCCCACACGCCGAGGGAGACGGCGAGCGCGCCGACGACGGCGATGATGCCGAACATGTTGATCGAGTTGACGACCTTCTTCAGGACGTCGAGCCCGGGAAGGCCGCCATCCGTTGGAGTGATTCCGGGGTCGTAGGCGAGATAGAGGACGCGGTCTGCGAGTGAAATGGGTATGGCGAAGCTCCTTGCGGGCGCAGGCCTAAGAGGCCCTGCGGCTGTGCGGGGAAGGGAGAGGGGCGCACGGGGCGCGAAGAAGGGCCCGGCGCGGGCCCGCATCGGCGGGCGGCGGCCTAGCTGTTGAGCGCGGGGATTCGGCGGACGGCGAGGATCTGCCAGTCGCCGACCTTCTCGATCCGCACCGGTTTCGTTGTGCGCGGTGCGTTGATCACCAGGCCCGCGCCGATGTACATGCCGACGTGCTCGGGGACGGCGGCGGTGCCGCGGGAAAAGAGCAGGTCACCGGGCTTCAGGGTGTTCGCCGGTACGGCGTCACCCTCCTTGACCTGCGTGTACGTGGTGCGGGTGAGCTGGATTCCGGCCTTGGCGTAGGCCTGCTGCATGAGGCTGGAGCAATCGCAGCGGCCCATGGGGTCGGGGCCGCGCGGCGCGGTGCAGGTGCCGCCCCACTGGTAGAGGGTGCCGAGCTGGTGCATCGCCCAGTCGATCGCTGTACGGGCCTTCGGCGAAGCATCAGCGGGGATTTTGTATCCGGCGGGGACGGTCCCTTCTGGGATGGAGCCCCAGTCGGCTCCGTCCTCGCCCGGCTTGCAGCCGCCGGCGCCGCTTGGAGCGGTACCGGGTTCCTGGCCGGGCTGGCCTGCACCGCCGTTCGGCAGCGTCTTGGCGATGGCCTGCTGCAGGGCTCGTGACAGTGGCTCCCACTTTGCGTATGCATCCGGGAATCCGGAGCGCTGCACGGCCTGGGCGGCTTGGGTAATGGTCATCTGCTGCCAGCCCTTGACCTCCAGTAGCCCCGTGTAGAACTTCGTGGAGGCGTAGACCGGGTCGCGGATCTGCTCGGGGGTGCCCCAGCCCTGGCTGGGCCGCTGCTGGAACAGGCCCAGCGAGTCCCGGTCGCCGTAGGTGAGGTTGCGGAGCCGGGATTCCTGGATGGCGGTGGCGAGCGCGACGACCTGTCCGCGCTCGGGCACCTTGAGGGCGATGCCGGTGGCGACGATGGTCCTGGCATGGGGGATCTGCTCGGCGGGCAGTTCAAGGCCCTCGACGCGGATCGAGCTGTCGCCGGCCTGGCCGCCGAGGATCGCGGCGACCTGCTTGGCGACCGCGGAGGCATCGACGCTGCTGCTGCCAGGAGCGCAGGCGGCGCTTCTGGAGGCGGCGCCGCTTCCGGCCGCGGCCATGGCGGCGGTGGTGGCGAGGACGAGGGGAGAGAGGCAGAGGACGCCGATGGCGGCGGCTACGGCCTTCAACCCGGAGTGCCTCCGCGCTCACCGGTCAGGGCCGGCGGACGAGTTTCAGGCAGGGGAGGGCGCAGAAATGGCATAGCGGTGTCCTTGAAGTGTGTGAAGCCTCGGCTGCGCGGTGCCATGGAGATGTGAGAAGGGCGCGGCAGGCCGGGTGATGGGTGTGCGTGCCTCGTGACGTCGCTGCGAGTTGCCGCTCGCGACGACGTACGGGCGGATCAGGTGTGCCGGGACAAGGGGGTGCCTCCGTATGGGCATGGCGGGGGAGGTCGGCCATCGGCGCTGTGTGCGCCGGGCAGTTCCAAAACAGTAAGTGCGGATCCCCGGTTGACCAAGAAAATGATGATCAAGGCTCTATTTCAAGGGTTTTCGCGGCGACCGTGGTCAACCGGGGATCGTGCCCTACAGTTTTGGAACTCCCCCCGCACGACCGCCCTATGGCCCTATGGCACACCTGTGTCCGTATCCGGGCGGGCGGCTTCATTGCGGCGAGCCGGAGTTCACCCTCGCCTTTCCCGAACCGATATTTGGGGTACCTCTTTGCCTTTCTCCCTGCACCAGGGCGACGCCCTCAGCGTCCTGTCCACCCTCCCGGACAACTGCGTCGACTCCGTCATCACCGACCCGCCGTACAACTCCGGCGGCCGGACCGCGAAGGAACGCACCTCTCGCACCGCGCGGCAGAAGTACACCTCCGCGGACGCAGGCCATGCCCTGCCGGACTTCACCGGCGAGAACATGGACCAGCGCAGCTACGGCTTCTGGCTGACGCAGATCATGACCGAAGCCCAGCGGGCGACCCGCCCCGGCGGCACGGCCCTGCTGTTCACCGACTGGCGCCAGCTGCCCATCACCACCGACGCGATCCAGGCCGCCGGATGGACATGGCGCGGGGTACTGGCCTGGCACAAGCCCGCCGCCCGCCCGCAAAAGGGCCGGTTCACCCAGAACTGCGAATTCATCGTCTGGGGGTCCAACGGCGACATGGACGGCTTCCGTAACGAGGTCTACCTCCCGGGCATGTACTCCGGCTCGCAGCCGACCGGCCGAAAGCGGCAGCACATCACGCAGAAGCCCGTCTCGGTGATGCGCGAGCTCGTCAAGATCAGCCCGCCGGGCGGTACCGTCCTGGACTTCTGCGCCGGATCCGGCTCCACCGGTGTCGCAGCCCTGCTGGAGGGCCGGGACTTCATCGGCGTCGAGAAGACCAAGCACTACGCCGAGATCGCTGCAAACCGGCTCACCGAAGCCCTCCAGCAGACTCATTCCCAGGACGACTTCGTCCTTTCCGCCTGACCCTCACCCGCTCGTGGCGGGGGCAGGCGGCGTATCTCGTCTTTCTGTCCCCGCCGTGCGGGGGCTTTGTAGCACGTGATCCCCGGTCAGCCAAACCGGGGAATGTGTGGATGGTTGAACTCCAGCACCTCTTTCGAATTCCGACGTGCCGCATGCGGCTGCGAGGAGAGACCTTTCGTGCTCGAACCCATAGACGGCTCCGAAGGCCAGCCGATGGATCCGATCCGCGTTCCCGAAGCCGACCTGGAGAGCATCGAGGCCAGCGTCCGCAAGCTCCTGGACCAGTCGGCCCAGCAGGCCCGGCAGCTCGACAGCCTGGCCGCCGCACCCGATCCGATGCCCTTCGCCGGCTTCTCCATGCCGGGCCTTTCCGGCATGCCCGCCCCCGTGATGCCGCCTGACCCGAAGCCGATCCTGGAACTGGACGGCGAAGAGCGGGAGAACGAACTCGACTCGCTGACCGACTGGGTGGAGGATTTCCTCATGCCGGTCTACGGCGCGGAGATCACCACCGCCGCGCCGTGGTGCGAACAGTGGCAGGAACACCTGGACGTCGTGGCCTGGCTGCACGCTCTGTGGATGGCCTACCAGCAGCACAAGGATCCCGAGGCGGGCCCGTCGGGGATGTTCGTGTGGCACCGGGACTTCCTCACCCACGCGATGGCGGCCATCCGCTCGGCTGGCGGACCGCTGTCGGCCTGCCAGACCGACCCCGACCGCCCCGCGCACCGCCTCCTGCGCGGCCCCGGACGATCCACCCGCTCGGAGAGCGCCGCGGCCGACGAAACGGTCCACGCCTTCGAGGCGGCTTCGTGAGCGGCAACGACCAACCCGCATTCGGTCTGACCTTCGACCCGCGCGCCCTGACCGACCTCCTCCAAGCACCGAGCGACATCCGCGACCTCGCGCTCGCCAAGCTCCAGGACGTCGTCAACGCCAACCTGTTCGGCGGGAAGCTCACCCACGAACTCGACGGGCTCCGCAAGGTCTACGTCGACTCCCGCTCGGCCTGGCGCATCGTCTACGCCACGCGCCGGGCCCCCGAAGGATCCGCGTTCCGCACCGAGATCCACGTCGTCGCGGTCCGGCCCCGGGAACAGAGCGACGTCTACCGGACCGCCGCTGCCCGCCTGGGCATCAAGCGCCGGCCTGTCGACGCCCTCACCCACGCCGCCCGCGGCCGCTCCCCACAGCTCGATACCACCCGCACCACCCCCAAGCCCGGACCGCCCCCCTACGCGCTCCCCGGACTTCCCCAGCCCGCCCTCCCGCTCACCCCGAAAGGCCCCGTCCGTTGACGACCTACCCGAGCTTCCTCGACAACTTCACCACCACCCTCATGGGAACCAAGCCGAAGGAGAGCAACCTCCACCACTGGGCGATCCTGGATGCCTTCACCGACGTCCAGGACGCCGAACAGCGTCTGCGGAGCGCTCTGACCGCGGCGTCTCAGGCAGGCTCCGCAGCCGCAGAGAAGCTGGACGAGTGCCTGGAACTCCTCCTTGACCGCCTCGCTGCTGGGGCGGATCTGTCCATGCTTCTGTCCACTGCTTGCTGCTCCGTGGCCGGCGCGCCCGTGGACAAACCCTGTGCGCTGTCGGGGCTGGAGCAGGACGAGCCGTGCTGCCAGGAACCGGAAGAGCCCGCGGCCTGCCTGCTCGACGCGTGCAGCAACGCCTTCGCCGAGCTCGGCAACCCGCACGCCGTGGCCTCTGCCGACCTCGTCGACATCCTTCAGCACCTCCCGGGCGTCGCAGGAAACCACTGGCGCTACAGCGACCTCACCCAGGCCCGCCTAGCTCAGCTCCTGGCCCCGCACGGCATGCGGACCCGCGACATCACCCTGCCGGACGGCCGCCGCCGCAAGTCCTACAGCCGTGAAACCCTCCTGACCGCCATGGGCGTGTGCACCAGCTGCTGAACTCCGCCGGCGACACCCGCGTCCGGACTGCGACCCTGGCGGACTGGTCGCTCATCGAGGCCTTCCACCGCAGATGCTCCGATCAGGCCCTGCACCGCCGCTGGGGCAGAACGCGGATCACCCGCCGCGACATCGAGCGTCTGCTGGACCAGTGCGCCTGCTGGATCGCCCTCCAGACCACCGACGAGGTTGTCGCCTTAGCCTCGGCCGGCCCCGTCCGCCGAGAGCCGGGCGTCTTCGACCTCGGCCTGCAGGTCGCCGATGTCCACCAGCGCCGAGGCATCGGCCTGGCCCTCGCCCAGCACGCCGTCGCCCACGCCCGTTCCCGAGGCGCGCACACCCTCTCCGTGTACGCCGAGGCGTCGAACCTGCCGATCCTCGGCCTGGTCCGGCGCCTCGGCCACCCCACCGCATCCCATCAAGAGGGCACCCACCTCGACGTCCGAGTACCGCTCCACGGAACCGGCGCCCAATACCCGACGACACCGCTCCCGGCTCGCTTCTAGGAGGTGACCTCCCTGCCGTTCACCCCGCCGTCGGCGAGAGCACCGACCGGCCTCGACCACCGCGTCGAGGCGATCACCGGCCACGACCTCGACAGCCTGTGGACCTACCACGACCGCGGACTGCTCGATGAACCACTGCGCCGTCTCACCGAAGCCCACCGCACCCTGTCCGACGCCGAGCGAGGTGTGACCTTCAACCAGACCCTCCTCCAGCGCCTCGCCTCCGGTGACCTGCCCCTCGACCAGGGCCTGTTCACGCGCATCGAGCGGACCGTCGCGCAGCTCAAGGACGTCGCCGCCACACGGGACATCCGACAAGGCCATGCCCTCGCCGTGCTGGAGGCGCTGGAAGCAGCAGCGCCGGCGCGCGCCACGAGACAGGGCGCTGACCTGCTGGCCCATGAGTTCGCCGCGCTCCTGGCCATCAGCCAGGGCGCGAAGCTCCACCAGAACCTGCAGACCGGTCGGCTGTCCGTCGTCACGGCCTCGGGCGTACGCGTCGCACATCCGCTCTACCAGCGGTTGGAGGACGCGCGCCTGGTCGCCCGCGATGCCTCCCACCCCCTGCACGCCGGACAGCCCATCTTGCTCTCAGACACCGGCCGCACCGCGCTGACTGGCACCACCCGCCAGCCTGCGGCAACGGCCAATCCGGCGCCCAGGGCGGGAGCCTGGCCGGCCACTCCCGCGCGGTCCCGCTGACCCTTCTGCCGCCACCGGCACCCCCGTCCGAAAGGAGCTCCATGTCGCCAACCGATCGCCGTCCTGACTTCCGGCTCGACGGGTTCGAGCCCGCCAACAAGGCCGTGGAGGAAGCGTTCTGGAATCACCTCGACGCGGAGAGCGAGTCGATGACCAAGCTCTCCGCCCACCACAGCCCCGATGGCCGCAACAGCTTCTACGTGATCCACAACGGTGCCGTCACGTGGGGAATCCCCGGCGAGCCCCAGCTCATCGCGGCGCACATCAAACGGGACAGCACCGCGATGACGTACGCCTTCGAGCACGCTGAGCTGCCGCTTCCGGCGATGGCCCAGTCCTGGCTGATCAAGCGCGGCTGCCCCGCCACCGGCATCGCCTTGCCGCCGGGCATGGGGACCACGGCCGCCGACACGGCCACCGTGGCTCTGCAGCAGCGGCTCATGCGCGACGGCGACCACTTCGCCCTGCTCGACAGCTACACGGACGACACCTCGCCCCATCCGGAGACCGTGGTGCTCCTGGAAGCGCTCGACGAGCGGGTTCAGAAGCCGTTCCGGGTCCTGCTGGAGCAGGCCGACCTTGACAGCTTCACCCACACCCTGCGCGAGGGCGCCTTCGAGACCTTGGAGGCCGCCGTCGACTGGATGGAGGACCGCTCCACCCCGCTGCCGGCACCCGCACCGTCCACGGTCCGTACAGCGGGCCCAAGCGCCCTCCCGAGCGCCCCGCCGAGGACACCTGGCCGGACCCGTTGATTCCGGCGGGCCCGGAACATAGCAGCACATCCCCGGTCAGCCAAACCGGGGATTCTCCGGACCCTAGGAAATGGCCCACCACGCAGAAACGGGCGGCCCCTTCACCCTTCCCACCCCATGCCTTCATGGAGAGGAGTTCGCCATGCCCGAAGAACTCGACGACGTGCTCGGCGCATTCACCGAGCAGATCGAATCCCGCTTCCAGATGCCGCTGCACCAGCTGCGTCAGGCGGTGACCGCGGCGCCCCAGGCGAATGCCGAGGCGACGACCGTGGCCCGCTGGTACGGACTCCTCGAAGAAGCCCAACAAGCCCTCTCCACCGCAGAGGACGACCTCCTCGCCGCTCTGGACCACGCTTCGGCCGGCGAGCTTGACGACCCCGTGATGGCCCTCGCCGACCGCGTGAACACCCTCGTGGCCGTGCGCGACGGGCGAGCCATGGTCGTCCGACACCTCCTTGACGACAATGCCCCGGGCAGCCGCACGCCGGGCCCTTGGCGCGGCGCCGCCCGCACCGGGCCCGCCATCGCGACCACCCCCGTACCCCGGCCAGCCGTAGTGCCCGCCGTACCCGTCAAGGGAGGCGCGCGATGAGCACCTGGACGAAGCCGTCCAGCCAGGACGCGCACCTGGAAGAGGTCTTCGGTACCCCGGTCGCGCAGCTCTACGCCGCCGCGGCAGGTGCCGCCACGCCCGCGACGCACCGCGCCCTGGAACTGCGGTCATTCCTGGCCCTGGCCGAGGAAGAGGTTGCCCGCGTCCGGGACCGCGTCCACCAGTACACCGCCCCGGACACCGACATGGGCACGCTGTCCGCATCCGAGCTCCGCTTCGACTCGCAGTGGATGGACGCAGCCCTCTCCGCGCGTACCCAGTACGTCACGGCCCTGCGTGAACTCCTGCGAGCCATGCCGCCGCCGGGCACCGCACGCGAAGGGCCGCCGAAGATGGATCAGCCGTGGGCCACCACCCGTCCCGCCACCGGAATTGCGCTTGTTGGAGGGCGCCCGGCGGCGCAGAGCGCGAGAGGCCACTGATTGATCCACACCACCTCCCGGCAGATCGCCAAGCACATCGAGTCCCTATACGGCCGCCCGCGCGCCGAACTTGAAGCGCACGCCGACTCCACGACCCACCCGAACATGCTGTCCGCGCTCTTGGCCGCCAACAGCGCCATCGAGTTCGCCGAGACCGATATCGGCTTCCAGCTCCAGCGCCTGCGCAAGCTGGTAGACCCCGAGCGCGAGGTCGGACGCCACGACGCCGGCCACATCTTCGACTGCGCCCGCCGCATCGGCGAGGCCGTCGCTGTCCGCGACACCCAGGCCCGGCACATCTCCGCAGTGCTGCAGAGCCTGCACCGCACCCCCGCGCTGGAGACCACACCCGCCGCCCCGGTCCCACCACCTATCCCGGCCGCCGCCCCGCCCTCCCGCGCCCGCTGAACCTCGTACCCACATTCCAGGAGCACCCGCTTTGGCTACCACCGGCCTGCCCGAATCCATATCGTCCGACCTGTCCCGTGTCACCCAGAGCCTGCAGATGCTGGCCCCGCGGTGGAACGTCTGGGTGCTGCTGACCATGTCCGAGAAGCCGCTGCGCTACCGGGAGATCAAGAGCGCCCTGCCCTGGCTCCCCGACGGCCAGCTCCACCCCCGGCTCGTCAGGCTCGTCGACTCCGGCCTCCTGGACCGAACCGAGTACGAACCCCAGGACGTCCTGTACGGCCTGTCCGCCCGCGGCCGCGAGCTGCTGCCGGCCCTCGGCTTGATCGCCGCCTGGGGCGGCAAGCACCTGGAGAAGGAGACGGTGCTGGATCCGGCGACCGGTCACCGCGTACCCAAGGCGGTGCCCCGCGCGCAGGACATCGAGGACACGATCGCTCTGATCGCGCCTCGACAAGCCACCCCGATCCTGTGGGCACTGCGCATCCGGGGAACATCCAGCGCCAAGGCCCTGGCCGCCACCGCCATGCCCGACCGGCACCTGACCAACGTCTACGCCCCGCTCAACCGCCTGGCCGAGGACTTCCTCGTCACCAAGGACCGTGAGGGCCGTGTCGAACTGACGGCCGCTGGCCGGGATCTGGCCCCCGTCTACCAGGCACTGTCCGCCTGGGCCGCCGGCGCTCCCCTCAGCGAGGCCGCGAGCCACCCGGTGTGGGCGCCAACACCCCTGCAGCCCCAGGACCGCCCGGCCATGTGGGTCACCACCCAGCCACGTATCCCGGCAGCGCCGACGCCCCAGCCCCGTCCGGCATGGAAGCCGGGCGATCTCTTCTTCTCGCACACCACCACCGTGGTCCGCCCTGCGGGTGCGCCGGCGACTGGAGGCCGCACCCGATGAACCCCGACACTCACGCGAAGTCCCTGGTCCCGGCTACGGCCGCCCTGTCCCACCCCGGCCTCATCCGGATCGTCAGCGAGATCGATGACAACGGGGCCCTGCAACGCCACCTCCTGAGCCGGACCCTCACCGGCCTCTCCCGCTGGCAGCTGCGCCAAGCCTCGGCGGTCGGGCGCGCACTGGGCCTGCTGGAGGCCTCTACCGACGGAGGAATCCCGAGCCTGGTCCTCACGCCGGCAGGCGAGGCGCTGGCCGAGGTCTACGACACGGCGGCCCGCTGGGCCCGAACCCACCATCACCCCAGCGATGTCTCCGACTTCGTCACTCGGGTCCAGGCCACCCTCACCCTCCTCGGGTCCACCACGGCCCGTTCGAACGGGCACACCTCCGAGTTGGACTACGAATCCCTCCGCGGACCCCGGACCGTGCTCGCGTCATGGGTCCGAGACCACGGGGCGACCCTGGCCGCCCAGCTGACCGGCGTCTCCCAGGACGAGATGGAGCTCGCCGCGTGAGCGACGCACGGTTCGAGGGCGCCGTGGCCGCGCTGGGGACCAGCGAGGTGGCCCGTGCGGTCGGCATGGACCCCAATGCCTGGGCCTTCACGGTGATGCAGGACGCACCCGGCCACATGCGGGAGACGGTTGCGGCCGTGATGAACACGGCTTTTGAAGTTGATGCCGTGCAGCGGCAGCTCCTCCACGAAGCGGCGAGCGCCATCAAGGAATTGTCCAAGACCCTGACCGGCAAGGACACCGTCGGCCACCGCTGGACCGAGGCCCTCCTCGGTGACCGCATCGACAACCTGACGATCAAGCGCGGCTACCTGCTCCGCCAGCTGGACACGCACCTGGCCGTCTACCGCCTGGCCGCAGCCGAGCCGAGCCACCCGGCCACACCGTCGACGGCCCTCGGACCGACGCATCTGGCGCACACCCCGCCGACGGCGCGCACGCCGCGCCGCTGACCTCTTCCTGTTCTGCTCGCCGCGGCGGGCGTCTTCTTGCGTGAAAGCGACGATGACCGATCTTGTGATCGCCGGCCCACGGCATGCCCTCCTCCCGCAGCTGTCCCTGCTGCGCCGCATCTACCTCCCTCGTACTGCCGACGCCGGCGCGTTCACGATGACCACGTACGGCATCCCGCTGATCGTGCTCGCCACCACCCGTTCCGCCACCCTCACCGGGCTGGCGTTCGCGCTGGAGTGGATTCCCCGCCTCGCTGCGTTCTCTTTGGCCGGGACGATGGTCGACCGGCACGGCACCAAGAGGGTCTTCCGCATCGCTTCCGTGCTGCGCGCCCTGGTGGTCCTGGCCGCGGCGGTCATCCTGCCCACCCAGGCCGGTGGCCTCGGAGCGACGATCACGGTGATGGCGCTCGCCGCCATCACCGGCGTCGCCACCGAGTTCTCCTACATCGCGGCCGAGACGGCCGGGGCGGCGGCCAGCAAGGACGCGGGGGAGCGAGCCCACCGGGTGCAGTCGGCCCTCCTGGGCATCGACCAGACCGCCACCCTCGCAGGACCCGCGGCCGCCGGATTCCTCCTGCACTGGGCCGGAGTCACCGGCACCCTGATCACCATCGCCGCCTGCTCCCTCCTGGGCGCCGCCCTTGCCCCCTGGCACCGTGAAACCCGCCTGGTCCCCGCCGCCGCATCCGCGCTCACCGGACTGCGCACCGGCTGGACGACCCTCGCCTCCCTGCCGGCCCTCGCGTGGCTGATCGCCGGACTCACCGTCTCCAACCTGGCCACCGGCATGCTCCAGGCAGCCGCCCCGATCATCGTCGTGCAGCACCTGGGCTACTCCAGTGCCGCCGTTGGCGTGATCTGGTCGGCCGCCGCCGCAGCCTCCCTCCTCACGGTCGCCTGCTGCCGCTTCGCCATCGACCGCGTCGGCCTGTGGCCCACCGGGGCCGCCAGCGCGGCCATCGCAGCACTGGCCGGCCTCGCCGTCTCCCAGGTCGGCACGTACCACCAGCTCCTCGTCCTGACCGCCGTACTGATGGCCGGCGAGGGCGGCATGACCGTCGTCCTGCGTACTCTTCGCTCCCACCTCATCCCCGAGCGGGTCTTCGGCGCCACCCTCAGCATCACCATCCTGATCATGCTCGCCCCGTTCCCGCTCGCAGGAATCCTCGTCGCCCTCACCCCCGCCGCGGCGCTCGGGCACGTCATGAACGGCTGCGCTGCCCTCCAGGCCATCGGTCTCCTCGCTGCGTTCTGGCGCCTGCGCCACGAACCCGCCATGCGCCACGGCCGCTCTCCCGCACACAAGCGGACCTGAACGCCCTACTCCGCTCACCCGACCAGAGAGACCCATGCCCCCGAGCTCTTCGGCCATCTCCTCGCTCCACGCGGATCAAGCAGCCGCAGCGGGCAGCCTCGTACGCCTGCTCACCGACCGCTTCGACACCCTGCCCACCGCCGCGACCACCGCCCTGGCCCAGACCCTGCTGGCCCAGGACGGCCTCGTCGCCGACGTCCACCACCTGCTCCGCGCCGTTTCCCACTGGGCGGGCACCACCGGCCCCACCCTCTACGAGGGGCCGCTCCCCTTCGAAGTCCAGGACGCATTGGGCCAGGCAGCAGACCAGCTGGAACCGCTCGCGCTCCTGGCCAAGGAGACGGCCTTCCCCCAGACCCTGCCCCGCAGGCAACCACCACCCGCCGCGGTAACACCCGCGCCCCGCACTGCGGCCTCCGCCCAGAGCCCCGGCATGCGCCGCTGAACTTCCCCACCCCGATAGCTCCTCGCTCCCCGTCTGTTTCGAAAGGCCCCCTGCCTCTTGACCCCGTCCGAGAACCTCCGTACTGCCCCGGCCCGCCCCGTTGTCCTGGTCGTCGCGCCCAACGATTCGCTGTACCGCGGCTACTGCCTCGAGTCCGTCGCCGCCGCCTACGACACCGTGGTCATCACCCCGGCCGCCCTCACCTGGGAGAAGTCCCTCGTCGTCGACCACGAGGTCGCCGACCCGTACGACATCGATGCGCTGCTGGCAGCGGGGGAGGCGCTGGCCGCACGACAGCCCATCTCCGCCGTGCTCACCTGGAACGAGATGCTCCTGGTCAACACCGCGGCCCTCGCCCAGCACCTGCAGGTGGCCACCGACGGCCCGGACGTTCTCCACGGATGCCGCGACAAGTCCCTCAGCCGCGAGCTCTTCGATCTCCACCGGGTTCCGTCCGCCCGGTCGATGAAGTCCGCCAACCTTCTGGAGGCAGCCCTCGCTGCCGAGTTCATCGGCTACCCCGTCGTCGTCAAACCGTCCAGGCAGGCCGGCAGCGTCGGCGTCATCCGCGTCGACCGCGCCAAAGAACTCCCCGCCGGCTTCGAGTTCGCGACCGAAGGAGCGAGCCTGTGGGGCGGCGAGTCCACCGACGTCCTGGTCGAGGAGTACCTCGACGGCGAAGAGATATCCGTCGAATGCGTCACCCACCACGGAGTCACCACCCCGGTCGCTGTCACCCGCAAGCAGCTCGCCTTCGCTCCGTACTTCGAGGAAGTCGGCCACACCGTGGACGGGGCCGACCCCCTGCTCCGCCGTGTCGGACCCGTCGCCCAGGCAGCCATCGCCGCCCTCGGGATCACCACAGGCATCCAGCACGTGGAGATGCGCCTCACGGCCACGGGCCCGCGGATCATCGAAGTGAACGGCCGGATCGGCGGCGACCTGGTCGGCAAGCTCGTCCTGCTCGCCACCGGCATCGACCTGCCGCGCGCGGCCGCCGACCTCGCCCTCGGCCTGCAGCCCGACCTCACCTCCACCCGGCAGCAGGCCGCGGCCGTCGCCCTCCTCTACCCCGAGGTCTCCGGCACCATCGTCGAGCGCGGCATCGACCCGGAGTTCGCGAAGGCCACCGACTGGCTGGAGCAGACCAGCTGGATCCTCTCCCCGGGCGAACAGGTCACCCTGCCGCCGGAGGGCGACGTCGATGTCGCCCGCGTCGGCCTCCTCGTCGTCACCGCCCCCGACGCCGACCAGGCCGAAGCCCGCATCCAGGCCGCCCGCGACCACATCACGATCACCGTCACGCCGACCGCGTAGCCGCCACCCTCCCCTGCCCCCTGGACTGCTCTTTGACCGACACCGCACCTGACCCGATCGAGGGCGACGTCTACGTCACCCCCCGCTACCTGGCCGGCAGCGCCTGGATCGGAGACCCAGCCCTCCAGCCCCTGTTCGAACTCGGCTGGGACCGCCACCACGACGACGTCGGCAACCTGTACGTCGCCTCCCCAGACCGCAAGGTCCGACTCGGCTTCCTCCCCGAAGGAGACGATGACGGCCTGTGGCGCATCACGGCCTACCGCGACCCCTTCGCCGCTCCCGCCTGGGGCGTGTGCTTCAACGACATGATTCCCACGGAGCTGGTCACCGCCTTCACCACCGCCCTCGCCGCCGCGTACACCCAGGGCCCCGACGCCTTCCTCGACAAGGAGCCGCGCGACCGCTTCGACGCCGTCGCCCCGCTCATCAAAGGCGGCTGGGAACTCCAGCACCCCCGCTGGGGCGTCATGGAACTCCAGAGCACTGACGGCCTGGCCGGCTTGGAGTACACCACCGGCCGACTCGACGAGACCAAGGAGCTGACCACGCTGGAGGCACGCTGGTACATGTGGGGCGGCCCCAAGGGACCCCGCTGGTACGCCACCGCCTCCACCGGTACCCCGGTCCACCTGGTCACCGCGATCACCACCGCCCTGGCCGACCCGGCACCCGTTCCTCGCTGGCAGGAAGGGATCCTCGCCTCCCTGCTCCCGCACATCCAGATCACGCCGATCGTCCCGCCCCCGCCTCCGGCCCCCACCCCGCTCGACGTGCACCGCCGCACGGCAGCCCGGCCCCGTCCTGTGCTCACCACGACCAGCGTGCCGCGCTGGAGCACCAGCACCACCCCAGCTCCCGCCCGCCGCTGACTGGCCCTGGAGGTTCACCTGTCCCTGCACGCAGCGGAGTTCTTCGCTGAACTCCAGCCACCCTTCCCCGTCGGCGCCGTCGTCGGGAACACCTACTACGGCAGCCCTGTAGCGGACCCCCCGGTGCGGATCCGTATCGACTTCCAGAGCACGATCCGGCACCGGGAATACGACGGCCTGCGCCTGGCGGTGATCCATCCCGACCTGGGAACCCTGGACACGACCTACCTCTCCTTCGCCGACCACCAGACCTTCGCCCGGCGTGACGCGGCAAGAGACATCGGTCCCGGATGGGACGGCTACGCCCGCTTCCGCGACTGGCGCGAGGACGGGCCGCCGCCTTGGACGGGTGCCGACCTGACCGGCCTCCGCCGCGCCATCACGCACTACACCCAGATCTGGGCTCCCGCCCCGCCACCCGGCCGCTCCCGCCCGAGTCTGCCCACCCTGCCTACCGCGCACCCCGCCTCCGGCCGTTCCCGCTGACCTCCGGCATCCGCCGCCCCGGCACACCGCCCTCCACGATCAAGGACGTCACTCCCTCCATGCCCTCCAGCACCACCAACCGCTTCCCGACCGTAGTCACCGCAACCGTGGCGGCCCTCGTGGCAAGCACCCTGCTCAGCGCCCCGACCGCCTGGGCGGAAGCCCACGAACCGCAGCCCGGCACCGTCGAGATCACCAAGAAGGACCCCGACGGAGCCCTCCTCGCGGGCGCCGAGTTCAACCTGCTCGACACCCTTAACGGGACCAAGGCCCTGACCGGCAAGACCAACGCGGACGGTGTCCTTCGCTTCGAAGGCGTCGCCCCCGGCGTCTGGCGACTCAAGGAGACCGCGACCGGCAGTCCGATCCACGACCTCGCACCGGACCAGGACGTCATCGTCACCCCCGGACAGACCGTGAAGCTCGCGGTCGTCGATCCGTTCAAGCCCGCCGACCTCACGGTCACCAAGACCGATAAGGCCAGCGGCAAGCCGCTCGTCGGCGCCGTCATCAACATCACCCCCGCCCCCGGCGACGGCAAGCCCGTCACCCTGACCACGGGCAAGGACGGCACCGCCACCGCCAAGCTCCAGGTCGCCGCCCGCGCCGGCACCAGCTACACCGCTACCGAGACCAAGGCCCCCGACGGCTACCAGTTGGACTCCACCCCGGCGAAGATCACCGCCAAGCCCGGCGCCCCGGTCACCGCCGCCTTCACCAACACGAAGAAGGAGCAGCCGACCCAGCCGCCCACCACCCCGGCGCCTACCCCGACGACCCCCACCACCCCGCCGGCCACACCGTCCACCAAGCCGACCCCGAGCACGCCGGCCACCTCCCAGCCCCCCCACCAGCTCCGCGGCCCCGACCCCGGAGCAGACCACCTCCAGCACCTCCTCGCCCGCCCCCACGGGCTCCCTCGCCCAGACAGGCGCGGACGCCACCGGATGGCTGCTTGCCGGAGCGGGAGTGCTGATCGCCGCAGGCGGCGGCGCACTGCTCGCCGTACGTCGGCGCCGCGATGCGGCCGAGGATGACCAGACCGCCGGCTGACCGGACCACCACCCAGAACTGATCACCAACGCCAAGGCCCCAGGAACCGAGCCCGACCGGTTCCTGGGGCCTTCGTGTGTCTCTGCTCCAGGCTGCTCCTCGCAGCCGCCCCTCTCAGCCCTGTCGGAGGAACTCGTGGGCTCCACGGAATCGGGTACTTAGCTGCTGCTGCGTGGCCCGGCAGTCGAGACGCACGTCGAGGGCTCCCGGGAGCCCGGTATCCGCCCGGCGACCGGCGGGCAACAGCGAGGGGTCGAGGCCGTCACGCCGCGCGATGAGCACACCGAGCTCGTACCGGGTGAGGGCCTCGGAGCCAGCGACATGGGCGATGCCAGCCACCCGGGAGGTGGCGAGTTCCAAGAGCGCGGCAGCCAGATCGGCGACATGCACCGGGCAACGCACATCGTCCGTGAACAGGGCTCCTGACCTTGAGCCAATGGCCAGTTCGTGCACCACCCGTTCGTGGGCAGACCCGCCATCCCCGATGATCAGCGAGGTCCGCACGATGGCTGCGGCAGGGTGCAGGAGGCGAACGGCGGTCTCGGCGGCCCCTTTCGCCGCGCCGTAGGGCGTGATCGGATCGGGGAGCACCGTCTCGTCGTAGCCGGAGCCGCGGTTCCCGGAGAACACGGCGTCACTGGAGACGTGCACGAGGCGGATGCCCCGCCCCGCCGCGCTCTGGGCTATACGGCCAGGGCCGTCGGCGGTGACCGCCCAGTTGCTGTTCCCGCTGGAGGAGTTGATCACCACGCTGGGCTGCGCCGCGTCGAGGATTTCGTCGATACGCCGGTGGTCCTGTAGGTCCAGGTGGTGCCACGAGGTGCCAGGGGCCACGCCGGGACGGGAGTTGAACGTCCCGACCGTTGAGCGGCCGGCGGACGTCGCCTGGCGCAGCAGCTCTGTGCCCAGGAATCCACTGCCGCCGATGATCAACACCGTCATGCCAGGACACGCTAGTGGAATCGTACGCAGTCCGCGGCGGAACAGGAGATGCCCACCACCACGAACCGCCAGACCTCCGATCGCCGAGGCCCTGCTCTGTAAGAGCGTCCGCCAGTTGGCGGTGAGCTGGGGGTTACCGGATGCGGGGGCTGGTGGGGCGAGTGTCCCAGCGGTGGGTGTACCAGGTCCTGTGGATGAGGCTACGGACTGTGGTGATCGCGGTGGCCAACTGAAGGAAGAACCCGTCGGCGAATCGACGTGCTCACAGCGCAGTCGAGCCGTCAGGCCGAGATGCTCGCGGCCCTTGCCTGGATCAGCCTGGGCTGCCTCGAAAGCGTCGGGGTCGAGATCCAGTGACGTTTGCCGGGTCGAGACCGGGGTGCGGGGCCTGGCCGGGCATTGGGTCCTGCTGGGTGGACGGCGGGAGATCCCCCGCAGTCCGCCCGGGGGCGGGAGCAATGGCAGGCGTATTCCGACTGTCCCAAACGCTGGGGACCAACACCCTGTTCTCTCCGTAGTGCACCTTGATGCTGTCTTGGCGCGTCGTGCGCATCCACAATGGAGCCCCAATAAGGATGCGGCTGACGCCCTCCAGCTCCGGGTCGCCTCGGAGGTTCCATCGGCTCGGCGTGAGCGTCACGTCCTTGTAGATGACGGCCACGTACTCAGTCGCGTCGAACCCCATGATCGTGTAGCCGCGGGTTTCGGGACGCCCCTGGTGATCAGCCGGGTGGCCGTAGATACCCTGCGTCAGCGAGACCTTGAGGATCTCCAGAGCGGCCTCCTCGTCGTCGAGCAAATACGCCGGTCCCCTCCTGGCGCTCACCTCCGCGCTAATGCGGGCCATGAACTCCTCGATCAACGGAGCATTCGACGAGGTCCATCCGCCGGCAGAGTCTTCCTCCGGGACGTCGTAGCCCTTCAGGTTCTTCAGGCTTCCGAACAGGCAGAGGTCGACACGGCGGCCCTGTTGAGTGACGGTCTGTATATGGGTCAGGGCGGTCCGCCCCGGGAGGCGGTGCTCGGGAAACCCCCACCGCTGGAACTCCGCCACCTCGGCCCAGCCCGCTCCCTGAACGTACTGCCCGGAAGTCGGGGCGTCGAGGTCCGTGACGATGGACCTGCGGAGCTTCTTCTTCAGCTTCTCGGCAATGTCGAAGGTGGTGTTCTCGCGGTCCCGGCTGGCGAGATTGACGCCGTTCCCCGCCAGACCAAGATTCAAGGCGGGCTTGATGCGAGGGTCCAGTCGAATCCCGTTGTCGTCGATCACCTCACCGACGAGCCTCTCGGACCAGTAGACGTATCTGCCTACAGGCTTGGGCAAGGCTGACCTCCGCAGGAAATCAGGCCTCGGCTACGGACGCGAGGCCACTGACCCAGCAAGACGATCGACAGACGGCACTAGTTCCCAGCTGTCACCCATTCCAGTGACTCCGGTAACACTCGGTAAAGTTGGGCACTCCGAATTGGAGCCGCCTCCTTCCATCCCGGGAGAAGGGGGCGGCTGGCTGTCCGACTTCGGTAGGGTGCTGCCCCTCACGGAGGTACGACCATGACCGACGAACCCCTCGAACGCTGGGCTGCCCGCCGGCAAGGGCGTCTGCGTAGGCCCGGCGAACTGAAGGCCATCACCCTCGGCACCGGCCCGCAGCGCGCCGCCCACATCGACCCCGACGCCCCGCGCATGATCTTGGAGTGGGATGGCTTCGCCTGGCAGCCGCTCATGACCGTGGAAAACTACGCAGCGGCCCGGCTCGCCCTCTACCCGCCGCCGGAAAGAACGCCCGCCGACCAGGCCGAGGCGACCGGCCCGGTCATGGGGCGTAACCCCTTGGCCCCGGGTACCGGACGCCACCGCAAGCCCAGTCCGTGAAGCAGGCCAGCTGACTCGACTGCGTCGCCGCCTCTCACCCCGCGGCCCCGACCTCAGAGGGCGTTTGAGGTGGGCAGATTGCCGTTTATGCCCTAGTAGGTTCCTCGCCAGGTGGGTGTCGTCTCGTCCGTTATGCGCTTGGCAAGGTTGTCGATCGAGGCGATGTGGATCATGGCTTCGGAGCTGGCGGTGAGGGTTTCGTAGTCGCGGGCGAGGCGTCGGTGCATCATGATCCATCCGATACTCCGCTCAACTACCCAGCGTCTTTTGACGACATGAAAGCCGCGCTTTCCCGGGTCTCGGTTCACGACTTCGACGTCGATTCCGAGGCGGGCTCCGTGCTCGACGACGGCGTTCTTGAAACCGGTGTCGACCCAGCTTTTCGCGATGGTCGGATAGGTCTCTTTCGCTTGGTCGAGCAGGCGTATTCCCATGGCGTTCTCCGAGAGGCCGGCGCCGGCGACGGTCACGGCGAGGAGGAGGCCGATCGTGTCGGTCAGGATGCCCCGCTTCCTGCCGACGATCTTCTTCGCGGCGTCGGTTCCTTGGCTGGTCAGGGGCACGTTGGTGGAGGTCTTGACGCTCTGGGTGTCGATGACGGAGGCGGTCGGCTCCGGCTTGCGCCCTTCTTTCACGCGCGCGAGTGCGGTGAGATCGTAGTTGAGCTGAGCGAAGATTCCCTCGTCGCGCCAGGCGGCGTAGTAGAAGTGGACGGTGCCGTGGCCCGGGAAGTCGTGCGGGAGGTACTTCCAGGGGATTCCGGTGCGGTTCAAGTAGAGGATCGCGTTGAACACGTCGCGTAAATCGACTTGCGCCGGCTTTCCAGTGGGGCGACGTTCGAGCCGGGCATTCCGCCAGGCCTGCAACGTCGGCTCGATCAGGGCCCATCGGGCGTCGGACAGGTCGCTGGGGTACGGCTTGCGCTCACTCACGGCACAGCGTGATCACGAACAAGCCGGAAGGCTCCGTTCCCCGAGAGAGCAGGAGGTTCTGCCGCATCTCTACGTCAGACGGGTTTCCATGCATAGAAACGGATGAGACGGGCGGCGAGACTCGAGCCTGACCCTTGGCTAATTGACATCTACAAGACAAAATATGGGGAACTAGGGTGCTCACGTAAGCCGCATAGTCGAACTAATCTACGTAAACGCCCTCTCAGAGCACACCAACAAGTCTGCCCTCCTGTGCCATCCCGGCTCTTCCTTTTCCAGGAGTAGGGGACCAAGGCTCAGGTGACTGGGTAGGGCCTCGGATAGCCCATCCGCTCGTACTCCACGGCCTTCGCGTCGACTTCATCTAGCGCGCTGACACGGCCAAGGGCCTGCAGCGCCATGACCGCGGTGCAGACTGAGACCGCGTGGACCTGGTCGGGTAGCGCCAGGTCCCCCACTGCGGCAGTGAGTCCCGTCTCCCGCAATGCGACTCGGCGTACAGCTGACGTCGTCGCGAACTCGTTCTCCAGGGGGACAAGGCTGCCACCGCGTCGATCTCCCGCACCGCCATCGACGGCTCGCCCAGCCGGTCGAAGAGCTCGTCGTGGTCGAGGACCAGCCAGGCCAGCACTCGCTCCATCCGACCGGTGTCCAGGTCCGCGAGGCACCTTTCGACGTGGGCCCGGTTCTGGGAGAGGTAGGCACGTGTCAGGTCGGTCGCCCGCCACATCGCGTCGACCAGCCACGGATCATCGAATTTGGTCATGGCCCCCTTCTAGCGGAATCGGGGGAGGCTGCGGGGGGAATCTCCCCCCTTTACCGCTATCGGTATCAGGGTGGCATGCAAGACCGTTCGGCCCGGCGGCCCTTCCCCTTGGAGGAGACTGCCTCGGCGTCAATGCCATAAAGGGGCGGAACGGTCTGGCCGACCTCTTGTTGGAACGCTGTAGCGTCTCGCCGCTCGTGGCTCAGGCTGGGGTCGTTTACCAGCTGTTCTTCCGTTGTCTCAGGTTGATGGCACATCTAGCCAGTCTGACGAGCCTGGCATTTCCTCATGCTGTCGATCGGCAGGCCCAGGCTCGGCAAGTCCTCGCACCCCAGCACCGCGTGGAACCAGGGCGTCGGTGAGCCAGCGCTGCCGCGCGAGCACCTCGCCGCCCCGCTGGTCCCGCGACGGCATCAGCGCGAGGAGGCGAGGCGAGTTTCGCCCGGACGCTGCCGGGCTGGAGAGAGGGCGAGGACTGACCGCGTTCAGGAACCGACCGGGGCCGCCGCAAGCTTGTCCGCGGGGATGAGGCGAGACACGGGCCAAGTTCTGGAGGCTCCCGACAGCCCAGGGGGCGGCGGGGCCTCAGCGGTGGAACGCTCACGACCACCTCACATACCCGTGCTTGACCACCTCCGCATCGTGTATGAAGGCCCAGGAGGTCGGCAGGTAGGCATCGTCGCGGCCGCGGATGACACGGGCTTCTGGTCGGCGCGCCGGCGGGTTGGCTAGGTAGGCGTCGATGTCCGGGATCGCAAAGCCGGCGCCGCGACGGCGCTTGCGCTCATACGGCGCCAGCTCGTTCAGGTTGCACGGGCGGCAGAGGATCCCGCGAACGCAGCAGCGGTTGCTGGAGCCCTTCATGCCGCAGCAGTGATGGTCGTGATCGATCTGCCAGGGGCGTGGTTCGACGTGAGGGATACCGCCGTCGCAGGGCTCCTCATTGTCGCCGCAGAGGGCGCACCGAAAATTTTGCGCGCGCCAGATGGCGTTGTATTGGGGGATGGTGAGCCCGTACTTCACAATGCCCCGGCGCATCCGGTAGCACCCTTGGCACTCACGGCCCCGCACCAGGCGGGCCGCCCATGCCCCACAGTCGCAGAATTCACCGTCCCCCTCGAGTTCGATCCGCGTCATGATCTGCTCGATCTCTTCCGGGGAAATCATGCCGGGATCCTAGAGCTCGCTGCTGACAGCGCCCACCATTGTCGGCTCGTGCTGTCCGGGCTGCATGGCAGAGTTGCTGGCATGCCCGGCAACGCCTGCAACCGCTCAGGGAGTGTTCTTCGGTTCGCCGCCAGAGCCACCGCGTTGGTCTTCGAACCAGTCGCTCTTCGGGAAGCCTTCTGTCCTCGGCTCATACACGATCTTGTCGTAGAGAGCCTTCTGGCAGATCCGAGAGTGGTCCGCTGCGGAGAGGGTCAGCCGCTTACGCTCGTCAGCAGGTTCGGTGAACCATTGGCGGATCCCCATGTGACTCCATCCATCCGGGGAGTCGTGGTCGCCGTAGACGATGCGAGTCAGTCCCGCGAGGACGATCTCGTGAGATAGGGACTTCTCGATCTCGGCTGGGTCTGTGAAGCGCACAGTCCATGACCATTTTTGTCCCTCGGCGAGCTGGGCATCCTTGGGGAACCGTCCCTCGAAGCCAGCGTGGTGCGCCGCGTTGGGACCGATGACGATGTTCTCGGCCCAGGTAACGTCTCCGAGCCACACGGAGTCAGCTAGGAACCCCTCTGCGATCTTCCGGGTCTCGTCATCGCTGATGAGGTGGTTGCTGTCCATCGCCCCTCCCAGAGCCGAGGCCCGACCGCTCGGACCTCATCAGAGGATGCCTCACTTCGGTGTGCGGGATCGGTCTTTCACCAACTGGTCTCGCCAACAGCTCCCCGCAGGGCAACCGAGCGGTTACCGTCTATTCAGCGCACCTCGTCTGTGCGCGCTGCGGCGGAACCCACCTTCCGTCGTCGGCGAACCGAGCGGCCGCTGGGATGCGAGAGGTTCGTTGGTGCTGCCGAGTCCAGACTCTCCATGCACCTGGCGGTAGTCGGGGTGGGACGGCGTACGCCAGGGGTGCAGGAGACCGCTGTGACCGCCAAGCCGCACCACAACACCACCCACCAGCAGAAGATCGCCCGCGCGCTGCACAAGAGCATCGGCTGCGGCTATCAGGAAGCCTTGAGGCGCGTACGTCTCGCCGCCGAGCGGGGCCTCCTCCCCGCATCCCTGGACGCCGCCGGCCGGGAACGCGCCGTGCACATCCTGGCTGCCGCAGAGCCCGCCGTGATCCCGCCTCAGATCCAGGCGAACCCCGCCGCCTACGGCACACATTCACACCCCCAACCTGCCGACGGGTCGCTGACACCTTCTCTTCCATGGCGGGGTAGCGATGAGCTGGTCCGCTTCGAGCCCGGTGGCGTCACCGTTCTGGTGTCCTTGCCCACCGCCGGGCGCACGACCATGGCGCTGAACATCGCGGCTCACAACACCGAGCGGGGAATGGCCTGCCTATTCACCTCGGGTGAGACCTCCGACGAGGGTCATTGGCGGAAGGTACTGACCGCCAAGTACGGGTTCGATGTCCGCAGGCAGGCTCCCCCTGAGGGCTGGGATGCCTTCAAGGCCAGGGTGACCGCGGATATGGGGTCTCTGCCGTTGTTCATTCACAACCCGAGCCCTGGTAGCGCGGTCCGGGATGTCTTCAGGGAGGGCCGGACCATGGCGATTGCTCGTGGCCGGCGGCTGGGCCTCTGGGTCCTCGACACCATCCAGCACTTCAGTCAGTTCACCGACGACGGCCTCGATCTCGCCGACTCCATGCACCAGGCACGTCGCATCGCGCAGGAGAACCAGATCTCCGTCCTGGTGACCGCCCGGGTACTGACCGAGTCCAAGGACGAGATCATCAGCGCCGAGCACCTGCCGCCAGAGCTGCGAGGCGCGGACTCGATCCTGGCGCTCCACCGCGACAACAGTTCCTGGTTCACCCGCCGTGAGGACGACTCGGCCGCGTCGACACTGACAGTGCTGCGCCCCCGCTCCTCCCAGACCCGCTCCGCGCAGCTCTTCCTCGAAGAGGAGCGCTGCCGGTTCGTCTCTCTGCATGCCGGCCATCCCACGCCCTGATCTCGCGCTACCGCCAGCTGGGGGCTGAGTCCCCCAGCGCTCGCCCGCGCCAAAGGCAGCGGCCCGCGAGCACCACTTCATCCCACCAGCACCGGACCTGGCCGGAGGACGCCCTCATGCCCGTATCGAAGCGCCTGCGCTATGAGATCTTGCGCCGCGACAATCACACCTGCCGATACTGCGGTGCCGCCGCACCTGCAGTCCCCCTCCGTATCGACCACGTCGTGCCCGTCGCGCTCGGAGGCACCGACACAGCCGACAACCTGGTCACCAGCTGCGAGCCCTGCAACAACGGCAAGAGCAGCAGCACCGTGGGAGCAGACCTCGTCGCCGATGTCGCCGAAGACGCGATACGCTGGGCCGCCGCCATGCAGCGGGCCGCGGACAATCTGCTCGAGCAGGAAAAACCGAAGCAGGAGTACCGCCAGGTGTTCCTCGCTCAGTGGAACGCCTGGGGCAGAGGTGAAGGCGCGGCGCGCCAGACCTTTCCGCTGCCCGCCGGGTGGAAGACAAGCATCGAACGCTTCCGCACCGCGGGACTGCCGTCCTGGGTATGGGAAGAGATCGTCGACACCTCCATGGGCTACGACTCCGTGAAAGCGGAGAACAAGTTCAAGTACTGCTGCGGCATAGCCTGGAAGCAGATCCACGCCCTGCAGGCAGAGGCCCGGTCCTATCTCGCACCGCCCGCCGTCAACCTCACCAAAGCTGGCGACACGGGCGACGTGGATGCGCTCGCTGTTGAGACAGCGCTCCTTCTCTGGGGCCAAGAGTGGGCCTCTTTCCTGCCGGGACCGACCCCGGAACATGAAGCGGAGTTCCGGACGACCGCTCATGAGGCTCTGGCCTCTGGCCGCACCGCGGCCGAGCTCGTCCAGGCCGCCGAGCAGGGGGCCTGGTTCTCCACGGCCGATGCCCGCCAAGCCCTCCAGCACCTTGACGACCAGCACAACTTCACCAGGCAGTACGTGGCGCATTCCGTGTTCGAACACGCCTGGTACTTCTCGCACGGGGAGGCGCCGTCCAAGGAAGTCCTCGATTCCCTCTGGGCCAACTGCACCCAGCTCTATGAAGCCGGCGCGCACCCCGTACCCGTGATCCTCGCCGCTGCCGCTGCTGGCCTCGGCGACACCACCGACCTCTACGTAGGCCTGAGTGCCGAGCAGCACGAAATCACCGGCTCCCATCCGCGCCTCCTGCACGCGGAAGATATCTGGGCCCACACCTGGAAGAAGACCTCCCCGGATTTCACCTGGCCGACAGCAGAGGAACGCACGGAACTCCGTGCGCACCTGGAACAGCTCCGCCAAAGCGCCAGCTACAACACCCTCGATGTCTACACAGCAGCCGCCAAAGCGGGTCTCGCCCGTGAGACAGGCCTCGACGTCCAACGTCCCCATGATGTCGTCGAGCAGCCTTCCACCCCAGTCCGACTTCCTCCAGAGTTCGCGCCCGGAGGCAGCCTTGCGCGCATGCCGGCCGATGACTGCTAGGCCGCCCCGCGGTTGACTGGGGACGCACGCGCCTACGCGCCAGCATCGAGCGACTGACCGCCGCCGAGTAACCCCCGGGCCCGTGCCGCACAGCTGGCCCCCCCAGGCCTGACTTTCCGTGATGCTCGATCCCAGTTGCCCCGACTCCAGAGCGTTGACCGAGACCTCGCGCCCGCCGACTCGGTTGCACCTGCGTCTGACCCACTATCCCGAGCCCCGCACCGCTGTGCGGGGCTCACAGGGAAGCATGACCCAAGACAAGGCGCGAGATGCTGCGCGGGTTTCCTCGGCCAGTCGAGAATGCAGTGGATATGAAGTGGGTGGTGAGATTGTGCAGCCGAACTTGAAATCCCACAAACACCCTGAAGTGCCAGTTCGCCCGGGGCAGACAAGAAAGAATCCCAAAAGACTGGTGTAACGCCGCAACGAATGTCAACGTAGACACCTTCCCAAGAAACCCCAGGTCAGAGAGGTGTCTGCCGTTGACCGTGGACACAGCGAAACCCGGATTCTCTACGACGATCGAGGCCCTTCGGCTCCGCACTTGGCGACTTGGCCCCGGGCAGCCCGCTATGGTGATCGACCAGTTCACCGACGAGGACTTCAAACTCGTCGTGGACGACCGGGCCGATATGCACATCAACTCCCGCGACGGCCGCTTCTACCTCGGCTGGTTCCCTACGGGGAGGCCCGGCACGGATGGCGACGGTTGGGTGATCGCCGTCACCGGCACGGCCACCGTTCCCGGGTATCGCGTCACCTTCGACACCGAGACCCCCGCCCAGCTCGTAGCAGCAGTGGTGGCCGAGGTCATCGCCACCGCGCCCCTACGCTCGAACTGAACCTCACCCCGCGTGCGCTGCGGCACGATCCGCGCGCACGCGTCCTGTTGACGATGAAGGAGAACATCTTGAACCCGGAGTACACCGTCAGCGAGATCATCGAGCGACTCTCTGCCTTCGACGGTAATGCCATCTGCCGGATGGCCATCAACCCGCTCTTCCCGATGGAGCACACGGCAGGCCCCATCGTCAGCACCCTCGACCCGCAGGGCCGGACCGTCGTCTACATCTCCGACGGCGGCGAGCAGCTCGGCCCCCTGCCCAAGTCTGTGGCCGTTGACCTGACCTGGCACAAGCCGTTCGAAGCCCCGCCCCGCCGGCGCCGAAACGCCACCGGCAACCAGTAGTCCGCTCCCCGTTCCGTACCGCCTTGGAGGCGCCCCTGAACCCCCGCTCTTCCCGCTACCCGTCCACCCCCAACCCCGGCCCTTCGTACTGGGTCACTCCCCGCCACCTTGCCGGCGACGATGGTGTCCTCGCCGACCGGATCTGCGACACCCTCGCCGAGTCCGGCTGGACGAGCTGGACGACGGCCCGCAGCACCCTGCTCCTCCTGAGCCCGAACGGGTTGTGCGGCGCCGAGTGGATCCGCACCGAGCACGCCTTCCTGCTGGGCGGACTGCCCGTGGCATGGCAGATCTCCGCCCGCACACACCGGAGCGATGCCCTGGCGGAGTGGAACGCGTACTTCACGCCAGATACCCCGCACGAGGCCGTCGCGGACTTCCTCCTCGCCGTCGAGGCCCGGACCGATCCCACCGTCAACTACTGCGGACCGGAGGCCGTCATGTCGTCGCTGACGGCCCTGGGCTGGCCCCGGGACTTCGACCACCCGGAGACGACCGCCTGGGACGCGGGAATGTCTGCCGGCTTCACATGGGGGGAGCTGCCGGCGGGGATCCAGGACGGGGACCCGCGCCCGGACCTTGTGGGCTGGCAGGCGTGGGCCGAACCGGTCCTCGGCGCCCCCTACCTCTGGTGCGCGACCTTCAGCGCCAGCACCCCGCACGACCTGGTCGCGGCCTTCGCCGCTTCAATCGCCTCGCCTGCCCCGGTTCGACGCCGAATCCTGCCGGAACTCGCCGCGGGACGTCTGACCTTCAGCCTCCCCGGCTGACGCTGCCGGACTGCACCAACGGGCTGCAGTCTGTCCTTCCCCCAGGCCGACGGCAGCCCCCTTCGGTATGCCCACTTCTCCGGCCACCAGGAGGCCCGTTGCCCTACCCCCTGATCCGACTCTCCATTGGCCGCACCAACGGCGTCGCCCACTACGGCGTGATGTTCGGAGGCGGCGAGCCCCTGACGGCGTGCGCCACACACTCGCCCGACCTTGCCCCGATCGGCGGCCGTACGGCCCATCAGACCTGCCGGAGCTGTACGAGGGCTCTCCTGGCGCTGGCGAATCGTCACACCGGTTACGGCTGACCAGAACATCCCATCGAGATCCTGTGACGAGCTCTCAGCATGGCAGGTCCGCAGGAGCGTGGCCGTGTGCCGACGTTCATGCGCCGGGGAGAACGCCCGCTGCTGGCTCGACGCCGGACCAGCCCGGCGGGTCGGCTAGGCCCCGCAGGTCGCGGTGCGCGGGCAGCCAGCGCACCGCGAACCGTACGAGGTTCCGCAGCGACGCTGAGACGCAGTCAGCGTCACCGATCCGGCAGCGTCGCACAGACTCGGGACGCGCCTGCTCGAAATCGCGCCCCAAGCGCTCGAAGTCCCCCTCCCAGAGGAGTAGTTCTGGTACGTCGACCCAGCGCACCCCGGCGTGGCCAGTAACTGGCACCGGCCAGCGGCCCTGCCGACGTCCTGGATAGGGAGCCGAGTACTCCGCGATGTGGATCGCGGTGCATTTGGACCAGGAAACGCCCAGCATGAGAACGACGGCATCCAGGGCCCACAACCGCCCCAGTGGTCCGAGTGTCGAGAGTCGGTACTCCAGCGGGTGGTCCGTCACGATGCCTTCGGCTTCCGGCCCCCGCGCGAGGAACGACGTGTGCGGATGCGCCGAGCGCTGCGTGCCCGGCATCGCCCGCAAACATTGGGCCACGACCCCGATGGTCGCCGCCACCGGAGTCGAAGCGCGGTCGAAGGAGGGCATGTCGTCGGCCAGTGCGCCGGGATCGGCCCCGTTAAGACGGGCCGGGCGCCATGCTGCGGGGTGAACGAGCTGGGGTGAGAACCCGGGCATCACGATTGTCCCCCGAGGCCCGAGCGCTTCCTCCAACGCCAGGCAGACGGTGTGCTCGCCGCCGACCACGTAGCCGAATCGCGAAAGTGACGCATGGACCAGCACGGTACGGCCCTCGCCCACCCCCAGTTCGGCCATGCCGCGTACGAGCGTCGACCGGGTCACGGGCTCGCTCGTCACGTGGACCCCTGCGCCGGGCGGCGGTTGCCGAGTTCCTCCTTGCATGCACCGAGGATCCAGGCGAACCAGGCCGTGAGATTGCTCGGCTGAGAAACGGGGTGTGCCTCCCCGGGGAAGAGCACCAATTCGCTCCGGATGCCCTGCCGGACCAAAGAACGATGAATCCGCACGGATTCGCCAGCCGGGACGAGCTCGTCATTGACGCCATGCGAGAGCAGCACCCGCGTCCCCGGCGGAATACCGGCGGCTGGCAGGCTCTGCTCGTCGTAGCGATCCCGCTCGGTGTCGGGATCGCCGTACTCGCGGATCCATTGCCACCCGACGTCGCTCACGGACGCGACCTGACGGAGGTCCCCCGGACTACCATGCGCCACGACCAGGGCGGGACGGAGCACCGCGGCAGTGGCGAGCGCCAGGTAGCCGCCGAAGCTCCCGCCGAGCAGCACGAGTGGCGCGTCCTGGAGAGCCGTGACGCGGCGGACCTCGCATACCTGCCGCGCCGCGACCTCCGCGATGCCGGTGCGCCACCGACGCCAACCAGCCGCCACAGCCGCAGAGCCATAGCCCAAGGACATGGGAGGGTCGACGAGTGCCACCGTGAGTCCGGCGGCGACGAGTGGCCAGGGGTTCCACCGCCAGGGCCAGTCCGTCCAGCTCTTGAGAGGCCCGCCATGGAACACCACCGCGAGCGCCCTCGGTGGGCCCGGCGGCTCGCACAGCCACGCGGAGAGAGATAGACCAGTCTCGCCGTCCGCGAGCGGGACGCGCCGCAGGCGGCCGGGCGTCTCGATCCCCGGCGTGCGCTGGACTTCCTCGAGTGCCCCGCTGGCGTGATCGACGACGCCGAGCACGGGTGGTGTTCCTGGGGACGAGACGATGACGGCAGAGCCGATCGCGGTAGGAGCCGCGTCGACCACCGAGGCCGACAAGCCCACTGCCGACCGATCGCCCGTCGCGAGATTGTGGACGATCAGTGTCCGCCGCGCTCCGTCCTCGGCAATGCAGCAGAGCCGTGACGGGTCGGCCCAGCCGACGGGCCGATGCCACCGGTCGTCCCCGGTGTCGAGGGTGGACACGGCGTCGCCGTCGGTGAGCAGGCAGGGCTTCTGGATCACCGGCTCGTGCCCGGTCGGTACTGTCGTGCCGACACAGGCCAACTTGCTGCCGTCCGGCGCGGCGACCGGCCCGGTCAGGTCGAGTTCGGCGTCGAAGACGACACGCGGTCCATGGCCGGGATCAGCCACAAGCAGCCCGAACCGTCGTCTCCCGTCGCGCAGATATCGGGCGGCCCCGAGCACCAGTCTCCCGCCGCTCAACCATGCGAGCTCGCCGGTCAAGGTGACATCGTCGGAGACGGCGACGGGGACGACCGATAACTCAGTCCGCAACACGCACACGCGCCAGACACCGACGCCGTGCCGTGCGGTGCCGAGTGCCGCACTCTGGTCGTCGAACCATGCCGCGTCCGATCGCGTGAATGCAGTCGGACGACGTGCGCCGTTTTCGGTACCCGTCATCCGTGCCGTGCAGGCCAGGTCCCCTGTGGCGGGGTCGAAGGCCATGGCTCCGAGCTGCCCGGGCAGCACCTGCCACGAGACGTCCTCGCCGGTGGCCTCCCGTCGACGAATTTCATGTCCGCCCGCGCGCACCGTGGCATACGCCACCGCGGAGTCTTCGATGAGCGCCGCCGCGTACCCGCGGACCGACCATGCCACCGACCAGGTTTCGCTCTTTTCAAGGCGGTAGCAGCGCAGCACCGGCAGGAGCCGGTCGATGCGCCGGCTCGCCACGTCGGCGCGCATCACGATGGTCGCGCCGTCGTAGGCCTCGACGGCGGAGAACCTGGGCGCGCGGACCAATCGCTCGACGACTCCCGACGCAGAGGGTGGTGTCACCGGGTAGCACCCAGTGACAGATCGAGGGTCCGGCCGACGGCAACCGCCTCGGTAAGGTCCCGGAATCCCCGTTCCAGTGCCGACAAAAGAAGTTCTTCATCAGTCGCCGCACCCCAGAGCCTGGCAAGAGCCGCACCTGTGAGCCGCCGTTCGACGGGATACGGGGGCACGAGATCCGCAGAGCATTCGAGGACTTCGGCCAGTGATTGTCCGCCGAGGGCTTCGGGAGGGAGGTCCTTGTAGACGCAGCGACCCGGCGGCAGCCGGAACGTCCGGACCAGGGCCCGCTCCTCCCGCGACCAGTGCTCGGTCGCCCGCGTCCTGCCTGCGTAGCGTCCGGCAGCCACGGCAGGGACGTCGAACCCTGCCGAGGTGAGGACAGACCCAGCGCCAGGGCCCGACGACGATGCCCGCGCCATCCGGTAGACGTATGCGCGGTGGCGCTCGGGATAATCGGACGCGAACACCTGGAGGCAGGCGAGCAGCTGCCGGCCGGTGACCCTGCTGGCCGGGACCGGCATGTACTCAAACGCTGTCTCGGCCCCGAACGAGGAGTCCCAGCGTGTCGCTGAGGGGGCATCGCTGTCGCTGGCCCCTCTGCCGAGGCGTCGTAGTCCTTCCAGCGCGTCCTGTCGTTTGATGTCGCGCCCCGCCATGAGCTCGGCCAGCGTCAGGTCCATCGCCTCACCAACGTTGGCGTCCGCCGCCCGGGCTCGAAGTGCCCGGGGCGCACGCTCGGTGTAGTGAAGATCGGAGCCGATCGCGATCACCCCGTCCGCTGCGGCATGGTCGATCCGGCCGACCTCCGCGAGGGCGCGGGCGGCCGTGCGGAGGGATACCAGTGCAATCGTGAATGGGCGGCAGGCCTCGTCGTCGCTGTGGAGCACCGCGACATCCGCGTCCGAGGTCAGTTCACCGCTGCGGTACCCCGCCGCAACACGGCCGACGCCCACCATGCCATGGTCCGCGAGTTCCGCCGAGCGCAGCGCCCCGTAGCTCGCCGCGCCGTAGACGCGTACGCCGCCAGCCAGTGCGGCGAGGATCTCTTTGTGCCGCAGTGGGGCGACATGTTGGTATAGACCGTCGACGACGAGCACGGAGTCGCCACGTCGAAGGCCGAGGCCGAACAGATCGCCATGGCGCGCGGGCGGCCTGTATGCCACGCCCGGCAGCACAGGACGGTCACCCGCCGCGAGCGAGGGACCGATGAAGGCGAAACAGCGGCGTCTCATGGCCGGAACTTCTCGTCAGGGGGCGGGGACGGCGCCGAGGGCGAGCGTCGAAGGCCCGGCGCGAACATCTGCACGACTACGGGGAAGGGCTCGTCGGGGGGCGTCAAGTCGACCCGTAGGATAGGGCGCTCCGTATGCTGGGCGATCACGGCGGTCAACCGGTCGCACACGTCGCGAGCCGAGGCCCTGGTAGCGCTCTTCCACTGGGGAGCCAAGTCGATCACGGGCCGGGGCGAGCGCCGTGCGGTGGCGGTGAGGGACGGTCGATAGGAGGTCGCGTCGAGGTCGTCGCGGAGCCCGCTCACGAAGGACAGCCTGCTCTGCACCGCTTCGAGGATCGCGCGTTCGGAGGCGATTGCTGGGTCGACGTGACATCCCGTGCCGCCGAAGACCTGTGGCATCTCCTCCTGCGTGAGGTAGCAGACGAACGCGGCGGTGCCGAGGAGGCTGGTGAGGCGTTCGAGTTCGAGTACGCCGCCCGCCGCCGCGACCTGGTGGGCGAGTCGCGAGGCGCCCTCGCCGAGCGAGTGCGGCGCCACCGCCGTGCGGGTCGCGCCGTCGGCATGGGCGAGGGCGTCGCGCTCGATCAGCTCCAGCAGCGCGTGCGCGGTGGCCTCGTCGACGTCGTTACCGGCAGCGAGACCGTTGCTTGTCGTCACGAACAGCGGCGGGCACCACGAGTCCCCGGTCCAGCCGCGAAGGCCCACGGCAGTGGCTGGTACCAGGCTCGGCTCGCCGCTCCGGAGGTCGAGGGCCTGGGTCCACGCCAGTGTCGTCGTGTCGTCGACGAGCGAAAGTGGATGGAGGGCGAGTCCACGGACGCCGTAACCGGCTTCGACGAGCCTAGCGGTGCCACGCGCCGCGACCGGCGGCCGGTACTGCTCGGCCGCGCGGACCTCCAGGGACTCCATGACTGCGGAGACCCACGCCGCGTCCGGGTCGTGTCCCTTTCCGGCGCTGGCGACGAGTGTCGCCGCCGCGGGGCGGATCGCAGAGAAGACCGGGACTCCGAGCACGTCGAGCCCGGTGAGCTCCGCGACCCTCGTGATACCGCGTGCCGCGATTAGCCGTTCGAGACGGCTTCGTGTCTCGGCGACGGGGCAGGTCCGCATGTCATTGCGCGCTGCCACTGCGGATGTGCTCACCTGTGCGTCCGGCGCAGGTTGACCGCCTTGTCGAGGACGTCCGAGCTCTCGCTATCGGCGAGGAACGACCCCAGGGCGGAGCGTAGTCGCTCGATCGTTGCGAGAGTTCCTTCGGTGTGGTGGTTCGCGGAGATGGCATCGTAGCGCCGGTCGCCGAGCAGGCCCGCGAGGTAGACGCTCGCTAGGTCCACTGAGGTGGGCTCCTCGACGGTGATTGCGACGTGGATCGAGTTGCCGCTGCGTGCGGTGGCGTAGTGCGGACACCCGTGCGGCATGTACAGCACGTCACCCGGCCGGAGCGTCCGCTCCATCCGGAGCCTAGGTGGGATCTCGCCCTCATGGAGGGTCGAGTCGCTGTGCGACGTCCTGTCAAGGCGTCCCAGCACCCAATCCTTCGTGCCGGAGACCTGAAGAATCAACACGTGCGCGCCGTCGGTGTGCGCCGACATAGCGGTCCGGTCCGGGGGACTGAGGAAGACGAAAGCCTCCAGTCCACCGTGAAAGCGTGACTCCAGCCCCTTGACGAGTGCACGGATTCGTGGATGCCAGTGCTCTGCCTGGCTGAACTTGAGCGTGCCGCCGGCGGCGAAGCGCTGTCGGATCTGGACCGGGTCTGCATAGCCCTGCAGTTCATGGCCCACGACGGTGCGTGTTGTGGTGATGTCGGCGATGGCAGCGCGGGTGCCGTGGTCGAAGACAGTGAAGTACGGACGGCTCAGCAATCCGCATTCCAGCTCGTCCCACATCTCCTGTTCGCTGATGAGCGTGGTCAAGTCCGCTTGTGCACGAAGGAATGCGGGTTCGCGTGCCCAGTATTCGGTAAAGAAGTGGTCGACGTCGCCGACGAAGTCTTCGAGGCGAAGGGGCGTGGTGGGCTGTGCGGGGGCTTCGACGGTTCTGTTGGTCATCCGACCGCCTTCCGGATCTCGGAGAGAGCCGATTCGAGCCAGGAGTCGGCATCGTAGCCGTCGATCACTGCGGCCAACGCCGCCCGAACTTCCTCGGACTTCTGCTGGAGCGTCCGCGCGTGGTGGCGGTGGACGAGGTCGTGGTGCTGGACACAGAAGCGCCGAAGCACCGCTTCGATCAGGTCGTCCGGCGTCGGCTCGGTCAGCGTGAAGGTCAGGTGCAGCGAGGAGCCGTCGACGGCGTTCGCGTCGTGTGGCCAGCCGTGTGGCAGGTAGAGGGCATCGCCAGGCTCAAGCACGACGGTGTGGCTGGGGTAGCGGGCGTCGACGTCCAGACCTGCGGTGCTCGCGATCTGGCCGGGTTGGGCGTACAGACGCCACTCCTTGCGGCCCTCCATCTGCAATGCGAGGACGTGTGAGGCGTCCCGGTGCGGCAGCATTCCTCGCTGTCCGGGGGGCGTCCAGAAGACGTACGTCGCCACGGCGGCGGGAATGACCTTCTCGATCGTCCGCACCGCCTCGCGGGTCGGGCGGTGCCAGTCCGACAACTGGCTCAGTTTGAGGGTGGCACCCTGCTGCATCAGGCGGCGGATCTTCGCGGCGTCGGCGAACCCCCCGCGGCTTTGCCCGATAACGTCGCGGGCGACGGTATAGCTAGCGGGGTCCGGCCGGTGCCCGTCCTGAAGGACCATGAAGTACGGCCAGCGAATCAGACTCGCGGTGAGCAACCGCTCGATCTCTTCCGCGTTGATGAAGTCTGCAGGGTCGACGGCCCCCTGCCAGAGCTTGTACGCGTTGTCCCACACACCGGCAGAGCGCACGTCGCTGAGCAAGGACGCGAGATCCATCGACGTGGACGGCGCGATCGTGCAGTCCAGGTCGACGTGGCTCGGGACCTCAGGCCTCATTGATCTGGCTAATGACCGCGACCTCGGACAGGCCGGCCTCGCCGTCGCCCTCGTCGACGGCAAACGACGCCACCTCGGTGTCAGCGTCCTCGATGCGGTCTGCGTTCACGTACAGCTGACCGTTGCGCGCCGCGATGTGCACCTTCGCACGGCCGGCGGTGACGGTGATCTCGACCCCTCGCGCGTCGCGGAAGGAAGGGTCGTTCTCGTCGAGCGCGTTTCGGGTGTCCCTGACTCCCATACTGGCCTCCTCGGCTGTCGACAACAGATCGAGCACGAAACGCCTCAGCCCCGGAAGCGAGCTGCGACGGCGGTTGCCTTGAACAGATCGATCCAAGCTCGCATGGCTCAAATGCGAAACCTTGTCGCATACGACGCTTCTTTTCCGATCGGGCGAAGAGTTCACCGGAATGCAGTCATCCCCACCGCGCAACGCCGGGACTCAACGGCCGTGCCGGAGGGCGCTCGGGCTGTGTAAGCGGGTGCTGACGATGGCAGCGAGCATCGTTCCGACACGCGGCGGGGGTCATCTGAAGTGCGCGTATAGCAGGACCCCAGCTGCCAGGTCTCGGCCAGCCGTACCTGGACCCCGACTGTTCAGCCGTGCTCGGCGAAGCCCCAGGAGGCCTGGTTCATCGAATCTTCGCGGGAGCGCTGACAGCGAAGTATCTGGATGGCCCTGGCGTGTCTAGCGATGTGACTGTTTACCTGGCGGACTGAGCTGCGGGCAGCAGCAAGCCCAGAAGAAGGGGGAATAGTGCACGGTCGGAATAACCCCCGCCCGCCAGTACAGGCTGCGGGCTGGTTCAACTGAATCACCCGTCATGTGCGGCTCATTCCCGCGAAAGGGCCGCCGCAATTTGCCCCGCTACAAACTGGTCGCTGAGGTAGCCGGCGATTCCGTGCGCATCTTCCTTTGGGTTCTTTACATCACTGGTGTTTATGACCTCTGCCGGGAAGTGTTCGCGTTCAAGTCGAGGAAATAGCGCGACAGGATCGCGTTTGTCAGAGGCGTTGTACCACACTTTGACTCCGGGGGGCGGTCCGAGAGGCTTGGGGAGGTATGACTTGATAGTGGGAATGCCAAGCGGAGACCCCACGGTAACCAGGAGCGGAACAGTTGGGGGGGATTTATGGAAAGCCAGCGTGCAATAGGCTACGACAGAGCCGAGAGAGTGCCCAATCATGACCGCAGGTCCTTCACCGAGGGCCTCGCTGATCATCGTATTTACTTGCTGTTGAACCTTGGGTCGCGTTAGATACGTATGCACATCGGCAGTGAATTTTCGAATATACGACTCGGTTATGTAGGGGGCGCGCCGACTGAGAAGTCGCATTGCCGCTAGCGTCAAACGCCAGTTTTCTGGCCCTCGTAGAACTTCCGGGTCTTGCATTTCGGCGGTTATTTCCTCTACGCTGATGCCGGCTTGTTTGGCCAGCGCAAGTATGGTCTCCGCTTCGAAGGAGTTCTGGGGCCCGTCACCGCGACTAACCGTCTGCCTTTGTTGGGTGCCCGCAGTCGCCTCATCAAGGTATTTGCCATAAAACGGAACCCTGATGTCCAGGTCGGATGGCAGCTGAGCTCCGGATTTTGTGCAGCCGATTTTTACAGCTCGAAGCCAGTCTTCTTCGATCTTCTCGCTGCTCGACGAGCCCTGAGCTCGACCGTGGATGAATACGAGGCGCATGGGAGATCGCCTTCCGTCTTCTCGGTAAGAACTGGGTGGGGTTAGCCGTCGGAAGTGAGAAGGAATCGCAGTAGTGTTGGCGAGGGGTCGATTAGTGTGGTCCAGAAGGCTGGGGCTAGGTGGGGAAGTGCCAATTTCGATAGAACCCCACCATATTTCACCTGAGACAGAATATGCCAACCGCGAGCAGTCAGCGGATAGCCTGGCACAACCTCCTTTGCGTACGGCATTTGATTCCGCGCAATCAATGCGACGTCGAAGGGTATCGGTTGTGCGTTAATTTGTAGATGCTGGAGCAGTCGCTGTACTTCTTTTATCTTCCCAAGCGAGCTCATCGAATGCGCGAATAGCACTGCGAGGGTTGGGTCAAATCCCTCCCACAGTGCGGCCTTAACCCTCGGATGTTCGGAGAAGGGGGACCCCCATCGAGCCCGAGCTGTGGCCCAGGCCACGACTTCCGGATCATTGTGGTCTTCGAGACTCAGGTAGGCCACGTGCTCGACGCCATTAGGCCCCACGCGGATTTGTGTGAGCCGGTTCGGCAGAATTGTGGTTGCTGCCCATGTTGGATCAGTTTCCCCGCTTTGCTTTAGGAGAAGCAAAGCGGGTCCTGCTCGCTCATTGCGGCCGAGACCGTGTGTGCGATCCTCGCTGAATATGTAAGGAGCCACCCTTTCGTTTTTGAGTAGCACCTTGCCGATTTGAGCACCGAGAACAGTAACGCCGGCGTGGGCGCCGTTCTCGGGACCCATCTTCTGGGCGCGAGGTGAAGCCGTGTCAGCGTGTGCAAAGAACTGTCTCCGCGCGATCGCTGAACTCTGGCGATTCGCGGCTACCTCGGCCAGTAGGGCGGGCTCTTCAGGCTCCGGGTTAAATTGTTCTTCGCCGTCCGGGTCAGGGATTGCGGCTCGTCGCTGATGTGGGGTGGCAAACTTGCTGTGCTCTGCTTCCTGGGACAATCGTGTAGCTGCTTCCTGCCCGTCGTCAATCCAGGCGATCACGTGTGGCTTCCATTTGGAAGAAGGCTCCGCCTCTGGGCGCTGGATGAGACATGGTTCCTCGTCTGCCCAAGGCAACCTTTCGTACAAGTCATCACGAAGCTCATGTGAAGTGACAGCACGCTCGGACTCCCCCCCTGGCGTATCGATAATTGCGTTGGGAGCCTGGCCATACAGGGCCTCCATTAGGTAGCGCGTATACAAGCCGTAGCCATGTGTCTCCGGATCATCCCCGGGGGGAATCTCCTGGGCATCGGCTCCGGGGCGTGTGGCATAGAAGACGTCGATCTCTCGCCCTTGAACCGTCACCTTGCTCGGCTCCGTCGGCAGCCCGATCAGAGGTGATCCGGTGATCCTCCACCTGTTTGACTGCGTTCGGCAAGCATCGCTGATGAACACCACGTGCCGAATCCAAGATTGCCAAGCGTTCTGCTTACTCAACGTGAGATTGACAGCCTGCGAGGGCGGGACATTATCGCTGACGGCATCGCTCAGTAGCCAGCAGTCCTGCCCAGTACCGTTGTCCAGTCCGTGCCCCGCGAAGTAGACGAAGAGTCGCTTGACCAGTCCGGCCTCGGCGTCCTTGATCGCGGCTGCTATGGGCCTGACCACGTCCTCTAGGCGTACCGGCCCTTGCGCGTCGGTGAATGTGGTGGCCTCGAAGCCTTGGCGCTCCGCCCATGCGGCGAAGGCTTCAGCGTCTCTTGGGGCGGCATGCAGAACGGGAAAATACGCGTCCGCATTCGTGACCTTCGCGACGCCGATCGAGATCGCGATTGAACGTCCCATGGAAGCCTCTCTTGGGAGCCTCCCCTCCTTCAGAAGATCACCCCTGTGGAGGCCAGGCAACTGGAAGGGCGTTCGGGCAGGAACGATCGACGGCGAATCGAAGTTTCGGCATCGTTCCCCGCGCCACCCTTGCCGTGGTCGCTGCAGCCCGTCGGTGTTCACGGCCGTGACCAGGGCCGCTTGGCGTCCGCCATGGTGGCCCCGAACTGCGCCGTTCCCCATGCCAGCGACTCATGTGTCGTAGGGATACGACCGTCACGGAACAAGTGCTCTCCGCCGATACCCCGTCCCACCCTGGCGAGTTCGAGGCCCGGCCCGCAGCTGGTGCGGGAAGGAGTGCAGCAGCCCACCGTCCGATCCCCGGCCACCTCCTCGGCTACTGCGGCCAAGACCCTCGACTATCGGCGCGCTACCGGCAAGCGGGCCTGCGCCAACTGCGCTCACCTCACCAAGACGCTGGAGGCACTGCGCGGGCGAGCGGGCGGACTCATCCTGCCTGTGGCCGAGCCGTGTCACAGCGACGACAGTCTGCTGTGGACTCCACCAGGCGCTGGCCCCCTCGCTTTCGGCCACCGCCGCAACAGCGCCACCGGCCAGATGTACTGCGGTGAACGGCAGCCCACCGTTGCGGATCCCGGTGCGCACGAGTGCCCTGCCTGTCTGCGGCTGTGGGCCGAGGAGGAGACCTTCCGCCAGATGTACACACTGCCCGAAATGCGCGCGCACGCCGCCGTATGGGCGGTCGATGTTCACGGTGCCTTCGAGGAACGGGCGTGGCTGCTGGAGCCGGGCGACCGGTACACGATCTCTGGCTGCGCCGAAGCCCACCACGTGGTCGCCGTCTCCCGGCACCGCCGCGAGAGCCACGTCGACCTCGTCGTCTATCTGCCCGGCGAGGACCGCATCACCGATGCCCGAGTCCACAGCGACCGGCTCCTCGGCATCCAGCGCCCCTTCGCCGACGGCAGCGCGACCGCACTGCCCGCCCCGCAACGCGAGGTGTAACGAGCCGCGGGCCGCCTTGGGAGATCCACCGAGCGGCTCTGGCCACCCTGAGCACGGGGTGACCACCCTCCAGCATGCGTCGCCAGCCGGTCAGGCCCGGTTCCCAATCCACCAGGAGACGGGAACCGGGCCTGACGCGTACCACCCTCCAAGTGCCCATGTCCGCTCCGGCGGCCCACGGCATGCAGGTCGGCCCCGCCGGTCCTGGAGGAGCGGCGGGGCCGTACAGACGGTGCGGTCAGCTTTCGGTGCTGGCCTTGGCGAGGGCCTTCTCCACGTGGGAGTCGACCAGGGCCGGTGATCCGGAGACGACCAGCAGGATGCTCCCGGTGCGGACGGTGGTCTGCTTCACGATGCTGTCCTGCCCACCGGCGGTGAAGGTGATGAGCTGGCTCCAGGCCTCGTCGCCCAGAGCTGGGGCAGTCAGCTTCTGCGTGGCGATCTTCACGGGTTTGCTGCCGATCACCAGCTGGTAGACGGGGCAGCCGGTCATCGCCTCGAAGATGCGCTTCGTGCCGGCGGTCAGCTTGGGCGCGGTATCGCTGTAGAGCTCCTCGGAGATCTCGGAGCCGGTGCTGCCGCTGTAGAGGAACGTGGCCGTCGCCTTGTTCGGGAAGTCCAGGCTTCCGCCGGCGGCGGCGTCACCGCCGAGCTGTTCCAGTGCGGGGCAGCCGATCACCGTCGTGTCGTCGTGACGGGCGGTCTTCTCGGGCTTGCGCGTGTAGTCCTGGCTGAGATCAGCCTCGGCGAGGAGGCGCCCGGCGAGCGTGGAAGCGGACAGGGGGGTGCTGGACGCTGGGGCGCCGGACTTGGTCTGCCCCGACGGCTTCCCGAGGGGGGAGGCGGAGTCTGCGGGCGTACTGCCGGAGCACCCGGATATGGCGAGGGAGACGGCAACGGTCAGGCTGGTGGCGATGGCGCGGATGCGCATGTGAACCCCTGTTGTGGTCGTGCGGGTCTGACGGCCGGACCCCCGTGGGGTTCTCCTCCGGCGTTATGGGTGTCAGGGGTTGGGGTCAGTGGCCGAGGTGGCGCAGGCATTCCTCGTAGGTGGCGTGGTGTCCAGTGGTGGGCCCGCTGGTGCGGTTGTACCAGGTCGCGTCGAGCCGGGGCTCGACCTGTTCGTGGCCAGCTGGGCACCGCAGCCACACCCCATCGGGGGTGCTGGCGACGATCCACTTTCGGTACGCGCCGCACTCGGAGCAGGCGCGGACCTCGCCGTCGAGGACGAGTGGGAAGTCGTGGGTCATCAGCATCCCGGCCAGCTCCTCGCGCGTCGGCAGGCGCAGGTCGGGCGGCAGGAAGTCGTCCACGACCGGCACGGCCGCCGGCTCCTGGTGGTCCGGGCCCAGCGGCGGCTCGACGTGACCCGCGGTCCACGCCTCCCACCGCTTCTGGGCTTCGAGTCGTTCTCGTCGTTCGCGATTGCGTCCGAACATAAGGTTCCCCCCTCGTCCTTGTCCTGCCGGGCACCATAGATCGTGCACCACGCCCCTGTCGTCGTTCCACTCTAGAAACTCTCAATGTCCACGGCCCCGATCACGGCTGTCCTGGCGGACATCTGCGGGGCCGCTCGTGTGCGAAAGCGACGGCTTACCGGTGGAACTGCTGTGGAGCGGCATCGCGGACGCGTCAGCGGGGAGCCCGGCAAGACGGCGCAGCCGCCACACCAGTACGTCACTGACCGAGGACGCGGTGTCCAACTCCCTTCGTCCAGTGGCCTGCACGAGTAGTTCAGCGGCATCGTGCCCAGCCGCCTCGGCGTCGGCGAGGGTGGAGGCGAGCGCCGGCCAGCCCGCCTCGGCCAGGACCTGATCGGCGAGCTCCGGCACCGCTTCGCGCAGGACGGCGGCATGCCGCCGCTGGAGCGCGGGGGGCAGGAGGCGGCCCCGTTGGTGCAGTACGGCCATGGGGTGGCCGGATGCTGCCTGGTAGGCGGCGCGCAGGTGTTCGGCGGCCTGGAGGGCAGAAGCGGCCTGCTGGGCGTGCTCCTTCCTGCCGTGCCAGGCCGCGGCGGCGGTGACGAGGAAGAACGCCATGTCGATCAGCATCGCGGTGCTCGCCCCGTCCTCACCGCGGCCGAGTGCCGGTCCGCCGTGGACGAGGTCACGGGCGGCCTGGCGCAGGGCTCGGTCATGGCCGCGTGCGGCCCGGACGTGGGAGCGCGATGCCCGCTCGAACGCGATGGCGGCCTCGCCCAGTTGCTTGCGGGTGTGTGCGGCGGAGGTCTTGGCGAGCGCGTCCAGGACCTCGCCGGCCGCCGCGATATGGGCGGAGATCACGCCGTCGTCGCCGTCGTCGAAGACCAGCACCGCCTGCCACGCGGCGGTCGTTGCGGCCCGCCGTGCGGAGGCAGGGCCGGGCACCAAGCGCAGCGGAGCGTCCGCGGTGACGACCTCGCTGTCTTGGCCGGGGGACACCGCGGCCGTCCAGCGCTCGCGGATCCGGGGCAGGGACAGGTCCGGGGCGAGCCGCGCACCGGGATAGAACACCGGCTCCCCGTCCTTGTTCCGGTCGTCGGGGAGCGCAACCTTGTAGCCGAGGAGGTCGCCGGACGGTGCGACCCTTTTGTGGACGAGCAGGCCGGCAGCGGCGAGGCGGTCGAAGAACTCCCCCTCGTTATGGGTACCGGCCACCGCGCGGCGCACGGTCTCGCGCAGTTCTTCCCGGGCGGTGCGCTCGCGGCCCTGGCGCTCGGCCTTGTGGCGTTCGGCGCTGGTGGGGCGCTGGGCTGCGGTGCCGTCACCGGGCGCGACCTGGTGCAGGCCGAGCTCCTTCTCGATGAGGCGGCACTCGGCCTGGGCCCGCTTGCCGGAGCGGAAGTCGTCGGGCCGGCTGCCGTCCTCGCACACCAGGGTGGCGATGATGTGGATGTGGTCGTCCGCGTGCCGTACGGCGGCCCAGCGGCAGGCCGGCTCGCCGTCGCCCGGATCGATGCCGGTGGCGGCCACGATCCGGCGGGCGATCTCGCCCCACTCCGCGTCGGACAGGACCCGGTCGTCCGCGGTGGCGCGCACGGAGGTATGCCACACGTGCTTGGCGGGCCGGGCATGCTCCGGGAGGGCCTCGACGGGCTGGTCGAGGAGCTGCTGGAGGTCCTTCAAGGTGGCCTTCGGGTCCCGGCCGGGATCGGGCGACATGCCGTCGAAGGACGCGACGAGGTGTGGGTCGGTGTGCTCCTCGTGCTTGCCGGGCCCGTACAGGTAGGCGAGGAGCCCGATGGTCCGCGATCCGGGATCGTTGACGCTGGGGATCACGACGCGCGCCGCGCGATCAGCTGCGCTGCGGCTTCATGAACGGTCTCGGCGGCCCGCCCGATGGCAGCGAGCGCCGCTTCGAGCTGCGGCACGTCAGCACCGGAGTTCAAGGCCTTGGAGACCTGGTTCAGGTTGCTGCCGGCCCAGCCGAGCCTGCGCCGGCTCTCGAACAGAGCGGTGATCACTTCACGCTCGTCGGCGATCTCGGCGCTGGTGCGGTCGAGGTCGCGGGCGGCGGAGAGAGCGGCACGGGCGAGGAAACCGGCGACGGACAGGTGACACCGAGCGGCGGCGGACTTGATCAGCAAGAACTCGGCGTCGTTGAAGCGGGTATTGGGCTGGTGCAGGCGCTTCTTCTCGCGCGGCTGTCGAGGGCGCTGTCGGGCGCGGTCGGCACTGTCACGGCGACTACGACGCTGGGACGGCTTCTCCTCCTGCTCTGGCTTCGATCCGCCCCCGGTCGAAGCCAGAAGGACCTGCGCCCCCTGGTGCAGGTCCCCTCCCGCCCCCTCGGGAGCGGGAATGACGGAAGCTACGCTTCCGTCCCAACTTGCTCGCCGCGAGAGCGAGTTGTTGTCCGGCGGCTCTGGGACGGTGGTTGCGCTGTTCGGCGGGTTCGTCATCGGGTCCGGGTCCTCGTGGTGCTGGTTCGGTCGGGGGCGTGGTGGGGACGTTCGGGAGCTTGCTGCCCGAACGGCAGGCGGCCCGGCAGAAGTCCGGGCCGCCCTTTGGAGCGCCTCAGGCGGCGATCCGTCTGCCGTTATGGGGTGGTCATCCGCATTCGGGGCAGTGCGCGTAGTGCCGTGTGAGGGCCTCGGCCATGCGCTGCTTGGTGCCGAGGGCGGTTCGAGCGCTGGTCTTCGCCGGGGCGGTGCCCGGGTGGCGGGCAGCGTGGTTGCCGAGGTAGTGGATGTCCCGCTCAAAGTCGGCACGGATGCGGGTGAAGCGGGGGCACGTCTTCACCGGGGGCTCCTCGTCTTGGTGTTGTCGTCGCGCAGTCGGGCGAGGACTGGAGTGAGGCGGTCGTTGCGGACGGGGATCTGCTTGGCGCGCATGATCGCTCGCAGTTGCACGCGGGTGACGGACTCGTTGCCGTCCCGTTCAAGTGCGGTCCGCACGTGGGGACGCAGCCGTTCGACGATCTCGTCCTCGGTGAGGCGGGACCGGGACCGCGGTCCCGGTCCCTTGCGGGACCGCTCCGGTACGCGGTTCCCCGTCCCCCGGCTCGGTTTGGGGACCGGTCCCCGGTGCGACTTTGCCGGCGGGTCCTCGGGGTCGGCGTTGCCCCGGTCCCCGTCACGGTCACCGGCGTCGTCCTGGTCCCCGTCCGGTGCGGGATGGGGACGGGGACCGTCAGTCTCGGTCCCGGGGACCGTCCCCTTGCGGTCCCCGGTCCCCGGGACCGAGGAGGTGCGGTCGTGTCGGGGACGGTCCCCGCTGACGCCGTTGTTCCGCACCGTTGCGGGCGCGTGGCCACCCCGGTCCCCGCTGGTGGCCTTGATGTTGGGGACCGTGCGGGGCTCGTTGCCGGTCCCCGCAGGGGCGCTGGCACCGGGACGGTCCCCGTGTTCGGGACCGTCGGTCCCCTTGGGACGGTCCCCTTGGAGGACGGGGACCGCGTGGGGACCCGGGTTCTGCGCGGGGACCGTGTCTGGCCGGTCCCCGTTGTGGTGGTCCCCGGTCCCCAGGCCGGGGACGGTCCCCGGTGCCTCCGCCGTATCGAGGCCGGTGGGGATCGCCGGGTCGGGGACCGTTTGGGGACCGTGCCTCTGCTCGGGGACCGTGCTCGTTCGGTCCACACCAGAACGTTCCTCCGCGTCCCCACCGGCGGGGACCGCGGTCCCGTTACCGTCCCCTGACTGTGCGGAAGGCTGGTCCCCAATCGCCGTCCGGAAGGTCATGGCGCCTTCGGGGACGGCCTCCGTGGGGAGTGGAGCCCGGTCGTCGGCTGTGGCGACGTGCTGGTGGATCTGTCGCATCAGCACACCGAAGGCGAGCAGTGCGGCGGTGGGCGGGACGGCGGCGACGACGTAGTCCAGCACGGGGACCGGGTCGGTGCCGGTCCCGCCGACGCCGGCGACGTTGAGCGCGATGGAGCCGATCGATCCGATGGCTGTGAGGGCCACGGCCCACCAGTCGGTGACCTTGCGCAGTCCCGCCCGCAGCATCAGCAGCTCGCCGATGACGATGAAGGCATCCAGCGTGCCGGGCCAGGCCCACTGCCGCTCGGGTGACTTGGCCAGGCCGTGCTGCCCGGCGACCTCGGCCAGGTGCGCGTAACTCAACCAGAAGGCGGCGGCGGTCAAGGCCGCGATGACGGCGCCGGCGGCGGCGAGGGTGAACCGCTCCGTGGACTCGGTGCTCCTCCTGGGCCTGGGTCCCGTGCCGGGGGTGGTCATACGGCCTCCCGGAGGTTGTTGATCAGGGCCTGCGTTTGCACGTGACGAGCCACCGGCCTCGACTTCCGCGCTACGACCTTGCCCCGCCTGTCCTGACGGGGAATGCTCCGGTCGCGCTCGGGACCGTCACCGTCGTGAGCCTGGCCGGAGAGCGGGGGCTGCTGCCCGTCGAGGGCGGCCTGCCGGGCGGTCTCGACCGGATTCGGGTCCGAGGCGAGGTTGTGGTTGTCGCGGTTCTCGATGGCGCGGGCCTCCACGCGGAGCAGGTCACGGGCCCACTCGACACCGATCTGGAGGGAGTGGGCCAGGCGGGTCGGGCTCCAGCCCTGGGCGCTCGCGTAGCGGGTGAGGGTCTTGCGCTCGAGTCGGCTCAGTTGGACGTCCCGGCCTTCGATCACCGCCTTCACCCGGCTGTAGTCCAGTCGGTTCTCGACCTGGTCGTGCCAGGTCACGCGCTCGGCCTCGGTCAGGCCGCCCCAGACGCCCTCCTTGATCTCGTTGTCCAGGGCGTAGTTGAAGCATTCGCGGCGGACCGGGCACCAGCTGCAGATCTCCTTCGCCTCCGCGATGGCGTAGTCGTCGTTGGGTGTGTGAAAAAAGAGCTCGTCTGCGGTGGAGGGGTCGACCCCGTTGCAGGTGGCCCGGGCGTGCCAGCTGATATCGGCGACGCCGTGGAGGTCGGTGGGAGGGACGCTGGCGGTGATGTAGCGCATGGGATGTTTCTCCGGGTACGCCTCAGGGGCCGGCGGGCGGCAGCGCGGCACACCAGCGGTCAAGTGGTGTGGGTGCGTCCCGGCGGAGAGGCAGGGCAGGGGAGCGGCTACGGGGCCGCCCCGAAGGGGGAGAGGGTGCGGAAGGGCCGGTCAGTCGCGCAGGAAACGGCGGTCCGGGCCGTCGAACTCGACCCCGGTACACATCCCGGACAGCCGGGAGAGCACCCGGTCACCGACCTTGTCGCGCAGCACCGGCTGGTACTGGTCCATGTGCTCGGTACGCACCGGCGCCAGGTTGGTGGTGACCAGCGTCGGGAGGTGGTGCTCGTCACGCCAGGCCAGAAGCCGGAAGGTGATGTCCTCGTTCCATTCGCTGGGCTTGGCGGTGCCCAGGTCGTCCAGGAGGAGGAGCGGCACCCGGACGATGCTGCGGAGCAGCCACTCGACGTCCACACCGGTCCGCTGGCGCATCTGCCCGAAGAGGTCGGTCGCCTTGACCGCGTGCCAGGGCACTGCGCACCCGGCGGCGGTCAGCGAGCGGATCGCACCGAATGCCTCGTGGGTCTTGCCTGCCCCGGTGTTCCCCCAGAGCAGCAGCGAGGGTCCGCGGGCGATCACCCGGCGCCCACCGCTGCCCCAGTGCGGGTTGTGTGCATCGGCGTTCGGCGCGGTCGCGGATGCCACGATCGTCCGAACCCAGGTGATGACGGCGGGGTGGCTGGCGAAGGCGTCCCGGTAGGCGTACGGGATGCGCCGCTGGGCTGCCTCCAGGGCCGGGATCGGCTCCGGAGTGTCCGCGAGGACCGGGGCGGCCGGGTCGATGCCGCGCTCGGCGAGGCGGGCGGCGAGGCGGGCCTGCAGACGGTCGGAGACGGCCAGCTGCGGGTCGGCGAGACGAGTGCGGGTCACAGGCTTCCTCCGAACGTGGTGGGCGCGGGCGCCGGATTGCGGTAGGGCGTGTAGGTGGATCCGGTGCTGGCCCATGGCCCCGCGCCGGAGGCGGAGGACGAGGGGGAGCCGACCGCCTGCGGTGAGGCGTTGACGACCTGGTTCACCAGGCTGGGCAGGACGCTCGGGTGTAGGCCCTTGTCCCGCAGCAGCTCCAGGGCGGCGCGGATGTCCCTGGGCGTGAAGTCCTCGTCGAGCAGGATCTTGATCTTGCGGCCGAGCAGGCCGAGCGTGTCGCTCGGGGGGCGCCGCTTGCAGCTCTTGGTGTACTCGGCCACCAGATCCTTCGCGGACACCTTCTCCGAGACGCTGCCTGACGCTGGCGTCTCGCGCCCCGTAGGTACTGATCCAGGATCCAAGATCCTAGATCCAGACGACGAGCCCTCGCGCATTTGTGTCGAGCCCTCGTCGAATGCCTCCTGAGCTGCGGTTTTTCCAGCCAGGTCGGAAGGCGACTCCTGGGTGGCCGCCGGAGCGGATCGCGGGGCCGCACCGAGGCCGACCGGTACGGGGTCCGGGTTCGCCGTCAGCGCGGAATCGGGCGAAACCGGCTGATCGAGTACTCGACGAGTATTCGTCGAGTCCCGCGAGGGGGCAGCTGCCAGCCCAGCAGTGGTGGCCGGCGCCGACGTCCTGGTGGGCGTGGAGGAGGCGGGGCAGGCCGCGTCGCCGCAGCCGCTGCAGCGGTGATGAGCCTGGTGTGCGGGGCACCGTGGCATGCGCGATGCCGACGGCCGGTCGATCTTCTGGTGCTTGTCCCACGTCACGAAGTGCAGGTAGTTCTTCCCGTCGCACCCGGTGTAGCGGCAGATCAGCCCGGCGGCTTCCAGCTGCTCCAGGTCATTGGCGACGTTCGCCGGCGCGTGCTCGGCACGCAGCGGCCACAGGACCCCGGCGATGATCGCCGGATGGGCCAGGAACCGCCCGTTGTCATCGGCCTGGGTGAGCAGCCCGAAGAAGGTCACCACCGCGGTGACGTCGACCGAGGCCAGGTCCTCGGACAGGAACGCCTCGGGCTTGATGGTCCGTATTCGCGCCATCAGACAGCACCCCCCTGCTGGCGAGGGGTGGGATCGGGCGTACGCTCCGGTCTTTTGCGCAGGGCAGTCGCCATGCGACACTCTCCTCTGTTGTGAACATCGCACCGGTGTGCCCGTGAGAAGGTCCGGTGCTGTGGTGATGGGTAGCTCTCCCGCCCTTGCCGGGGCGAACGTGCTACCAGAAGCGTCCGGCGTCTGAGAGGTTCTCTCGGGCGCCGTCGCTGTTTTCCGGGCTCACCCAGCCCGTAAGGTCCGTTCCTGGTGCATCCAGTCCCCCTCCATGTCCTCCGGCGGGTCTGGTGACCCGCTGGGGACGACGAACATACGCAGAGCCTGCCGAAAGACCTAGGGATTGCTCTAGAACTCCTCACAGGTCATGGCATGGCCCTGACCTGGGCCGATTCCGCTTCGAGTGAGGCCGGGAGGCGCACGCGGTGGAAGGGCTGGCACCATAGAGAGACGCGGCGCCCCCGAACACCAGGTGCGATACAGGAAAGTACGTTAGTTGAGCGGATGTATCAAGCCGTCGATTACAGTGCTCTAGACGCCGCCCAGATCGCCTAGACAGTCACTTGCAGGAGTCCATGTGCCCCCACGTCAGTTCGACGGCAGTCACGTACGTGCTGTCCGACGGGGCAGAGATCTCAGCCAGCAGCAGCTGGGTGACATGGTGGGCGTCAGTGGCCCTGCCGTAGCGCGATGGGAAAACGGCCAGGACTTCCCCAAGGGTGAGAAGCTCCCCGCCATCGCTAAGGCGCTGCACAAGCCACTCGATGACCTCTTCCCCCATGACGGCCCACCCGACCTGCAGCTCCTGCGTTGCGACGCCGGACTGAGCATCGCGCAGGCCGCAGAGATCATCAACGCGAGCCGTGCGCCGCTGGGCAACGCCGAATCCGGACGGCGCAGGCTCAGCGATGCCTACGTGAAGCCACTCGCCAAGGCCTACAGAGTGACCGAACGCGAGCTGCTGGTCGCGCAGGACCGTTCCTTTGGTGTCCGCGTGCCGTCTGCGTCCGGACCCAGGACGATCGAGGAGAAGATCAATTACCTCCTCCAGCACGGGTACGTGGGCCAGGAAGCCCCATCCGACGAGGAAATCGCACGCGCTGTCAACGAGCATGCGGGCGCGTCCACCGTCACGGCCGGCGACATCGTCGCGCTTCGGACGGGCGCCACAACCGATGCCTCCGACGTAGTGCGCGCAGGGCTAGCCCACGCCCTCCAGGTCGACGCCGCCCTGTTCCAGGACGATGCGGAGCTCAGCCCCGAGGCCCGGCAGCTCCTGGAGGCGTTCCGTTTCATCGGCTCGATCCACCGGGGGCAGATCCTCGGCCTGGCCGCCCGCGGTAACAGCACGGGTCTGTCCGCCGAGATGATGGCCAAGATTAACGATCTTGTCGGAGAACTGAAGCACAAACTGCCGGATGTGCCAGGCGCGGAGTGACGCCACCTGCCCGCAGGTCGGCTGGGCTTCGTGCGCCACAGGTCAGCGGTATGGGCCGGGCTCTGTAGAACCTGCGCTCTTCGCTCCCAGGGTTGACCGCTGGCTGCGCGCAGGCGCGGAGCTTGTCGGCACCAGGGCGGCAACGACGAACGGGACTACGGTGCCGCACCGATGATCCGGTGCAACGCCGTAGCCCCGCTACTGTTCGTAAGGATGTATTCGAGCGCCAAGAACGGGCCCTCGCTTGGGCGCGGCTGCCTGGTGTCGGGGCGCCGGCGACTCGCTACGGCGCCGAGGTGAGGTCCACGCCGAGCAGGTCCTGGAGATCTGCCACCGTCTGCTTAGGGTCCTTGTTGTGTACCCCTGCGAGGCCGAGCTTCTCTGCTGCCTTAACGTACGCCTCGGTGTCATCGACAAAGACGCACTGCTCGGCGGGCAGGTCCATGACCTTGAGGGTGGCTTCGAAGAGCGCCGCGTCGGGCTTGCGCATCTGGTGGTGCTCGGAGATCACCACGGCGTCGTAGAGGGTCTCAAGCTCGTAGCCGTCGTACAGGTCCCAGGGCGCGAGGCCCACACTGTTGGACAGGATGCCCACCTTGATCCCGGCGCGCCGTGCGGCCGCGGCCGCGTTGATCAGCAGCGGCTCGGGGCGCAGGCCGCCGAAGATCCTGCCCATCAGGTTGTCGGGGGACACGCCCAGCTTCTTGCCCGCGATCTCGTTCCACTCGGTCTGGCTGACCGCTCCACGCTCCAGGTCACTGGTGACCCGCACACCTTCTTCGTCCTGGTACAGCGCAGAGATGCACGCACCCTGGGGCAGCCCTTCACGCTGCTCAAAGGCGAGCACCACAGGCAGCAGGGGGGTGGTCAGTACGCCTCCGAAATCGAGGATGAGGCCGGTGCGGTTGGACATGCGGGAACTCCATTGCTGAGGCTTTGGACGCCTTCCAGACCGGATAGCGTCGCGGACCCGGCTGCATATGGCGACGGCAGCACTGCACGTCGCAGGCCCGGGTGAACTTACGAGGCGGAGCAAGACCAAACAGTCCGCGTCATCTACGGTACCAGCCAAGCCCATACGGTCTTGAGTGCCGAATGTCACCAAGGCGCTGCATCCAAGATCAATTACCGGGAGGGCTCGACTTCTGTCCGCGCCGACTGCTCTAGAAGTATTCGAGCCTGATCCGTTGTTATATGGGAATAGGTGACACTCACGCGCGTTAGCCAGGCTGCTTCGCTATCGGTGTCAACGAACGGCTTCGGCTTCAAGGGGGAAGTGGCATACCGGCTGGCCCGACCTGTGGTGGCGGCCTGGAGCGCTGCTTTGATCCAGTACGCTTCAGCGGCTGGCTCGGGGTCGGCGTGAGAGGCAGTTCTGTCCTCGGCGGCGAACCTCAATTCCTTCGGCGCGTAATACCGCAGCTTCTCGCAGGCGTCGGCAATATCCTGAGTCCAGCGATCCAGGCGAACATCGCTAGGGACACGCATATGGATGAGCTCTGCGAGCCGAGACCCAGGCGGGTACAAGCTGGTTCCAGGAAACGCCTCGACCAGGCTGAACCAGAGTGGATAAATCCTGTAAAGAGTGCGCCACGTCTTCCATCGGACAGCGGCCGCTTGGGTGGTAGGAATACTTGCACCGACCGCGACGATCAGGAAGAGCGCGTTCATCCATACTGCCGTCGCGTCCACGAGGAACTCCACAGTGGAGTCACTCAGAGGGAATATCACCGCTCCCCAGAGGATCGCGACGCGAGCCACAGTGTGGGCCAGCCCCATCCACATCGAGAACCCCATCAAGCCGAGTCCTACACGCATGCTGGTGCTCTCGGCCTGACGCGCGGCCCTTGTCCACTGGTAGCCGCAAACTGCGGTTGTGATCAGAGGGAAGAAATAGAACACGGTCATGTAGACCGCAGCACCCCATTGCCCAGCATGATCGATGAGGAAACTCTGGCTCGGCTTGGCTCGGTCCACCACGGTGAAGAATAGGACCGTTAGCAATACCACGCCTATCGCGCCTGTCTTATAGGAGGCGCGGGCGATCCAGCGTGACACCGCGACGTGTCGCGGGACGATGGCCTCGGAGCTCTTCCCGTAGCTGGTCGCGACGTACGTCAGAGCTGCAAGGATGGCCGCCGTGCTGGCAAAGTGCCTGAGAAGGGCACTCAGGTCAACAACGGGGATCCGTTCCACCGCCTGCATCGCTGCCGGTGTGTACAGCCAAAGGGCTATGGCGAATCCGGCGTAGCCGCCCCACAGAGCTCGGCGGTGGGCATCGGCGTACCGGACTGCGGGGAATCTCCACACTGCAATAATGGTCATTACGGCCGCAGTCAGGTATTTGAAGATATCGAGCACGTAATCAACGCATATCTACGGGCCGGCTGGATGCGCGCCAGCCAGGAAGGCTGGTTGGCCACAGCCGCGATTGACAGTGGGTGGACTGCGTGACGGCTATCGTGTGGCTGGGATGTATACCCCAGTGACAGCCGGGCGCTCACGGTTGGTTTCGGCGCAGTGGTGGAGCAACGGGATGAGAGAGTGAGGACTCTAGGAGGCTGACCATGTCGTCACCCCCGCTTGATGACTGGCGGCGCGCCAGCCTCTTTATCAGCGACGCAGAAAGCTCCGCCTGCTTTTCCTCAGGGCTGTCGAAATTAACGCGGCCTTGGACCAAAGTCGTCGGGAAACGCCGAACAACTTCCTCGCGGATGTGCTCCGGTACGTATTGCTCGATCTCGGCACTCGTAAGAGTGGTGCCGTGATCCAGCCACTCGTGTGCGAGCTCGTGAAGGATGATGTGCTCGGTTTGGTTGCGACTTGAGCGGCGACGGTAGAGCACAATCGTGAACTCTGGTGCCTTGACTCGAAGGCCGCAGGCAGTTCCCAGGCCTCCATCGGGATCATCCAGCGGTACCAGGCGAATCTGGCGACTCAGCGCGCGTTCCATATTTCGCACCAGCGCCTCGACGCTGAAGGGAACAGGGACGGGAAGGTCTGCGAGTAGCCTCTCGCATTCCCGCACGAGAGCGCGCCGAGAACCATTCCGACGCCAAAGCATAGTCACTCCTCGAAGTGCCACTGAGGTGTCCGCTGTCGAGCCCCGATCTCGATTTACGCACGTGGGGCGTTAGCAGCCAGAGGCTCGCACTTACAGGGGGTGCGGGGGCCGGAAGGTGCATCCTGCCATGGCTGATCTTACAAGGGGAAAGGGTTAGCTGTGCGGTCCGTGCGTGTTGTGAAGGTCACCTAAGGGCAATAGATGCACCGCCTGGACGGCAAGATCAAATATCCCAAGATCAAATATCCGGGTGCGCTTGATCCAATTTACTAGGCATCGGAGATCGAGGCCTTTGGTGGAATGGTGCCCAGTGTGGACATCTGCGCTTCCAGACCGGAAGCCGCGGAAGGCGGGAGCCGGTCAGTGGGGGGAGACCGCCAGTAGGCGGGCCGCGCCCGCGTGCAGGAGTCCGAGCCCGGTGTCCCGGCCGACCTCCGCGGCGCGGTCGGCGGGGCCGGAAGAGGTCGTGCGGAGGGCGGGCCCGCCGGAAGGGTCGAGGACGGCGGCGTGGACCGTCACGTGCTGGGTGGCGGGATCGAGAATGGCGTGGGCTGAGGCGGCGGTGAGACATCCGCCTTCGAGCGAGGAAAGTACGGCCCGCTCAGCGTCGAGGACGACCCGTGTCGCTGGATGCGTGACCGTCGAGAGGAGCCCGGCGGTGTCCTCGTCGTCAGTGCGGTGTTCGATGACGACGATCCCGGCACCCGCGGCGGAGGCCCACACCGACGGGTCGAGGATCTCGCTGGCCCGTTCGGCCAGGCCCAGGCGTTGCTGTAGGAATCCGAGGTACATGAGCACTCCCACCTGGACGTTGTAGCTAGGGCAGACGGACATGTGATGGAGAGCGACGGAACCATCCGGGCTGTCGCGTCACGCCTACACCTCACCTGCGGAAACACGGCCGGCCCCGCACTGGAGCGGTCCGTCGTCGTGGCAAGGGCGATTGCCACGCTGGTGGTGGAGGTTGTTGGCCTGGGCAGTTGCCCGCAGTTGTCCTCTGGCTGTAGCTATACGAGCACCAAGCCGTACACCCGGTTGGGCCGGGATCAGGACTCCAGGCCTTCGAAGGTCTCGGTGCAGTTGAAGCACATGTTCACCAGCTGGTCCGGGGCAAGCGCAGTGGCGACGCCCCCGACTAGCGCCCGGATCTGGCAGTTGGGGCACTCGGCGGGTAGCTCAGTCTCTCCAGGCCAACCCAGCCCCCGCCGGCACAGCTCGTCGCGCAGTACCGTCTCCAGATCGCCCAGATCCACGCTCCAGGAGTCGCTTTTCCCTCCGCCTTTGTAGTACCGACGGATCCTGGGCTGGTCGAGGATCTTGGTGGCGTATGCCACGGCCAACTGGTCGACCTTCCAGGGGCGGGGACAGTAGAGGCACTTGTTGGCCGCGCCGTCGACGTGAAGCGCGAACTGGGTACAGTCCGGGCACTGCACCGTGTGGTCTGCCACGTCCTTGAGCACAATGCGCAGGCGATCCATGCGAATCGTGACGTAGCCATTGATGCTTCCCAGCCCAGACCGGACTTCGAGCATGTTGTCGGCAATGGCCGCTCGCTGGTCGGCGTCGATCTTTTCCAGAAGCTCTTCGTCTAGGAAGCGAATCAGGAAGTCGAGCACGTCTGCAGCACGACTCTCAACGGCCGCCGCCGACTCTGTCAGCCCCCAGTGCTGAAGCTGGTTGCGGATGCCGGCCAAGGCGAGGATGGCTTCCTTGTCTCTCTTCTCAATCTGGACGCCTACAACCTGCACGAGCCTTCGGATGGTTTCCGCGGTGGTGGGGCTGTCGAACTCGCCGTCGTCGTATTTCTGCTTACTCGTCTGGCTGGCGTCTTTGATCACCAGAGTCCAGTGCTCTTGCCGCAAGCGCGCTTTGAGGAGTACCTCGCAGGCCGCCTGAAGGTGCAGGACGGCGTACTTTAGGTCGTGTGGGCTGGGGTCGCCTTCCCCCTTCTCCCGACGCAGCAGCCTCACCACGCTGACAAGGTAGTCGACTCCATTGGGGACGGGCGGGAAGTGCACGTCCAGCGCTGTGGTGACGCTCGTAGTCGGCTTTGGCGCCTCTGCGCCAATCTGTCCGCTCGGCCCTGTCTCGGTCATGTGGCCCGCCATTTCGTTCTGTGTCTGCGGAGTGCCAAGCCTCCACCGACTACTTACTCTGCCGCTGGCGAGCCCTCCGGTGCGGCACCTCGACCTGCAGTTCTGCCGACTGGGCTGGGCAGGTTCAGCGTCCGACTATTCATCAGCAGCACCGTCAGATCGCACTCGCAATCCCCGGCGTAGGCGCACTCCGGGGAGGCGTGCAGATATTTGTTGCTGTATCTGCACGCCGGAGCGTACGGCGCTACTAAACCGTACTGAAGAAGCGGTTCAGGCTGACGGTGCCCGGCGCGTCCAGGATTATGGATCCCGCCTTTGCTGATCTGCCCGAGTAAACTGCCGAGTGCTCATCTACTGCTGAGATACGGGCTCGATGGCTGAAGTAGGTCGGCCCCCTACAGTTGCAGCCCGGCGCGGGCGGCGAGCATCGCGTCGACACCGAGCTCCCGGCTGTCGAGCTTCTCGAGCCGCCGGTCGGCGTTCCCACGGATCGGCACGGCGACGAGCTTCGGATACAGGCTCTGGAGGAGGGCTGCGCGGCGGTAATGGGGGGCACTGGTGCCCACCCGGGTTCCGGGAGGCTGTTCGATGAGCGTGGTGGGCCCGTGCCCTGCGGGGAGGCCCAGGACGTCGCGGGCGTCTTCGCGGGGCAGGACCACCGCCACGGTGATGCCCGGCGCCCGGTCGTGGGGGCGTTCGACGAGTTGCCGGCGTCCGACTCCTCTCGCGGACGGCGCCGTCGATGGCGCGGGCCTGCTGCTGCACCTGACCGAGTGGCGTCAGTTCTCCACCCTCGACCCCAAGCGGCTCGCCACCCGCACCACCAGCCCTAACAACTCGTGCGGGCCGACACGGGCACCACCTTCGTCGCGTGAGCGGCCTGGCACCGCGCCCGGGGCGCGGCCAAGCGCTGCTAGCGTGGCCCGGTGACACCGAATGGCGCTCCTGGCGCGGAAGTTGACCCGTCCCGGCTGGCGGACGGCTCGCACACTGCAAAAGCCCTCACCGCGCTGGGAGCCAACGGAGAGCGGGCACTGGCCCACCTCCGCACCGCCGCGCAGATGCTTCAGGAGCCCGGGCGCTGGCCCAGGCCGCTCGAGACCGTCCAGGCGTCCTGCCGGTCGGCTCTGGATGCGCTCCTCAAGGAAGCCGGGGAGGACTTCGAGGGTCCGCGCGATGCCCAGAATCAGGTCAACAACGAGGTAGCGGGCTTCCTCAAGCAGGTCGGCAAGAAGGGCCAGACCCCGCTGGGCAAGCTGCTCACCGCTCTCGACGCTGCCGACGTGCCGGAGTTCCTGGAGCCGAAGGCCGGCCTTGGAGCGAGCGTTCAGCGGCTGATCAGCATCCCCGACGGCCGGCTGCCGGTCCCGGCCGACCCGCGGGCGGAATACGAGGCGGTCCGCGAGCTCCTTGACATGGCCATGGAGCTGACGGCGCTGCCCGCTGGCAGGGATGACCAGCGGGCGGTCGTCGAGATCCTGCGCCGCGTGCGGCAGGCCCGTCAGGCGTCCGGAGCAGCCGAAGCAGCCGCCCGGCCGGACGGCCTCGACGGCCTGCGGAACGCGTGGGCCTACTGGGAGCACGAGAATCAGGTCGGCGGCGGTTTCCGGCGGCGCCAGCTGGCGCATATCGTCACCCAGCGCACCGGCACCCTCCCCGGGGACGGCGAGGAGGAGGCGTTCCGGGCTTGGGCGAAGTTCTACCAGCGCACCTCCGGCAGCCTTCACGGCGGCGAGGCCGAGGACGAGGCGAGCACCCGCCGCCTTTTCGTCGACCTCTTGGCCCACGTCGAGCAGCTCCTGCTCGACCTGCCCGACCTGGCCCCTCTGCTGGTCCAGCTCGCCCGGACCGAGGCACCCAGCGCCGAGGACGCCGCCGCCGTGGCCGCGATCCACCAGCCCCGCGCGATCAGGTGGTTCTTCGCCAACGCCGTCAGCGCCGCCTGGCTCGACCTGGTCAGTACGGCGCGGCTGCTGCCCCAGGCGGAGCACTGGCCGGCCCAGCCGTACCTGGAACGCGTCGCGCAGGCGGATCCGCAGCGGGCCCTGGTCTGGCTCCAGCTGCATCAGGGCGCGTTCAGCGGCGTGGACCCGGTCGTGCTGGTCGGCCTGCTGCGGGTGGCTCGCGCCATCGGCGGGGATTCCGCCCCCGTGGTGCGCGCCGTCCTGGACCAGGACGGCACCGTGGAGGTGCTTTGGCACCAGCTGGTGGTGTGGCTGGTCGACATCCCGGCCAGCAAGCGGGACGTCGACTGGGTGGAGGTGGCCAGGCGGGTGCTGCTGCACGTGGTGGAGCAGCCTGCCGCGCAGTACTGGGAGCTCCAGGCGCTGCTGAAGGAGCTCCAGTGCGCCGCGTACGGCCCGGACGGCGCCGGGGAGGCGGCCGTGGTGCGGGCTGTACGCTCCGCGGTGAAGGCGGTAGTCGAGGCCGCCGTGACGTCCGAGGTGGAGCAGGCGGACCTCGACCGGGCGGACGACCTGCGCCAGATGGTCTCGGCCGACGACTTCGGCCCCTCCGCTACCCGGATCGCGGTCCGTGCCCGCCTCGACTTCGCCCGGACCGAGTTCCAACACGGCGTCACCCTGGCCGAGCGCATCGCCGGATGGCCGAGTCTGCCGGGACCGTCCCGGTGGGCGGATCGCGTGCTGGCCGCGCACCTGCTGGAGAGCCTCCCCCAGCAGCGCGACGACTCCGAGGCCTCCCAGAGCTGGCTCGCGGCCACCCGCGACCTCCTGGCTCGCCTGGGCGACGTTGAGATGGTCGGCGCCGACACCTTCGACCTAGTCGCCGCCGCCCTCGACCGTTGCCCGCCCGATACCCTGCCGGAGCTGGAGGAGGAGCTCACGGCCGCGCTCGGCCCGGCCCCGACCGGGGCCGCCATCGACGCGGGCCGCAGCGCTCTGGCCGACTGGGTTGTCCCGGCCCCGGCGGGCTGGTCCGTGGTGTGGTCGCTGTCCCCGGTGCTGCCCGCGTCGGTGCTGGCCCCCTGGCAGCCCGTCGTCGACGCGGTGACCTCCCTGTTCGGGCCCCCTCCGGCCAAGCCGCTGCCGCGCTTTCGGATCGTCCCCTATCTCGACACCCTCACCGCCGCCGGACAGGACCTCGCGGCCGTGGCCACCAGCCAGGGCGCGCCGGAGGCCGCCTCGCTCCTGCGGCAGCGGCAGCAGGCCGGGGCCCTGTCCCCGGACTACTCCCGGATCGTCCTGGCCCAGCTCGTCGCCACCGACCCGGCCCGGTGGGCCGCCGATGTCCCCGCAGTCACCGTGGCCCTCGCGGACCACGCCCTGCAGCAGGCATACCTGGCCGCGCTGCGCACCCCGCTGACCGCCGACCCGTGCCCGCTCCCGGACCACGAGGCCACCACGAGGGCCGTCACCGCAGCGCTGTGGGACCTGCTCGGCGCACCCGGCGTCGAGGCCTCGGTCCGGCTGCAGGCGCAGCTGACCCTGTGCCTGGCGCTGAGCGAGGCGTGGACGCACGGCATCGACCTCGGGGACGTCTCGGTTGCGATCACCGGCTGGCTGGAAACGGCCGTCGCTGCCTGGACCGAGCCGGCCACTTCCTTGGCCGACCCACTGTCGGCCGCGCACCAGGAGATCGGCGGCCTCGCGCTCGACGCCCTCATCCGATACGGCCTGACGTTCGTCGTCGCCCCGGCCGAACTCACGGTGGCCGTCGAGAGCCTTCTCGACGGCATCCTCGACGAGGGAACCGACAGCCGCGCCTTGGCCGTCATCGGCCACCATCTCCCCGCTCTGATCCAGCACGCGCCCCTCTGGACCGACCGCCACCAGGCAGATCTCTTCGACCTCGACAAGGAGATCGTGCCCGCCGTCATCGGGATCAACTCCCGGCGGAGTATCGACGCGGCCGGCCTGCGGATCCTGCGGCGCCTCAACTCGGTCAAGCTCGCCGCCTACCTGAGCCGCACCAACGGCGACGACACGACGAACGCGACGCTCTGGCCATACTGCGCGGCCCTGCTGTTGGCCAAGCCAGCCGACCTCGGAGGCCGCCCCGGGTTCCTCGCCCTCCTCAGTGCCTGCGACGGCGGCCCGGCGGCGATCTCCCGGCTGCTGGGCGAGGCCGAGCGCCTCCTGCCCCGCACCGCCACTCCGGAGAACGCGGCGGACGTCGAGCACGGCGTTGAGCTGTGGTGCGGCGTTCTCGCGCTCGACCTTCCCAGCTCGGCTGGCCACCTGCACGGGGCCGGGAACTTCGCCTACACCGCCGCGCTGGACGACGCGGTGTGGCTGGAGCTGACCGCCCAGACCCTCGAGCGCACCACGGACATCACCAACATCACCGCCGTGGCACGACGCGCGGCCCGGCGTCCGGGCCTCGAAGCCGCCCACCAGGTCCTCGCGGTCCTCGTGGCCGCCGATGACCCCGACGACTCCGCCATGGCGTCGTTCCGCACCACGGAGATCAAGAACGCGGGCATCGAGCTGTGGCAGACCTCCCAGCCCGGCACACCGGGCCGCACGGAGCTCGGCCAAGCCCTCGCCCGCCACCACGACTTCCTCGAGGGCGCCGTGGAGGAGTGAGGCTGAGAAGCCGCTCTAATGCCCGGACGCACGTGGGCTGGCCGCTGGCGCCCACCCACGTGCGGTCCTGGCAGTCCGGGCACGGACGGCGCAGCTGCTCCTGCTAGCTCCAGCGCCGGAATCACTCGCTGAGCCGTGGGCCGATCCGGCCCTCCGGCGAGACGAGGATCGGCTGCTGCTCGCGCAGCCCGAGTGTGCGCTCGCGTGCCTGCACGTCTTCCCACCCGACTACCGGCCGGTCGGCGGCGCGCGGCCCAGCATGACCGACCCAGAGCAGCCGCCACTCGTAAGCCATTTCGCTCCCTCAGCCGCAACATGACGTGAGGCAACACAGCGTGTGTCTACAGAAGCCACCCTTGCCACCGATCTCCACGAGGGGTCCGCGGTGCTGGTGCTGACGAGGCCTCGGATTCTAGGTGCTGTATTTGTCGACGTCTTCCATCTCCCTGCCGCCACGATTAAGCACTGCGGAGGCGTTCGAGAAGCTCGCCAACGGAGGCCTCGCGCCGGTACGGGGCGAAGTCGGGTGCCATGTCGCGGACGAGGCCCACGCACCGGTCAGCGCCGATGCGTTCCGCGAGGTCGAGGGACTGGGTGGCGACTGCGGCGGCCTGCTCGATCTCGCCGGACTTGAGGAAGGAGCGTCCCTGGCTGAGGAGGAAGACCCCGCGGGTCTTGTCCCGGCTGACGGGGAGCAGGGCCAGCCCTTCGTCGATCCGGGCACGTGCTTCGGGGGCGTTGCCGAGGTCGAGGAGGCACTGCCCCGCGTCGACGGACAGGTCAGCCGGGCTCATCCACGAGCACCACGATGGCGGAGGGGTGCTGGCCTCTGTGGTGATGGCCGTCTCCGCCGCGGTCAGGTCCCGGTAGCACTCGGCGCGCGCGCCAGCGGCTGCGTAGGCTCGGGCCCGGCGAAGGCGCAGGAGGGAACGAGCGGTCGGGTGCGACGTGCGGGCGAGGGCATGGGTGAGGGGGTCCACGGCGGCGTGCGGGCGGCCGACCCAGATCGACTGGTACGCATAGTCGGCCAGGACCCCGGCGCCGGCATCGCGGTCGTCGGCGGCGTGGGCGTTGGTGAGTGCGGCGTTCCAGTAGACGCCGGCGGCGTGGTGTTTGCCCTGGTCGAAGCGGTACCAGCCGCATGTGCTGGCCAGGCGGGCGGCGAGAGCGTGTAGCCGGAGTCCGAGGTGCTGGGGGTAGCGGCCGCCTTCGAGTAGGTCGGTGACCGTGTCGAGGTGGGCGTCCATCAGCTTGACGGTGTGCTGGCGACGTTCGGTCGGCAGCGAGGTGAGCGCGGCTGCGGTCGTCTCCAGCCAGTCCACGAGCTCGGCGTCCACGGGGCGTCCGTCGAGGGAGCTCGTAAGCCGGTCCGGCTCGAGGCTTGCCCACTGGGCGGACAGCCCGGACAGCGCCACCGCGCTGAAGACCATGAAGTTGCGGCGTTCCATGGATGCTCTCTGTGCTTCTCGGAGGGCCCGGACGGTGAAAGCCGAGCCCAGGGGTAAGGGGTCCGCCCGGCCGGGAAGCCAGTGCGGCCACGGATAGATGTCGAGATCCACGAGTGGCACGCCGAAGGCCTCGGCGATGAGCAGCTGGGATTCGGCGCTGGGTGTCTTGCGCCAGTTTTCCCACCTGCTTACCGCCGTCTTATCGGCGCCGGTCCGCAGACCTTCCGGCCGGCTCGCGGCCGCCTTGCGCATTCGGGCGACCAGGTCGGTCTGGGACCAGCCACGCAGTTCCCGGGCGTAGGCCAACGGATGGCCGATCAGCACGTCCACGTTCCCCGCCCTTCGCCGAAGCGTCCCACGGTATCGACAACCCCGCCGGGACAACACCGGGACAACACCCAACACCTGTTCGAGTGAGGCCTGTTGGCGCTGTACTCGTCAGCCCGGAACGAACCCGTACCGGGAGGGGCAGCTGTTCGGAGCCCCACATCCGCCTCCGCCTCGGCACACGGGGCGGAGGCGCTCTCCATCCGACAGACGCGAACCGGCTACCGCCGGCTTCGGAACCACGGGAAAAAGGAGACACGCAATGGCACAGGCACAGGACGAGCTGCTCATCGGCGTCGAGAGCCTCATCAAGATCCAGGATCGCTTCACCGCCGCCGCTGCCGAATCCGACTCCACCGGAACGTCTACGGGTGACGACGGCGAGAACCGCGACGGCCTCAACCTCCCGCAGGAGTAACACCTCTCGCAGGCGCACCGTCGCCCAGCGGGGCCCGTCATCACCGGCGGGCCCCCGCCATCGCACCCGTGACTCAGGACCGGAGGAAGACGTGGACCACCGCTTCGTCACCGCGCTGGAGAAGGCCTTGGGCTGGACCGGCGCGGCCCCGCTCGGCACAGGGTTCGCCCGCGGCACCATCGAAGACCTCGACCTGCTCGACCGCCTCCTCAACCCGCAGCGCCTGCTCGACCTCGTCATGCGCCGCAGCGTCAACACCCCCCAGTTCCGCATCTTCCAGAGCGGCTCCGGGCTCCACCCCGGCCGGTACATCGAGCCCGCCGTTACCCGCCGGGGCCAGGCGATCCCCATGGCGGACATGCACCGCGTCGGCGCCCTGGTGCGGGAGGGCTGCACGATGGTCCTGGACGAGATCGACTTCTTCGACCCGACTATGGAAGCCACCTGCCGCGCCCTGCAGTGGTGGGCCCGCGAACTCGTCCAGGCCAACGCCTACCTCACCACCAATGACGCCAGCGGCTTCGACCTGCACTGGGACGATCACGACACCCTCATCGTCCAGCTTGCCGGACAGAAGACATGGGACGTACGCGGCGCCTCTCGCCCGGCTCCCATGTACCGGGACTCCGCTCCCAACACCGAGCCCAGCGAGGAGATCATCTGGCGGGGAACCCTGCGGACCGGCGACGTCATGCACATCCCGCGCGGCTTCTGGCACCAGGCCACCCGCGGCGACCAGGGCGAGGGCTACAGCCTCCACGCCACTTTTGGCATCGTGAAGCGCACCGGAGTGAACTGGCTGGCATGGCTCGCAGACCAGGCCCGTGCAGAGGAACTCTTCCGCCACGACCTCGACCGCTGGGCAACCCCCGACCGCTGGCAGGAACAGCAGCGCGCCCTGGCCCAGTCCGTGGCCCGGTTGGCCGGAGAGCTGAGCCCGCAGGAGTATCTCGGCGCCCGGGAACGCGAGCGCCGCGCTGCCCGGCACCTCCCCGCCACCGGCCTGTTCGGCCGGCCCGAAGACGTCGTGTGTGTGACGGACTTCGAACCGGTCATTCAGCGCAACGACACCACCGTGGACGTCCTGGCCGTAGGCAAGAAGATCACCTTCGCGGCCAAGGCGTACCCCGCCCTCGGCCTGCTGCTCAGCGGCCACCCCGTCCGGATCGCCGATGCCGCTGCGGCGACCGGTGTCGACGTCGCACAGCTCGCCGAGACCCTGGTGAAGGAGGAACTGTGCACGGAGCTGACCCCCGCCTTGTCCTCGGGCTACACCGGTCTGGTCACCGCCGCGACATCCTGACCGCGGCACTCGACCTCGGAGTGCACGACCTCGACACCGCCGCCCCGTACCACGGACACCGTTCGCACCAGACCCTCGCCCAGTGCGCCGGCGACTTGCTGCCGAAGTTTTCGATCTCCACCAAGGTCGGCTACTTCCCGGGCATCGGACACTCCCTCGACCCGGTACGCCTGCGCAGGGGAGTGGAGCTGGCCGTACAGGATCTTGGACGGGAGCCGGACCTGGTGTTCCTGCACAACCCGGAACAGAGCCTGACCGGCGGATCACCGGGCCGCCTTGCCGATCGCCTGGCCGCAGCGTGCGACGTCCTGGAGGCGGCAGCGGAACAGGGGCTGTGCCGGACCTGGGGGGTGTCGTCGTGGGACCCCCGCCCCCTGGCCGCCATCGACCTCAGCGGGCTGCCCCGCCCAGAGACCCTGATGGTGCGGGCCGGCCTACTCGTCGGCGTCGAAATCCTCGACGCCACCCAGGCGGTTCGCAAGTCGTGGAAACCGACGACTGCCTGGGGCATGAGCCCCTTCGGCGGAAGTACCGCGCGGCTCGTGTGGGAGATGTTCGACGCGCGCCCGTTCCTGCAAGGCCCCCGCGACGGGCATACCCGAACGCAGGCGGCGTTCCGTATCGCCTTCCGCGTGCCCGTGGTGGACGCCGTAGCCGTCACCACGGACAACCCAGTTCATCTGCGAGAACTGACCGAGGCCCTGCATTTCAACGTGGACGAACAGAGTGCCGACCGGTACCTCCGGCATCTGAGGCAGCCGCAGCGTCAGGGCTGCAGATCGTTCACGATTCGTGCCGCTTCCCGGCGTGCCGGCATCAGCAGGGGATCGTCCTGGTACGCGTGAGGGCCCACGATCTTCGACAGGAAGAACAACGCCATCAGCTTGCCGTCCCGGCTCTCCATATCGGCCCGCCGCTCGCGGTAAACCCGGTGGGCGAGGGCCGGGACGGCCAGCGCGTTCCCCCAAAGGGTCGCTGCGTCCAGCCCGCGGGGGGCCATTCCCCAGTCCTCCCAGTCGATGAGGCAGAAGGCCGGCCCCATCACGTTCGCCCACGTCAGATCCCCGTGAGCGGGCACCCACTTCTCGACGGTGGTGTCCGTGACCGAGGGGAACACCTCGCCCAACTTCCTGGTGACGAGCTCCTGCGTGATCCGCTCCGTGTCCGGGGTGGCGATCCGGTACGTGGGCTGCGAGGACAGGGCATCGAGCGAGTCGTTTAGCCCAGCCCACCAGGATTCTGGCAGCCCCGGATCCTCCCGTACGAGGGCGCCCTTGCCGAGCGGCTGCGCGGTGACCAGCTCCAGTTCATCGGCCCTCCACATCGCCGGCTCGCCTGCCTCCCGCCACGTCACGCCCTGGTACCACTGGGGCATCACGACCCCTTGCAACACCGCGGCGGCTTCGGTGCCGTTCCACCCCTGCTGGCCAATCCGCTCGAAGCCCCGGCGCTCGATACGTACCCAGGTTCTCCGCTCCGTACGGGCTCCGACGGAACGTCGCTTACGCACCACGGTGTCCCGGTTCAGCCGGACGTTGAGGCCCTGCTCGACCCGGATCAGTACCGCCTCAACGGACTGGTGGCGCAAGTCCACGGCAGCAGGTGCGGAACCGGCCATCAAACCTCCTCGGCAACTGCACGACCGTAGCAAGGGTTCAGGACCGCGCGGGGGCTGCGGCGCGAGCGGAGCTGCGGTGGATCTGCGTCCAGAACTGCGATCCACCCCACAGCCGCTCTGGCCTCATGAATCCGCATCACAGCTCCGTGAACCTTGCGGACTTCTGGGCGAGTACCTCGGCGAGGAACCCGGGTGCCTGGGCGCCGAGCATCCGGTACAGCGTGACCATGCTGGTGATCGCGGTGTCCGCGACTTCCTCCTGGACATGCAGCCAGGAACCCTGCGCCTTTCGCGGGTTCGTCCCCCAGGCACCGACCACCGCCTGCGCGGATTCGCCGACCTCTTCCGTGAGCTTGAGGACCTGCAGCGTCCACTGCTGCTCCGGGGTCATCCCGCGCTCGGTGTCCAGGCTGGTGAACAGTTCGCCGAGCATGCCGATCGTGTCCCACACGGCCGGGTACGGCGGTTGCGGTGTGAGGGAGCCCTGCACGGGGCCGGCCAGGGGACTGGTGTCCAGGCGGGTGTACCACTCGGTGGCCAGGATCCGGTGCCGGACGTCGTCCGGGGCGCCGGAAAGAAGAGCGGGCAGGGCACGCTGGCCTTCGACTTGGCTCCGGTGCGCGAGGATGGCCTCCCACTTCGTCGCCGCCACGGGGCCCACGTCGACGCTCGCGGTGACCTGGTCGTCGGGGATGCTCCGGACCGTCTTGCCGACGCGCGCGAGAAGGGGGCCGAGGTCGCCGACGCCCGACTGCGGGTGCGTCGCCAGGTACAGGGCGCCTGGCGTCCAGGGTTCGCCTGCCTCGGGGTAGAGGTGGGGGAGACCGGCGGCGTGAACGGCGAGCTGGGTGACGCGGTGGGTGTGCAGGTGGTCGGGGTGGCCGGTCAGCTGGCCGTACTGGTCGTGGGTGATCACGATGTCCGGCCGCAGCTCACGGATGTGGCCGACGATCCGCCCGACCACCTCATCGAGGGGTGCGTCGCACAGGGGGGTCCGGCCGGGCGCGGACTCGGGAACGCGGGCGTCGGCGTAGCCGAGCATCCGGGGTTTCCCGGCACCCAGGATCGCGAGGGCATCGGCGAGTTCGGCGGCCCGGTGCGTGTCGGCGGCCCAGGTGGTGGTGACCACGGCGGTCGCCGCGCCCGCGGCGGCGTGCTGTGCGAGGACGCCGCCGGCGAGGAGCACTTCGTCGTCGGGGTGTGCGAAGACTGCGAGGAGGGAGGGCTTTGGTTGTGTCACGGGTGTCTCCAGACAGAGGAGTCGGTGTGCGGGGACGGGGCGGTTGGCGGTTACGGGCTTGGTACCGAGCCCTTGTCGGTGGCTGCGGCGGGCGGGGCAGCGGACCCGGCGGTGGTGCGCTGCGCGGTCAGCAAGATCGCCGCGAGGGTGCCGGCTTCGGTGATCCGGCCGTCGCCGCACATCGCCACTGCTTCGTCCGAGGTGACCCAGCGCAGCTCCATGTCGGCCTCGCTCGGGTCCCGGTGGTGCTCGCCGATGCTCAGGCCCCGGGCGAGGTACAGGTGCTCGCGGGTACGCGCGCCGGCAGGCATCCGCCACATCATCGTCAGTAGCTCGACCTCGGAGGCGCGGATCCCGGCTTCCTCAGCGAGTTCCCGGCGTGCGGCCGCCAGGGGATCTTCGCCGGGCTGGCATCCGCCGCCGGGGCACATCAGCAGCCGCTGTCCGCAGACGTAGACGTTCTCCTCGACCAGAGCGATCCGGCCGCGGTCGTCAAGGGCCACGACGCGAACTCCGTCGGCGGACTCGGTGTACTCGTACGTCCCCATGCTCTGGTCGGTGCGTCGGACGGAGTCCCGGCGCACCACCACCCGGACTCCCGTGTATTGGACGGACGACGAGACGGTGGTCCAGCCGTCGATCATGCTGACTCCTTCGTCTGGGACTGCTCCACCGGCTGGAGGGCCAAGGCTGCTCGGCGGGCGACCCGCCTGCCTGGCGAAGCACGGTGGATGCGCGGCGAAATGGCGTGGAACGTGTACGAGGGCATGGCACTCCCAAGGTGGTGAGGGTGGTTTTGCGGGTCCCGAAGGCCCAAGGCCCACGCGGGCTCCGGTGGCGCGGTCGGGCTAGGGCTGGCCGGGCCGTTGGTAGGGCTGGAAGTGGGCGGGCGGGTGGTCGAGGGGGAGGGCGGGGGCCCAGGCCGTCAGGCACTGGGCGCTCGGCACGAAGAGCGTCTGGGGCAGTGCGTCGGCGGGCCAGAACCTCCAGGACCCCAGGGCTTCCTCACGCTGGTAGGGGGTGCCGGTCCAGCGGGTGACGAGGACGGGGACCGTGATCCGGACGACGTCGCCCACCCGGTCCAGGAGTGTGCCCAGCACCTGCACGGCATCGGGGTCGGCCACGATCCCGGCCTCCTCGTAGAGTTCACGGACAGCGGCCTCGGCCAGGCTTTCGCCTGGCTCCACGGTTCCGCCGGCGAGCTCCCAGGCTCCGCGGCGGTGCAGCCCGAGCAGGACGCCCTGCTGGCCGTGGACGATCACGCCGACCCCCAGCGTGGCCGTCGGCGCGGGTGGAGCGCCGCTGCGTGGGCGGCTCGGTACCCGCTCGGGGCGGCGTGCCGAGTACAGCCGGTAGGAGACCGTGCTATCCGGCTGCGGGGAGTCGATCGCGGTGACCGACTCCATGACGAGGCCGCGCTCGCCGAGGAGGTCCTCCCACAGCTGCGGAGTCAGCGTCCACATGTTCACGGGATGGTCCTCGGTGGTGCCGGGCAGCCGCAAGATCTCGGGCCGCGCAGCCACATGGGTCGCGGGGCCGACTCCGGCGGAGTTCGTGTGCAGCGCGGAGAAGAGCAGACGCCCGCCGGGCCGAAGAGCGTTCGTGAGGGCGGGCAGGAGCCGAGCCGGGTCCAGGTACGGGACCGAGCAGACGGAGTAGATCAGGTCGTACGGCTCTGAGTCCCGCAAGTGGTCCACGGCGTCCGCGCACACCAAGCGCAGGCCCGGAGTCTGCGGGTACCGGGCCAGCGCACGCTCGTGCTGTGCGGGGGAGGCGTCCACGGCGGTGACGTCGGCGCCCGCGGCCGCCAGGCGGGCGGCATGCCGTCCGAGACCGCTGCCGAGGTCGAGGACCCGCAGTCCCGATACCTCGCCGAGGACCTCAATGCCGGGCCCGGCGCCCTCGATTCCCCAGTTCCACTGCTCCAGTTCGGGCAGCTCGATCCCGCGGGCCAGTTGGTGTGTCCCGTAGGTGTTCCAGATTGCGACGGTGTCCTTCTCCATGGTCGACAAGTCCTCCTTCAGGAAGCGGGGCAGGGTTCAGGGGCGTAGGGCGAAGCAGCGGAGCACGTCGAGATCGGCGGTCTGGACGCTGGACCAGCCGGAGGTGAGAAGTTCAGCCTCGGCGGGGCTGATCCCGAGGCGGTGGAAGGGGTCGGTGTCCTCGCGGCGGCCTGCGATCTCGGTGACCACCCAGAAGATCCCTCCGGGTGCGAGGAGGTGGCGGACGCGGCTGAGGAAGGCCCCCTTGTCGTCCATCCACCGGTAGACCAGACGGCAGGTGATGACCGCGTACGCGGGATCCGGCAGGGCCGTGAGGTCACCGGTGGTGATATCGGTGCACTGCCAGGCCGGCCCCGAGCCGGGCCGTGCGTCATGGGAGGCGGCGAGCGCGACGGCGCTGGGGGAGACGTCGATGCCGGTGGTGCGGTATCCGAGCCCGTGGTGGAGGTGGCGGGTCAGGGAGCCGTCGCCGCAGCCGATGTCGAGGGCCGGGCGCCCGCGGCCGGCGCCGAGGCGCTCGTCCATCAGGCGCGCTTCGGTACCGTCCAGGTGCCGGTACCGCCGGCCCCCGGACCACAGCGCCTCCCAGTAGTCGGCGTTCACGATCGTCGTCACGATGCTCCTTCACGAGCGGGCGGTACGGCGGTCCGCGCGAGCAGGGAAGGCATCTCCCGCAGCGCGCGGACGGGGGAGAGGAGCAGGAGGCCGACGGGGACGGTCTGGAGGACCGCGCCGACGGCGAGGGCGCCGCGTACGCCCAGGAGGAGGACCAGAGCGCCGGCGACCGCGGCGGCGACGGGTCGGGCTCCGGCGGTGAGCGTGGTGCTCGCGGCCTGCATGCGGCCCTGGAAGCGTGGCTCGCACAAGGTCTGTCTCAGGGACCTCTGACTCGTCCCGGAGGCCGTTGCCCAGAACAACTGGGTGGCCAGCGCCGCTGCGAGGCCGAGCTGCCAGGCGAGGCCGGGTCCGGCCAGCAGGAGGGGGATCTGGGCCAGCGGGCTGACAGCGAAGCCGATGATGATCGTCGGTCCGATGCCGATACGGGAGGCGATGCGCGGGGCGAGAAGCGCCCCGGCCAGGCTGCCGGCCCCGCCCACCCCCATCATCACGCCGAACGCGCTCGGGGACATGCGCAAGCCGGCCAGCAGGTAGTACGCCCAGTACGTGTTCATGATCGCGAGGCCGAAGCTCAACGTGGACAGGGCAGCGATCACCGTACGGATGGTGGGCTGCCCGGCCACGTAGCGCAGGCCCTCACCGATGTCCCGCGCGAGGCTGCCGCGGCCCTCGGCCGGTGCGGCGGCCGGCTCGGGGGTGCGGATGCGCCACACGAGGAATGCGGAGACGAGGTAGGACAAGACGTCAGCGAGGATCGAGCGGGCGGCGCCGACGGCGCCGACCAGTGCGGCGCCCATGTTGCTGCCCGCGCTGTCGGCCACCGACGAGGCTGCGCCCAGCCGCGAGTTCGCGTGCTGGAGCAGGTCGGCCTCGACGAGGACAGGGAGGTAGCTGATGGACGCCGAACTGTGCACGATCTTGGCGATGCCGAGGACGACGGCGACCGCGTAGAGCTGGCCGATGCCGAGCACCCCGGCGAAGGCGGCGGCCGGAATGGTCACGAGGACTGCGGCAGCGGTGAGGTCCGCGGCGATCATCAGGGGGCGCTTGGCGTGCCGGTCCGAGAACGCGCCGGCCGGGAGCGCCACGATGGCGTTCGGGAGCTGGCCGAGGAAGGCGAGCAGCGCGATCTGGGTGGTGGAGGCATCGAGGTCGAGCACGGCCAGGGTGGGGAGGGCGACGGTGCTGACCGCTGAGCCCGACAGGCTCGCGCACTCGCTGCCGACGAGACGCCGCAGATCCGGGGAGACGCGCTTCCGGAACTTGGCCGGCTGGGTGGAGGTCGTCACCCGGCCTCACCGCCGCGCATCTCCGGGGCGATCACGTTCGCGTAGAGCTGGCCGGTGACGAAACGGGTCAGGACCTCGTGTGTGAACGGATGGCAGTCGGGCGGCGGCGCAGCAGGATCGACCCACACCAACTCGCTGTGCGTCTGCGGCTCGCGGTTGTACGGGGTGCCCTCCCACTCCCGCACGGTGAAGACCGCACCGATCACCCGCTCGCCGTCCGCCGCGTGGAAGTGGGGCAGCTGGCAAAACCGCAGCCGGTCCGGTGCCAGGTGGATGCCGACTTCCTCGGCGAGCTCCCGCGCCGCACCCTCGTCGAGGAACTCGCCTTCCTCCAGGCGACCCCCGACCACGGTCAGCATCCCGGGGGAGTGCCACGACGTCTCCCGGTGCCGCACGGTCAGGACCCGGCCGTCGCCAGGGCGCTGGAGCAAGACCATGACGTTGCCGATGCTGCGGTGTACGGCGCTCACGGGCGGTCCTCCCTCATGAGGCGGTCCAGGGTCCGCCGGCCCCGGGCCGTGACGAGCTCGTCTCCGTTGTCCGGCCCCCAGGCCAGGCAGTTGACCGCGTCCAGCGCGGTCAGGCAGCGCAGGGCCTGACGCTCGGTGTCGGTGAACGACCGCCCGTACCCCCGCAAGAACGCCTTCTCGCGGTCCGGATGGTCGGCCCACTGGGTGGCCGCGAGGATGACGAAGTCCTGCACACGGGCCGCCGGCCTGGCCCGCTCGAAGTCGATGAGCGCGAGCACACCCTCGGACACCATCCAGTTCCTGGGCTGGTTGTCGCCATGGATGTAGCCGACGGGTACGGGGCCGACGCGGCGAAGCCGGGCAGCGTGGTCCCGGATCAGCTGCTGCTCGTCCTCGGTCAGCCGGTCCCCGGCGCGAGCGAGGTACTTCTCCGCTCCGTCTGCAGCGGCGTCCAGGGAGGCTTCGGCCTCGACCCGATCCGCACGGTTGAGTTCCCCGGCCTCGTGAAGCCGGGCACACAGCACTCCCGCCTGCTGGTGCACCGCCCGCCACTCGGCGGCCTCCAGGCCGAGGTTCTTTGCCGGCACTCCGGGGACCGCGGTGAGCAGCAGAACCAAGTCCTGGGCCTGGCTGTCGACGAGCTGCGGTGCCCGGGTGTGCCCCAGGGCAGGAACGACCTGACGGTACGCTCGGCTCTCCCGCATGTAGAACTTCTCGCTGGGCGAGACCTTCAGGTACCAGGAGACCCCGCCAACGCCCACCAGCTCCCACACCTGGGAGCGGTCCCAGTCGTGCGAAGCGTCACGTACCGCCGCGACGGCCCCGATCCGATCCTCCGCCCAGCGAAGCAGCAACGCGGGCAGGGGCTTCGACGTCTGCTTCACGCTGCGCTTCCCTCCATGAACAAGGCGAGCGCACGCCGGCCGCGCACCTCGGCCGCGTTGTGGAAATCAGGCACGGGTTTCCTCCCTCGGTGATGTGCGGCCCGCCGCTTCGCGCGCGGGCCACGGGGGCAGGCGAAGTAGTCAGCGGTCCTGGGAGAGCGCGAGGAGCTCCGCGAAAATCCCACCGCCGTGGACAAGATCGTCAAAGCGGCCCTGCTCGGAAATCCGACCGTCTTCCATCACGACGACGTGGTCCGCGATCCGGGTGTTCTCCAGGCGGTGGGTGACCATGATCGTGATTCGGTCGGCGGCGATCGCTTTGATCTGCTCGAAGATCAGGTGCTCACCGCGCGGGTCCATCTGGGACGTCGGCTCGTCCAGGATCAGCAGCTCGGGCTTGCGGTACAGGGCCCGGGCGCACGCCTCGCGCTGCCACTGTCCGCCGGAGAATTCGACGCCTCCCCAGATGTCGCGGGCCTGGAGGCTGTCCAGGCCGTCGGGGAGCTCTTCAATGGCTTCGCGCAGACCGACCGCGTCGATGGCCTCCCACACGGGTCCGTCGTCGTGGGTGCGGGGCTGGCCGAGGGTGATGTTCTCGCGGACGCGCAGCGGCCACTTGGCGAAGTCCTGCGGGACCAGGCCGGTGCGGGCCCAGACGGTGCCCGGGTCGGTGTCGGCGAGGTCGTTTCCGTTCCAGGTGACCTTGCCCTTGTCACTCAGGTAGATCCCCGTGATCAGTCGCAACAGGGTCGACTTCCCCGAGCCGTTCGCTCCGACGATCGCGAGGATCTGCCCGCGCTCCAGGGTGAGGGAGACGCCGTCCACCGCGGGGCGGTCCTTGCCCGGGTACTGGTAGACGACCTCATCGAGCCGGATCTCCTCGACCGGGCCGGTGATCTCGCGCGGTCCGCGCTGGGGAGAGCGGGCGGCGGCCTCGTCGAGGAAAGCCTGCATGTCGGTGAGGTAGAGGCTGGTGTGAAAGATCGCGGCGCCGTTGATGATCACCTGGGAGAGGGCGGCTAGCGCGGTCTGGACGGCGATGACGGCCGTGGCGGCGATGGCCGGTTCGATCCGGCCGGTCACCGCGAGCCAGGCGAGCGCGCCCCACGTCGCGAGGAGGAAGACCCCGCCGGCCAGCGCGGAGAGCAGGGAGATCCGCAGGGTCCGTGGAGCTGCGGCCAGGTTCCGCCGGTCGCACCGGTCGGACAGGGCCCGGTACCAGTAGACGAGGTAGTCGGTCATGCTGTTGGCGCGGACCTCGTCCCCGTACTGGGATGCCGTGGCCCACCAACGCATCATCCCCCGCACGTTCCTGTCGGAGATGTTGGAGTAGTGGATCTCGTAGTCGACGCGGGCGGTCAGCACGGCGCCGATACCGGCCGGCAACACGGCCAGGAGCAACAGGGGCAGCATCATCACGTTCAGCAGGGACAAGACGCTGCCGGCGGTGACCAGGCGGATCAGCGAGGACATGAAGCGCTGGGCGTCGGTGACCATCACGTGGGTGCGGACCACACCCATCTCGGCCGCCTCCTGCCGGTCGGAGAAGCCGTCCCCTGCGTAGGCGGCGGCCTCGACTCGGCAGACCGCCTCGACCAGGGCGCTGTCCGTCTCCGAGGTCAGCCGAGGAGTGATCCGCCGCTCGGCGTAGGTGGCCACGGCCCCCGCGACCCGGTTCATCGTGGCGGCGAGCGCGACCACGAACAGCGCGGGCAAAGCGCCTTGGAGACGGTCGGCGGCACTTCCGGCGCCGAGTACGGGCCCCATGGCGCGGGCGGTGGCGGCCAGCAGCACCGCGGCGGATACGCCCGTGATGATCTGGCACCCGATCAGGAGCCGGACGGCCTGCCGGTCGGTCCGCCACGACAGGCGGCCGATCCGGGCCAGGACGGAAGGGAGCGTGGCGCACATCTGCCGGAAGGAGACCTCGGCGAGCGGATTGACGGAGTACTGCCCGCTGTAGGTGATTTCCGCCGGCGGCGGTGGGGGCGGTGTGTCGGCCGGTTTGCTGTGCAGTCCGGATGTCGTCATCGGGTCCCCCTGGATCGCCGTTCGGATGCTGTCGGAAGCTCAACGACAGCCGCTGATTTTTCGAACACATGTGTTTCGGTCGGCCATGAAATCCCGGAATGGAGCGCCTGTCGGATCGTGGGAGCTACACCGACCCGCGCCCTGCAACGCCAATGCCACTAAAGGGGGTTGGCCGAATCGCCGAGGGTTTCAAGCGCCGCAAGGGCGTGGGCGCGTTGAGGCCGATCGGGCAGGGCGCGCTTGTAGAGTTCGAGGCTTCTCGTACCCCACGGACCCCTGTGGAGCAGACTGTGCACGTGCCCGTTGGCCGCCTTCGAGCGGCCGGTCTCGGCGTAATCCCCCTTTGCGGCGACATGGGGGTGAGTACCTGTGGCGATCACTGATTCCGATATCGCGGGCGTGCTCACCGCCTACCTGGAGCGCTACCCCCAGGAGGCCGGACAGCTGGCCGAGCCGCTGCGCCTCCTGACCGAAGGCCACGGGTTCGCCTCGCGCCGAACCTTCCCGATGCACGTGACTGCCGGAGCCCTGCTGGTACGGGACGGCGGCGAGGTCTTGTTGATCGAACACCGCGCGTACGGGATCACTTTGCAGCCAGGTGGGCATCTCGAACCGACCGATACCACGCTGCTCGGAGCCGCCCTGCGGGAGCTCTCCGAGGAGACCGGAATCGATCCCGAGCTGGTCGTCCCCCTCTCGGCGCACCCCGCATATGTCGAGTTCGGCCAGGTGCCGGCCAGGCCCGCGAAGGATGAGCCAGACCACTACCACCTGGACATCGGGTATGCCTTCGCGACGGCCGCAGCCGAGGTCGGACGCATCCAGGAGTCCGAGGTGACGGGGGCCGCTTGGTACCCGATGGAGCTGGCGGAGCGCCTGGTCGGGGCCCGGATCGCGCGGGCCGCCGCCACGCCGGCCGGGACCATGTAGCCCGTCCGCCGTTGGTAGTCCCGGCAGCTGTCGACCGGTGCGCGGGAGGTACGGCACGGTGGACAGCACTGTGGCAGAACGGTTCGGAGTCACAATGCCGCCTGCGGAAGTTCGGCGACGATGACGAGCCAGCTCGTCACCGTGACGTCGTCAGGTCGGGCTTGAGCAGTTGCCTCCGCGAGGATCCCCATCTTCTGCTCGTAGGGGAGGGGGCCCTCGGGGCAGGCGAAAACCGGGATGGACAGCCAGGCCGCCCTCTCGGCGAGGGTGGTGCGCTGGCCGGTGACCTCTGCGGTGGTGACGGTCAGCCCGGCGTCGGCCAAGAGGCGAGTGACGGCCGGGAGCGGCAGCTTCGGTGGGACGGCGGGCGGGGTCTGCGTGATGCCGTAGTCCCGGGCGGCGATCTGCTGGATCAGGGAGGTGACGGAGGGGCCGGCTGGTGGGACCAGAGAGTCGGGGTGGGCTACGCCGGCGAAGGCGCCGCCGATGTTGAAGACGAACCGGCCACCGGGCCGCAGGATTCGGCGCACCGCGGTGACCACGGCGGCGACGTCGGTCTTCCATATCGCCGAGTTGCACACGACGGCATCGACGCTGTGTGCCGGGACGTGGTCGGCCAGGTGCTCGGCGGGCGCGTTGACCCACGTCAGCCGGGGATCGGTCAGGAGGTGGCGGCCGATGCGCTGCATGGCGGCGGAGCTGTCGACGGAGATGACTGTGGCGTCGGCTGGCGCCAGGGCGAGGATGGCCTCGGCCGTGGTACCGGTGCCGCCGCACAGGTCGACGACCACACGGCTGCGGGGGAGAGCGGCGCGCGCGGCTAGGTCACGGCTGGAGGCGCTGTACATCGGGTACGCGTGGGTGAAAGCGGCGTAGGCCTCTGCGGTGGTGACATCGTCCCAGCCGGTCAGGGCGTCGTACTCCAACGGGTCGACCTCGTCTCCGTAATCGGGATGCCGCGCGCGGCAGGGGAGTTGGATTTGCTCGTGCCGGAGTCACGGGGGGATTTCGACGTTCCACGTGCGCTTCAGGCTCGTCGGGTTGCTGCTGTGCTCAGTCGAAGGACGGCTTGGCGTTGCGGCTGCGCTTGAGTTCGAAGAAGCCGTCCGTCGCCGCGACCATGGCGAGGCCGTCCCACAACTGTCCGGCGGCATCCCCACGGGGAGCCTGCCTGAGTACGGGGCCGAACAGGGCCGTCCCGCCGATGCGGAGCACGGGGGTTCCGACGTCGAGGCCGACCTCGTCGAAGGCCTCGTGGTGCGACTCCTTGATGCGCTGGTCGAACTCCGTGCTCGTCGCAGCGCCGGCCAGGGAGGCGGGCAGGCCCGTCTCGGCGAGCGCCTCGGCGATCACGGTCGGGTCCTCGCGGCGCCGCTGGTTGTGCAGTCGGGTTCCGATCGCCGCGTACAGCGGGCCGAGGATGCCGGGGCCGGCGTGTTCGGAGGCGGCGGCGCAGACGCGTACGGACCCCCACGCGTTCTCCATCAGGGTGCGGTACTCCTCGCTAAGGCCCTCGCCGCCGCGCTGTTCGAGGTTCAGGTAGGCCAGCGACATGATCCGCCAATCCGCCTTCACGGGCCGGACTTTCTCGACGTGCACGAGCCAGCGGGAGGTGACCCACGCCCAAGGGCACAGTGGGTCGAACCAGAAAGGCACCTGCAAGGGCTCAGACCCTGCGGGTATCTGTTCCTTGATCATGAAACGAGGCTGTCCTTTCTCGGATTGGCTGGTGGGGGCGTTGCTCGCCGGGCGGCTAGACGTCGAAGAGGCCGGTTTGGAGCGGCTTGTTGGCCCTGGCCGTGCGCCCTGCGGTCTTCACCAGCGCCGCGAGGTCGCTGAAATCACCGCTCTGGTCTGCCGCGCTGATGAGCTTGCGGAAGAGCTGCGCTGTGACGTCCACGTCGGCGGGTGCCCGGTGGCGGTCGGGCGGCTGGGGGATGGCGAAGTGGGCGAGGAGGGTGTCGAGGCGGTAGTTGAGCAGGCCGGGGACGAGGTACTTGGCCAGCGGGATCGTGTCGAGGAGGTCGGTGCGGGCCAGGGCCGGGCAGTGGGCCGCCTGGTGGTGGATGACATTGGCCTCAGTGGCCGCGTGCTGCGCCACCAGCAGGTACGGGGTGCCGGCAGTGAGGCGTCGGTCCAGGGCTCCCAGGGCTTCCGCCGGGGTGGGAGCCTCGGCGAGCTGCTCGGAGGTCAGGCCGGTCTGGGCTGTGTCCGCCGGGGTCACGGGGGCGAAGGCGGGCGGCCGGATCAGGGAGGTGGTGCGGCCGGTCTCCTTCCAGGCACCCTCCTGGTAGCGCAGCGCGAGCGCGGCGACCTCGATGGGCTGGGCGGGGTAGCCGGTGGGTGTGGTCGTCTCGAAGTCGATAACCACGAACGTCGTCGCGGCGAACGCCGGGTCCTGCGTTAAGCCGCCCATGTCTCCGCCGTCCTCGTCGTGGTCCCGTCAGACTGCTCTCGGGCGCGGCTGCCGTGGGGCTCGTCCGCGCCACGTCCGCTGTGGAGTGTGGTCACCGGCTGATGGTGTCGGCGACGGCCTGGGTGGCCGCCGACAGGTCCGGGGCGCTGCGCCCGTGCTGTCCCGTCCAGGTCTCGCTTAGCGACCGGTACAGGTCCGACATCACCGGCAGGAACGCGGGCGGAAGCGGTACGGGCCGGGGCCACTGGTCGCGGGGGACGCCTTCGGCGATGAGCTTGCCGGTCGGGATCTCGTGCCCTTGGGAGACGTACCAGTCCCGCAGAGCCTGCTTGCCGCAGTGCACCCCGTTGAACATCAGCCGGCTCTCATCCGGAGTCCCGGGGCTGTCGGCGAGCACGAGCTTTCCGTCGCCAGCCACCAGGAACTCGAATTTGCCGTCGCAGTGGCTCAGTCCCACGGAGCGTGCTTGCGCGGTTAGTACGTTGTTGGCCTTCTCGGTGATCTCGCGCATCGCCCGGAACTCGTTGTCGCCGAGGCCGGAGAGGGTCTGGGCCTCGGCAGGGGTCGTGAACCGGTTGACGGCTTCGAGCGTGGTCGCGTACTCGATGACCGGCTGTTCCAGCTGCTCGCCGACCGCGGGGATCGCTCGCAGGCCTATTTCCGCCAGGGTCAGCGTGCCGGCCGCGAGTCGGCGGTGGACGGAGCTGCCCGGCGGGAGCTCGTTGCGGAAGAGGACCTGCAGGGGCAGCAGGTAGCTGCCCGCCTCGGGAGTGGGCGGCCCAGGAGCCGGATCGGGGAGGCGCGCGAGGGTGAACTCGAGCCGGTTCGTACCGAGGGCCCGGCGGAAGTGGGTCCGTACCCCGGCCTCTTCCAGCAGCTGGAAGTTGAAGACGGCCATTTTGCACGTCGCTTCGCCCTTGCCGGGGATCTGGTCCGGCATCCGGCCGTAGTGGAAGACGGTGTAGTGGTCCGTGTACTCGAACACGCCGACCCCCTCCTTAGCGGCCGTGGGGGCTTGGAGAACTTCAAGGTTCTTGGTGGAGTGCAGGACGGGCATCACACACTTCCCTTCGGCTGGGGTACGTCGTCGGTGAGGGCCAGATGGCCGCCGACCACTGTGATCACGCGCATGCCGGCGGCCCGGGCGGAGGCAATGCCTTCGGGAGCGTCGTCCACCGCGAGGCAGCTATCTGGCGAGGTGCTCAGTCGGCGGGCTGCCTCCGTGAACAGCGCGGGGTGCGGCTTCCCCTGGCTGACGTCCTCCCGTGTCACCACGGCCGCGAACTCCTCCCGCAGGCTCAGGGCGTCGAGGCCGGGGTCGACGAGGATTCGGCTGGCGTTAGATGCGATGGCGCACGGCAGACCGGCGCGGCGGGCGCTGCGGAGTAGGGCGAGGACGCACGCGATGGGCTCGATGGTGTGCATGGAGGCCAGCAGGTTGGCGCGGCTGCGCTGGATGACCTCGGTGTGGGGCAGTGCCTGTCCGCCGGGGAGGGCGGTCAGGAGGTCGTGGATGGACAGCCCGACGTGCTGTCCGTACCAGTGGGCGTCCAGGTCGATGCCGTAGGGCTGGAGGGCGGCGCGCAGTGCCTGCTCGTTGCCGGGGGCCGTGTCGGCGAGGGTGCCGTCGTAGTCGAGGATCAGGGCTCTGAACCCGATCGGGATCGCGGGGACGCAGACCTCGCCGGGGGTGGGGCCGGAGCAGGCCGGGAGCCGGACGGTGTCGCTCATGTCCGCTCCTGCTCGGGGTGCTGGCCGCAGCACACGCACGGTGCACCGGGTCCCTGCCAGGGTTCGGTCATGCAGGTCAGGCCGTGGCCGGCGGCCAGGATCCATGCCCGTATCTGCTCGGCGGCCTCGTACTCGTCCAGATGGCGGCGGTCCAGGATCCGGTATCGGTCCGGATCGGTGGCGGCGAGGCGTTCGAAGAGGAGGCAGGCGTCGCGCATGAACCCGGCCTGCTCGCTGGTGAAGACGCGGTCATCACGCCGCTGCGCGCGGGCTGCGGCCTGGCCGGCGTCGTCGGTGACGAGGATCGTGAGGTCCGGGAGCGGACGGTAGGAAGAGGCGAGGTCCAGGAGGGCACCGGCCGTCTCCAGGGCGGTGTCCGGGTCGTCGGGATGCAACTGCAGGGCCTGGCACACGGCCGTGCTGTCAACGCTGCGCCCCTCGATGACGGCACGCCCGGCCGATAGGTCGGGAAGGACGGTGTCCAGGTCGTGGCGCTTGATGGCCATGAGGATCAGGGCTTCGGTCAGGGGCAGACCGCCGCGCAGGAACGGGTCCCCGCCTCCGGCGTCGCGCAGGGTCCGGAGGAGGGCTTCACCGATCCCCAGACGCCCATTCGCCCGCTGGGAGAACTCGTCGAGCAGGAGCGGCTGCTGGTCGAGGGTCTCGACGGCCCGGTTGGTGAGGTATGTCTTGCCGACACCGTTAAGCCCCTCTGCGGAGATCAGCGGCCCCCGGGTACAAGGCCGGGACGTGGTGGTGAGGCTGGTCATGTGGCCCTCTCGTGTGCCGGACGGATCAGAACAGGCCGTTCTGGACGGGCTCGTTGGCCTTCGCGCGGCGCCCGGCCATGGCCATGAGCGTGTGCAGACTGTTAAGGGCTCCGGTCGTGTCCGCCTGGGCGATCAGGCGGCCGAAGACGTCCGCGGTGACCTTGACGTCGGCCATGGCCCGATGGCGGTCCGGAGGTCGGGGGATCTCGTAGTGGCACAGGAGCGTGTCGAGCCGGTAGTTCTCCATGTCCGGCAGGAGCTGCTTGGCGAGGGGGATCGTGTCGAGGAGGCCGGTGGCGGCCAGCACTGGGCAGTCGGCTCGGCGGTGGTAGATCAGGTTGCCCTCGGTGCTGGCGTGATGGGCTACCAGCACGTACGGCCCCCACCTCAGGCATTCGTCGAGCCTGGCCATGGCCTCGGCGGGGTCGGGTGCGTCGGCGAGCATTGCTTCGGTGATGCCGGTCTGCCGGGTGTCGAGCGCGGTGAGCGGGGCGAACGGGGGCGGTTTCATCAGCGACTCGTACGCCCAGTTCTCCCTCCAGCGGCCGGCGCCCGTGTAGGTGAGGGCGAGGGCGGCCACTTCGATCGGCTGCGGGGGGTGCCCGGCGAGCGTGGTTCCCTCGAAGTCGATGACGACGAAGGTCATCTCCCGCAGGGCGGGATCGTCGCTCAGGGCTCCCACGTGGCGGCCTCCTTGGTGATGATCGCGGCGTACCGGTCGATCACGGCCTCGTCGTCCCCTTGGTCCAGGACGACCGCGAGCGTCCGGTCGAGGATGAGGGCGGCACCCGGGCACGGCGGGTGGTCCCTCACGGTGAACGCGGGACGGGTGTCGCAGGGCACGAGACGGAAGCTGCCGGTGGAGGACGGCACCCCCTGCTCGGCGAGGTGCTCGGCGAATGCCCGCGGCTGCGGCAGGTTCAGGTGGAGGAGCGGCGCGTAGTGGTTCCACTGCTCCCCGCGCGCGGGCTGCAGGACGCGGAGGCCAGGGGCGCCGTCCAGGAACCGCACCAGTCGCTCGGCCTGCGCACGGCGCCGCTCCAGCAGGGCGGGAAGCCTGCGCAGGTTGGCCAGGCCGATCGCGGCCAGGGGCTCGGCGAGGCGGGCGTTGGTGGCCAGTTGGGCCTGGGGCCGGCTGCCCGGCGGGGGCTGCAGCCAGTGCCCGCGATACGCACGGGCGTGCTCGGCGAGCGTGCCGTCGCCGGTGAGGATGAAGCCGCCCTCACCGCTCCACAGGACTTTGCCGTCCTTGGTGCTGAAGCAGCCCGCGCTTCCGACGGTGCCGGCCCGGTAGCCGTCGCGGGAGCTCCCGACCGCCTGCGCGGCATCCTCGATCACGGCCAGGTCGTGACCGAGCGCGAACATCCGCAGCCGGGCGGGGTCGCCCATCCGCCCCCACAGGTGCACGGCGATGACTGCCTTCGTCCGGGCCGTGGTCTTGCGGGCGGCGTCCTCGTAGTCGATGTCCAGGGTGTCCGGGTCGCTGTCCACGAAGACGGGCCGCGCGCCCAGGGCGACGATCGGCGACACCGTCATGATCACGGTCAGTGCCGGTACGAGGACCTCGTCACCGGGACCGATCCCGAGAGCGGCCAGCGCCGTGTGCACGGCCGCCGTTCCGGAGGACACGGCCACGGCGTGAGCGGCGGCGAATGTCTCGGCGAGTTCCTCCTCGTACGCGCCAGCACGGGCCGCGCCGACCGGGTCGGGCATCGCGGACAGCGCGATCGTGGTTTCCCGGAGCAGCGGTGTGAGGCTGTCGGGCAGCGGCAACAGTGTCACGATGCCGCCTCCGAGGTCAGCAGACGGGGCATGTCCAGAACGAGAGGCCACATGTTCACGCAGTCCCGGCTGAACAGGGAGCAGTCGGTGCAGGCCGGCCGGTCGGCGAAGAGAACACGGGCGTCACCACCCGAGATGGTGCGGTGCCGCTCGGGCGGGGTGGCGTCGATCCGCCGGTCGGAGGGGCAGTCCCACAGCGACCCGTCCGGCTGGGCGAAGAACAGTCGCGCACCGCCGAAGCAGTCCCGCACCCGTCCGCTGTCCTGTGTGGAGATCGCGGCGGCGAACCGCAGCAGCGAGGAGGCATCGGGCACAGCCAGGCCTTGGGGTTCCGCGTGGAGCTGGGCCAGTTCCCGTGCGACGGCGGGCACGTCGTCGCTGGTGTGGGCGAGCTCGTTGAACAGCTTGTGGTCGGGGGCCAGCGAGATCGGCTGGGGCACGTAGTAGTCGATGCCGAGTTCGGCGCCGAAGCGGGCCATGTCCGTGATCTCGTGCGGGGCCGGGCGCATCACCACCGTGTAGAGGCCGACCCGCGGTGCGGGCCCGGCGTCTCGGGCCTGGAGCAGGGCCCGGATGCCGGCCACGACATCGCGGTGGCCGGTCTTACCGGAGCGTGAGGGCCTGCGCAGGTCGTTGGTGTCCGGGTCTGCGCTGTCCAGGGACACCGACACCCCGTCGACCTTCAGCTCGACGAGGCGTTCGGCGACGCCGGGGCGGGTGAGTGGGATCCCGTTGGTCGCGATGACGACCTCGCAACCCGCCTCCTTGATCACCTGGATCAGGTCGAGGGCGCCGGGCCAGTCCAGCGGTTCGCCGCCCGCGATGACGACCCGCCCGACCGGCGAGCCGTCCAGCGTCCGGGCGAAGTCCATCAGCGCGCTTGCGCTCAGGTCGTTGCGCGAGATGTGCGACAGGACACCGAGCTGGTTGGGCGGGCTGACCCTGTGCTCTTCGACGGTGCCGAAGTAGCAGTACGTGCAGGCCAGCGCGCACCGGGAGCGCAAGGCCCAGAGGAGGGTGACGTCACGGCGCATGGACGGCCTCCCGCGTACGGAGCAGGTTCTGGACGGTCTGCGTCAGCGCCTGGGCGGTCTCCTCGCGGCTGTACCCGGTCACGTCCAGGATGGTGAACCGCTCCGGGTGGGCGCCCGCGAGATCGAGGTAGAGGGCCTCCGCGTGAGCGAACATCTGCTGGTCCAAGGCGGAGAACACGCGCTCCGCCCGTGCCGCGAACCGGGCGGTGCACAGGCGCCGGTCGCCGGTCAGCAGGATGGTCGCATCTGGGAGAGGCCGCCACCGGGCCGTCGTCGTCAAGATGCGCTCCGCGAGCGCCAGCATGTCGGTGCCTGGGTATTGGGCTGCCAGGATCACGGCCTGGTACACGGCCGTGGTGTCCACGCCCCGGTCCTCCAAGACGACGTCCACCCCGGCGAGGTCGCCAGCGGTCAGCTGCTCGAACTCACGGACCTTCAGTGCGAGCAGGGCCAGAGTCTCGGCGACGGGGTGCCCGGTGCGCAGGAAGACGTCACCGTCCGCGCTGAGCGCGGCGACCACCTGTCCGGGCAGGGTGTCGCCGGCCTTGTCGGTCACCTCGTCCAGACGCAGACACCGCGGCCCCAGCGCGGCGGCGGTGCCCACAACGGCGTCGGTCTTGCCGACACCGTTGATGCCTTCGACACTCACCCACGTCGCCTTGGCAGTCTCCGCTCGGCGGGGTGGAGGAACAGGGGCCGTCATTGCGGCCGGGCCAGGTGTTCGGACAGCGTTCATTACTTTCCCTCCCAGGGGAAGACGACCCAGCCGCGGATCAGCGTCCCGATGTAGGTCACGACGGCCGCCGGCGGCAGGCCGCCCGTCCAGTTGTCCTCGTTGACGACGCACACCGCGCTCCGTACTCGGTTTGCCCCGGCCTCAGTGACCAGCCGCACGGCGGCGGCCAGGGTGTCCCCACTGCCCGCGACGTCATCGACGAGCAGGACATCCAGGCCGGACAGGTCCCCGAGGCCGGCCACGTCCAGGGCCGCGGGCTGCGCACCCTTGGGAGCGTGGGGGGAGTCGTCGAGGGTGTGGGTGACGGTGATCGCGCGGAAGTCGCGCACACCGAGGAGATGGGAGAGCCACACCGCCGGCGTGCCCCCGCCCCGTAATACGGTGACGATGGCCTGGGGCAGACCGTCGCGCTCGACTCCGTCGGCGATCCTGCGGACCTGGCCCTCGATGTCGGCCCAATCCATGCACGTGACGGGCAGGTCAACGGCCACGTTCATCCCCCCACAGCAGGCAGTGCAGGCGGCTGCTCAGGTTCCAGCCGCGCTCGATGGCGACGTCGGCGAGCTCCCGCATCCCGGCGAGCACGGATTCCGCTGAGGTGGCCTGCGGCATGACCCACACCGGGGCCAGGCCGTGCTCTTCCTGCAGCGCCGCGAGCTCGGCCGCGTCCTGGGGACCGTCGAGGACAAACTTGAAGACGGCCTTGCCACTCGCCTGGAACGCAGCGAGGACCTCGGGCCTGATCCGCCGGTCCGTGGACATGCCCATATGCGCGAGCTTCGGGGAGACCACGTACAGGCTGATGTACGGGTCCAGTTCGGGAGAGGGCGCGATCGTTCCGTTCGTCTCGATCTCCACCCGGCGCCCGGCCGCCGTGACCGCGGCGGCCAGCCGGGCGAGCTGCTCCTGCTGAAGAAGCGGCTCCCCTCCGGTCACGATGAGGAGCTGCACGTCGTGTTCGAGGACCTGCTGCACCACGCCGTCGACCGGGACGACCCTGGTCTCTTCGCCGCGAACGTAGTTCTTCCAGTCCCACGAGTACTTTGTGTCGCAGGTGTTGCAGGCCAGGTTGCAGTCAGCGAGCCGGACGAACATCGCGCGCTGCCCGGCCGAGGGGCCTTCGCCCTGCAGCGTAGGTCCGAAGACCTCGCACAGGACCAGGGCCTCGGCGCGGCGCACAAGCGGGAGTTGGAGGGCCGTGATGCTGGTCATCGAAGGGCTCCTTCGAATTCGGCCCAACTGCTCTCGGTCTCGGAGACACGGACCCGCATGGTCCGGCCGTTGCCGGGGGTGATGGTCCGGTCCTCCAGCCAGCGGGCGAAGTACTCGGCCAGGTGCTCGCAGGTCGGGTTGACCTGCAGCACGTCGTTGAGGACCTGGCCGTGGAACGAGCCGGTGACGTGGTGAGCCAGGATCCTGGGCATGTTCGCGGGCCGCGGGTATGCGGCTCCCTCGGCCGGGATCGTGACGAGATACGAGTGCCCGTGCAGACGGGAGCACTGGTGCTCGGCGGCCAGCCCCTCCAGACGGTGCGTCGCGTCGAAGGCGGCTGAGGCGGCGAACGCGGGAGGGATCGGCCGGCCGGTACGCACCCGCACCTCCACCAGCGCTGCTGCTGCCGCGGCGGGAAGATGAAGGCGTGCCCAGTCCGCCAGGTGCAGGGCCAGCCCCTTGTTGCTTACGTCGGGCACCTGCTCGTTGAGGAGCCGGTGGTCGAAGGCGGCCGCGATGTACTGGCGCAGCGGAGCGAGTTCGCCGAAGTCGACGACGAAGCCCTCCGTGCTCAGGGTGCTGGAGGAGAGCACGGCCTCGGCCGTGAACGACCGTCCGTCGTGTCGGTCGCCGACCCGTCGGGTGGCTTCGAACCTGAAGGCCTTGCCGATGCGCCACTGCGCGTCACTCGCCCCCGACCCGGACAGGGCGGAGCCCGTGACTGGCAGAGGATCGGCGACGGCGCTCTGCGGCGTCACAGCGCCAGGTCCGTCCGGGGGTGGTACCTCGATGTGCACGAGAGGGAGTCCTTCCTTGAGGCTGCGGCACGGCCATGAGGGGTGAGTCGGTGGTCAGGCGGGCGGAATGGTCATGTGGGCCGGGCGTCTACGCCAGCAGGGCTCGCGCGCACAGGGGCTGGCTGGTGACGCCGGTCGCCGGCGTGTGTCGGCCGGCTCGCGGGCGATGGCCGTGCTGGTGATGGGAGCCAGGAGGCCGTTGGCGTGGCCCGACCCGACGGCGCGGTTCCAGTACTCGTGAGGTCCGAGGCCAGCTTCCTCGCGTAGCCGCTTGGTCGCCGCGGCCACATCCGCGGGGGTCCTGCCCAGGCATTCCGCATGCGCACCGGTCGGGACGCCGGCCACGACGAGCGGCAGGATCAGCCGTGGGAGCTCGCCCAGGGCCAGACGGCCCGCAGGCGGCGGAACCAGCGCTCGCACCGTGAAGGCGTAGTCCAGCAGCGTGAGGAGCTGGGTGCGAACCGTGGCGGAGCCGGAGCCCATGCACGTGCCGAAAGCCCGCCCATAGGCGTTGGCCAGGTGGAGGGAGGCCGCCTGACGCTTGATGTTGAGGATCTTGGCGGCGTCGGGGATCGTCCGGCCTTCGCTGATCAAGCGAATGACGTTTAACTCGGCATTCGTGAACCGGACTGCAGAGCGGCCTGCGTAGGGCCCACCCGCCGCTTCGGGGTCCACCGCGTCAGTCGCGGCGGCAGCCGAGGAGCACATGGCGGTGCCCGCGGACGGCGGTACGTGTTCGGACATGAGCGGTCGATTCCTTTCTGGTCAGGGCCGCCGGTACACCGGGCGGTCCGGGGCGGGTCTTCAGTCGCGAGTGAAGGTCAGGAAGACGCGGAGGGCAGCAGCCAGCCGGGCGGTGTGCCACATCCCAAGCAGGCTTGTGTCCGGGAGCGGCGCATGGACCGCCTCCTGGAGGAGGAGCACGGCGTGCCGGCCACGGTCCGGAGGCCCGACAGTGTCCTCGGTGCGGTCCGCCAGCAGCTCGACGGCCATCTCCCGCAGGCCCTCGCACCGTGCTGTGACTTCCTCGGGAGGCAAGAAGCGGCGGTGGCGCCATGCGTTGTGGGCTTCGCGCATCGCGAGGCGGAGCACCTCTGGCGCGGGACACCTCCCGCCCTGGGCAGGAGGGAGCTCCGAGAGGTACTCGGGCCGGGCGAGCAGATGAGCCGAGGGCAGGACCAGGGCGGGCCGACCCCGTCTCCGGGCAATCCACCCGTCGTGCTCCAGGAGCCACAGGGCCTCGGTGACCAGCTTCACGTCGGAGACGGTGTAGTCGCCGAGCTCCGCGGCGCCCGGAAGGCTGGATTCGGGCGGGTAGAGCCCGAACGCCATCTGGTCGAGCAGCCGGTCGGCGAGGTGGCGAGCCCGGCCGGGCCGCTCGTCACGGGACCCGCAGACCATGGTTCGGTGATGAGAGAAGGTCAGCACGCCCGCTGCTGAAAGGTCCGCAAAGGCCAGCGGCACCAGATCGGCGGGCACACCGAGGTCACGGGCCGTCGCCTCCCTGCTCAGCAGCATCCCCGGCGCGTACCGGCGGCTCGCGACGTGCGAGGCGATCCGTACGGCGATCTCCGCGACCGGCGGGCAGGGCGGGGTGCTGTTCTGCAGGGCACTGAGCAGGGCGTGAACGGCACGGGCGGCCGCACGGATCTGCACCACCGTGGTCAGGTCGGCCTGGGTCTGGTTGGCAGCGGTGGTGAGGCCGGCCCATCGGCAGGTGTCGCTGGTCGATCCGGCGGCGGCCTCGGCCCTTTCGAGGGCTAGGGGCATCCAGAGGGACACCGCCGAGCGGATCCACGCCGCGTACCCGGCGGCATGCGTCTCGATCATCAGAGCACCCCGGTGCGCCAGATCCAGGGCCCGGCGGATGTCGAAGCTCAAACCCTCGGGCGTGGCACCACCGCCGGGGGGCGCAAGGGGTTGAGTAAAGCTGGTTGTGGCGGGCAACGGAACCGGAACACGGGGGCTGTAGACCGCGGGGAGGGTCATCGTGCACACGGGACTTCTTCCGGGACGGGGGAGTGGTGGGGCGCGGGGCGCTCGCGGAGGTAGAGGCCGGGCCCGTGGGGGCCGCGCGGCCGGTACTGAAGGAGACCGGACCAGATCAACGGGCGTGCTGCGCGTCGCACTTGCGCCGTCTCGACCCCAGCGTCCAGGGCGATCAGTCCGTGGGGCATGACCTGCCCGGGGCGGTAGGCCAAGGCGGTCTCCTGGATCAGGATGGTGATGTCCAGATCGTCGGGGTGCGGCTCCCCCGGGGGAACGACGACCAGCGAACGCCCGCCGAAGGCAAGGTCACCGCGCTGTTCGAGGACGCCGAGTGCGGCCGCGGCCAGCGATTCCGATAGACCGAGGCGGGAGCCGAGAACCCGGGCCGTCTGCGCCCTCGACGCCCCGCGCAGCCCCGCCGCCGGGGTGCTGCGCAGGTGGCGGCGTAACGCGAGGACGGCCACTGCTAGACGCCTCAGCCGGGCCGGGGAGTCCTTGGAGACACGCTCTCGGCGTCCACCAGACCTGCTGGCCGGACGAGCGAGGTCGGTGCTGCTCACGGTCGGCCCCGTCCTGCTGCGTCAGGTCCCGCGCCGCGTGCGAGGTAGTCGGCGGTCTGCTTGGCCAGGGGCACAAGTCCGATGTCGGCCCGCAGGCGCTCTGCGACTGCGACGTCCCTGATCTGGTACGGGCGCAGGGTGCGGGGGTTGACCTGGGTCCCGTAGGTCTGGGGCACGGACATCGCGACCGCGCAGGCGTCGACGACGTGGGCGAAGAGCTGCTCCGGGAGCTCGCCGCTGTCGACGGCCGGCTTCATCAAGTTGCGGCACTGGAGCAGGAAGGCCGTCTCCTGACCGGCCAGCAGGATCCGGACGGCGTAGACGGCGGCCTCGTCGCCCACCACCCCGGCCGTCGGCCACCCGTGAGCGGACACGATCTCCTTGAGGCGGCCGGTATTTGTCTGCCGGACTTGGTGCAGCTCCTTCTTCCGATGGTTCGAAGGGATATTCCAGGCGACCAGCTGAGCGCGGCGCTCAGCGCGCCCCATCTCCGTCAGTTGCTGCGCGACTGCGGCCATGGGGGCCGTGCCGGTGGTGGTCGGGGCGGTCATGCGGCACCGGCCAGGGTGGGGAGCGGGCGGTGGGGGGCGATGATCTGCCCGTCCGGCAGCAGGGCACCGGTGTCGTCGAAGATCAACAATCCGTTGCACCGGACACCCCACCCCTGGGAGACGGCCTGGGCCACGAGCTGGGCCTGGTCCCGGTCCGGGGAGTCGGCGTCCGGGCAGCGGGGGTTGTGCTGGCACATGAGAAGTCCTTGGCGTCGAAGGGGCACGACAGGGTCTGGTGGGCGGTAGCTAGGGGGTGTCGCCGGCGAGATCGAAGATCGTTTCTGCGGAGGCGGCGAGGAGGCGCAGGTAGCCCAGTGGGGTTCGGGCTGCCTCGGGGTCGCGGATCAGTCGTTGGGCGCGCAGGAGGGCGTCGTCCATCGCGGTCTCCTCCGCCTGCCCCGCCTGCCCCGCCTCCACCGCCTTCAGGTGGATTGCCAGCAGCCGCTGTGCGCAGCCGACGAGCCTGCGCAGAACCTCTTGGAGCTCCGCGATGAGCACTGGAACCTCGTGGGCGGTAGGAGTCGAAGGCCCCGCGACCAGGTCAAGTGCGTCCCATGTACGGGCGGCCTCCGACAAGGCGGTCAGGTCCCGGGCGCCCTTTAGGCCGTTCATGATGAGGACGAGGACGTCCTCCGGTGGACTCGGACGTGCAAGGGTGGAGACGGACACGACGACTCCTCGCAGAAGCGGACGGGGACTGTTCGGGCCCGCACGGGCGGCGAATGAACCAGCTAGCCGGCGAGTGCGGTGGCCATGGCCGTTCGAAGGAGCGGCATGAGGTCGATGCCGTCGCTCATCGCGACGGGCCTCGGCTCGGTGAGTGTCCAGGGCCAGGTGTCCCACCGCGATCCACCGGAAGGCGGGAGGGCTATGCGGCCACCCGGACCGGATTCCACCCGAACACCTGCCACCCCGACCAGCGAGGCAGCAGTTCCCGGCGCGACGAGCAGCACCTTCTCGCCGCTTCCGTACGCGAGCGAGGGAATGGCGGGAAGGCTCTGGCCGCGGCGATCAACGAGTACGAGGAGGTCCGAGCCCAGGGCGGCGGGCACGATCACCGCATCGAAGGCGGAGCATGTCGTGTGCACATCTAGGCCGGGGGACTCCCGCAGTAGCGAGACCGCGCGGTGCGCGGAGACGATGCCGCTCCCCACGATCAGGGGCCAGGCCAACACGTCGCCGTACGCGGACACAAGGCCAGCGACGTCCCGGCTGACCGGCGGCCATCGAGGGACCTGAAGCGGTGTCATCACGGCTCCTCACGGGGAAACGGACGGCGGACGGGCCGCGGTTCGCGGCATGCACCCTGGTGGCTGAAGGTGTCCGGATTCCAGCGCCCAAAGGGGAGTTGGGTCTTACGGTGGTTGCAGAAAGCAAACCGTGCACCGGGCGCTTCGGGCAGACCCCTCCGCCGGGCAACCCCATCAAACCCATCAAAGATCACTCCGGGGAGAAGGAGCGCACCATGGCCCGTGAACGGAACACGCTGCTGGCCTCGGTGATCTCGGAATCCGGATGGTCGCAGTCGCAGTTGGCCGCCTCCGTCACCCGGGTTGCAGTCGAGGCCGGAGCCAGCGACCTTGCCGCCGTGCGGCAGCCACACGTCGCGATGTGGGTCGGCGGCACAAGGCCCGAGCCTCGAGCGGCGTCTATCTTGTGCGAGACGCTCTCGCGCCGTCTCGGACGCGTCGTCACCCCGGCGCACATCGGGCTCGCCCCGCCCGCCGGATCCGACGACGCCCGGCTGGCCTGGGACATCGACACGGCCACCGCACTGGCAGACTTCGGGGACAGCATGACGATGAACCGGCGCACCGCGCTCTCCTCCACCGCGTACTCGGCGGCCGGAGCAGCCCTGCCCCCGCCCGCCTGGTGGGAGCGGACCCGCGACAGCGCCCGCACCCGGACACCCCGAACCCGCCTGATGGTCACCGCCGGCCACGTAGCCGCCATACAGGATGCGGGACGCTTCTACTCCGGCCAGGACCAACGCCTCGGCGGCGGCGCCGGACGCACCGCCCTCGCGGCCTACCTGCGCACGGACGTCGCGGCCTACCTCGCCAGCCGCTTTCCCTCTGAGGAAGTACGCCGCGACCTGTTCACTGCGGCCGCCGAGCTTGTCTACCTCGCCGGATGGACCAGCTTCGACACCAGCGAACACGCAGTAGCGCAGAAACAGTTCGGCGTCGCGCTGCGCCTTGCCGCCGAAGCTGACGAACCCGCCCTGGCCGGACACATCCTTCGCGCCGCAGCCCACCAGGCCGTCGACCTTCACCATCCCCGCCGGGCGCTGGAACTCGCCGAGGGATCCATGGCCGAGCGCCGCTACAAACTCGCCACCCCCCGCGAGCGCGCCCTGCTGGGCGTGGTCCACGCGCGGGCCCTGGCAATCAGCGGTCAGAAAAGGGAAGCGCTCGCAGCCCTGACCCGCGCGAGCACCAACTTGGCCGCCGCGGATCCCGGCGTGGAAGAACCCGCCCGAGTCAGCTTCTTCTCGGAGGCGTCCCTGGCCCATGAGAGCGCCTGCACCCTTCGGGACCTCGGCGACCTCAAAGGCGCCGAAGTCGCCTTCCGGCAAAGCGTCCGCACCCGCGCCCTCCCCTACGCGAGAACACACGCGGTCACTCTCGGATACCTCGGGCAGGTCCAGGCCGGACAGGGTCACCTCGACGCCGCCTGCGAAACCTGGAACCGGGCTCTGGATGCCATGGCCGGCATCCGCTCCGGCCGTACCCGCGACACCGTGGTCCAGATGCGCCGCTCCCTGTCCCCGATCAAGGGCAGGGGCGGAAGCGCCGCCGCCGATCTCGACCAGCGGGCCCGCGATTTCCTCGCCCACGTAGTCTGAGCGGGCCATCAGGGTGCCAAGCCGCAGGAGCCGCGCTCCGGCCGGACCGATCAGGGGGACCTCGTGTCCGAGCAGACCTTCACCTACACGCCCGTCGCCACCGTGATCGGCGGCCACGCCACACCCCTGGACGACTACCAGGGCGGCACCAAGGCCATCATCCGGCTCAACGCGGACTTTCCCGAAGAAGTCCTGCAAGGGATCGAAGCGTTCTCGCACCTGACGGTCACGTGGCCCTTCACCCACGCTTCGCCCAGTGATGTGGAGCTGCACGCCCGCAGCCCCCGGGGGAACCCGCGCTGGCCCGCGACCGGGACCTTCGTCCATCGCAACCATCGACGGCCAGCGCAGATGGCCTTGTCGTTCCCCCGCCTGCTGGGCGTCGACGGCTTGGACCTGCACGTCACCGACCTCGACGCTGTCGACGGCACACCGGTGCTCGACCTCGCGCCCTACTTCCCGCAGATGGGCCCGCGTGGCCTCGTGACCGTTCCAGCCTGGCCTGGCGAGATGCTTGCGCACTACTGGGACAACCACACCGACCGCCCTTTGTGAGGGCATGCTGGCTGCCCCGCCCCTCGGCTCCGCGGACAGAAGGCCGCTTGGGGTGCGGGAACACTCCTGGTAGACGTGTGGGTGGCTACCGATCCTCTTGCTGATGAGGGATCGGTGTGGGCCCTGCAACGGTGTCACGGCGCCGCACTTCCGTCCGCTGTCGGCGCTGCGGCCTCCGGCCGCAAGGCTGTTCGGGGGAAGCCGGGCAGCATCGGGAAGCGGGGGCTTCCCAGGGCGCGCAGGCAGATCCGGTCTCCGCCGAAGGCGGTACGCGCATGGAGCCACCGTGAGTTGTCGATCAGGTATCCCTGGCCCGCTTCGAGCATGAGACGTTGCTGTACCGCGCCGATGGCCTCTCGGAGCTGGGGGAGGTATCCGCTGACGAGGGGGCTGAACGCAGCCAGCGAGTCCTGGCGCAGCCGGATGGCGGCTCTTCGGCCGGGATGCTGGGTGAAGACCTGGGACGGGTGGCCGCCACCGTCGCCGTAGAAGGCGGTGTTCGGGAGGGCAAAGGCCTCCAGGGCGGCCGGAAAATGATCGGCGAGGTAGTCGTGGACGGCCTGGCCGTCGGACAGGAGTACCTCGCCGCCTCTGGCCGCGGGGCGCTGGCAGACCAGGAGCATCAGCCGGGGAGGGCACGGCTCGCTGGAGCGTTCCGTGTGGGGAAGGAGTTCACCATTGCCCAGCCCCCCGAATCCAGGCTGCAGGGAGCGGCGCCCGATGTCCTGGATCGTGGTGAGCCCGTCCGAGTCGCTGTCCCGGTGCGCCTCCACCCGCATCACGGCCTGGGCGAAGGCGAGTACGGCAGTACGGGTGCGCAGGCCCTCGACGGTCGCCAGTCCCTGGGCCTGCAGCTGAGCCGTTATGCCACGGGGCTGCTTCGGCAGCTTTCCCGTCGTGGGGTGGGTCTCGAACAGGCCGAGTGTTGGCATCAACGTGCTCCTCACGTGGTGGGCGGTGAAACGAGGGTCCGGACCGGAGGCGGGGCGCGTAAAGCGACAGACTGTCGACTCGGACATACCCGGCAACCTGAGCCACTGCCGGAGGCCGGGTGCTACGTTCCGAAGGCCACCTCGGCCACCACCACTCAGGGACGGACGATGTACATGCCCTCGCTGTGGCCCGTATCCGTCAAGGGCGTTGCCCTCGACTCGAAGGACCGGGTGCTGCTGCTCAAGAACGAACGGTCCGAGTGGGAGCTGCCCGGCGGGCGCCTGGAGATCGGACCCGTAGGAGGCGGTTCGGCACCTGCCGACGAGAGCCCCGCCAGGGCTCTGGAACGCGAGATCATCGAAGAGACCGGCTGGGCGGTCACGGCCGGCGACGAGCTGGCCGGCGGCACCTGGATCTACGAGCCGATCCCCGGCCGCCGCGTCCTCATCGTCACCTACGGCTGCACCGTCCGGACCCCCGACCGCGAACCGATCTTGAGCCACGAGCACAAGGAGATCGGCCTCTTCCACCGCGACGAAGTCGACACCCTGAACATGCCCGCCGGCTACAAGCACTCGATCGCGGCCTGGTACGAACACCCTCAGAGGTAACACGTCATGGACACCCCACCGAAGGCCGGGAAGCCACCGCGCCGATCGCCCCGGCTCGTCTCCTGGCATTGGGCAACCCCCGAAGCCCAAGCCATCCTTGCCACCCGCAACCTGTCTGCGATCCTCAAGTACCACCGGCGTGTCCATGGCGACAGCCAGACCCAGACCGGTGAACTCCTGGGCTACGACAAGACGTACGTCTCCGCCCTTGAACTGGGAAAACGCCGTCTCAACGACATTGGCAGCCTGCGCCACGTCGCCGAGCGCCTCTCCCTGCCCGCGCATGTCCTCGGCGTCACCGACGCCGCGGACGCGGACCACCGCGCGATGCTGCAGTTCGGCCAGTCCACCGTCCGCCTCGCCGAGATCGCCCGTCAGTCCGGACATGCGGCCGAGGCCGTCTCCGAACTGTGGCCGCTGGTCGCACGGCTGGAGGCAAGAGCCCGGGACGGGAGCACCGAGCGGGAAGCCCTGCGCCTGCTTGCGCAGGCCCGACTCAGTCTGGGCACAGCCCTGGGCAACGTGCTCCCCGAGGAACGCCTGGCCACTGCTGCCCACTGGACGGCCAAGAGCCTGGACGTCGTCGAGGTGTTCGACGACCCTTCGCTGACGTCCACCGCCCTGCGGATGCACGGCAACGAGCTCCGCAAGGCGGGCTTGACCGGTGCCGCCGTCGACCGCCTCACCCATGCTGCCGCTATCGCTCCGGCGCTCCCCGAACGGGCGGCCGTGCTGCCGCTCCTCGCTCGTGCCGCGGGCGCCATCGGCAACGGCACCCTCTTCGACCACGCCATCCGTGAGGCGCAGCAACTCCTCGACACGGTGGACCACACCAGTCTCGTCAACCCGAGCGCTCTGTTCGAGATCCGGCTTCGGGGTCTGATCTCCACCGGCCGGCCACGCGACGCCATACGGCTCGCTGAAGCTGCCGCACCTACGGCGAGTGTCGCCGTCGCACCTCAGTGGCGCGTCATCGAACTCGTCACCACTGGACGCGTCCGACTCCTGGCCGGGGACGAAGCCGGAGCAGCCGAACTGCTTGGGGCCGCCGTCCATGAGGCCCAGGCCCAGCGTCTCCCTCATCAGCTCCAACGCGTCGTCCGCGCAGCCGGGGACATCCTGCCCAGCGTTTCGGAAGCCGCGCACGAAGCCCTGACCCAACTGCGCTCCGACATCGCGGCGTAAGTACGAACAGCCGCTTTCGGGGCGTCCGGTCACAGAGGTCGCCTCCGACAGACACTGTGCGTTCACGCGACCTCCCTGCATGGGTGAACAGAATCCAAAGCGTGCTCGGCAGAGTCCTGGACGGCGTCCGCGGTGACTGAGTCTGGAGCGCGGGGACTACCCGTAGCACCGCCGTGGCGATATCGCTGTGGCGATATGGATCTGCACATAACCTGTGGAGCAGCAGTAGTTGGACGCGAGATTGCCGACGGGTGGTGACGTGGCCATGCCAAGACGCGTGTGCAGCCAGTGCGGTCAGCCGTTGAGCCAGTACAACCCTGACTCGCGCTGCGCGCCGTGCTCCCGCGCAAGCATTGCCCTGGGCATCCCAGACCGCGCCTGGCGTGACGAAGAGGTCTACAGGTCCCTCTCGACCTGGGACTTCGCTTCACTTCTCCGCCACGTGCGCCGCCGGTCAGGGGTCTCCCAAAAGGCTGTGCGGGAGCTCACCGGGCTCACGCAGGGGTTCATCTCCGAGCTCGAGAATGGGCACAAGCAAGTCGAGGGACGCGAGACGATCATCGCCCTCGTATCCGGTCTCGGCCTTCCGGCTGACCTCCGCCCATTGCTGCTGGCCCCCTTCGCGCAAGCCGAAGCGGAGAGTGAGGCGGCCGCCATTGACCCGGTGCTGCCGTGGACCTCTGCTCGTATGGTGACGGCACTTGATGCTGCAGTCGGAGGTGCCATGAACGGGTTGACCCGTCGAGGCGTGATCGCCGCCCTGGGAGGGGCCGGCCTCACGTCCTACGTCCTGCAAACTGCCATCGCCCCGCAGGAGGCGATGGCAGCCACGGGACGCGAAGGAATTCGTGTGTCAGACCCCCTCCTCTCCTCGCTTCAGACCACGACGGATGCCCTGCGCCAGGCCGACGCCAACCACGGCAGCGGCAACCTCGCACGGACGGCCGCCACGCATCTCAAGGTCTGTCTACGGCTCCTCAAGGAAGGGGTCTACAACGAAGCCACCGGCCGCCGCCTTGCCGCAGTAGCAGCGGACACTGCCATCCAGACCGGCTGGTACCTCTTCGACAGCGGCGCTCATTCCGCCGCACAGAACCTGCTCCTCGGTGCCCTCCGAGCAGCGCACACCTCTGGGGACAGCCGTCTCCGGGCTGGCGCACTCAGTTTCATCGCCATCCACAGCTACTCCGCTGGAGACCCGCGAGACGCGGTCACCGCCGCCCGTACGGCGCGCCAGATCATCGTCGACCAGGACGCACCTGCACTCCACGCCATGCTCCTGACGCGACAGGCCCGTGGACACGCCCGTCTGCAAGAGGACCGTCTAGCACTCGCGTCCTTGGCCGAGGCCCAAGAGCTGTCAGCCCGAGGACGGGGCGAGGACGATCCGCACTGGCTCTACTGGATTAACCCCGGCGAGATCCAGGGCCAGACCGGCAGCTGCTACCTCGATCTCGGACGGCCGGCACAGGCCGCCGAAGTCTTCGCCCAGGCCCGCGGTGCCCTCGGGGCCGACGAACTCCGCACCCGCGCGCAATTCCTCTCGCGCTCGGCCACGGCACAGATGCGTGCCGGCGACGCGGACGGCGGATGCGCTGCCGGCCACGAGGTTCTATCCATGGTGTCCGGAGTCCAGTCCGCTCGTCTGGACGAGAACCTGGCCACCATGCTCGCCGAGGCGCGCCGCTACAGCAGCACAGCCCCGGCGAGGGAACTCCTAGAACGAGGTCATACCGTCATGCAGGAGCGCGCGGCGTGATCCTGGTCCTATGGGATATCGACCGCACACTCCTCTACACCGGCGATATTGACCGGCGGGTCTACCGGGAGACCTTCACCGACGTCGTCGGCCGCCCACCAACCGCGCTCCCTGCGCGCGGCACCGGTGTCACCATGCCCCTTGCGGTACGCGAACTCCTCGCCGCGAACGACGTTCCACCACCCGACATCGAATCGTTGGCCAACCAGATCGTGGAGCAGCTGCCCAAGCGACTCCGGGCCTACCGCGACCTGATTGCCACGGACGGGGTGGTCCTGCCAGGCGCCACCGAGGCCTTGGCCGCCATCCAGGGCGACGAACGCTTCGTACCGACGGTCGTCACCGGCAACCTCCAAGGCAGCGCCGAGGTGAAGCTCAGCGCCCTGGGCCTTATCAGCTACGTCGACACCGCCATTGGTGGTTACGCATCTGACAACGCCCACCGGCCCGCCCTTGTGCGCATAGCCCAGGACCGGGCGCAGGCGCTCCACCGAACCCGCTTCGACCGCGAGAACACCGTCATCATCGGAGACTCGCTGGAAGATGTACGGACCGGCCTGGAAGGCGGAGCGCGGGTGATCTCCATCGCCTCCGGCACCACCAGCACCGACCAGTTGCAGGACGCGGGAGCCGACTGCGTCTTCCCAAACCTGATGGATACAAAGGGACTTCTACGTACCTTGGCGATACTGGCTCGCACGGAGTAGGTGCGGAACACGCAGTCAAGACGCAGCCCGTGGAGTCCTGCGCGCTACCTGAGCTTGCAGCGCAGTTATGTCGCGCTGGCCTTGCGCCATTCGCCTAGCAAGACCTGGGCCGCGTCGCCGTAGGCACGGGCACGATTCCAAACCTGAAGCCGGTCCGTATGTAGCTGGCGGGTTTTCTCCTCCTTGCCGGGACAGATGCGAATGCCGGCGGGTCCTCGGTGGCCGTCCGGTCCGACTAGCCTCGTGCTCTCGTACACGTTCGACGAGCGTCGTACGTGCTTGGCCAGACGGCTTGCACGGAGTTGCTCTGCCCGGAAGGTAACGGCAGCGACAGCTGGGTGACCCAACGGAAGCCCCAACTCGAATTCCGGTGCGGTCTTGGGGATGCTTCGCCAGACGGCACTGGGACGTCGGACTATCGCGACCCACCAGGACGGCGCCGAAGGGCCAACGTGCCATGTTCGCGGAAGGTGCGCCGGTGGATGTCGATCCGATGCAGCACGTACTAGAAGGCGGGTAGAGGCTCGCAGGTAGGTCGCATCGCAGGCCTGGCTGTAAGTCCGGAGTGCCGAGAACGCGCTGATGGAGTCCCGGCGGGCCTGCGTGTTGCCCTCGGTGGATATGAGCGCCTCGCGTGACGCTGTTGCCCGGCCGTGTGCTGCTGCCGAGAACTCGCCCAGCCTCTGCAGCTGTTGGATAGACCGGTCCCACACGCCCTCAGGAGTCCGCATCAATGAGCTCTTTCAGAGTGGCCACTGATCGGGTGACGGGCCAGCGTCCCGCAACTCACGAGGTTCCCGTGCCGTTGAGAGAAGTGCTTGACATCTCAACTCATCAAGACAGGAACCTCGTTGGTCCCCCGCCCTGCCGCACTCGACCTGCCGCACGCTCTGGTCGAGTGGGTATCGATGCTCATCGTCACCCGTGAGGGTGACCGACGCTGCAAGCTCCCGCCCCACCAGCGCGCCCTCGTCGGCCTGGTCTACCTGCGTCGGCACGAGACGCTCGCGCAGATCGCCGCCGGCTTCGGCATATCCGTCGGGACCGCCCACGCCTACGTCACGGCCGTCGTCAACCACCTGTCCCGCCGGGCACCCGGTCTGCTGCGGGTCCTGCGCGAGACGGATCCTGATCACGTCCTGCTCGACGGGACGCTCGCCGAGTGCGACCGGGTCGGCGACAGCCGGGCCGACTTCTCCCAGAAGCACCGCCGTCACGGCGTGAACGTGCAGGTCGTGGCCGATCCCACCGGCAACCTGCTGTGGATCTCACCCGCGCTGCCCGGCCGCACCCATGACCTGACCGCGGCCCGCACCCACCGCATCATCCGGATCTGCGAACGCCAGGGCGTTCCCGTGCTCGCCGACCGCGCCTACATCGGGGCCGGCCCCTGGGTGACCACGCCCATCGGACGGCTTCCCGGCCAGGACCTCACCACAACCCAGCAGACCATCAACCGAGCCCTGTCAGCGGCACGAGCACCGGTCGAACGAAGCATCGCGCGACTCAAGTCCTGGCAGATCCTGCGCCGGGCCCGCTGCAGCCCCAACCGGATGACCGTCATCGCCGCAGCCGTCCTCACCCTGGAACGTCAACGCTGATGCATCTCATTGCCGTTCCAGGGTGAGGACGGATTGGCAATGGCCGTCATCCAGTTGGGAACCGTCTCACGACCAGACAAGTCGCCCTTCGGCAACGGAACAGACCGGATAGTCCCCCGCGCCGATCGTCGTCAGCATCTCCGCCACGGAGTCGAAGTAGTGAGCCAGTGACGCGTACTCGCCGGTGACCGTGGGCGCACCCACGAACCATCTGCCGATACGTCCGTCCCTCGCGTCGATGAACTGTCCCATCCAGCCGTCCCGGTCCGACTGGAACGGGATCCACTCCTCGCGCCATTCGCTCCCACCGGACAAGGGGTGATTCGCGTAGAGCCTCTCCATCGCCCGGATGCCCAGAAAGAAGCTTCCCTCGTCGGGGAACCCGTCGAGGCCGCAGCACATCACGTCGTCGTCGACGTCTTCCTCCGGCAGATCCAGATTGTTCTGCAACAGCCACGTCCGCAGGTCCCCATGAAGGGAGATCCCCATCCGTTCCTAGGCTGCCGCGAGCGTCTGCTCCGTAGCGGGCCCCGGCAGATCCGCGTGATCGGCCGGCGCGTGCTCTCGAAGAAGGCTCATCACACGCGACCAACTCTCAGCCACACTCATCGCCCTATGCCCTCTGTCCTCTCTACAGGGATGTCTCCGTCCAACTACGCCACTGCGGAGGTTGGGAAGTACCGGCCGGAGAACCTTGCAGGGATGGTACTTCGAGCATGCGTTCCATCCCTCCCCACAATCACCTTCCGCCCCGAAGCGCAGGACCGGCCCCTCAGCGAAGTGACCGCCCGCGACTTTTCACAGACAACCCACCGTGCCCGGCGGGCCCAGCCGAGGAGCTTCCAGGCTCAAGCGAGGGCCGCGGCGTCACCCTGGAGTGGCGAAGCTGAAAACGCTCAATGAGCGACTCTGTCGGGGATCTTGGACGTTCGTGGTCATTTGCCTTGCCGCCACCAGCTTTCCCAGGTCAGGCCCCGTGCGTCGAGGTAGAGCTGAAATGCTGTGAGTGATCGCGGGTGTTCGGTGGCTGGAGGCGCGTGGGTCGCGAGGCGTTCGAGGTTGATGGCGATGGCGGTCAGGACGTGCTGCACGTGGGTCTTGGCAACGCCGTGGTAGCGGCCGCGGCGTGCACGGTGTCCGTTGACGAATTCACAGATGGTGCCCTCGACGCCAGATCGGGCTGCGCAGCGGCGTTGCCACTGGGGATTGTGCTGGTCGGTGCGGTTGCGGGCCTGGAGTTCGTGCAGGTGGCGGGGGAGGAAGTTCACTGTGCGTGCTGAGGTGCCCTTCGCGCAGAGGGAACGGTCGGGGCAGGGGTCGCACTGGCGGGCTGCGAAGCGGACGACTGTGTAGGGAGCCATGGCAGGTGGTTCGAACCATCGCTCGCTGGTTTCTCCGTTCGGGCAGGTGACGCGGCGGCGGTCGAAGTCGATGCTGAAGGCTTCCCGGGTGAAGCCGGTCTGCTGCTTCTCCTGCCAGGATCCGGATGCCTTGACCGGGCCGAAGAGCTGGATCTGGTGGTCTCGAGCGGAGCGGTCCAGCAGGGCTGCGGAGGTGTAGCCGCCGTCGACGAGGTGCTCGGCGGGCAGCAGCCGGCGGGCGTGGAGTCGTTTGTGGATGCCGGGCAGAGCCTGGCTGTCCCTGGTCGGGCCGGTGGTGGCCACATCCGTGATCAGATGGACGCTGTCGTCGCTGTCGCAGGTCTCTGTGACGTGGACCAGATAGCCGCTCCACCGGGTGTCGCCCCGGATTGCCCGGCGAGCTTCGATGTCGTAGGGCGAGACGATCCTGAGTGCTCCGCGGGGCTGTCCGTCTTTGTCAGCACGAGGGCGAAGGCAGCCGCGGGTGTCGATGAGGAAGTTCTGCACGATGATCTGGCGCAGGGCCTCGACGCGGGGTCCGCGTGCTGTGGGTGGGAGTCGGTCCAGGAACCGATAGGCGTCGGCACCGGCCTGTTTGAGACGGGCGGCGGGGTGGCTGGGCTGACTGGCAAGACGCACCGGCCGGCCATAACGCTTGGCCCAGTCGGCGTCCACCAGCTCGTCCAGGACCGCTGGAGCGCACCGGGCGGCTTCCTCCAGGGCGGCTGCGCACCGCTTCGAGGACCAGTTCCAGGCGGGTCAGCTCGCGGGCGGCGGCCAGGACCTTGGTCGAGTCGGTGCGCTGCCGGCCGCGCTCGGTGACCAGCCCGGCGGCCCGTATCCGTTCCAGGGCCAGGGAGAGAAGCTCATCGGCACGGTCGTCCTCACACAGGCGGTCGCGGAAGTCCGTCAGCACGCTGTGGTGGAAGCCGGGGTCGTCCAGCTCCATGGCCAAGGCGTACTTGAAGTCGATGCGGCAACGCACCGCTTCGGCGGCCTGCCGGTCGGAAAGGTTGAGCAGAAACTGCAGCACGCACACGGTGGCCAGCTGAGCGGGCGAGAGACCGGGACGGCCATTACGGGGGTACCAGGAGGCGAAGTCCTCATCACGCCATAGCCCGTCGAGGTGGTCGCGGACCCACATCGCCGTGGTGCCACGCGGGTTGCTGGAACGGGCCATACGCACGGTGAGCTCCGGGACCTCAGCACCAGGTCGAGGACGTACGGACAATGACCACCTCGGGAGAGAGAAGCGGGACGAGCCCAACTCCCACAGTGTCCCGAGCGATCGATGGCGGTGTCCCTCGAACCCCAAGATCCCCGACAGAGTCGCTCAATGTGTCCTTCTCGGCGAAGCAGGGCGTTCGGCTTCTGATTCGCCCACGGCAGACTTGGAACTGGCCCAAAAGACTGGAACATTCTGCCAGTGGATGTCAATCTACAACACCCGCCAAGAGATCGGCGATTCCGGGCGGTCTGGGAGCCTAGCTCCGGCCACTCTCTGCCTCTTATGTCCACCTTTGGAGTCTCAGCTGTCTAGCTTTGTTCACTTTGCATTTCGCCTAACGGCTCCAGCCCTGTTCGTCATCGGTGCGGGCTGTGCCGTATCTGGGAGTCTCTGCGATGAGTATGCGGTCGTTGCTCTATCGCTTTGTCTCTGCGTGTGCGCGGCCGCACTGTTTGCCGAGGGCCATATTCGGGAGGCGTACCGACGAGACCGAGCGCTCCTGATCTTCGTGGCGGCGCATCCCGGCTCTACCCCGTATCAGTCGGCCCAGGTTCTCGGGGGCGCAGTGCGGCGCGCGACTCAGGACTTCGGCCGGCTCTCCCGGGATGAACTGCTGGTTCCGGTCGTGGTGGGCGCGGACCCCGCTCATCGATCCTATCGGTTGGCGTCGTACGAGCAAGGCCGGGATGCCTGAGCGGCGGCAAACTGGCCACCCCTTCTCTACATAGCAGACGATCCCCGGTCAGCCAAACCGGGGATTCTCCAGATCATTGAAGGAGCTCGCACCGACTACTTGGCGGTGGGTGGTGTGGGCGTGTCAGCAACCTTCTCGATGTTCGTACGCGACTGCGCTTGGCGGTGGGGTTATGGCGAACGGGGTTGCGCGCGACCCGCACGCCCTTGCAGCCCCTGCAGAGAGAACTCCATGTCCATACCCACTCCTACGCATTCGCTACATTCAGCATTGGCTGCATCGGCCTCGGCAGGCGCAGTAGATGCATCATTCCTGAACGTAAGGGCCGCCGCTGCATACCTCGGCCTCTCGCCGCACACACTTTATGTCTGGCGCCACCGAAGGCACGGTCCGCCTAGTTTCCGTATGGGGCCCCGTGGGCGCGTCATGTACCGGCGGCAATCTCTGGACGCTTGGATCAATGAGCAGGAATGCGCGGACTCCCGTTCCAACCCTGCTCTGGACCCGTTGAACTCGCAGCCGCAGCGACGCGCTGGCTCCAGGGCGTGACGACTCGGACTGTTCGACACCCACATCTCAATTGAAAGAGGGCTGGATTGGCCGGCTATATCGAGGACCGTTGGATCAGGAAGACGAAGGATCCCGTCACTGGAAGGCGGGAAAAGACCGCACGCTATGGCAAGGGCAAGCGCTACAAGGTCGCTGGCATACCGGGGGTGCGGGACCGTTCCTTCGATGTGCTTGAGGACGCAAAGGCGTGGCTCCGGCGTACAGCCACAGACGAGGAGCGCGGCGAGTTCGTAGATCCGCGTGACGGGTCCATCACGCTGGCCGACTACATTGCGACGCATTGGGCGCCGGGGCGAGGTGGTGCTCCGAAGACCCAGGACGGCCAAGAGCGTAGAACTCGTCTCCATATCGTCCCGCACCTGGGCCAGATCCCGCTCCGGAACATCGCCGCAACGGATCTACGGGCGTTCATAACCACGCTGGGGTCTACAGTCTCGTCGATCGACTACCAGCGTGGCATCCTTTCGGAGCTTTCCTCCATTCTGGAGGCAGCTGTCGACGACAAGCGTCTCGTGCGCAACCCTATGCGCGCGAAATCTGTCCGGTGGCCCAAGTCGCCACGGGAGCGACGCGACGCGTGGCCGATGGCTACGGCACTTCGAGTCCGCGATGCCATCAACTCGCGGAACAGGATCGCCGTCGTAGTCGGCCTGGGTTGCGGCCTTCGCCAGGGCGAGGTGTTCGGACTGAGCCCGGAGGATATCGACTATGAACGCGGGGTTCTCCACGTTCGGCGGCAGGTACAGGCCATTCATGGAAGGCTGTACCTCGCCCTGCCGAAGGGGAAGAAGGTCCGCAGCGTCGACATGCCCCGTGCTGTCGCCGAGGAGTTGAAGCGTCACATGGAGGCGTGTCCGCCAGTCGTCGTGGAGCTTCCGTGGGGGAAGCCGGATGGGGCGAGGAGGAAGATCTCCTTGCTGCTTACTACGCGCTTTGGGAATGCCGTCGCGGTGAACACCTGGAACACCTATACCTGGAAGCCTGCTTTGGCCAAGGCTGGCGTCATCCCGCCACGTGCCGAGGGGGCGAAATCCTGGCAGTGGGCGGCGGCCCCGAAGGACGGTTTCCACGTGCTTCGGCACACCTACGCTTCGATCATGTTGGAAGCGGGGGAGTCCGTCGTGACCCTGGCTCGGTGGCTCGGACACTCCTCGCCGGCGATCACCCTCGGTTACTATGCTCACTTCATGCCGGAAGCGGGCAGTAAGGGCCGAGGCACGCTCGACGGGCTCCTTGGGGAGCGGGGAGACCGGCCCGCCAGCCGAAACTCCCCAGATTCTCCCCAGCCCCGTTGACTGGTGATTCCTGCCCACGCGCTCCAGAGATGTAGTCCGTTGATTGCAAGGCTGAAAAGATGGGTGGCCTGGGAAAGTGTTGGAAGAGGTCCTAGCAACCCGCTATGTCACGCCCCTGCGTGAAGGCGGCTCGCTACCGGGGATCGTCGAGGCCGACGATCTCGGTACCTACGTCATGAAATTCACCGGAGCCGGCCAGGGCCGCAAGACCCTGGTTGCCGAAGTCGTCTGCGGGCGCCTGGCGCAGCGGCTGGGCCTGCGCGTCCCGCGGCTGGTGCAGATGCAGCTCGACCCCGTGATCGGGCTCGGCGAACCCGACCAGGAGGTCCAGGAGCTGCTGAAGGCCAGCGGCGGACTCAACCTCGGGATGGACTACCTGCCCGGGTCGATCGGCTTCGACCCGCTCGCATACCAGGTGGACCCCGCCGAGGCGGGGCGCATGGTCTGGTTCGACGCGCTGATCAACAACGTCGACCGGTCCTGGCGCAACCCGAACATGCTGGTCTGGCACGGGGACCTGTGGCTCATCGACCACGGCGCCACCATGATCTGGCACCACAACTGGCCCACCGCCGAGAGCGCCGCCGCCAAGCCGTACAACGCCTCCGACCACGTCCTGGCCCCCGTCGGCCCGGACATCGCGGCGGCCGCCGCCGCGCTCGCGCCCCTGGTGACCCGGGACCTGCTCGAGGAGGTCGTCGCCGACGTGCCCGACGAGTGGCTGGTCGACGAGCCGGGCTTCGACTCCACCGACGCGGTGCGCCGCGCCTACGTGGAGGTGCTGCTGCCGCGCGCGGCCACGATCCACGAGAGGATCTCGATGGAGGCCGAGGTGAAGGCCCCCTCCAAGCCGCCCGGGTGGCTGACCGACCATCTGACCGAATGGCCCCACAAGACCAAGAAGAAGAGCGACAGCGAGTGACCAAGCGGGACGTGTTCGAGTACGCGCTGGTGCGCGTGGTGCCCCGGATGGAGCGCGGCGAGTGCTTCAACGCCGGCGTGATCGTCTACTGCCGGGCGCGCTCGTACGTGGCCGCGCGCACCCACCTGGACGAGGCCAAGCTCCTCGTCCTGGACCCGGAGGCCGACGTGGCCGGCGTACGCGCCGCCCTGCACGGGGTCGAGGGCGTGTGCGCCGGCGGCGAGTGGGCCGGCCAGGCGGCGGGCGACGACGCGGGCCGCCGGTTCCGCTGGCTGATCGCCCCGCGCAGCACGGTGGTGCAGCCCGGGCCGGTGCACACCGGTCTGACGACCGACCCGGAGGCCGAGGTGGAACGGCTCCTGGATCTGTTGGTGCGCTGATCCGCGAGGCGGCCGTACGACGATCCGTGCGGCGGTCTTCGTGACGTGAGGAGCCCTGGGGCCGGGTGCCGTTGACACCGGGTGCCAGGGCTCCTAGCGTCTCCTCAACTGAAGCTACTAAGCGGTTGCTCACCAGCGAGGAGCCGCTGCTGAGGATTCCGAGCGCGAGGAGATCCACCATGTCCACCACCGAGCAGCGCGTCGCGATCGTGACCGGGGCGGCCCGGGGCATCGGCGCGGCCACCGCCGTGCGTCTGGCCGCCGAAGGCCGGGCGGTCGCCGTGCTCGATCTCGACGAGGCGGCCTGCAAGGACACCGTCGAGGCGATCACCGCGGCCGGCGGCAAGGCCCTGGCGGTCGGCTGCGACGTCTCCGACGCGGCCCAGGTGGAGGCGGCCGTCGCGCGCGTCGCGGGCGCCCTGGGCGCCCCGACCATCCTGGTCAACAACGCGGGTGTGCTGCGCGACAACCTGCTCTTCAAGATGAGCGAGAACGACTGGGACACCGTCATGAACGTCCACCTGCGCGGTGCGTTCCTGATGTCGAAGGCCTGTCAGAAGTACATGGTGGAGGCCAAGTTCGGCCGCATCGTCAACCTCTCCAGCAGCTCGGCGCTGGGCAACCGGGGCCAGGTCAACTACTCCGCGGCCAAGGCCGGCCTGCAGGGCTTCACCAAGACCCTGGCCATCGAGCTCGGCAAGTTCGGCGTCACCGCCAACGCCGTCGCCCCCGGTTTCATCGTCACGGAGATGACCGCCCAGACGGCCGCGCGCATGGGCGTGGGCTTCGAGGACTTCCAGGCCGGCGCGGCCTCGCAGATCCCGGTCCAGCGCGTCGGCCGCCCGGACGACATCGCCAACGCGATCGCCTTCTTCACGGGCGAGGCCGCCGGCTTCGTCTCCGGCCAGGTCATGTACGTGGCCGGCGGCCCGCTCAACTGACGAGAGGCAGGGTGCAGGATCATGACGAACAGCAGCACGAACGCAGCGGACAGCGGCAAGGTCGCACTGATCACCGGTGCGAGCCGGGGCATCGGCTACGGCATCGCCGAGGCACTCGTCGCCCGCGGCGACCGGGTGTGCATCACCGGGCGCAACGAGGACGCCCTCAAGGAGGCCGTCGAGGCGCTCGGTGCGGACCGGGTGATCGGGGTCGCCGGCAAGGCGCACGACGAGGCCCACCAGGCCGTCGCGGTCGAGCGGACGATGGAGGCCTTCGGGCGGGTCGACTTCCTGATCAACAACGCGGGCACCAACCCGGTCTTCGGTCCGATCGCGGACCTGGACCTCGGCGTCGCGCGCAAGGTCTTCGAGACCAATGTGATCTCGGCGCTCGGCTTCGCCCAGCGGACCTGGCACGCCTGGCAGAAGGACAACGGCGGTGCGATCGTGAACATCGCCTCCATCGCCGGCGTCTCCGCCTCGCCCTTCATCGGCGCGTACGGGATGAGCAAGGCCGCCATGGTCAACCTCACCCTCCAGCTCGCCCACGAGATGGCGCCCGGGGTCCGCGTGAACGCGATCGCCCCCGCGGTGGTCAAGACGAAGTTCGCCCAGGCGCTGTACGAGGGCCGGGAGCAGGAGGCCGCGGCGGCCTACCCGCTCGGCCGGCTCGGGCTCCCCGAGGACATCGGCGGGGCTGCGGCTTTTCTTACATCTGCACAAGCGGAATGGATCACGGGCCAAACTCTCGTCGTTGACGGAGGAATGTTCCTCAATGCCGGAGTCCACTGATCGATAATCGGACGCATTTGCCTCCCCAGGGGAGGTAAATGCGTACCTAATATGCACGAAATCGGTCAAGTGTCACATGAAACCTGCCCATTGGATTTGTGAGGCACTGCGGTAGGGTCTGCCGCACCCCTGGCTGATCGAGGAGCGTGCACGTGTTCATCCGGACCAGATGCCTGCAGATCACTGCGGCCCTTGCGTCCATATCCCTGCTCGCCGGATGCGGTCTGCTTTCGGACGACAGCAGTGACGCCGCGAAGAGAATCGTCGTCGGCACGACGAGCTCCCCGAGCACCCTCGATCCCGCCGCCGCCTGGGACGGCTCCTGGGAGCTGTACCGGAACGTCTACCAGACCCTGCTGGCGTTCCCCACGGGCTCCACCAAGCCCCAGCCCGACGCCGCCCAGAACTGCGAGTTCACCGACGCGGCGAACGAGTCGTACCGGTGCACCCTGAAGAAGGGCCTGAAGTTCTCCGATGGCGAGGCGCTCGATGCCAAGGCCGTCAAGCACTCGCTCGACCGGATCCGGACGATCAACTCCCAGACCGGTCCGCAGGGCCTGTTCGGCAGCCTGGACAAGATCGAGACCCCGGACGCGCTGACGGTCGTCTTCCACCTGAAGACCCCGGACGCCACCTTCCCCTTCGTCCTCGGCTCGCCGGCCGCCTCGCTGGTCGCCCCCAAGGACTACCCGGCCGACAAGGTGCGGGAGGACGGCAAGGTCACCGGCTCCGGCCCGTTCGTGCTCGACTCGTACAAGGAAGGCAGCGAGGCGGTCCTCGGCAAGAACGGGACCTACAACGGCTTCGCGAACCGGCGTAACGACGGGGTGACCATCCGCTACTTCGCGGACTCCACCAAGATGGTCGCCGCGCTCAAGGACAAGGAGATCGACGCCACCTACCGCGGTCTGTCGGCCCCGGAGATCAAGGACCTGCAGACCCCCGCGTCGCACGGGCTGGGCGTCCAGGTCGTCGAGAACGTCGGCGCCGAGATCCGCTACCTGGTCTTCAACCCCAAGGACCCGCAGGTCGCCAAGCCGGCGGTGCGCCAGGCCATCGCCCAGCTCATCGACCGCGGCGCGATCGTCTCCAAGGTGTACCAGGGCACCGCCGAGCCGCTGTACTCGATGGTCCCCAAGGGGGTCGTGGGCCACAAGACGCCCTTCTACGACAAGTACGGCCAAGGGGACGTCAAGAAGGCCCAGAAGATCCTCAAGGACGCCGGGATCACCCAGCCGGTGGAGCTGACCTTCTGGTACACCACCGACCGCTACGGCGCCTCCACGGCCGACGAGTTCACCGAGCTCAAGCGCCAGCTGGACGAGAGCAACCTCTTCAAGGTCACCCTGCGGGGCCAGCCCTGGAAGGTGTTCCAGGTCGGCTACAAGAACGGCGAGTACCCGGTCTTCGGCCGCGGCTGGTTCCCCGACTTCCCGGACCCGGACAACTTCATCGCGCCGTTCGTCGGCAAGGAGAACGCGGTCGGCACCCCGTACGAGCCCGCCGAGATCCTCACCGACCTGCTGCCCAAGTCCCGCCGCGAGAGCGACCGCGCGGCCGGCGTCCGCGAGTTCGAGCAGGCCCAGCAGATCTTCGCCGAGGACGTCCGGCTGCTGCCGCTGTGGCAGGGCAAGCTGTACGTCGCCGCCCGTGAGGACATCGCCGGCGCCGAGCGGGCGCTCGACCCGCAGACCGTCTTCCAGATGTGGGAGCTGTACCGCAAGACCAGCTGGTAGCCCCTGCCGCGGGCGCCCTCGGGCGCCCGCGGATGAGGCGTTGTCAGTGGCCCCCGGTAGGTTCTGAGCTGTTGCACCACGCAGTTGCGAGAACTTGTACCGGAGGTTGTAGACGTGACCCAGATGCTGCCCGAGTCCTGGCTCCCCGTCCTCGGCGACGAGCTGGACCAGCCCTACTTCAAAGAGCTCACCGAGTTCGTCGAGAAGGAGCGGGCGAACGGGCCGGTCTACCCGCCCCGGGAGCAGGTCTTCGCGGCCCTGGAGGCCACTCCCTTCGACAAGGTGAAGGTCCTCGTCCTCGGCCAGGACCCCTACCACGGCGCCGGCCAGGGCCACGGCCTGTGCTTCTCCGTGCAGCCCGGGGTCAAGACCCCGCCCTCGCTGCGCAACATCTACAAGGAGATGCACGCGGAGCTGGGCACGCCCGTCCCGGACAACGGGTACCTGATGCCGTGGGCCGAGCAGGGCGTCCTGCTGCTCAACGCGGTGCTCACCGTCCGTGAGGCCGATCCCAACTCCCACAAGGGCAAGGGCTGGGAGAAGTTCACCGACGCGGTGATCCGCGCAGTGGCCGACCGCCCCGACCCGGCCGTCTTCGTGCTGTGGGGCGCCTACGCCCAGAAGAAGCTCCCGCTCATCGACGAGGAGCGGCACGCGGTCGTCAAGGGCGCCCACCCCTCCCCGCTGTCGGCCAAGAAGTTCTTCGGCTCCCGGCCCTTCACGCAGATCAACGAGGCCGTCGCCGCGCAGGGCCATGAGCCGATCGACTGGCGGATCCCGGACCTGGGCTGACGCCCCACCGCGCCTCGGCGCCATTGCCGGTGCCTGCCGTTAGCGTCGTGACGAACCAGGCCGGAGCAGGTCTGGCAGAGCAAGACGGAGGCCGCCGTGACGGAGCAGCAGGAGGCGTCGGAGGACGCCGTCATGACCAGGATCGGCCAGGCCGTCATCCTGCTGCACGCCGGTGACCGCGAGGAGGCCCGCAACCGGCTCGGCGAGATCTGGAACGAGATCGGCGAGGACGGCGACTGCCTCCACCGGTGCACGCTCGCGCACTACATGGCCGACGCCCAGGACGACCCCGCCGACGAACTGGCCTGGGACCTGCGGGCCCTGACCGCCGCCGACGGGCTGGGGCGGGGGCTGCGGGAGGGGCTGCCCGCGCACCAGGAGCCGCATCCCGCCGTGCGCGTGTTCTACCCGTCGCTGCACCTGAGCCTGGCCGCCGACTACGTCAAGCTCCGGCGGCCGGAGGCGGCACGGGTGCACCTGGCCCGGGCCCGGGCCGCCACCGGGGCCCTGGCCGACGACGGGTACGGGAACGGCGTACGGGCCGCCATCGCCCGGCTGGAGCGGCGACTGGCCGCGGAACCGGGCAGGGGGCCCCGGCCGTTCCCGGAGCAGCACCCGTAGCGAGCCGCAGGGCTGGCCGCTCAGCCGCCGTGGACACCCGCGCAGATACGGGCCTCCGGGCTGTCCGGGTGCCAGCGGCCGTGCCGGCGGCCCAGCGCGCACACGTCGGCGGGCCGGACCGGCAGCTCCTTCACCAGCTCGCGCGGCACGTGCGCGTCCGGCCCCGACGGGTCCGTACGGCCCCCCATGCCCGCTGAGCGGCGTGCGGCGGGCCGGTGCGGCTCCGGGATGTCCGGCACCGGCGGGACGGCCTGTGAGGGCGCCTCGGGCCCCTCGTGCCCCGCGCCCGCCGTGCCTGCCGGAACCGCCGCGCTGCGGGGCGCGGCCTGTCGGCTCGCGGCGGAGGCCGCCGGCTGCGCGGACTGCCCCGGTACGGTCTTCAGCGCCTCCAGGGCGGGTGCCTGGACCGCCACCGGCGCGGCCCCCGGTCCGCCGCGCGGCTCGTACTGCGGTGACGTCCCCGTGGTGCCGCGGGCGCCCGCCGGCTGCATCGGGGCGGGGGTCACATGCACGCAGCCGGAGACGGCCGAGACGGCACAGGCGACTCCGAGCAGCAGCTTTGTCGTGGTTCGCGTTGGATGCACTCGCGCAACTCTGCTGTGCGAGGACCCCGTTGTGAAAACCCGGAGCCTATATTGACCCCGCACGGGTGACGGACTTCCGCCGGACACCGGCCCGGCAGCCGCTCGGCCCCGGGGGCCTCAGTCGCCCGTGGCGCCGTCGATCTGTTCGCGCAGCAGGTCCGCGTGCCCGTTGTGGCGCGCGTACTCCTCGATCATGTGCGTGTAGACCCAGCGCAGGCTGAACGTCTCGCCGCGGTGGTGGCTCCCGGGATCCGACAGCAGGTCCAGCGAACGGCCCGCCGCGGCCTGGCGTGCCAGCTCGACCTCCGTCTGCCAGGTCTGCTCGGCCTCGGACCAGGTGTCGTTCGCGCCGAAGTGGAAGTCCCCGTCCGGGTCCTCGCGCGTGCAGTACAGCTCCGGGAGGTCCTCGCCCAGCATGATCTCCCGGAACCAGTACCGCTCCACCTCCGCCATGTGCCGTACGAGGCCCAGCAGGCTCAGTTCGGAGGGAGCGAGCACGGCACGGCGCAGCTGCTCGTCCCCGAGCCCCTCGCACTTCCAGGCGAGGGTGGAGCGGTGGTAGTCGAGCCAGCCGTCCAGCATCTCCCGCTCGTTCGCGGTGGTGGAGGGCTCGGTCCGGTGGGATCCGGTGGTGGTGGTCATGGTCGACATCCTCGGCGAACGCGGGCCCCGCCACCAGCGATTAAGCTGCGGAAGTCCAGCATGGATCAACCTGGAGGTTCCCGGTGAAGGTCGGCGTCATCGGACTCGGCGACATCGCGCAGAAGGCGTACCTGCCCGTCCTCACCGCCCGCCCGGGCGTCGAGCTGCACCTGCAGACCCGTACTCCGGCCACGCTGGAGCGGATCGGGGAGATGCACCACATCCCGGCCGGACGCCGGCACACCGACCTCGACGGACTGCTGGCCGAAGGCCTCGATGCGGCATTCGTGCACGCCCCGACGGCCGTTCACCCCGAGATCGTGACACGGCTGCTCGAAGCGGACGTGCCGACGTACGTGGACAAGCCGCTCGCCTACGAGCTCGTGGAATCGCGGCGGCTGGTGGAACTGGCCGAGGAGCGCGGGGTGTCACTCGCCGTCGGCTTCAACCGCCGCCACGCGCCCGGCTACGTGCAGTGCGCCGACCACCCGCGCGACCTCATCGTCATGCAGAAGAACCGGATCGGGCTGCCCGAGGACCCCCGGACCTTCGTGCTCGACGACTTCATCCACGTCGTCGACACCCTGCGCTTCCTGCTGCCCGGCGAGACCGACCACATCGACGTCCGGGCCCAGGTGCGCGACGGGCTGATGCACCAGGTCGTCCTTCAGCTGTCGGGCGCCGGCTTCACCGCGCTCGGCATCATGAACCGGCTGTCCGGCTCCACCGAGGAGATCCTCGAGGTGTCCGGGCAGGAGACCAAGCGGCAGGTCGTCAACCTTGCCGAGATCATCGACCACCGGGGCCAGCCGACCGTGCGGCGCCGCGGGGACTGGGTGCCGGTCGCCCGCCAGCGCGGCATCGAGCAGGCCGTGGACGCGTTCCTGGAGTCCGTCGCGGCGGGCAGGACGGTCGGCGCCCGCGACGCGCTGCTCACCCACGAGCTGTGCGAGCAGGTGGTGTCGTCGGCTCTGGAGCAGGCTTCCTGAGCCCGAGCGACCGGGCGCCCTCGAGCGTGCAGTACGCCGCCAGCAGCGCGAGGGCGGCCCCCACGGGCCAGTCCCCGAAGCGGACGTAGAACGTCGTGCCGCCGACGAGCGGGACCTCGTACACCTGCGCTGCACGCGCGGAGGTCGCCAGCGCCGGGCCGATCCGCTCGCCCGAGGGGCCGTGCACCTCGCTGATCCCGGTGAGGGTGGCGTGCACCACGGGGCGGCCGTTCTCGGCGGCGCGCACGGCGGCGAGCGAGGCGTGCTGCGCCGGCGCCCAGCTGTGCTGGAAGCTCGAGGTGGCCGACTGGGCGATCAGCAGGGCGGCCCCGTCGCGCGTCAGGCGGCGGCTCATGTCGGGGAAGGCCGACTCGAAGCAGACCAGCGGGCCGAACCGCACTCCGGGCCGCCCCGGCAGGCTCATCAGCACCGGGGTCTCGCCGTGCCGGCGGTCCTCGCCTGCGGCCTTGCCGACCGAGGTGGCCCAGCCGAGCAGGGACCGGGCCGGTATGTACTCGCCGAAGGGGACCAGGCGCATCTTGTCGTACCGGTCGCCGGTCGGCCCGCGGGGGCCGACGAGGACGGAGCTCTTGTAGATGCCGCCGTCGGGCAGCGCAGCCGCCGTGGCGACCGGCGCCGCGGCCGGGCCCGGCGGGCGCCGGGCGTCGACGTTGACCAGCAGCGGGGCGCCGACCTGGGCGGAGAGCGATGCGAGGCGCCGGGCCAGGTCCGGGCGCGCCGCCAGGTCTGCCCCGACGCTGCTCTCGCCCCACACCACCAGGTCCACCGGCTGCCCGGCCAGCGTCCGCGTGAGCCGCTCCCCGGCGGCGAACCGGAGGTCGGCGCTGTCCGGGCCGTCCGCCACCAGGCCCGGCTGTACGACGGCCACGCGGAGCGTGCCCGACACCTCGGGCCGCGGCACCCACAGCCACACCACCCCGGTCAGCACCGCGCACCCCGTCATCCCGGCCACCGCCGGGACCCGGGCGCCCGGCATCGCGATGAGCAGCACCAGCCCGCAGTTCACCGCCACCACCAGCAGGCTCACCAGCCACACCCCGCCCACCGAGGCGAGCCGCAGTGCGGGCGCCACCTGCCACTGGCTCGCCCCCAGCAGCCCCCACGGCCCGCCCAGCCCCTGCCAGGACCGGGCCAGCTCCGACAGCAGCCAGCCCGCCGGTACGAGGAACAGCGCGGCCGCAGCCCGGCCCGGATCCGGGACCCCGCCGAGGAACTCCCGCACCAGCAGGGCCCAGGGGATCCAGAGCAGCCCCAGCAGGGCCGCCAGCGGCAGCAGGAACACGTGCAGGCTGGGCAGCAGCCAGTGGTGGACGGCCACGATGAACCCGGCGCCGCCGAGCCAGCCCTCCAGGGCGGCGCGCCGCCCGGTCGGCGCCGACCTCAGCAGCAGCATCCAGGGCACGAGGGCGACGTACGCGAACCACCAGAGCGCGGGAGCGGGGAACTCGAGGCAGGCCAGCGCCCCGGCGGCGGCCGCGGCCGCCGCACGCCAGCACCGGGCCCGCTTCGAGAGCATGACGCGCCTCCGCTTCCAGTGTGGAACAGGGCCGCCCGGGCGGCCGTTCGAGCAGGGTCCGGAGACGGTCTATGCGGACATGTGCCGCCATTTCTCGTGCACGGTGACGCGGGTGAGGCGCCAGCCGTCGCGGGCGGTGCGGGCGAGACCGAAGGTGTAGCGGCCGGCGGCGACGAAGTTCGGCACGGTCACCGACCCGTCGAACTCCTCGCCGGCCAGCCGCATCGGGTTGAGGAAGTCGGCGCGCACCTCGGCACGGTCGCCGGGGGAGCCGCCGAGGTCCTCCAGCCGGATCAGCCGGTTGACGATGAGGTGCTGGCGCACCGGGAACAGCTTCATGGTCTCCGCGAGCCAGTCCGCAACCTCGGCGGCCGGGCCCTCGATCCCGCCCGCCGAGCTGTAGTCGGCCCGTCCGGCGGGGGCGAACAGCGCGCGGTACGCCGCCCAGTCGCCATCGTCCACGGCCACCGCGTACCCCGTGACCACCTCGTCGATCGCCAGCCGGTCCATGACCGTGGCGAGGTCCACACGCTGCGTCATCGGGTCAGTGTGGGGGTGCGGGGCGGCGAGGCCAAGGGGCGTGCGCGCACCGGATCTCCGCGCGGGCGATCAGTGACCGAAATGCGCCTCCCGCTGCCGGACCACGACGAGGAACGCGTCGGTGGCCAGGTCCATCACCACTTCGGCCGGCACGCCCTCGCGCATCCGCTCGGCGGCGTACTCCTCGGCGGGCCAGCTTCCCCTCGGACTTCCGGCCGGAAACCGCTCCAGCACCACTCGACCCATGGGACACCCCCTGCTGCTTGCCTTCCGGTCTCTTCAGGTCTCTTCAGGCACAACGACGCGCAGGCCGCCCGGGAACGTTCCCGAGCGGCCTGCGGTTCACGCGAAGCGGTGAGCGGCAGCGGTGTCAGCCGGCCGACTCGGCGGCGAAGGGGCTGAGCACACCCATGCCGATCAGTACGAACAGCGCGATGCCCAGGGCGATCCGGTAGACCACGAAGGGCATGAAGCTCTTGCTGGAGATGAACTTCATGAACCATGCGATGACGACGTATCCCACGAAGAACGCGATGACCGTGGCGAAGATCGTCGGTCCCCAGGTGATGTGACCCGGGCTCTCGATCACATCCTTGATCTCGAACGCGCCCGAGGCCAGTACGGCCGGAATGGCGAGCAGGAACGAGTAGCGGGCGGCCGCCTCACGCGTGAAGCCCAGCAGCAGACCGCCGGAGATCGTCGCACCGGAGCGGGAGACGCCCGGGATCAGGGCCATCGCCTGGCAGAGACCGAAGATCAGGCCGTCCTTGACGCCCAGTTCCTTGAGCGTCTTGCGCTCGCGGATGGCGCGGTGCCGGCCCCCCTCCTCGTCGCGGGCGGCCAGCCGGTCCGCGATGCCGAGTACGACGCCCATCACGATCAGGGTGGTGGCGGTCAGCCGAAGATCACGGGCCGGGCCCGTGATCTGGTCCTTGAACGCGATGCCGAGGACACCGATCGGGATCGACCCGATGATCACCAGCCACCCCATCTTGGCGTCCTGCTCCCTGCGCAGCGCCTTCGTGAACAGCGAGCGGAACCAGGTGGAGATGATCCGCGCGATGTCCTTGCGGAAGTAGATCAGTACGGCGGCCTCGGTGCCGATCTGCGTGATCGCGGTGAAGGCCGCGCCCGGGTCCTGCCAGCCGGCGAATGCCGCGGTCAGCCGGAGGTGGGCGCTGGAGGAGATCGGGAGGAACTCCGTAAGCCCCTGGACGAGACCGAGGATTAGGGATTCGAACCAGCTCATGTCGGGGTGCGCTCGTCCTTGTGATCGTCGGGCAGTTCGGGTCCGATGCTAGGGCCCGTGCGGAGCGGCACCGACCACAGGGGGGTGCTGGGGGGCATGATCGTACGTTTCACACACCGGTACGGGCGCCAACCGGTGCCGCTTGCGCCACCCGACGACCGCCGCCGCCACCGCGGAGGCGGCGATGAAGCCGAAGGAGGCGAGGAAGGCGGGGGAGTCCGGCGAGGAGGCGCTCGCGCCCGCGACCACGTACGCGGCGGTGTTCGGGACGACGCCGATCGCCGTCGCGAGGAGGAAGGGCAGCCAGCCGCAGCGGGACACGGCGGCGCAGTAGTTGGCGACCGCGAAGGGCAGGCCCGGGAAGATGCGGACCGCCAGCATCGAGCGGAAGCCGTGCCGGGCCAGCTGGTCGTCGGCCGCCTGGAGCCAGCGGCCGCGCAGCAGCGGCCGTACGGCGTCCCGGCCCATCATCCGGCCCAGCCCGAAGGAGATCCCGGCGCCGATGACGGAGCCGCCGACCGCCGCGACCAGGCCGAACGGGATGCCGAAGACGGCCCCCGCCGCCAGGTTGAGCAGCGGTCGCGGCACCAGGGCCGCCGTGGCCACCCCGTACGCGGCCGCGAACAGCAGGACCGCCGCCCCCACCGGCAGACCCGGGGGCCAGCCCTCCGACAGGATGCGCTGGGGCTCGTACAGCACGACGCACACGCCGGCCGCCAGCAGCAGCACGACGAGCAGCGACAGCCGGGTCCACGGCGCGAGGAGGAGGGACATCCCGGGAGACTAGCCGACCAATGCGGCGTCGCGCCGTAATCTGGGCCTCATGCGGCCGAACGACCAGCGACCCCCGAAGGTCCCGCGCAGCGCCCTCGCGGACACCCTCCTCGACCGCCTCGCCACGACGTACGGGGCGGCCGCCGACCCGGCGCAGGCCCGGTCCATGGCCGCGTACATGAAGGACGTCGCGCCCTTCCTCGGCATCCGCACCCCGCTGCGGCGCGAGCTGTCGAAAGCCGTGACCGCGCAGACCCCGAAGCCGGCGGAGGCGGACGTGGCGGCGCTCGTGCTGCGGTGCTGGGAGCTCCCGGAGCGCGAGTACCACTACTTCGCGGTGGACTATCTGCGCCGGCACGCCGGGGTGTGCTCCTCCGGCTTCCTGCCGGTGGTCCGGCAGCTGATCGTCACCGTCCCGTCGTGGGACACCGTCGACCACCTCGCGGCCCATGCGGTCGGCCCGCTCGTGGCCGCCGACCGGGCGCTCACGGCCGTGACGGACGAGTGGATCGGGGACGAGGAACTCTGGCTCGCCCGCACCTCCCTCCTCCACCAGCTGCGCTACAAGTCCGCGACGGACACCGAGCGACTCTTCGGCTACTGCCGCCGCCAGTGCGGCCACCCGGACTTCTTCATTCGCAAGGCGATCGGCTGGGCGCTGCGCGAGTACGCGAAGACCGACCCGGAGGCCGTCCGCGCCTTCGTCGAGAGGGAACGGGACTCGCTCTCCCCGCTGTCCGTGCGCGAAGCGCTCAAGAACCTCTAGTGCCGCGTCAGGCAGCGTTTGCCCGTCAAGGAGCGGGGTCCGGTGCGTGCACTCGGCGTGCCGGCCGCAAGCGCTCGTAATTCATTCGACGCGGCACGGCCGGTCCGGCAGGATCAGCGGCATGTCCCGGTACGCCTTCCCCGCAGCGCCGTCCGCAGTCGCGGACGCGCCGAAGGCTGCCGCTTTCCTCTTCGAGGCATTCGAAACTTTCGAGGCAACTGCCTTCGCCGCATTCGACGGCGCACGAAGCTGACCCTTCCCGGACAGTCCGGCGGACCCCGCAGGGGGAGGGTCGGCTCGGCTTCCGGGGTCCCGTCGCAGTTTCGGATCATCGAATCAACGGGAAAAGACATCATGGCCAAGACGGCCTTCGTGCGCACCAAGCCGCACCTCAACATCGGCACCATGGGTCACGTCGACCACGGCAAGACCACCCTCACCGCCGCCATCACCAAGGTCCTGGCCGAGCGCGGCGGCGCCTCCTTCGTGCCGTTCGACCGGATCGACCGGGCCCCGGAGGAGGCGCGGCGCGGCATCACCATCAACCTCACGCACGTCGAGTACGAGACCGACACCCGGCACTACGCCCACGTGGACATGCCCGGGCACGCCGACTACGTCAAGAACATGGTCACCGGCGCCGCGCAGCTCGACGGGGCGATCCTCGTCGTCTCCGCGCTCGACGGGGTCATGCCACAGACCGCCGAGCACGTGCTCCTCGCCCGGCAGGTCGGCGTCGACCACATCGTCGTCGCGCTCAACAAGGCCGACGCCGGGGACCCCGAGCTCACCGACCTCGTCGAGCTCGAGGTCCGCGAGCTGCTCACCGCCAACGGATACGGCGGGGACAGCGCGCCGGTCGTACGGGTCTCCGGACTCGGCGCGCTGGAGGGCGACCCGCGCTGGACCGGGGCGATCGAGGCGCTGCTCGACGCCGTGGACACGTACGTGCCGATGCCGGTGCGCTACACGGACGCACCGTTCCTGCTGCCGGTGGAGAACGTCCTGACCATCACCGGACGCGGGACGGTCGTGACCGGCGCCGTCGAGCGCGGCAGCGTCCGCATGGGCGACCACGTGAGCGTCCTCGGCGGCGACGGCGAGCCCGCCCTGACCGTGGTGACCGGCCTGGAGACCTTCGGCAAGCCGATGGAGTCGGCCGAGGCCGGGGACAACGTCGCGCTGCTGCTGCGCGGGGTGCCGCGGGACGGAGTGCGCCGCGGCCAGGTGGTCGCCGCGCCCGGGAGCGTCGTGCCCAGGCGCCGCTTCACCGCGCAGGTGTACGTGCTGTCCGCGCGGGAGGGCGGCCGTACGACAGCAGTGACGTCCGGGTACCGGCCGCAGTTCTACATCCGCACCGCCGACGTGGTGGGGGACGTGGACCTGGGCGAGGCGGGGGTGGCCCGGCCGGGCGAGACGGTCGCGATGACCGTCGAGCTGGGACGGGATATGCCGCTGGAGGCGGGGCTCGGCTTCGCGATCCGTGAGGGCGGGCGGACCGTCGGCGCGGGGACGGTCACGGCCGTGCTCGACTGAATCGCCGCCCGTATCCGCGTTGATGTCCTGACACCCTGCCGTGGTGGCGGCGGTCCGGTTGCGCCAGACTGCCGTCACCACGGGCGTTCGAAGAAGGGGTGGGCCGGGATGGGCGGCGGCGGTACGGCACTGGTGCTGGGCGGCGGAGGACTCACCGGCATCGGCTGGGAGTCCGGGATCCTGTACGGGCTCGCGCAGGCGGGCGTGGACCTGACCGCCGCCGACCTCGTAGTCGGCACCTCGGCGGGCTCGGTGGTGGGCGCCCAGCTCACCTCCGGGCTGCTCACCCCGCAGGAGCTGTACGAACGCCAGCTCGGCGACCCCGCCGGCGAGGCCGTCGCCCGGCTCGGGGCGGGGCTCGTCGCCCGGTACGCCGTCGCGATGGTGCGCTCGCGGGACCCGGAGAGCTACCGCAGGCGGGTCGGCGCCCTCGCACTGGCCGCCGACACCGGCGGGGAGGCGGAGCGGCGCAAGGTGCTGGAGGACCGGCTCGTCTCGCACGAGTGGCCCGAGCGCAGGCTCGTCGTCACCGCCGTCGACGCGCTCACCGGCGAGCTCGCGGCCTTCGACCGGGAGAGCGGGGCCGGGCTGGTCGACGCGGTCTCGGCGAGCTGCGCGGTGCCCGGGGTGTGGCCGCCGGTCACCGTGGGCGGACGCCGGTTCATCGACGGCGGGATCCGGTCGGCCACCAACGCCGACCTCGCCTCCGGCTGTGCGCGGGTGGTGATCCTCGCGCCGCTGGCGCTCGGATCCGGGCTCGTCCCCTCACCGGCCGCCCAGGCGGCGCGGCTGCGGGCGGCGGGGGCGCAGGTGCTGCTGATCACCCCGTCCGCGCAGGCCCGCAAGGCCTTCGGGCGCAACGTCCTGGACCCGGCGCGGCGGGACCCGGCGGCGCGCGCCGGGCTCGCGCAGGCGGCGGAGCACGCGGCCGAGACGACCGCCGTCTGGGCGGCCTGACGTACTGCTTGCCGGACAATGGTGCGGTGAGCGACGAAGAGATCCCGGTCGTCCGGGACGTGGGCCAGGGCACCGCCAAGCTGATGCCGGACGTGGACCGGGAGCGGGCCTGGCTGCTGACCGTCGACGGCGCACCGCAGTCGTACGTGGACCTCGACGATCCCGAGTACCTGGAGTTCGAGTACGTACGCCGGCTCGCGCACGTCCTGGACTGCGTGGCGCAGCCGGGGACCGCGCTGGACGTGCTGCACCTCGGCGGCGGCGCGCTGACGCTGCCCCGGTACGCGGCGGCGACCCGGCCGGGCTCCCGGCAGGCGGTGGTGGAGTTCGACGCCGCTCTGGTGGAGCTGGTCGCGGAGCACCTGCCGCTGCCGGCCGGGTCGGGTGTCACGGTGCACGCCGCCGATGCGCGGGCCTGGCTGGAGGGCGCGGCCGCCGACAGCGAGGACGTACTGGTCGCCGACGTGTTCGGCGGCTCGCGGGTGCCGGCGCAGCTGACCTCCGTGGAGTACGCGCGGGAGGCGGCCCGGGTGCTGCGGCCGGGCGGGGTCTACGCGGCGAATCTGGCCGACGGCGCGCCGTTCGGCTTCCTGCGGGCCCAGCTCGCCAATTTCGGGGCCGTGTTCGGGGAGCTCGCGCTCGTCGCGGAGCCGGGTGTGCTGCGCGGGCGGCGGTTCGGGAACGCGGTGCTGCTCGCCTCGGACGCGGAGCTGCCGGTGGCAGCGCTGACACGGCTGTGCGCGGCGGACGCGTTTCCCGCACGGGTCGAGGAGGGGGCGGCCCTGGCCCGGTTCATGAAGGGGGCGGTGCCGGTCGGGGATGCGGATGCCGTTGCCTCGCCGGAGCCGCCGGAAGGCGCGTTCAGCCTGGGCTGACCCCGGTGGACGCGGCCACCGCGTCGGGAGCGGCGGCGGCCGGGGTCGAGGAGGCCTTCGGGGGCGGGGGCTTGCGGGTCAGCCGGCGCACGTCCGGGACGAAGAGGACCGCCGCGGTGCCCAGCACGACCAGCGTGGCGCAGCCCCACAGGGCGGAGGTGCGGCCGAAGGCCGACTCGACCGGGCCGGCCACGGCGGTGGCCAGCGGGAGCATCGACACCGAGCCGAACCAGTCGTACGCGGCGACCCGGGAGAACTTCTCCTCCGGGATCTCCTGGTGCATGGTCGTCATCCAGTTCACGCCGAACACCTCGATGGCCGTGCCGCTGACGAACATCACCGCACAGAGGCCCCACACCGGCAGCGGGACCGCCAGACCCGCCGACGGCAGCGCCAGCGGGAACACGCACAGGGTGCCGACCAGCAGCAGCCGGCGCGGTTTCCACACCATCATCACGACGGCCCCGGCGATGGTGCCGATGCCGAAGAAGCCCAGTGCCAGCCCCCAGGGGGCGGCCCCGCCCAGCTGGTCGCGGGCGACGAGCGGACCGTAGACCGCCTCGGCCGCGCCGACGACGGCGACGACCACGGAGAACTGGAGCACGATGCTCCACAGCCAGGGCCGGGTCCGGAACTCCACCCAGCCCTCGCGCAGGTCCGCCAGCAGGCCGCCCCCGGCAGCCCGTTCGGGGATGTGGCCGACGTCCAGGAAGGCGCGGAGGGCTCCGGCCAGCGCGAACGCGGCGGCGTCCACGGCGAGGACCCAGCCGGGACCGATCGCGGCGATCATGGCCCCGCCGAGGGCCGCCCCGCCGATGCCGGCGCCGTTCATGGCCATCCGGAAGAGCGCGAAGGCGCGGTTGGCGTGCTCGCCGGAGACGCTGGAGAGCAGCATGCCCTCGGCGGCCGGGTTGAAGAAGGCGGTACCGGTACCGCAGAGCGCGGTGAGCAGCATCATCTGCCACAGCTGCGGATGCCCGGTCAGGACGAGCACGGCGAAGGCTGCCTGCGAGACGCAGTTGAGGGCGTTGGCCGCGACCATCACCCGGTGGCGTGGCAGCCGGTCGGCGAGGGCGCCGCCGATGAGCAGGAAGAGGACGAGCGGGAGCGTACGGGCCGCCGCCACGAGGCCGACGTCCCCGCCGGACCCGCCCGCCTCCAGGACGGCGAAGGCCGACGCGATGAGCGCTCCGTGGCTGCCGAGGTTCGTCACGACCGCGGCACCCGTCAGCAGGGTGTAGTTGCGGCCGGCCCAGGCGGGCCGGCGGCGCTGTGCGGTCGTACGGGGAGGGGCGGTGGGGGGAGAGCTCACCCCCGGACTATCCACGCCCCGGGCCGAGAATCCAAACGGATTACGGCCCGGGGCGCGGGGTCGAACGGATGGTGCGAAAAGGCGGACGTGTGACGTGTGACCTGTGCGTCAGCTGTTGCTGACGGTGCCGTTCAGGCGCACCGAGCTGAGGATCTTGTCCATCGTCTCCTGGGGGACCTCGCCCTGGACGCCCGAGGCGGCGAAGAGGACCCAGCTGGAGAAGTCACCGTTCGCGGTCTTGAAGCTGAACGCGATCGACTTGCCGTCCGAGGAGCACTTGTTCTCCTTGGGCACGCCGGTGGCCGTGGCGGTCGCCATATGGCCCTTGAGGCCGGAGGAGGTGGTGTACTCCTTGGGCTCCGAGACCTTGACGGTGCCCTTCGGCGCCTTCTGTGCGAACGCCGCGAACGCCCAGTTGCCGGCCTCGTTCTTCACGGCCTCGGCGGTGTCCTTGGCGCCCTGGCCGCCCTTGGTGCCGGTGCCGGCGAGCTCGGTCGACTCCTCACGGCCGTCCTTGTTGGAGTCGACCTTGCACCAGTCCTCCTTGAGGAAGGCCGGCGCGGAGAAGCTGACGACCGGCTTGCCGTCGTTCTTGGTCGCGTCCTCGAAGCCGGCGATGACGCCCGCGCTCGAGACGTTCCACTCCGGCGGGACGTCGAAGGCGGTGCCGTACTTCGGGTTGACGACGACCTTCCAGCCCGCGATCACCGGCTTGACGTCGCCGCCGGCGCGCGGGTTGGCGCCGGGCGAGGCCGGGGCCTCGGAGGTGGCCGGGGCCGAGGAGGCGGCGGCGGGCTTGTTGTCGGCCTCGTCGTTCTTCTTGTCGTCCCGGGTCAGGACGAACGCGCCGGTGGCCGCCGCCACCACGACGACGGCGGCCGCCGCGACGATGGCCACGGTCTTGGTCGCGTACGGGCTCCCGCCGCCGCCCTGCGGCGGCACGGCCTGCTGGGGCTGGCCCCACGGCTGGACCGGCGGGGGCGTCTGGTAGCCCGCCTGCGGGTATCCGTAGCCGGGCTGCTGCTGGTACGGGTTCGGCTGCTGCCCCGGCGGTCCCGGCTGCTGCTGGTACGGGTTCTGATGCGCGTCCTGGGGGTTCTGTTCTCCCCCGGGCGGCTGCTGCTGTCCTGGCCACATGGCCGGTAACGATAGTGGGAGTGGCTGCAAGGAGCCACGGCCGCCCCCGGGAGAGGTCTGGCCAAGCGCATCTACTCACGGGTAACATCGCGTTCCATGAGCGCAGATCAGATGAACGTGGGCGAACTGCTCGCCGCGACGGTGCCGATGGCCCGGACCCTGAACCTCCAGTTCCTGGAGACCACCCCCGAGCGCGCGGTCGTCCGGCTGCCGGACCAGCCCGACTACCACAACCACGTGGGCGGCCCGCACGCCGGAGCCATGTTCACCCTCGCCGAGTCCGCGAGCGGCGCGATCGTCCTGGCCGCCTTCGGCGACCAGCTCTCGCGCGCCGTGCCCCTCGCCGTCAAGGCCGAGATCGGCTACAAGAAGCTCGCCAAGGGCGTCGTGACGGCCACCGCCACCCTCGGCCGCCCAGCCGCCGAGGTCGTCGCCGAACTCGACGCGGGCGGCCGCCCGGAGTTCCCCGTCACCATCGCCATCCAGCGCGAGGACGAGGCCGTGACGGGCGAGATGACCGTGGTCTGGACGCTGCGCCCGAACGCGTAGCCGACGCCGCCGCCGGTCGAGGACCCGCCCGAGGACGCGAAAACCCGCGTCCCGGGCGGGTTCCGTGTTTTCGGGCCCAAGGGCGCGGGGAGGGCTTGCGGGTGGGCCGGAGTCCCCCGGGCGACGATCAGGAGGTGGCCGTGGCCAAGGTCGACATCAGACTCGACGCCGAGCTCGTGGTGGAGGTGATGGTCCTCGCCGGGATCGGCTCGCCCCAGGACGCGGTGGAGGCCGTCGTACGGGACTACATCGCGCGCGGGCACCGCACCGAGGCACGCGTCCAGGCACAGGACGGGCCGCGCCGCCATGCCGACGCGCTGGAGCCGCCGCCGCAGGGCTGAACCTCGGCGCAGCGGTGGCGCGTCTGAGCGGATCCGGACGGGCCGGCGGCGCACAGTGGGCGCGGGAGCGGTCCGGCGCGGGCCGCTCCCGCCGACCGGAGCCGCAGGGAGCGCCATGAGCGAGGCCGTGTCCAGACGCTGCGCGATGCGGCTGCTCGGGGGGATGGGGGTCGCCCTGGGAACGGGCGGCTGCGTGGCCGCGGTGCCGCCCGGCGCCGTCTCCCGTACGGCCCCGGCGGCCGCAGCAGCCACCCCGGCCGAGGCCCGGCCCGGCAGCACCGCCCGGATCGACGCCCTCCTCGGGCGGCTCACCCTCGAGGAGAAGACCGGCCTGCTGCACGGCGGCCGGGACCCGGCCCCGCTCGGCCAGGCCGGGTACCTGCCCGGCGTACCGCGCCTCGGCATCCCGGCGCTGCGGCTCGCCGACGGGCCCGCCGGGGTACGGGTCGCCAAACCGGCCACCGCGCTGCCCGCGCCCGTGATGCTGGCCTCCGCCTTCGACCCGGCGCTGGCCCGCGAGTACGGCCGGGTCATCGGCCGCGAGGGCCGGGCGCTCGGCCAGGACGTGCAGCTGTCCCCGATGGCCAACCTGATCCGCACCCCCTACGCCGGGCGGAACTTCGAGACCTTCGCCGAGGACCCGCGGCTCACGGCGGACCTCGTCGCGGAGATGGTCCGCGGCATCCAGGACGAAGGGCTCATCGCCACCGTCAAGCACTTCGCCCTCAACAACCAGGAGCAGGGCCGCGACACCGTCGACGTCGTGGCCGCCGAACAGACCCTGTACGAGACGGAGCTGCGCGGCTTCGAGGCCGCCGTCGCCGCCGGCGCGGGCGCGGTGATGGGCGCGTACAACAAGGTCAACGGCACGTACGCCTGCGAGAACAAGCCGCTGCTCGACGAAGTGCTGCGCGGGCGCTGGGGGTTCGGCGGCTGGGTGATGTCCGACTGGGACGCGGCCCACAGCACCGTCGCCGCCATCGGCGCCGGCCTCGACATGGAGATGCCCGGCGGCACCCACTTCGGCGGCCCGCTCCAGGAGGCCGTGCGCGGCGGCTCGGTCCGCGAGGACGCCGTGGACCTCGCGGTACGCCGGATCCTGGCGACCATGGACCGATTCGGCCTGCTGGCGGCGCACCCGCCGGCCCGGCCCGCCCGTGACGCCGCCGCCGGGGCCCGGGTCGCCCGCCGGGTCGCCACCGCGGGTGCGGTGCTGCTGCACAACGAGCACGCCACCCTGCCGCTGACCGGCGCCGCCGCCCGCTCGGTCGCCGTGATCGGACCCACCGGGCAGGTGCCCTTCGTCGGCGGCGGGGGCAGCGCGCACGTGGTCCCCGACAAGGCGCTCTCCCCGCTCGACGCGATCCGGCAGCGCGCCGGGAACGGCAGTACGGTGCGCCACGCCCTCGGCGAGGACCTGTACGGCCGACCGCTCCCGGCGAAACTGCTCACCCCGGCCGCCGACCTCGCCGACCGGGGGGTGGAGGCCGGGCGGAGCTGGAGCCACGAGGGCGAGTTCATGCTCGCCGCTGACGACGAGTGGACGCTGCTCGTCCACTACACCGGGAAGCGGCCGAGCGTGCGCCTCGACGGCGAGGAGATGTTCCCCGTCCGGCAGGGCGTGGCCGAGCACTTCGCCGGCGGACTCCTCGGCAGGGCGCCCGACGGGCTCGCCGTCCGCCGGCGCACCCTCGCCCTGACGGCGGGTACCCACCGGCTCGCCGTCTTCGCCGAGGGCGGGGACAAGGGCCAGCGGTTCCGGCTGCGGCACACCACGAAGGCGACCCGGGCCGCCGATCTCGCCGATGCCGTGAAGGCCGCCGCGGAGGCGCGCAGCGTCGTACTGTTCGCCTACGAGGACGCCACCGAGGGCCGCGACCGGACCTCGCTGGCCCTGCCGGGCGGGCAGGCTCGGCTGATCGAGGCGGTCGCCGCCGCGAACCCCCGCACCACGGTCGTGCTCAACACCTCCTCCGGTACGACCATGCCGTGGCTCTCCCGTACCGGAGCGGTCTCCAGATGTACTACCCGGGCCAGGAGGGGGCCGCAGCCACCGCCGACATCCTCTTCGGCGACGTGGACCCGGGCGGCCGGCTCACCCAGACCTTCCCGGCCGAGGAGCACGCGACCCCGGTCGCCGGCGACCCGCTGCGCTACCCGGGGGTGGGCGGCCGGCAGGAGTACACCGAGGGCATCCACGTCGGGCACCGCTGGTACGACGCGCAGCAGGTGGCCCCGCTGTTCCCGTTCGGGCACGGGCTCTCGTACACGACGTGGGAGTACGAGAAGCTGAGTGTCCGCCCGGAGCGCGGCGGGCTGCGCGTGGAATTCACGGTCCGCAACACCGGGCGCCGCAAGGGCACCGAGGTGGCCCAGGTGTACGTCGGCCCCTCCGCGGAGCTGAAGCTCGACCAGCCCGTGCGCGCGCTGGCCGGATACCGGCGGCTCACCCTGGAGCCGGGCGAGGCGCAGCAGGTGGTCCTCGACGTCGACGCCCGCGCGCTGTCCTCCTGGGACCCCGAACGGCACGCCTGGGTGCTGGGTTCAGGCCGTCGTGAAGTGTTCGCGGGCCGTTCCTCCCGCGAACTCCACCTGACGGCAAAGGCTGTGGTCAACAGCAGATAGGCTGCCCGTTCGGCGTGTCACAGGGGACGCGCCGCGGCAATACGGGAGGACGTACCGGTGCACATCCAGGAATGGCTGGAGACGATTCCGGCGGTCAGCATCTATCTCCTGGTGGGTCTGGTCATCGGGCTGGAGAGCCTCGGCATCCCGCTGCCTGGGGAGATCATCCTGGTCAGCTCGGCGCTGCTGGCCTCGCAGCACGGCGACATCGACCCCGTGGTCCTGGGGATCTGCGCGTCCACCGGGGCGATCGTCGGCGACTCGATCGGCTACGCGATCGGACGCAGGGGCGGCAAGCCGCTGCTGGACCGGCTCGGCCGGCGCTTCCCCAAGCACTTCGGGCCGGAGCACGTGGCCCAGGCGGAGCGCGCCTTCGACAGGTGGGGCATGTGGGCCGTCTTCTTCGGGCGGTTCGTGGCGCTGCTGCGGATCTTCGCCGGTCCGCTGGCCGGCGTGCTGCACATGCCGTACTGGCGGTTCCTGGTCGCGAACATCCTCGGCGGCATCCTCTGGGCGGGCGGCACCACCGCCGTCATCTACTCGATCGGCATCGTCGCGGAGCCGTGGCTGAAGGGCTTCTCCTGGGTGGCGCTGGTGTTGGCGCTGCTGATCGGCCTCACCGTGACGCTGGTGCTCCGCAGCCGCATGAAGAAGGCGGCTGCCGCGGCGGGGCCGGCCGCGGCGGAGACGACCGCAGCCGAGTAGCGGACCGCCGCGCGGCCGGATGCCCTCCGGCCGCGGGCGTACGTACGACTACTGCGGGGGCTGGACGGCGGCCCGGTGCTGCTTGGCCAGGTCCGCGTACATCAGGGCGTTGACCTTGATGCCCTCGCGCTCCTCGTCGGTCAGCTCGCGCCGCACCTTGGCCGGCACGCCCGCGACCAGCGAACCGGGCGGGACCACCATCCCCTGCGGGACCAGCGCCTGCGCGGCCACCAGCGAACCGGCACCGATCACGGCACCGTTCAGGACCGTGGCGCCCATGCCGATGAGGCAGTCGTCCTCGACGGTGCAGCCGTGCACCACGGCGTTGTGGCCGATGGACACGCGCTCGCCGATCGAGACCGGGAACCCGGGGTCGACGTGGAGCGTGCAGTTGTCCTGAAGTCTAGTTTCCAAATGCTAGGATGCCTCGAAAGGTGCTGATCAGACCTGCCGTGCGGCGGTCAATCGGACACGCTGAAAGGTAGGTTTTGGCATGGCTAGACCGGTTACGCCAAAAGTCAGTATCGCTGCGCGGGAGTACGTAGACCACCGAACGGCACAGTCGAAGTCGACGCGTCCGCCGTACTACCTCCGAAGCCTCTACCGGCGGTTCGAGGCCCGCGTGGGCGACTGTCACGTAAGCAGCCTCAGAAGCCAGCACATCGAAGACTTCTTCTATGGGCCGGGTGGCCTGGCGGACACGGCCGGCAGTACCACCCTGGCGAGCTACCGCGTGAACATGCGCAGCTTCCTGCGGTTCTGTGAGCGGCGAGAGTGGACCCTTCGCACCGTGGACCAGCTCACCGAAGGACTGCGTGAGAAGTCCACGCAGAGCAACCGGAACCGCTACAGGATGACCCGTGACGAGATTCGGCGACTCCTTGACGCGGCGGCCTTCCCCCGTGACCGGGCCTTGATCGCCTTCATTGCAAACACCGGGCTTCGCATCTCCGAGGCCCTTCGGATGCGGGTCCGTGACGTGGCGTTCCAGAAGGAAGAGCTATACGTCTATCTGCCCAAGACGGACGAAGAGGTGACGGTGCCGCTCTCGCTCGATCTCGAACGGGAGCTTCGGGTTTGGCTCACGCACTACACGGAAGCGGTGGGGCCGCTGAAGCGGTCGCACTACCTGTTTCCGGTCTGCCTCCGACCCATGTTCATGCCTGGGCATGCCCAGGTGCGCAACCCTGAACGGGTGCTCAATCCGGAAGCGATGATCAGTCATCCGCATGTGATCATCAAAGACGTTGCGGAAGCCGCGGGCATCGAGCTTGACCCGGGCGACGCATGGCACACCTTGCGCCGCTCCTTCGCTCGCATCCTCTATGAAGACGCCAGGGAGCACGGACACGACAACTCGCTTCGGATCGTGCAAGCCGCCTTGAACCACAAGGAAGTGAGCACGACGGAGCGATACCTAGGCTTGGACATCGAGCGCCAGAGGTACGCGCACATGCTGAAGGGGAAGCCGTTCCTGACGGCCGATCTCGATCCCGGTAAGATCGTTGATCTGAGCGAGAGAAGGGCGGCGGGCCGTGGCTAAGGAACTGATTTCCCGATGTGACGAGTGCGGCACGTCGGAAGGCGTGGAAGAGTTCACGATCACCTACGGGGACGAAACGAAGGATGTAGACGTGTGCCCGAAGCACGCCGAGCCCCTTCTCAAGCTCTTCGAGCTTGGGACTGCCAGGGCGACGGCCCCGGCGCCCCGTAAGGGCGGCCGGTCGGCTCACGCCGTGGTACCGGTCGAAGACCTGGGCATCGAGCCGTAGCAGCAGCGCAGAGAACCCCCGACCCGGAAGGGTGCGGGGGTTTCTTGCTACCAAAGGCCGTCCGGCCCGATGTTCTCGGCGTGAACGTCCCTGTCGATCGGCATGATCACACCCCTGAAGGTGGGGCCGATTTTGATCAGGATCGGTTCCTTGGAGTTGAAGACGCACATGTCTAGGCACCGGTCGAGGTTCGCGTCATGGTTCTTGACCTTCGGGGCCTTCACCTTCGAGAACCGGGCCAGTAGGGCAGCGTCGAACGCGACCAGCTCGGGAAGGGCAGGCTTCCGCCCTTCGAGGCGTGTAAACAGGCTGTCGAGCATGGCCCATAGGTTGTCGTCGGCCTGGCCGCTCACGTCCTGGCCGGCCGTGGGGGTGTCGTTGTTGCCAGGGCGGAAGATCAGCCCATCACCGGGCCGTACTTCGAGCCGACCGAAGCCTTTCTTGTCCTTCCTACCGGCCGTGTCCAGCTCCGCCAGAACCGTACGGTCGACGTGCACGGTGAAGCCCCCAGGGGGGCCGCTGTAGTCGTCCACGGGGGCCGAGTCCTGGCCGATGGCGTACCCGTCCGTTCCGGTGGCCCGTAGGCCCTCGGGGGACAGCTCTAGGCGTGCGGTCTTCACCATGGATCGGGCCGGAAGGAAGGCCAGGGCGTTATAGGCGACCCTGGCCATTTCCTCACTCGGCACTTCAGCCGCAGCGAGCAAGCTCATTTCTCCTTTCCAGCTCTCCCAGGCAGTGAGCGAAGGCCGCGAAGGCTTGCTGTGGAACAACCCCGTCGCCAATGGCCTTCAACTGTTGGCCTCGGTCGAGGCCGTCAACCTTCGTGATCCATCCCGGCACGATCCCCATGAGCCACTCGCCGAATCGAGGGGCCAGGCGCAAGCCGCCGCGCGGCCCGTACTCGACTGGAACGGGGGCAGGTTGCGCGGTGAGCACTTCCCAACGTCGAACGGCAGGGGCGAAGTCGCCCCACCACTCCGAGGGGCTGAAGTCGCCCCCGTAGTCGCTCCCAGGCTCGACGTTCAGCAGGAAGCACACTTCGTCTTCGAGGGTCGGCCCGTGGCCGCCCTGCTTGCGCTTGTCGGGGTGCTGGGGGGCACCGTTCCGGGAAAGGTTCGCGGTAGGGGTCTTCAGTAGCTTCTCGGTCTTGTCTCTGGGCCACAGTCGAGCCATGGCGGTTACGAGATCGTCGCCACCGGCCCCGGGGCGGGCCGCCTTCGCGTAATCCGGTCCTCGGCGGCCGTCAGCGGCCGTGGGAGTCGGCAGGAGCTGCGACGAGAAACCACCTATCGCGGTGGTGGGGGGCACCAGCGGCGGAAGCTCGATAGCACGTCCAGACAGCGTCATACCCGCACGCGGCCAGGTCCCCGAGTACGCGGGAGAGTCCTCGGCTTCGGATCGCGGAGACGTTTTCCAGGAAGACGAGCTTCGGTCGAAGAACGCGAACAGCTTCCGCGACGTTCGCCCAGATTCCCGATCGGGACCCTTCGATACCAACCCGCTTCCCCGCATTCGAAATGTCTTGGCACGGAAAACCGGCCGTAAGGATGTCTACGCCCTGATCGTGGAGGGTCGACCAGTCGATTTGAGTGATGTCCCCCAGGTTGGCAATCCCCGGGAAGCGTCGATCAAGGATTTTCGTTTTGTTCGGGTCGTTGTCCGCTAGCCACGTAACCCGCCCCCCAGTGAGAGCCTCTACGGCCATACCGAGTCCGCCGTAACCGGCGCACAGCTCTAGGATCCGGGGGGCCGCAGAAGGCCCGTTACTCACAATCGTTCTCGCCCTCGGCGAAGAGATCGTTCAGGATGCGCTCGCGCTCTTCTCCGTCGAGCTTGTCGAGTTCTACGGCCTCAAAGGTCACCGGTGCTTCCCCTTGCCTCTCCACGATCTCCAAAGGTCTTCAAGGCCCAGGCTGACGAAGAACACCAGGGTTAGAAGGCCCGCAAAGTAGGTTCCGTAAATCGCGATATCCCAGAAGAGCAGACTCACGCGATATCGGCCTTTCCGTAATTGACCGCGTACTGATAGGCGGCAAAGGCGTTGCGGATGCGGTAGGCCGCTCCGTGAAGCTCGCGCTTTCCCTTACCGCTGGCTACGTAAAGTTGCGCAACCGCAGTGTCGTAGTAGGGAAGGCCCTCGAAGGGGCCGATCATCTGAAGGGCCTTGACCAGAGTCACCGCTGTACGCCTTTCCCGATTCCCAATACTAGTTTCCGGCCGCAGAAATCGCCTTCATGGCGCTACGGGCGACATCCCGACGAAACTCAGCTTCGAGCGTCGGGGCCGAGGTGGACGAATAGCGGAGAGTCGACCCGTTCACGGAAGGGCCGGCATCGACCTTAAAGGACGGATCGCGGCCCTCGGGGCCGTTCTCGACGTAGCGGTTCGTACTGGCAACGAGCTTCGGCGGAAGGAACACAGGGGCCTCTTTCCTAGGCTGAATCGGCCCCTCTCGGGCCGTTCCTGCTGATGTTCCAAAACCTAGCTTCGATGCCCTGGCGGTTGCAAGGAACCCCAGATCAGGGGCCGTGCCGTGAGGCTTCGGCCAGGGCAACAGGTCTACAGCCACCGAAGGGGGTAAGGGGGTCGGCCTGAGGGAGCGGAGCGAGCGAGGGCCGGGGGGATCGGGGGATCACAGCAACCGCCTAGGCGGTTGAGAGTGCGAGCGAATAGCGAGCACTAGAAGGGGCGCCCCTCAGGGCGCCCTATAGGAAGGTAGTTATAGAGCCATGGCTTACCGGCCATGGCTTCTAACAGGTCTATAGCTACTGAGAAGGGCGCCCACCCGGCGCCCAAATATAAGAGGGTACCCCCCTCTGAAAGGGGGTACCCCATGCCATACAGCATGTGCCCCCGCCATAAGCGATTGCACCCCCTCGGGGTGCCCTGCGCTCTATGTGCCACCACTACCAATACCCCAGGTGGTACAGGCAGGGGTAAGCGTAAGCACCCCAGTAAGAACACCCGTACACCTGGACGCTATGACTACCAGTGGCAGAAGGTAAGGGCAGAAGCCATAAGGCTTCAGCCTTACTGTTCCTTCTGCGGTACAGGCAATGACCTAACAGGCGACCACATAGTTCCACTCAAACAAGGTGGAACGAACACACTCGATAACGTTCGTGTTCTATGTCGTCAATGCAACACACGAAGAGAGAACGACTACCGTAAAGGTCGTCGCTACTAGTGCCCTTCCAAAAGGGTGCACCCCCCTCCCAGCATTCACCACCAGGCCGTGAACCGTCGAGCCGCAAAGCTCGGCCGGCACGCCACCCCCACAGTCCCAGACTGCACGGCTCACTAGATCAAGCCTTGACAAGCCGCTAGATCAGCCGTCCGGATCTGTCTGACAGGGGGAAGGGGGGTCCGAAAGGATCTGGGACGCCTTCTCCGCACCCGCCGCCTTCCTGCTCTGTGAGCGCGCGGGGGTTCGCCCGGGTTCGTGGGAATGCCTGTCTCTCCGGATAACGGAGCATCTAACCGCCGAGGCCAAGAATTAGCGCGGATCATTCCGCGTGATGAACAGAATGTTTCCCAGAAAGGGGAATCCCGAACCGAAAGAGGTTGCCGTAATGCCTGGTCCTCCGCCTACCCCTTCGAGGCTGGTCGAGCTGAAGGGGAACCCTTCGAAGAAGAAGCTCACCGGCAGTGAACCGGCGCCTAGCAGGGGCGCCCCCCGGCCGCCCGCAGACCTGAAGGGCGAGGCTCTCGCCGAGTGGGGCCGCATCGTCCCCGAGCTTGACCGCCTGGGCCTTCTGACGAAGGTCGACAGGGGCTATCTCGTCGTCTACTGCGAGGCGTGGGCAACCTTCGATCAGGCTCGGGCTGCCATGGCGGAGTACGGCGCCCTAGTGGCCGGCAGGGACGGCGGACTGGTCAAGAACCCGGCGGCCCAGGTGATGAGAGACGCGGCTGACCTGATGATCAAGTTCGGCTCTCGCTTTGGCTTGTCTCCCTCGGACCGCACGCGCCTTTCTGTGGCGCCGGAATCCGAGGACGGCCCCGACGCTCAGGTTCTCTCTCTCCTGAGCTGACAGGGGCACACGGCCCCCTCTCGGGGGCTTCAGGGTTGAGCACTCACGTTGATCGCGAAGGGCGGTCGCGGTCCGTGAGTGCTCCCCATAGTCGTGGGGTAGCTCCCCTGATTCTGAAACTCGCCCTGATCAGGTGACGGAGGAATCGCGCGTTTCGTCTAGCGGCTAGGACCCTCCCTTCCCGGAGATAACGCGGGTTCGAATCCCGCAACGCGCCCAATACGTTTACACGCCTTCTCCGAACGGGGTTCGTCTTGTCTCAGGTAACAGCCGCAGCGCGGTCTTACACATTCGCCTTCGCCGAGGACATTCCGAGTGAGACGTTCCTTTTCTCCGAGGGTGTTGCCCGCACGACCGAGCTGGACGACGTGGCCAAGGCTTACATGAACGCGAAGGTCGCGCTTTACGCGGCCCTGAATCCTGGCCGCATCCTGAACTCTCGGACTCTCGACTACGCGGGAACTGTCGTGGTCAGTGAGACCACGGCCGAAAGCGCGAGGCTTTTCCCGACTGACATTTAGCAGGAGTAACCCCGATGGGCACCATTTCCGGCGATGAGCCGTGCGCGGTTCATGAGAACCACGACCCGATCCCTTACGACACTGAGCTTCACCATGTGTGGCCGAAGGGGATGGGCGGGCCGGACGTACCCGAGAACCTCGTTCCGGTGTGCGGTACGGGGCACAACAACATTCACGCGATCCTCCGCTATCTCGTCCGGCGGAACGGGAAGCCTTCCGCGGCCTACCTGGGCCGCTTCCATGCGGGAGAGGTCAGGTACGCCACCCTCGGCTTTGAGCGGTCCGTGAGGGGTTCCCTGTGACCGTGAAGAAGCGTCGTCGGCGTAGGCCGGCAGGCTGGTTGTCTCGTCGCGAGTTCGCGGTGAAGCGCCGGTGTGATGAGTGGGGCGTCCCGTACGAGAAGGTGAGTCGCGCGAAGGTCTTCAACCGCGACGGGTGGGTGTGCCAGCTTTGCGGCGCCCCCATCGACAGGGTGATTCGGTTCCCTAAGCCGCTCAGTAAGTCACTCGACCACATTGTTCCCCTCTCACACGGCCCCGGTACTCCGGGGCACGTCGAAAGCAATTGCCAGGCCGCACACCTTGGCTGCAATTCCTCGAAGGGCAATCGCGTGTGAGCGATCCCCCTCTGTAACCGGTCTATACGGAATGTAAAGACCGGAGCCGAGGGGGTAAGCATGAGCGAGATTATCCGCTCCCCCTTCGGGCCCATCGATCCGCGTGAAGGATTCTTCCACTACGACGAAGCGCGCGCGGCGCACGCGATCAACTTCATAGAAAAGCTGATCGTGCACACGAAGGGGCGCCATGCGGGCGCCCCCTTCATTCTTGATGACTGGCAGAAGAACGAGATTGTTCGGCCTCTCTTCGGCACGATGATGTTTGACGACCAGTACGAGGAGTACGTTCGTCAGTACCGCATTGCGTGGATGGAGATGGCGCGCAAGAACGGGAAGAGCGAACTTCTTTCCGCGTTCGCGCTTCTGGGCCTGGTCGGAGACGGCGAGGAATCAGCCGAGGTCTATTCGGTGGCCGTTGACCGCGACCAAGCGGGCCTGGTTTATAACACGGCTAAGCGCATGGTCGAGTTGAACCCGATCCTTAACAAGCGGCTCGAAATCATCGACTCGAAGAAGCGCATCATCGACCGTAAGACCAACAGCTTCTATCAGGTACTCCCTGGCGATGCTGCGGGCGCCCTCGGAACCAACCCCTCGATGGTTCTGTTCGATGAGGTTCTTACGCAGAAGGACCGGCACCTTTGGGACTCGATGCGCCAGGGCTTCGGTACCCGTAAGCAGCCCATCATGATTGCCGCGACCACCGCGGCCTACCGCACTGCGGCTTTCGCTCTCGAAGAGCACGAACACTCTCTTCGCGTTCGCGAGGATCAGAACCTAGACCCTGCCCGCTTCGTGTTCGCACGGAACGTTCCGGATGACTGGGACTGGAAAGACGAAGGCTCCCCGCCCTCGGCCGAGAAGCCGAAGGGAACGGGTTGGTATCTCGCGAATCCCGCTCTCGGCTCGTTCCTGAATATCAACAACTTGCGGGCCGAAGCCATGGAAGCGGCCGAGAAGCCTACGGCTCAGAACAGCTTCCGAGTGTTCCGCCTGAATCAGTGGGTGTCGCAGGCTAACCGTTGGTTGGACATGCATCTTTGGGACGAGAACGGTTCGCTGAAGGTGGACCGGGACCGGCTGAAGGGCCGTACCTGCTATGCGGGTATCGACCTGGCCGCTACGGGCGACTTCAACGCCTGGGTGTTGCTCTTCCCTGGTACGCCGACCGACCCGGACGCCGAAGGCTGGACCGTGGTTCCGCATTTCTGGGTGCCTCGGCCGGCGGTCGAGAAGCGGTCGAACATGAAGTCATCGTTCGAAGTCTGGGAGCGTGAAGGCTTCCTTACGGTGACCGAGGGACCGACCACGGACTTTAAGGCAATCTTCCGGTGCATAGCCCGGGACGCTGAAGACTTCCGCATCAAGTTCTTTGGCTATGACCCGTGGAACGCGACTCAGCTTGTGAACGAGCTGGAGGAGCACGGCCTTACGGCCGTCAAAGTTCCGCAGAGTGCCGCTCGACTCAATGACCCGTGCAAGGCCATAGAGAGCGCCCTAGCGGGCCGCGCCTTGCACCACGGCGGGCATGCGGTCCTTCGTTGGATGGCGGATAACGTCGAGCTTGACGTTACGGGCGATGGCCTGGTGAAGCCTTCTAAGGCGAAGTCTGGAGAAAAGATCGACGGCATAGCCGCATTGGCTAACGCCTTCTTCCTGACGGCCCTTCCTTCCGAGGAAGAGGCACACGTTACGTTCTTCAACTTCAACGAGAAGTATTCGGAAGCCGAGCTAGAGGCTTTGCTTACTCCTGTCTCTCGGCAGGAGCAACGGGAAGCGTTCTTCTTCCCCGACGACGATTAGGAGATTCATGGACCGGCCCAACCTGGGCCGCTCCCTCCGTAACGTCGCGTCTTCCTTTGTCCCGAACGTCTTTCAGGTTGGCAGTCTCGCATTCGGTGCGATGGCCGCCTATGACGTTGCGCGCCCCCTCGGGCATTTCGCTATGGCCGTGTGCCTCGGGCTGGTCGGCTACGCGACGGACGGGGGTAAGCGGCTGTGAGCCTGTTTACACGCATCGGTGAGCTTCGGGCCGCCGTGTCCGGTATGGCGGGCAACTGGGAACGCGATGTCGAGGGAGTGAGCGTCCGTACGGCTTCCGGCCGGAAGGTAACCCGCCGGAACAGTCTTCAGATGGTCGCGGTGTACGCCTGTCAGTCGCTCATTGGCGATGCGGTCGCGTCGCTTCCTGTCGACCATTACACGAAGATCGGCGGGCGGAAGGAATCCTTCGACCCCATCCGGTCGCCCAGGTGGATTCGTCAGCCGAACCCTTTCCAGACTTCCTATGACTTCTGGTTCCGGGTGATCATCAGCCTTCTGACGGACGGTAACGCCTTCCTGTACACGCTCCGGAATGACCGGGGCGAAGTGGCGGCCCTGTACTGCATTCACCCGCAGTACGTGAACATCCTGGACGGTCCCCTAGGGGACAACCGCTATGAGGTATCGGACGACCAGGGCGTTATTCAGGGCGTCTACGACCGTACCGAGGTACTGCACATACCCGCGTTCACGATTCCGGGGTCCAGCCGTGGCCTGTCGCCTATCGACATGGCCGCAGAGGCTATCGGCCTGGGGCTCACCGCCGAGGAATTCGGCTCCCGCTTCTTTGAGCAGGGAACCACGATGGCAGGCGTCATCGAACACCCGGGAACCCCTCGGCCGGATGAAGCTCGACTTCTCCGGGACATGTTCCGCAAGACGCATGCCGGCGTGAAGAACTCCCACAGCGTGGGCGTCCTTACGGGTGGCGCCCAGTTCAAGCCGATCACGCTTTCCCCGGAACAGGCACAGTTCCTCGAAACACGGAAGTTCCAGAAGGCCGAGATTGCGCTTCTGTATCGCGTTCCCGCGTACCTAGTCGACAGCTCGATTAGCTCGACGTGGGGAACCGGCATTGAAGAACAGAACAAGTTCTTCGTGGACCAGACGCTTATGCCGTGGATCGTGCGCATCGAGCAAGCCGTTTCAACGTTCCTGCTGCCTGGCCTTCAGTACATCCGATTCAACGTCGACGCTCGACTTCGAGCGAAGACAAAGGACCGGTACGAGTCTTACCAGACGGCCCTAAATAACGGCTTCCTGAGCGCTAACGAGATCCGGGCAATGGAAGACCTCGGCCCCCTCCCGAAGAAGCTCGGAGAGCGGTATTACCGGCCGCTGAACCTGGCTGTCGTCGGTGACGAGGATAAGGCCGAGAAGGAACAGAAGCCCGAGGCCGGCACGGCGCCCCCGGCGCCCCCGATTCCTCCCGCTGATCCCGCTGCGGAATCGAATGCACAACAGGACCCGAACGCAACGGATCAGGGGAAGAGCAATGGAGATGGAACGTAGGGCAGTCCCTACAGAGTTCGAGGTACGGAGCGACGGCGGGAAGTTCAACTTCTACGGCTACGCCCTGAAGTGGGACGCACGGTCTCAGAACCTCGGCGGCTTCCGTGAGCGTGTCGCCCAGGGCGCCACGTCGGACACCATCGGGCGGGATGACATTCGCGCCCTTTTCAATCATGACCCGAACCTGATTCTCGGCCGGAACCGCAGCGGAACGCTGCGACTGTCCGAGGATTCAGACGGCCTTCACTACGAAGTCGACATGCCGGACACGACTTATGCGCGTGACCTGGCAACGGCTATGGAGCGGGGCGACGTTTCGCAATCGTCCTTCGGCTTCAAGACCGCTGGCCCCGAGGGCGATTCCTGGGCCGAGGACGACGACGGTTTCCCTCTGCGGACCCTTCAGAAGATCGCTCTCTTTGATGTTTCGCCGGTTACATACCCGGCGTACGCCGATTCCACTTCCGGTGTCGGCTCCCGTGCGCTTCAGCTCCTGGCAGAGCGGCGCGGGCTTTCTGTGGCGCGGCTGGATTCGCCCGAGGCGATCCGGGCCGCTATCCGGGACGGCGAGGTTTCGGCGCTAAGTGAAGCGCGAACCGCCTTCCCCCGGTACGGGCTCCCCACTGATCCAGTGGCGGCCCTGGCGGCCCTGTCGCCTCTTTTTTTGCCCCGAACCTAGTATTTGGAGTTCCCAATATGGATTTCGCCGCTGCGGCAAAGGCTGCGCTGGAGAAGCGTGCCGGCCTGATCAATGAGCTTCGTTCCGTCGAGGCCGACACTTCCCTGTCTGACGCCGAGAAGCGAGAGCGTGTCGAGCGCATCGACGTAGACGTTCGCGCTCTGGAGGGCGAGGCCCGAGAGGCTGTCGAGCGCGGGGAGCGCGAGGCCGAGGTTCGTTCCCTGGCCGTGCGCGCGGGCGGCCTGGTGCTGCCTGGTGCCCCGGACTTCCGTTCCGAGCGAGACGAAGCGGCCGAGCTTCGCGCCCTGGCGCGCGGTGAGCTTCCGGGCGTCGACTTCGACCTTCGTACCGCTACTACCGGCGCGGCCGGCAATGCGGGCAACACGAAGCAGGTTACGTTCGTCGCCCAGGTCATTGAGGCCATGCGGGAGCGCTCGCCGTTCCTGAACCGCACTCGTCTTCTGACCACTGGCGGTGGCGAGACGATGGAGTGGCCGGTCAAGAACGGCCGCCCGACTGCGGCACAGGTCGCGGAGAACACGGCCTACGGCAAGTCTGACGAGTCCTGGACGAAGACCAACATCGGCGCCTACAAGTACGGCGTGATCGTCGAGGCCACTCAGGAAATCGTGGATGACTCGGCGCTCGACATCCTCGGCATTCTCGCCCAGGACGCGGGCGAGGCGGTCGCCGACAAGGTGGTTGCTGATCTTCTCATCGGTGACGGTTCCTCGAAGCCGTGGGGTTGGATCACGCGTGCGGCGGCTGGCAAGACGGTTGCGAACACTGCTGCTCTGACCGGTGACGCGGTGATCGACCTTCAGCACTCGCTTCTGTCCCCGTACCGCCGGAACGCGGTCTTCATGATGAACGACACCACTCTGGCCGTGGTCCGGAAGCTGAAGGACACCACGGGCAACTACCTGTGGCAGCCCAGCGTTCAGGCCGGTGCTCCGGACATGCTTCTGGGCACCCCGGTTCTGACCGATCCGAACGTTGCGGTCATCGGCGCGGGTGCTAAGGCGATCGCCTATGGCGACCCGAGCAAGTACCTGACCCGTCAGGTGAAGAACCTCCGCGTCGTGCGTTCGGACGAGTACGGCTTCGACCGTGACGTCGTGGCCTTCAAGGTCACTTGGCGTGGTTCCGGTGACCTGTTCGACACGGCTTCCGTGAAGACGCTCGTCACCACCGCCGCGTAATAGCGGCTCGATCGGTCCGGCCCCTTCGGGGGCCGGACCGATCTGCTTCCCGAAGGATTTCAAATGATGGTTAAGGGTGTCCGGGCGAATTCCGGACTGATCAACGGGGTTCCCTTCCCGAAGGTTGGCGAGCTGGTCGAGCTGGACGCCGAAGCGGCTTCCGCTCTCCTCGCCGATGGGTGGGTTGAACCCGTGGCCGAGACGGCCACTGAGACGCGGGAGACGCGTGTGACTGCCACTCCTGAGAAGCGCGGCCCCGGTAGGCCGCGGAAGGCCGAGTAGGGGGCACTGTGCGGTTTCTGAGCGGTAGGGCCGTCAAGCTGACGCATACCTTTCTTGATGACGAGTCCGTGATGACCGTCCCTGCCGTGTCGGTGACCGTGCGGGACGCCACGGGCGCGACCGTTTACACGGGCGACGCGACCAGCTCGGGTGACGAGTGGACGACCAGCCTTCCGGCACAGCCCGAGGGCGTTTACACGGTGGAGTGGGTGGCCGGCACTACGGCCACGGACCGCGACCGCTTCGAGGTCGTCGGCCGGTTCCTCTTCTCCCTGCCCGAGGCCCGCGGATCCGACATGGACCTAGCGGACCCTGAGCGCTTCCCTACGGCCGAACTACGGCACTACCGCGAGGTAGTTGAAGACGAGTTCGAGCGGATCACGGGCCGAAGCTTCGTACCGCGTACTGCGCGCGTCGAGGTCGAGGCGGACGACACCCCGACTCTCTTCCTGGGGTACTTCGACGTGATCGCCCTGAAGGCCGTCAACGGCCCCTCTGGGCCCGTGGACGTGACCGGATGGACCGTGGACCCGTCCGGTTCCCTCCGGGCGCCGTACGAGCTTGCAGACGGCGACCGATACACGGTGACCTTCACCTACGGCTTCGCCCAGGTGCCCGAGGACGCGAAGCGCGCGGGACTGCTGCGGCTTCGCTCCGTCCTGACAGCTGAGCGGTCCGGCATCCCGGACCGGGCTACGGCCTTCGTCGCGGCCGAGGGCGGAAACTTCACGCTGGCCACCCCGGGACGGAACGGGTACGAGACAGGGATTCCCGAAGTCGACGCGACTCTCAGCCGGTACAAGTACCGCATTTTCTATGACGTGTTGGGGGCGTCGAGGTGAGCACTAACGCCTTTGCGTTCAAGGGCGCCCTTCGGGACATGATCAAGGCCCTTCCGGACCTGGCCGGCTACCAAGTCACCTGGGGCTACCCCATGCGGAACCCCGAACGCCGATGGGTGTTCGTGGGCGAAGTGCAATGGCCGGATTCCCAATGGGTGACCAACCGAAGCCGTGAAGAGGTCTTCGAAATCAGCGTGGTCGTGAACTGTCAGCTATCCGGCGCGACCTCGGAAGAGGTCGAGTCCGAGCTTCAGCGCATGGCCGCCGGTATCGAGAACGGCATGAAAGCTGCCCCCAATCTCGGCATTCAGTCCGTCGTCACGTCGGACTTCATCCCTAAGAAGCTCTCTAGCTTCCCGTCCGATCAGGTCTATGAAGGCCAGTTCGAGGCGGTTGTTCGTGTGAAGGCGAGGCTTTAGTGAAGACCGTTGCTTACAACGGCCCTTATTCGGCGGTAGAGGTTCCCTCGCTGGGTGTTACCGCCGAGAAGGGCGACCCGATCGAGGTCGCCGAGGACGTTGCCCAGGCGCTTCTTCGTCAGGGTTGGCAGGAAATCAAGGCGAAGAAGGAGACGGCTAAGTAATGCCCACCATTCACGATTCACACTTCGGTGTTGTTGACGAGACCACTTACGGCACGGCTGTGGCGCCTGCGAAGTTCTTCGAGTTCACCGACGAAGGCATTGAAGGCAAGTACGAGCGGATCGACTCCGAGGCCATCCGCGCAGGCACCCGCGTACTCCGAAGCGACCGCTTCGCGACGAACGCGAAGGGCGCCGAGGGTGACGTAAAGATGGAAGTCCTTTCCGGGGGCTTCGACTTCTGGCTTAAGCACATGATGGGCGGCCTTTCCTCGGGCGCCCCCACGGGCGGCTTCATCACTCACACTGCGACCCTGGGCGACCTTAACGGCAAGTCGTTCACTGCCCAGGTGGCGCGTGTGGACAACACCGGTACGAAGATTCCCTTCACGTACGAGGGTGGCAAGGTCAAGGAATGGGAGATTTCCAACGCGACTGACGAGCTTCTGAAGCTCTCTGTCGGCCTGGATTTCGCTAAGGAGACCATCGGGGCCGGCGCTGGCGCCTATGCCCTGGCGACCCCTTCCTACGTCGCGAACACGAAGCTTTTCAGCTTCGGCGGTGGCACTGTCACTGTGGGCGGGTCCGCCTTCGACATCTCTGACTTTTCCCTGAAGGCCAGTAACGGCCTGAAGGATGACCGGTACTTCATCCGGACGAGCGGTAAGAAGGCCGAACCGCTGGAGTCCGAGCTTCGCAAGTACGAGTGGAGCCTGAAGGGCGAGTTCGGCGGGACGACTCAGGTCAACCGAGTCGCTGCGGCTATCGCAAGTGGCGCGGTCGCGAACATCACGGTTCTTTGGGATGGGCCGGACGGTTCTCAGTTCAAGGTTGAGATGCCGTTCTCTCGCTTCGATGAAGGCCCGGTCAACGTGGGCGGCCTCGAAGTGGTCGAGCACGACCTTTCTGGTCTCGCGCTCACGGACGGTACCGCTTCCCCGGTCACCATCACGTACAAGGCTCTTCAGTAAGCCTCTTTTTTTGCCCGATACCTAGTATTGGGAATCTAGCAATTGGGGTGACTGGGCTATGCCTACTGAAGGCATTTACGGAAATGTCGAGGGCCTAGCCCAGTTCACCCGCGCTCTCGCGCGTGCCGGTGCTGACGGTGTGCGCGATGAAGTGAAGCAGGCGAACTTTGATGTCGCCGAGAAGCTGAAGGATGCGGCCCAATCGAAGGCCGCGGGCCTGTCTCGTCAACAGAGATCAGCGGCCCAATCTCTTCGGGCTACGAAGACGCAGAACTATTCGGCTATCCGAATGGGCAGCGCGCGTAAGCCTTACGCCCTGGGCGCCGAGTTCGGCGCTAAGAAGCTGACTCGAAAGGGCGCTATCGCCCGAGGGTTCCGCCCGTGGCGAGGAAATGAGTTCGACGGTTGGGCCGGCGGCCCCGGTTACTTCCTTCACCCGTCGATCCGGGAGAAGGGCCCTCAGCTTATCCAAGAGTACATGGACAAAATCGACCGCCTAATGTCGGAGGCATTCCCAGAATGAGCACCACTAACGAAACCATTTCCCTTCGTGTCGACCCCGACGTTCTGACGATCGGTGATCTCGAAGACTTCGAAGAGGTTGTGGGCGCCGCCATCTACGACGTTCTTTCTCCTCGACCGGTCATCGGCCCGGACGGAAAGAAGGTCCTGGACGAAAAGGGCCGCCCCGAGCTTGAGACCAAGATTCCCACGAAGGCCCTGAAGGCTCTTATCTGGATCACTCAGCGCGCCGAGAAGCCGGGCTTCTCCCTGGACGACGCGCGAAACGTGCGGGTGTCCGCGCTTGAGCTGGTCGGCGCCGAGGACGGCCCGGGAAACGACGAAAAGCAGAACGCCTAAGAGATCGAGCCGCGTTCTGCCGGTTTTACCGCATGACTCCCGGCGAAGTTCGGCGCATGACTGCGGCCGAGTATCGCGCCTTCTGCGACTACATGAACGAATTCAACGCTAACCGGGAGTCTTACTAATGGCGGATTCGAGGACTCTTCGCGTTGTCATCACCGGCAACGCTTCCTCGGCCGAGGACGCGATATCCGGCCTCGCCGAGACTTCCCAGGACGCGGGCGGCCAGTTCGACGCCATGGGCGGAAAGATGGGCAAGTTCAAGGGCGCCATGGCCGGCATGGGGGCGGCGGTCCTGGCCGCCCTTCCCCTGGCGGGTCTCCTGGCGTTCTCGAAGGGCCTGGACGAGATCCACAACCGGGCCAAGCTCGCCGCTTCAATGGGCCTCTCGGGCAAGGATGCGGCCCAGGCCGGCAAGCTCGCTGGTGACCTTTACGTGAGCGGGTGGGGCGAGTCGACGGCCGAGACTGGCGAGATCGTTCGTCGCGTCTCGCAAGACCTGAACATGGGCGTCAACGCCGTTGACTTCAAGCCTGTTGCTAACAAGGTCGCGGCTATCTCCAACGTGATGGATCAGGAGATAGGCGGCACGACTAAGGCCGTGTCCAACCTGATGCGTAACGGCCTGGCTAAGAGTGCTGATGAAGCGCTCGACGTTGTCGCCGCGGGTTTCACGAATGGCGTTGACAAGGGTGAAGACTTCCTTGACACCCTGAACGAGTATGGCGCCCCTCTCGCACGTCTTGGCCTTGACGGCCCGAAGGCCGTTGGCCTCCTCTCTCAGGGCCTTAGGGCCGGTGCTAGGGATGCCGACTTTGTGGCGGATGCTCTGAAGGAATTCAGTATCCGCGCTATCGACGGTTCGACTGTTGCGGCGGCGGGATACAAGGAACTCGGCCTTAACGCCGAGGAGATGACCGCGAAGATTGCCAAGGGCGGCGCCAATGCGGAGCAGGGTCTCGGGCTTGTGCTTGAGAAGCTCCGGAATGTAGAGGACCCGGTAAAGCGCAATGCTGCGGCTGTCGCGCTCTTCGGCACGAAGGCCGAGGATCTCGGAGATTCACTCTTCGCCCTCAATACGACCACGGCCGTTCAGTCTCTCGGCAACGTCAAGGGCGCGGCCCAGCAGATGGCCGACACCATGCACAACAATGCGGCGGCGAAGGTCGAAGGGTTTAAACGCAAGCTCGAAATGGGCTTCACGAACGCTGCGGCCTCGGCGATCAACTCGTTCGAGGGCCTCGGCCAGAAGCTCGCCCCCGCCTTTCAGGCGATCGGGACCGTGATCGGCCCGTTTGTGCAGGGCCTGCAAATCGTCGGACAGAAGATCAGGGCGAGCTTCGAAACCGGCGCGGCCCGTACCGCGCTCGACCAGCTTACGGCGAAGCTCTCAGGTATTTGGGCCGTGGTCGGCCCGGCCCTTCAGCAGTTCGTGTTGTTCTTCAGGACAACGCTAATGCCGATCTTCCAAGAGCTTTGGCTGAAGGCGCAACCTGTTCTCGTTCAGCTCTGGCAAACCTTCATGACGTATCTCGACTTTATCAAGGTCGCGATACAGACCTTCGTAACCGTAGTGCAGTTCCTTTGGCAGACCTTCGGCGCCACGATTCTCAGCTACGTTAAGGGCGCCTGGGATGCGATTTGGCAAGTCATATCCGGCGTGCTCTCGGTAATCCAGGGTCTCTACAACGTCTTCATCGGCATCTTCACCGGAAACTGGTCGAGAGCCTGGACGGGCGTAAAGCAAGTCTTTTCCGGTGTCTGGGACGTCATCGCCGGAATCTTCAGCGCCGTAATGAATACGATCAAGTTCATTCTTAAGGCAGCCCTTGACGCCTTCGTGGGTCTTTGGCGGCTGCAATGGAACTTGATCAAGTCGGTCTTCAACTCCGTTGTGAACGGCATCATCGGCTTCTTCTCCGGCGCCATGGGGAACCTTCGCTCTGCGGCTTCATCGGGCGTTAGTGCGGTGAAGAACTTCTTCGTTTCCGGGTTCCAGTCGCTCTATTCGTCGGTGGCCGACAAGGTCAGTTCCGTCGTCGGTGTCGTGCGGGAGATCCCCGGAAAGGTGTCGGGCGCCCTGTCGGGTCTGGCCGGCACGCTTACGAGCATCGGCCGGAACATCATTCAGGGTCTCGTCAACGGTATCCGTGGCAGCCTCGGGGCGGTCATGAGTGCGGCCCGCTCCATTATCGACCAGATCCCCGGCCCGATTAAGAAGGCCCTGGGCATTCACTCGCCTTCGAGGGTCATGGCCGAGATCGGAAAGTGGATTCCCGCCGGTCTCGTCAAGGGAATGCTTGGCGGCTCGAAGAGCGTCGCGGAAACGTCGAAGAAGCTTCATGAGCTGGTCACCAAAGCCTTCAAGGCCAAGGAGATGACGAAGGGTGCGGCCGACGCGCTGCACGCTTACATTTCGCGGCAGAACGCAAAGCTGATGTTTCTCGCGAAAGCACGCGAGGGGATTCAGAAGCGGCTTGCCGCGGCTTCTGAGAAGCTGGCCAATCTGAAGAAGGCAAAGGCCGATATGGCGTCGTCTGTCGCTGACAAGGCGAACAGCTTCGGTTCCTTCATGGGAGCTCTCGACACCGGGGAGTACGGGGACAACTCTGCGAGTGCACTCCTCTCGCGCCTTAAGGGCAAGCTGAAGGTGATCACCGGCTTCCGAAAGAATCTTCAGACGCTCGCGAAGCGTGGCCTCGGCGCGGGTCTCATTAGCGAGATCGCGCAGGCCGGCCCCGAAGAGGGCGGCCGGATGGCGCAGGCGCTTCTTAACGCTGGTGCCGGGCAGATCAAGGAACTGAACTCGACTCAGTCGGCGATCGGTAGCCAGGCGAAGACCCTGGGCAAGTTCGTTTCCGGCAACTTCTATGACGCTGGAATTGAAGCGGCTACCAGTGTCGTCAACGGCCTGAAGGCCCAGGAGAAGACTCTAACTACGGCAATCAAGACCATGGCTCAGACCATGGCAAGCGAGCTGGACAAGGCCGTAAAGATCATCAGCTCCGGCAGGTACTTCACGATCCTTGGCCGAATCATCGGGTTCGGAGCGTACAGGGGTGTCTTCAACGGCGGTGGCAATAGCGGCTGGTGGGGCGTAGGCCGCCCGGGTCCTGGCCTGGCTAACAGGTCTATAGCTAATGCAAGGCCGCTTCCGGGCGCTTCCGCCCCGATCGTGCAAGTGACCGTGCAAGGCAACGTGACGGCCGAGAAGGCTCTAGCGAAGGCCATTGCTACCACCATTCGAGACGAGATCGTTCGCAACGGAAAGCGTAACGGGGGAAGGACGGGACTCTAAGCATGGCGACGATTCCCACGGTTACTGTCGAGGTTGCCTTTGACGGTGGCCCCTTCTCCGATTCCTATTCGTGGACGGACGTTAGCGACTACGTGAAGGGGTTCCAGGTTAAGCGCGGTCGTAACGCCGAGTTGGACCGTATCGAGGCTGGAACCCTTTCGCTGTCGCTCGACAACTCGGACGGGCGTTTCACACCCGGCAAGCAGAAGGCCGGCGGGAACATTCTCAGCGGCTCTTCTGCTCTGGTTACGTTCGATATGACCGACCGCAACAACAACACTGTGATGTCTCAGATTTTCCTTGGGAACATTGACGACGACCAGAAGCCGCGGGTTATGAGCCGCACCGTTTACACGAACGGTAAGCCGGTGTCCTGCTACTTCTCCGTTAAGTGGCTGGACGCTGCGGGGGCAACCCTCCGCTTCAACACCGGCACGCGCTTCGTCGCGGACACCTCTCCGGCCGTTTACACGCACGAAGAGGCGCCTCCGGCCGGCACGGTTACAGCGTGGCTGTACATCTATGCCGACACTTACCCCGAGGGCAAGGGGACCGGTCCGCTACTGGTGTACGCGGAGAAGGCCGAGTGGTACAAGACTCAGCCTTACTACCCGAACGTTGTTCCTCGGCGGCGGGTTCGAGTGCGTACGTCGAACCTGTACCCGAAGGACGTTTCAACGGGCGGCGACATTAGCCGTACTTCAGTGCTGTTCGGGACTTCGCACGCCACCGGGGCCAGTGATGATTGGTCTTCCGTGGTGGCGAAGAGTGGTGCTGGGTCTGTCCGTGTGAACTGCGGCAGCAACGGCACGGCCGATATGGCCAGTTCCGTTCGATGCGGCTACCCTTCCGGCGGTAAGTCGATGGGTATGGCGCGCGTGAGTCCGGGCGTGACGTACACGGCTTCCGGGGCCGTCCGTCTGGCGGGCACGTCTCGGGACCTGAATGCGATTACCCGGTTCCGCTGGTACGACATTGCGGGAACCCTGCTTTCCTACAGTGCGTCGAGCGCTCCCGTAGCGCTGAAGTCAGACCGTGGAAACCTCGCACTGAATCCGGGCCTTGAAGCTGACCTAACGAACACGCAGCTTTACGGGTCCTCGTCGAACTTGACCCGTGCGCGGGTGACCACTGACTTCTATGCGGGTACGGCCTGCGTCGAGCACACGCACATTACCGAGGGCGGGTCGGCCGGCACTACGTGGACCATTGAGCCTGCCACGGCTGGACAGACTGTCTCGTTCGGGGTGTGGGTGAAGATTCCCGCGTCGGGAATCACGGGTGGTCAGCTCGCTTGGCGAAGCGGCACAACGACACTCAAAATCAACACGATTAGCCCACTGCCTACCCCGAACACTTGGGTTCGCCTTACTGGCTCCTATACGGCTACGGCTGGACAGACCATTGACCGGGTGGGCCTATCGTTCATCGGCGCCAACGGAACGAAGTGGTATGCAGACGCGTGTCACGCGGTCATCGGTGATTCGGTGCCCGGTTACCAGGATGGCTCTTCAAGTGGTTGGCGGTGGACCGGTGCGGCTAACGCCTCGGCTTCTTCCCTGATCGTTGACGACAGCCTTCCGGGGGCGTGGACCGCGCTTACTCCCATTACCGCTGCGGCACCCGCTGGCGCGGCTTGGGGGATCCTGGAAATAGGGTCGCAGGGCGGAGACTATGGAGCCTCGTTCTATCTCGATGAAGTCCAGTTCGAGGAAGGCCCCACTCTTTCCCCTTGGAGCCCTGGCGGCTCGATCTTCCACGGGTACATAGAGAAGTGGCCGGTTACATCCGAGGGCCTTACATCCACGGTCGAGGTTTCGGCCGTGGACGGCTTCTCTGTCCTGTCGAACACCGATCTACGGGCCCCTATGCAGGCTCAAATTCTCAGTTCGAGCCCTCTCGGGTATTGGCCCCTGGGTGATCCGGTGGGGTCGTCCAGGCTTGAGAATCTGGCCAACGATCAGCAACCGGCGAAGCTCGTTCCGTCGAAGTATGGTGGCGGCACTGCGCTCCTCGGGGCGGACTCGATTGTCCGCAACGACGCGACGACGTGTTACAGCCTGGCGGACGTTGCCAGCAATCAAGGCACGGTCGTTGATATTTGCGACAGTGGCGCGCGGAGCTATCCGCTCGGAACCGATTTCACGGTTGCCTTTTGGACGCTGCCTGTTCGGCCGAGTTCGGGTCTGTACGTGACTCTTTTCGCGGGCTGGTCGGATACTGGGGAAGAGTTCATGACGGTCCGGCTGGACTCGGCCGGGAAGCTTACGATCCGGACCACGTACGCCGATGGAACGCTAACTACACTTTCGAGTGCAACCATTTTGAGTACGTCGGTCGCTTCGCACATCGCGGTTTCGGTAGAGCAGGGCATTACCCGCCTCTACATAAACAGCGATTTCAAGCTTCAGGACTCCGGTCCGACTCCCGCGAACACCGACATTCGTGACCTTCGCTGGGCCACCCTCGGGGGCCGGCAGGCTGGTTCGCTGTATGCCGAGTACAGCAATGGGCGGCACGCGCATATAGCTATCTGGGATAAGCGGATGTGGCAGGTGGACCTCGAACCGATATGGCGCCTGGGCGACAACGGCGGGGCCGATTTCCCCGAGAGCGAGACGGCCCGCATTACCCGTCTTGCCGATATGGCCAACTATGCGGGCGAGACTGTCTACGACCCCGGTAAGAGCACCCTTCAGGCGCCTGGGTGGTCCTCGGGCGCAAGCGCGCTCGAAGAGCTACAGACGGCCGCGGAGGACGCTTCGGGGTACCTCTTCATGGATGGCGACGGCCGGCTTACCTATCACAACCGTGATCGGCGGCAAGGCGCCGTAGTGCGGTACGTGCTGAGCGACAGTCTCGGCCTTCCGTACGAGCCTGGGCTTCAGTTCGAGATGGACGATGACCGCATTATCAATGAGGTCACGTACAAGCGGACGAACGGCATTGAAGGAGTCCTGAAGGATCGCGCTTCGGTGACTTCCTATGGCCGGAAGTCCAAGAGCATCGAGCTTCGAGTGACTTCGGATAGTGCAGTTCAAGACGCTGCATACACCCTTCTGAATCACTACTCCGCTCCTGTGGTGCGGTGTGATTCCGTGACGTTGAACGCTACGGCTTCCCCGGGTCTCTTCGCGTTGGCCCTGGGCGCCGAGATCGGCGACCGAATCACGCTGTCCGATCTCCCGTCCTCGGCCCCGGATTCGAGCCTTGACTTCTACATCGAGGCCATTGCCACGGATGTTTCCGTGAACGGCGCAACGCTGGAATGGGTGACAACGCTTTCCCTGTCTCCTGCTGAGAACTCCGACGTCTGGATTCTCGAAGATCCCACGCTAGGCCGGCTCGACCGAACTTCGATCCTGGCCTACTAGTCCACAACGACACCGAAGGGCGCCCCCGAGGGGCGCCCTTTTGGTGCGCCTAACCCCATTGGAGATGGCCGGCATGGGTGCGGTTCCCGCCACTCAAAGCTTTCTCGCGGGCGAGAAGGTCACGGCTTCGAAGCTGACCGCCGCGACTAAAACACCGCTTGACTTCCTGATGAATCCTCCACGTTGCGCCGTCTATACGGCGGCGGCTATTCCCTGCGCTACTGGCGTTTCAACACTGGTGTCTCTCGACACCGAAAGTTGGGACACCGATTCGATGCACTCGTCAACCAATGACAGCCGAGTCACGATCAATACTCCCGGGCAGTACCTCGTCACGTTTTACGGGCGATTCCCCTCGAACGCTACCGGCTATCGACAGCTGAACTTCAGGAAGAACTCGGGTGGAAACGCGGCGGGCGGTAGCACCATGAGCACTATTGCTCTGGCGGCGGCGAACGGTACGGCCACCTTCATCACTCGAACCTTCGAGCTGAACTGTATTGCCGGTGATTACTTCGAGCTGTTCGCCCTTCAGAACAGTGGCGTCTCTCTGTCACTCGACAGCGGGCAGCGCGTTTCGGGCATGGAATTTCGCTGGATTGGCAATTGATCTACTAAGGAAACACCCTTGAACCTTCTCGGCATTGCCGGTTGGGCCCTCGGTGCTCTCGCCACACTCGGCGCCCTCGGGGCGGCCTATGTTCGCGTGCGGTCCGATGCGGACAACGCGACGGCGGAGATTTGGAAGGGCGAAGCGGAAGCGCAGAAGGCCCGAGCTGATCGGCTCGAAGCACAGCTTGACGAGCTAAGCGGCCGTGTTGCTCGCCTCGAAGCCGAGAATCGGCACCTTTCCGAGCTTGTCACCGGACAGGCCGCTATTGCTGAGCTGAAGGCCGTTGTGACGGCCCAGCATCATGAACTTATTTCCCTTATTCGAACCGCCCCGGAAGGCAGCTAAATGGATTTCGTACAGGCTAAGTGGTACGGCCCTGGCCGTACCGTCCCTATTCGTGTGGTCGTCATTCACGACATGGAGGCCCCCGAGGGGCCGATGACTGCCGAGAACGTCGCGCACTGGTTCTCGACCATGGACGCGTCGAGTAAGGCGAGTGCTCACGTCTGCGTCGACAACGACTCGGCCGTTCGCTGCGTGGCCGATGGTGACCGGGCCTGGCATGCGCCCGGCGCGAACTCTGACGGCCTGGGTATCGAGCTTGCCGGGTACGCCCGACAGTCCCGGGAAGAGTGGCTTGACCAGTATTCGAAGGGCGTGCTGGAGCAGGCCGCGCGGGTCGTTGCCGGGTGGTGCCAGAAGCACAACATCCCGGCGGTGAAGCTCACTGCGGCCGAGCTGAAGGCCGGCAAGCGGGGCATCGTCGGTCACCGGGACGTGTCGGCCGCGTACGGCCAGACCGACCACACCGACCCCGGCCCCAACTTCCCGTGGGACTACTTCCTGGCCCGTGTAAACGCGCTCATGGCCGGAGACTCGAAGCCGGACACTCCGGCGCCCCCGAACCCTGGCAAGTACGTCCCTCCGGCGTTCCCGAAGGGTCTCAAGCCGAACAGTGCGACCCCCTCGGCGAAGGGCCTTCAGCGCGCCCTGAAGGCCGCTGGCTTCATGAACAAGGGCATCGCCGAGTCGGACAACTACGGGCCGAAGACTCAGGAAGGCGTCGGCGTCTTCCACCGGAAGTTCCCGCAGTACGCGGCCAAGGGCTCTACCTGGGATGTGGCCATTGGCCCGAAGGGTTGGGCTGCTCTCTTCAATCGTGCCTACGGCAACTAAGGAAACGTATGAACTTCGTTAAGACCAATCCCGCGCGCCTGTACGCGCTCGCGGTGGCTGTCCTCGGCCTGGTGGCCGCCCTCGGCGTCCACGTACCCGAGGGGCAGGTTCTCGGTGTCGTCGCGGCTGTCCTCGGCCTGGTCGGCGGTGAAGCCGTTCAGCGCGTCGAGGACGCGAAGACCCGTGACGCCCTTCTCACTCCGTCCCCGGTTCACTCCGGTCTCGCGGACGAAGGTTAGCCCGTAGGGCGGTGGCCGGCATGCCTCCGACCGGTCCACTCAGCACGCCCCACCGGGCATCACGAAACCCCCAACCCTCCCCGGGTTGGGGGTCTTTCGTCGTTCTGCAGGACGTTTACACGGGGCCGCGGGCGGTCCTCGATGGAGCCGCAGGGGCCTTCCCCTCTCATGGCTGAAAGCGCACCCTTGACGCGATCCCTACTCGTCGTGAGGGTCGATCCGTAGAAGTCTGTGGAACTCGTTTGCCCCGGGAGGGCGTCATGTCGCTACGGTTCATCGCGAAAGATCCGAACACCGACGGGGCGAACTGTCCCACGGTGTGGGTGGACGAAGAGAAGCAAGAAGTCGTGTTGCAGGGGTGGGACCCGGACGAAGCCACGCTTGCGGAGTGCTTGAAGTCCGGCCCCATCCCGGAGGGTGAAAACGTCGTTCGGCTACCCCTGCGTATGGCCGACTCAATCAGGAAGGCTCTCGATGCCGCAGACGGCACCACCGTTCAGTGAGCTGCTGGCAAACTGCCAGCGTTCTGCCGTGCATCTTGAGATGCGCGACAGCTATGACGACCCCGACGAAGCTCCGCGCGTAGCCGCGTGGAAGGCCGGCCATCGGCACGACCCGAACGATCGGGCGTCCTGGTGGCGCCCGTGGCTCGACATGGTGGGGGAATCCGTCGCCCGGGGGGTCGTCATCCGCCGTGCGCGGATCGTCTCGGAGCCTGTCAGCGAGTACACGCGCTACCTCTATGACGGCACGTTCACGAACGTGGCCGCTGGTGAGCAGATCCGTTGGCTTCCCCGCCGGAACGCGTCTGACATCGCCTTGCCCGGAAACGACTTCTGGGTCTTTGACGACCAGGTGGTGAGGTTCGGCTACTTCTCCGGCGAGGGTGTCTACCTCGGGGATGAGGTGGACGGGCGGCCCGAGGTGGCCAAGCTGTGTACGACGGCCTTTGAGGCCGTCTGGGATCGGGCGATCCCGCACGACCAGTACACGATCTGAGGCACGACAGCACCGATGGCCCAATCCCCATCGTCCAGTGTCCAGGCGGCCCGTGAGGCACTCGCAGCACGTCTCAAGGACATCCGCCTGGACTCAGGGCTGAAGGCGCGGGAGGTGGCGGACCGTGCCGGCTGGTACCCCTCGAAGGCGTCTCGGCTCGAGAACGCAACCACGCCGCCATCCGATGCCGACATCCGCGTGTGGTGCACCATCTGTGGCGTACCGGACGAAGCGCCCGACCTGATCGCCGCCTCTCGCTCCGCTCAGAACGCCTACGTCGAATGGAAACGCCTACAGCGCACAGGTCTGCGACGACTCCAAGAGTCGTACGTGCCTCTCTTCGAGCGCACGCGATCCTTCCGCGTCTACTGCTCCAACGTCGTGCCGGGGTTGCTCCAAACCCCCGGATACGCAACGGCGTTGCTGTCAAAGATCACGGCCTTCCGGCAGGCGCCGAACGACGTTGCGGAAGCGGTGGCGGCCCGCGTGGACCGGGCACGCGTGCTGCGTCAAGGGGACCACCGCTTCGCGATCCTGGTTGAGGAATCCGTCTTACGGCATCGCCTGGGCGACGCTGAAGCGATGGCCGGACAGCTCGGACACCTGCTGTCGGTCATGTCGCTTCCCGCGGTCTCCCTGGGGGTCGTGCCGTTCACGGTCGAGCGCGACATGTGGCCACTGGAGACGTTCTCTATCTACGACACGGAACAGGCTCAGGTCGAGCTACTGACTGCCGCTGTCAACGTCACCGCGCCGTCAGAGATTGCGCAGTACGTCAAGGCGTTCGAGCGGCTGTCCGAGCAGGCCGTCTACGGCGGCACCGCACGCGCCCTGATCACGGACGCCATTGGCGCCCTCGGCTAACTCGCGTGGAATTCTGTAGAACTTCGTAGAGGTCAACGCCGTCTCGTTCGTAGCGTGTTGTTCACGGAGCGCAGCTACGAGGAGCGGGCGACCATGGCGAGTGGGGCAAGAGCGCGAGCGGCCGACAGCATCGCGGAAGACGACGTGACCGAGCTGGGCTCTGCGATAGACCGTCGCGACTTCCACCGCCTGCGCCCCGAGGTCGGAGGGGACACGTTTCCGTTCTGGGCAGACGTGCCCGACTGGGTTCCGCGCAGGGGGTACGCGCGGCCGACGCGTGACGTACTACGGGCGGTCGAAGCCGGGCTAAGGCGGAAGCCGTGAACACCCCTGCAACCGCCCGTGAGCACCCGTACGAGCCTGACCCTGGAACAGCCGTTGCCGACAAGGCCACGGGCCGTCTGGGGCGTGTATTGGGGCCGGTGCGAGGCGTTCTGTGGATTCGGCCGATCGGGGGCGGCGACAAATGGGAAGCGGACCCGAACTCCCTCAGGCCGGCCACAGCTCGGGAGGTGAGCGACGCATGGGCAATGAGAGGGCGGGCGTGAGCCCCCGCTCTTGCTGCCACTTCACCCCAGAGCAGCGGGCTGCACTGGACTCGGGATTCGCTCGCATCCTCGCTGCCAAGGAGGCTCGGGAGTGGGAAGCGGCCATACGAGAGGCCTTCCCGGTGCTTGTGCAGGCAGTAGCCGAAGCGGTCGAGAAACAGGAAGCCGGAACCCGTGACGCATGAAAAGCCGGACCTGACGACCATTCCGGCGGATGCCTACTGGCCCAAGGGGACCGAGTTGGAACAGCCTTCGTACTCCTCGCATGAGCGTCTTGTGACTCGCGCTGTTGATGACGTGGCAGAGAGCTGTCTTGAGAGCGTCGATGTTCCGGAACGTGTCAAGGACACCATCCGGCCGCTTCTCGATTCGGAGATTGACGAATTCCCCTGGGAGGCGCCAACCATTTGCGAACTCTGGGCGAACCATGCGGGAAAGCATGTCGGCCACTTCGCCCCGTCGCGCGACCACGAACAGGGGGAAGGGGCAGTGTGGGCGGTATGGGGCGGGGGCGCCCCTGTCGTACTCCGAGGAATGCCACGCTGTGGCCATAGCGAGTGCAGCCACCCTCGGGATTACTTTTGCTACGGGTGCCGATTGCCGCGCGGGCACGACGGCAGGCACACGGGGCGGGAGTGAGAATGCCCAGACCGAGCGCCGAAGAGGCGCGGGAGCAACGCAATTACATAGCAGCCCATGAGGACAAGATCAGGAAGCGTCTAAGGAACGGCGAGACGTACGTACAGATCGCTGCACAGCTCGGAGTCAGCCCGAGAGTCCTCAAACAGATGCTTGAAGTCGTGTTAGCGAGGGTCGGAGTACACAGGTGCCAGTCATGCTTAACCGCCACAACACGGAGCGCCCCGCACAGTGCGGCGCATGGGTGAAATTGCTGGGTCACCACGTAGGGGCAATCCGTCGCTTCCCGTTCGAAGCGCCCCGGTACGACGGATGGGTAAATGACTCGGCTACGTGCGGACGCGGATACGGGCATGACGGCTGGCACGAATCCGGTATGCGCCCCTTGGATGAGAAGTACGGCGGTACCGAGGTTGGCATCCGCTGGAAGCGGTACCACGGATATCTCAGCCCTGCGGGCTTCCAAGTCGTTGTTCTCGGGCCCCTCTCGGCGGCGCCGGCCTCTGCGACTGACTGAGCGAACGCAGAAGGGGCGCCCCGTGGGGCGCCCCTTCTGTTGTGTCTCTGACTAGCCGTTGATCAGCTCTCGGCACACGTCGCACACGCAGTGCGGGTCATGCATGACCGTGCAGGAGTCGCTAGCGGGCGAGTCCCCCAGGTCGAGGATCGTTCCGCAGAACCGGCAGAAGGTCACGCTCTCCTCGCAGAAGTAGACCCACCGGTGAATGCCCTTACGGAGAGATACGGCCATTGTTCTTCCCTTCATCCGGCCCCCTGTTGGGGGCCGTTTCTCGCTGACAAGGAAGACGGTAGCAGCGTTTAAACGAGATTCCAAATACTAGCTTCCGCGCAAGGGGAAACCCCCGCCGAAGCGGGGGTCTGGCCTGCCCATGTCCTTAGGTGGTGCGCTCGATCAGGGCGCGAGTCGCGGCCCATTCCATCGCGCGGAAGACGGCCTGCCCGATGCGGCCGGCCTGCTCGGCGGACAGGTCTTGCGCGGCCTCCCAGAAGTACCGCGAGAACTCTTCATCCATCCAGGGGAGTTCGAGAACTCCACGTTTCTCCAGCTCCACCCTCACGGCGGCGGCTAACTCGGGGTTCGGGGGCGCAGGCTCCATGGGTCCTCCCTGGTTGCGACTGTATGGCAGATGCTAGCGAAGGCCGCGGACCGCCGCCGGGCTACTCGCTCAATCCCCGAGCCTGCTCCCACTCGGTCACGTTCCACGCGTCCACGCGCACGACGCTGGCGGAGTGTCCGGCCTTCTCGTACGCGGCCCGTACGGCTCGCCCCGCGACGGCCCCAACGTCCCACAGGGACGGCACGCGCACGGTCATGGTCCACTCGCTCACGTCCGGCCACAGTTGCGCGGTGGCGCCGTACTCGACCAGCTCGCCCGTCACGGTGTCCAACGCCTCATCGGACACGGCCAGGTCGAGGCCGGCATGGCGGACGCGAACGATGCCCTGGTAATCCTGCATGGTTTCCTTCTCTCTCGCTGACACGGTGAAGGGGGCCGGTCGCCCGGCCCCCGGTGAGGCTACAGAATCCCGAACCGCTTTGCTACGGCCTCATTGTTCCTCTGTCCTCGGCCCCCGGTGTTCCGGCTAATCCATTCCGCGGGCTTCATCGGGTCCGAAGGCCAGCAGAGCCAACCATGATTCCGGCGCTCTACCTTGAACCCCTCGGCCTCAATCGCCTTTGCGAGACCTTCCGGGGTTCGCTTCACCTTTGCCACTGTGTCGCCCTTCCTGTCGTTCTCTCGCTGACAAGGCAGACGTTACTAGTATTTGGAATCCCTGTCTAGCCCGCTCAGGTGGGTTGTTGCTGTTGTCTTTCGTCTTTGCCTTACCCCATGCCTCGGGTGCCCTGAGCGGGCGGGAGCGGGTTGGACCCCCCCTTGAAGCAGGCAATAGACCCCCCATTACTGGAGGTTGCTCACTTCAAGAGGGGACCTAGGAGACGACTTACGTACCTCGGTACGCCCGTCGGGGCTCTCGCTTTCAGGACCGGCATTGCGGGGATTACTCGCGCCGTGGGACCGGGAAATGTAGAAGGTCAGAGCGTCGCTTGCTCGCCCCCTCTGCGGGGGCGCCGGTCCGGGTCCACCTTCACCCGACATGCCTGTCTACTCGGTATGCCGTTCCCTCTCGGGCTTCTCTACCTTCCGGGGGCTGAATCCGGAGTCGGCTTTTGGTGAGCGGAGCCGTTCTCTTACCGCTGACTGTCTGGACTCCCCGTGTCGTCACCACGGGGCCGCAGGGCGGTTTCCTGGGGCCGCTCTCCCTTGGCATGTCGTCTCCCCTCAGTGCCACCTGAGAGGCCGTCTAGCTGCGACTCCCGGCCGGAGCCGAGGGACCGGACGTTACTAGCATTGAAACTAGAAGCGCAAGCTAGACTTGGAGTGATCAAGGCCACCCGTTTACACGTACGCCCAATGCTAGCTTCGGGCATGACGAAGGCCCCCCGCCGTAGCGGGGGGCCGTGGTCGAGCTGGTCGAGGTGAAGCTAGGCGGCGTGGGCCTTCTCGTACGCCGACTTGATCTCGGCCGGCACTCGGCCCCTGTCGTTCACTTCGAGGCCGGTCGTCTTCGCCCACGCCCGGATAGCGGCCGTGTCGTTGGCGGGCTTGCCCGAGCCCATCCGGCGGGCCGTCGTGCGGCCCCCAGAGGTCTTCCGGGCCGCCCCGAGGAACGGGGCCAGGTCCTCACGCAGCTTGGCCGCGTGAGCGTCGTTCAGGTCGATCTCGTACATCTTCCCGTCGAGGGCGAACAGAACGGTCTGCGTCGCCTCGGAACCGTCGAGGTCATCTACCAGCGTTACTTCGACCTTCTGGGCCATATTGTGTTCCTTGTCCGGGAAAATTTCGATTGCGTTAGACAACTTCTTACCAGCGTGGCACTTGCAGCCACAACCGATTCCGCTTTGCGTGCGGACGGGGCACGCCGCGTGATGCCCCGTCATGCACCATCCGAGCTTCACGCGCCTACAAGCTCCCCTCCGTGGGCCTTCGCGTACGCCTTCAGTACCGAGTCAGGGATGCGTCCGGTGTCCTTCACCGTGTGGCCATTCTGGCGCGCCCAGGCGCGAATCACGGCGCTGGAATCCGTGGCCATGGTGACGGAAGAAGCCTTGACGACCGAGGCCGCGAAGATGGGGGCCTGAACCGCCGGGGGCTCCCAGGCCGGCCACGGCTCATCCGACAGGGACTCTTCGTCAGCCTCGGCGACCAGCTCGACCAGCTCGACCAGCTCGACCCGAACGGGCTCACGCTTCTTCAGAAGGTGCGTGAACAGGTGGACGGCCAGGGGTACGGCGAGGGAAGGCACTCCGCGGATTACCGGACCCGGGACCGTTTCCGGCAGGGAGTTGGACCACAGGGAATAGGCGAAGAACAGGGCGGCCAGGGTCCACGGGTAGGCCGTGGCCTTCCATCCGAAGTCGCGAAGTCGGTAGGCGACCCACACGGCGACCGTGACGAAACCCTCCACGATGAGCGGGTATATGGGGCTGAGGCTGTGGTTCCCGTCGCTCCCCAGGTAGACGCTCCGAAGAGCTTCGTACGAGAGCGTGAAGGCGCCCGCCGCGATTCCCGCGACGACGCTAGCGGCGGCCCTATCGGTCTTGTGCATGATTCCCCTTCCGGCCCGAAGGCCGTTTCTCGCTGACATTGGGAACCTAGCACTTAGTCAGATCGGGTTTCAAGTTCTTCGTTCTAAAACACAGGAAAGGGCGCCCCTTCCGGGGCGCCCTCCTGGTTACTTCTGTACCTTCACCCACTTGAACCGGTGCGGCTCCTTCGGGTTCTGGTCGCAAGCCGCGTGCCACACGCATACCAACCGGGCCGGGCATTCTTCGACCAGCTCGAACCGCGAGCGATCGGCGGCCTTTCCGCACTTCTGGCACTCAATATCGGCGCCGCCGTCGAGGATGATGAACTTGTGAAGCATGGCTTCCCCTTTCGTGGGCCGGACTTTCCGGCCCCTCTCGCTGACAAGAGAAACGTAGCACGTTTAAACGGTGATTCCAAATACTAGATTCAGGGAAACGCAAACGGCCCCCCGAAGGGGGCCGCGTGGGTAGGTCAGGCCGAGACTTCCATGACGGTCCCGAAGGGGCAGACCGGCATTCCCACTTCAATCCACTTCTGAGTGGTGCGGACCACGTACCCGCCACACTCACATTCCGTCGAGCACTGAACCTTGATCATGCGGGTTCCCTGCTTCTTCGGGCCCGAGTGAACCGGGGGCTCTTCCTCGGGGGTCTCCTCAGGCTTCGGCTCGGCCTTCGGCTGAATCGGCTTGCCCATGGGGTAGAGGGTGGCGTGAGCGTACGGGCCGAGGGCCTTAGCCAGGTCCCGAAGCTTCTCCGTCAGTTCCGGGGTGGCCACGGTGGCAGTCATCTTGCCCGTGAGGCCGAGGGCCTTAGCGGCCTTCGCGAAGGCGCCCTTGTGGCCGTTCTTGCAGTCGTCCGCCGCGTGTACCAGTTCGTGAATCAGCACGTCCAGGACGCGGGCTTCGTCCTTCAGCTCGGGGGAGATGAAGAGGTGATTCACCCCGTCCTCGCTCGCCAGGGACGACCAGCACTGACCGAGGATCTTCGCGCTCTCACGCTTCGCGCCGTAGCCGAAGCCGACCGAGACGTGAATCTTCTCGGGAAGCGGGAAGTCGACCTTCTCGAACTCGGGGCGAAGGGCCTCGATCGCCAGGTGAAGCCACTCTTCGCGGGTGATCTCTCGCATGATGTTCCCCTTCATTTCGGAGGCCGGCCGGTCCGGCGCTCCGTCTCGCTGACAGGAGGAACGTTACTAGTATTTGGAGTCACGCGCAACGTTTAAACGGGCTAGGTTCAATGCTAGAATCAGGGCAACGAAAAACGGCCCCCACCGAAGTGGGGGCCGTCTGTTCCATCCTTCACCGTGTCAGCGAGAGAAGGGGAAGGAACTCGTTCGAGACTATCAGTCGGACCCTGGCGGGTGCCATTCACCGTGGGGCCAGACAACGCGCCCGATACGGGCCGCAGTGATCAGCGTCCGGCAGCTCGGGCACGGCTCCCGCGTCACGTAGAGCGTGGCGCCCTGGCGGTGCTCGGCAGGGGTGAGGCGGACGCAATTCCGCTCGGCATGGTCGGCAGTGCAGTTCGCATAGTCGGTGTTCGGCGGGCACTCCTCGGCGGTGAGCCTGCCCCGAGGGCACGCCCCCGCAGACAGGCATCCGGGTACCCCCGGCGGCGGTCCGTTGTACCCGGCGCCCACCTGAGTGGGTAGGCCGGCCAACCGCTTGACCATGACGCCCCCCACCTGAGCACGCGTGCAGTCTCCGCGCACACTGACGGCCTGGGCGATGCCCAGGAAGTAGGCATCCCAGGAAGGCCGCGGGTCACCCATTGGCGGACCCTGCACGGGCCATGTCGCGCACGATGGCGAAAGCCTGGCTGTCAGTAAAGCCCGCGCCCTTCAGGGCCTCGAAGTACGAGTGAAGCGCGGTAGCGGCCGAGATCAGGTCGGCGGCGAGGCTGAAGGGGGTCTTAGTCATGCGAGGAACCTTCGGGTCTCTATCCCTGCCTTCTCGGCAAGGTTGGCGGTCATGGTGGCGCCCTTACTGCCACGGCGGATGAAGGCCAGGCAGACATCCGGGCCGAGGTCGACCAGCTCGACGTTCCGCAGGAATCCGGCGCGCTTGCCGTGCCGGTCCCAATCGGCGGGCCGCCGGATCACATGCATTCCGGCCCGGGTGGCGTACTCGTCGGCTAGCGCGTCGGCCCCGGTGGGGCATGCTCCGTGAATCAGCACTGCGTCACGGGCGAACGTCTTCGTCTCGTAAAGCTCACGAAAGATGGATACCTCTATTCGGTGAGCGTCGGCCCAGTCACGGGAACCGGTAACGAGGATCTTCAATACTTCCGGCTCCCCAGAAGTACGGCCAGGGCCGCCCCGAGGGCGAAAAGAAGTCGTTGGAACGTCTTCAAGGTGAAACCTCTCAGTAGGCGAACGGGGTTCGGGGCACGTCCTGAACGGCACCGGGGGCAAGCGCTCGCAGGTGGCCCAGGATCAGGCCGGCAAGCTCGCGAATCTCGGCATCGGCCGCTTCGTGCCACCGCTTACCGAGCACGTCACGCCAGGCCCGAAGATTGCCGGTTACGAGAAAGTCAACCGGGGTGGCATTGGGAAGAACGGCCCGCGCGGCTTCCCGCGCTTCCTTCCGCTTCAAGCCCTGCCCGCCGAGATGCTGGACGAGAATCCGGTAATCGTTCAGGGCGAACGCGTACGCGTCCCGAACGAGACCAGCGGCCGAGGAACCCGCAGCGATAGCGGGGGGAAGAACAGGCTCGGGGTGATGCTTCTCCGTGTCGACGTACCTCTGAGATTCCACGCTGAAGGAAAGGAACCGGTGACGCTCCAGTTCGAGGAGAAGCGCCCGGGAAACGCCTTCCACATAGAATGTGACCGAGGCGTGTTCGAGGACCGAGAAATGCCCCTGCCGGAGGATGTGCCGCATGTAGTCGCTGTTCGCGGCGGTGGCCGGATTCGGCTTGGACCAGCTCTTATAGCAGGCTCGCCCGGCGAATTCGGCGAGTTCATCAGCGTCCGTCACTGGCCGGGAAGGGTCATCCCCGAGGACATCGAATTCAGGCGAAGTCTGGACCGGGAAGGCCGAGCCCTGGTCGTCCCAACGGTCTTCAGAAATGCGAGTCGACGCAACGACAGTGACCTTCAAAGGAATCCTTTCGGGGTGGCAACAGAGGGGGCCGGGCCGTATTCACCGGCCGCCCTCTGTCTCTGTGGTCCTAGTATCTGGCCCCTAGGGTGGCGGTTTCAAATACTAGGTTCGGTGCCGCTACTTCACCGGACATGCGCCCGACGAACAGGCTTCGTCGTAAGAGGCGTCAACGCTCTTCGCGGTAGCGGATTCGTACTCCTCGGCCGTGATCCGCTCGTACGGCGACTGTGGCCGAGTGAGGTCCGGGAAGACCGTGGTGCCCTTCAGGACCGGCAGGAAGCGCGCTAGCGTCTCCTCGGCCTGGTCCTGGTCGAGACTGCCAGGAAGGACGTTCACCGTGAACGACACGGCGTTATCCGCGTAGTTCTTCTGATACATGGCCTGAAACGCCAACATGTCAGCGAAGCTGATTTCATCAGCGGACTCGACCAGCGAGGCCGGCAGGCCCAGGGATTCGATCTCCTCCGCCAGCTTTTCCTTCGTGGGGAACTCGACCACGACGGTGTTACCGGACTGGTCGTAAACGTCGGTCTCGACGTTGTGCCCCTGAGCGAAGAACGTGTTTACACGCTCTGCCTGTACGGGGTCGACCAGGGAGAACCTCACGCGCCGGATGAAGTGGCGAGCGTAAATCGGGTGGATCCCTTCAGTGACGCCCGGCATTTTCGCAATGGTGCCCGTGGGGGCAACCGTGGTCATCTTGACCGGGACGGGAATGCGGAGATCGTGGGCGAACTCGGCAGCGGCGGCCTTTACTTCGTTCTGCATGATGCGAAGCTCGAACGGGAAGCGAAAGAAGCTAGGTGCCTTCGAGTATCGGATTCCCTGCTTTGCCAAGTAGCCTTGTACTCCGAAGTGGCCTACGCCGATCCGGCGATTGCGGGTGAGAGTCTCACGCTGCTTCGGATCGTTCACGTCACCATAGGTGGCGCGAATGAGGAAACGCGTCATGAGTCGATGCGCTTCAAGGATGCCTTCGAGGTCGGGTTCCTCGCTCGACTTCTTCGGCGCGAACGCGTCGAGGTTGACGTGACCCAGGTTGCAGTTTTCCCAGGGTTCAAGCGCGATTTCGCCACATGGGTTAGTCGCGATTACCGGGTTAGGCTCCCCGGCATTCGAAAGGCTGATGTTCCAAAAGCCGGGCTCCCCGTTGTCGAGCATTCCGGCAACAACAGCCGAGTGAACCGCTTCCGCATGCTCGTCGCCCTCGGCGAGAAGGCGAATGAAGTTGTCGTCAATGACCGCGCTTACGTTCGTGGTCCAGTGCTTTCCCGTATCGGCCTTACAACGGATGAAGTCGAAAATGGAAGGGTCGTCCCACTCGACCATACTCATCCGGGCCGAACGTCGATTCCCACCGCTGACCACGCATTCCGCAATGGCGTGGTCTATCTCCATGGCTTCAAGCGGCGACAGGTGGGCGCCGGTGGAGCCGTTCACCACGGCCGCAATGTCGAGCATCATTCGCGCGAAGGGCCGAGGACCGGACGCGGTACCGCCGAACGTCCGCAGGGACTCACCAGCGCCCCGGACGCGGCTCACGTCGTACACGCGGTCAACGTGCTTCACGTCCTGGCGGTGATAGGTGTCGAGAAGGTCGACCAGAGCAGCGGCCCACCCCTCCCGCGAATCCTCCACGGGGAACGCTCCGCCCCACTCGGGCGCGTAGTCGTCAGAGAGAACCCCCGCGGCCTTCATGGCCGAGTAATCCGCATGGGTGGGGTCACACACGATGTGCACGTTCAGAGAGCGCTCAGGCGGCCCGTACGGGGCCAGAAAACGGGAGCTGTAGTTAGCCCCCACTCCACCACCCTCCATAAGCCTCAGGAACGTGAACTCGAAGTGATCCGAAAGCTTCTCGCCCCAACCGCTCACATGGCAGTTGAAGAGGTACTGCCTTCCGGGCACACCCGACGCCCAGAGATGGCGGCCGGCAGGCAGAATCTTGAAGTCATACATAAGCTCGATGAGCCGTTCCCGCTCACCGGGCTTACGGTGCTTCTCCGGCACCAGGGAAAGGTTTCCGTCGACCACACGGGTAACGGTGTCGAGCCACGTTTCCCGGTCGCCGTTCGCCCTCACGCGCTGATAGGTGCGCTCATAGACAGTCTCTCCGGTCGGGCCAAAGTTCGGGGCATGGTCAAGCAAGGGTGTTCCTTTAGTCGTGTGCGTAGGGGGTGACCAGCGGGCTTATTCGCCCGTGGCACCAATCCGGCGGAGGCCGGGGCCGACGTACGTCCGGGCTTCGTTCTGACGCTTTACGACGCCGTTGTTCAGCGTCCGCGTGATCTTGTCGATGGCTCGGGAAAGTCGCATCGTCTCGGCCGAGGAAAGAGCCTCGCCCTGCTCGTACCGCTTCGCGATAACGGCTGCATCGAGAACGGGCAGGAGGCTGTATGCGCGGTCAAGGTCCCACAGGGCAACTACGATGCCCCCGGCGGCGACAGACACCCCGTCATCCATCGTGGGGGCCTTCTCCCACATCTCAGGCTGAAAGAACGCCTTCTCAAAGAGCTGTCGTACTTCCGAGGACGTGTAAACGTACTCCGCGGAGTGGTAGATAAAGGCGTATCGCTCGCGGCCGGCATAGCTCACGGCCACCTTCCGGAAGTTCTTCCGAAGCGTCCCTTCCGGGTAGTCACTACCTTCGTAGTGGGCGCGCTTCTCCGTGACATGAAGAAGAATCTCCTGCTGAATGTCGTCGGCATCAATGCCGGGGTACTCGTCGGCGACCCTTCGGGCGACGCCCTCGGCGAGCTTCGTGTACTTCGTCCAGTCAATCATTCGGAGTTCTCCTAGGTGGCCTTCTGGCCGTACGTGCGGCCTTCGACCACGAAGGTTCCGTTCGGCTTGATGAAGATGGGGGCAGGCGTGACACGGTTCTTGTCGACGTAGAGAATTCCGAAGCCCTGATTCCAGTTGCCGGAACCCGCCTTCAGATATCCGGCAGACTTGAAGTCCATGAGGTTTCCGACTTCGAAGCCGAACCGCTCTCGAACCAGTCGAGAGTTCACGGTCATGTGTTCATGCTGAATACCGAGCTTGTGTGTATGACCGCACACCACGGAGTAACCCCACTTACGGGCCAGGGCGAGCGCGGTTCCGCCGGGAGCGCGAGAAGATCCGCCTTCGTCGCCGTGGGCGAGAAGCCAACCAGGGGCGATCTCGTACGGCTCTTCGTGGTAGGTCACGCCGTACTTCTCGAAGTCGAGGAGCGATGGCACTTCGAGGGCCTTCAAGCCCATGAGGCCAGGGGCGCGCGTACGGACGTACGTAAGCGGTCGGTCCATGTGGTTGGAGCGGCTTACGTGAATAGGCCCGTCATGGACGGCCCGCAGGCCGGCCAGGACTCGCTTCCCGGCATCACAGTGCGCCTGTAGATCCCCCTTGTACTCACCGGCCGTGCCGCGCGTCCATCGGCTGATCTGCGGGAAGTCGACTTCGTCGCCCACGCTCGCTATCTCGTCGGGCTTGTACTCGGCCAGGAACCCGAGGACGTTCCGGACGGCCCGCTTGTCGTGGTATGGAATTTGCATGTCCGACAGGACAACGATGCGCTTCAACGCGTCTCCAAATACTAGTTATCGTCCGCGTTGAAAGCGGCTTCGAGGCGGGCCAGGCGGATATCGAGCATGGCCGCGTATACGGCCAGGTCTTGCGCTTCTTCCCTGGCGTACCGGATCAGGCCGGCAAGGGGCATCTTCTCGAACTTCTGGGAATCGCCTTCGTCGTACTGCTCGGCCCCGATCCCGAGGATTCGGGAACGACACTCGCCGATGAAGTCGCTTACCTGGTCGGCCAGTTCCTCAGAAGTCATCGCTTGATCTCCAGCCGGTCTAGAAGCGCGTCGGCGCCGTGTTCGAGGACGTACGAGTTCACGTCGTGGCCTGTGGGCATCGGGGATATTCGGGCGTTCTTGATCTGCTCTGCGACCTTCTCGGCGAACTCCATCCCCTGCCCCTTGTCGTCCTGGTCTGCGAGGATGTACACCGCCCGGTACCCCTTGAAGCACCGGGCAAAGTAGCTCTTCCATGCGCTCACGCCTGCGATGCCCACGGCTGGAATACCGGCTTCGTTCGCGGCTACCGCGTCGAACTCGCCTTCACAGATGGCGATATGGTCACTCGGGACGAGTAGCGCGTTCGCGTTGAAGATGCGCGGCGGGTCGCCGGGGACGCTGCGGTACTTGGGCCCTTCTCCGTCGCCCAGGCGTCGGAAGCGCACGGTCACGACTCCCGCGCGGGTGACGTACGGGACTGCAAGCATTCCGCGGGCTACTTCATGCCCCGGCAAGGGGCTTTCGACGTATCCCAGCCTGAAGGATGCTGCGCTGGCCCCGGACAGGCCGCGACTCTTCAAATACGCCACGGCGTCGGTACTGTTCTTTAGTGCCGCTTGATACCGCGCCGTAGCTTCCTCCAAGAAGCTTTTCAGCGCAGGCTCGGGTACAAGAGAAGTCACGGCATCCTTCCTGGTCTGCGATCACGTCGAAGCTGTCGCCCGAGATATCGCAAGCGAAGCACCGGAAGCGGTTCTCTTCGGTGCACACGGAAGCCGAGGCATTTCGGTCTTCGTGGAACGGGCACTTCATCTTTCGGAAGCGGCTACCTTCCGGAACGTCATTCGCTCCGTAGTGCTCTAGAACTTCCGCAATCGGGGGCTTTTCCATCCGCCCTCCCTTGTGCTCCAAATACTAGTTTCGCGGGGGTGGCGGAATCAAAGAGCGGACGCAACCCGGATCAAGGCGCCGGGCTCTTCGCCCTGGCCGGCATAGACCTTGTACGCGAAGAGCTTGACCACCTGGGCGTCATCCTTGAACGCGCCGCCCATGCGAAGCGCGTCGAGGGTGCTCCGACACAGCTTGTCGAGGTCGGGATACTGGGCCGGGTACGCGGGTGCACTGTCCTTCAGGAGGTGCGCAAAGCGTCCGGTCCGGTAATGGCTCTTCGGGCGCTTCAGCCGGAACCACACGGCCACGGTCACGAACGGCCGCGGCTCGAAGTGGTGCCGTGAAGTCTCGGCCGCTACGGCGGCCCGCCACGGTTTGACCTTCTTCGAGCTTTCCAGCATCACGCCGTTGCCGACGTGCCGCTTGCTGCCCTGGGGGGCCGGCACTCCCGTAACGTCCAACTCGACCATGCTCATCCGGTGAGCCGCATTCGTTCCATGTCGGCATCCAGATACAGGATCATTGCGCCGGATGCGTCGGCCTTCCCAGTTCGGTTCTTCACGACGGAAACGCCCATCTGTCGAGTGGCGTCGTCGCCGATCCGGTGAAGGGTGAGGATCATTTCCGGCACCCGTCCAATCTGCCCCTTGATCTGAGACAGGGGGACAGGCTGGTTACCGTCGTTGCTGTCGCCCTTTACGTGGTGCAGGGCGACCACGCATGCGCCGGTCGTTCGGGCGAGTTCATGCAGGTACTCACAGACCTTTTCAAGGGCGACGTACGAGTTACTGTCTCCGTCGGCGTCCGGGACAACGTTGGAAATGTTGTCCACGATGATGAGTTCCGGCCAGGCGCCATACGTGGCAGCGAACGCCTTCAGCTCGCCTTCGAGGTCGTCAATCGTGAGCGACGCGGTGAAGTCCCATCGCAGGTGATCGAAGCCGTCAAGCTGTGCTTCAACGCTCTTCGTGTTGCCCTTCTCTAGGGCGTTCTCGATGTCCCGGGTGGACCACCCCGCCACGTTCGCGGCACAGCGAACGAACATCGTTTGGGGGTCGGTGTCCGCGCTGAAGTAGAAGGCCGGCACGCGGGCATGCAGGGCCAGGGCCATGCTCAGGGCCGACTTACCGACCCCGGGGGCCGCCGAGATGATCGTGAACTGTCCTCGGCGGAAGTGCACGGTATTGGCGGCGAACGTCTTGAAGATGGTGGGCAGGGGCTCGCCGGTCTTTCCAGCGTCGCCCTTAGCCCGAACGATGGTGTACACGGGCGATCCTTCGCGAGTTCCTAGACGGACGCCCAGACGGGCAGGGGAGCGCAGTTGCGGTACCGGCTCGACCGGAACTTTCCGGTCGTGGCGATGAGTCCGCGCTTCGCGGCTCGGCGCATCACGGGGCCGAGGGCGCGCGGCTCACGCGGCTTGATCAGTCCGGCGTCCCACAGGTCATCCGTGGTGAACTCGTCTAGATCGGCGGACAGTTCGGCGATGAAGCCGAGGGCGTACCGCTTCCATTCGTCGTCGGCGTTGGCGTCGACCTGGGCGATAGCGGCGTCACGCTTCGCGGTGGCGGTGGCAGTCGTGGGCATGGCTGTGTCTCCCTGGGCGGGTGTAAACGGGGTGGGGGTGCGCGTTGGTAGGCAGTCGCGCCCCTGCGGGTTCCAAATACTAGATTCGCGGCTAACGAATGAATTCGAGGCTGCACGCGTCCGGGGTGCCCTGGGGGGCGGGGCAGGCCCACGCCTTCCAGTTGCCCGGCTTGTTCTTGTACGGCTTTTCCAGGAACCGCTTCGTACCGTGCGGGCAGGTAGGCGGAGTGCCGTAGGGAGTGTCCTGGCCGGCACTCGGGCCAGAAGGCGTCTGGGCGCCGCTCTGCGGGGCAGAGTCGTACTGTCCGGGGTGAGTTACCGGACGGGCGCCCAGGATGGCGCCTAGCGTCTCCTCGGCCCGCAGGTGGGTAACCGCCTCGCCCACCAGGGCGGAGACTCCCGAACGGCCGTATCCGTCAAGGATGTCGACCAACTCGGTAAGGCTCTCGGCCTTGACGACAACCCACGAAGCGTCATGTCCGCCGTGCGCCTTCATCGTTACGCTGATCTCAGCCATTCACAATCTCCTCATAGGGGTATTCCCGCGCGTCCACGCCGTTGAAGTCGCAGAAGCGGCGGACGGTACAAGTTCGGCAAGCGTCGCCGGGGTTGGGTAGGAAGAGGCCGAGACGAACGGCCTTATCCATGTTGCGGAACCATCGGGTGACCTTCTCTCGGGAGAAGTTCTGAAGGTTCTTCGGTTCGGTCGGGGCGTTGTTCTTCGCCATGAAGTAATCCCCGAAGCCAGGCTTCACGCCGAACAGGTCATCTAGGGCGTGGTCGTAGATCGCTAGCTGAAAGGCCGTGTCCGGGAGTCTCGTACCGGTCTTCAGGTCACGCACTCGAAGGTGCCCATCGGGGTACTCGACTACCTGATCAATGAACCCGCGGATCTCGATCCCGCCGAGGTCGAGCGTGAACGGCAGCTCCACGGCCGGCATGCCCTCGATCGGCTCCCAGATTCGTTCCGGGGCTTCTATGGCGTACTCGAAGTACGCTTCGACCTGATCGCGGCCACGTACGCGGCGGTTCTTGATGTCGGTCTCGGGCTTCGTGACACCACCGGTAAGCCATCGGGAAGTGTCAGGTTCGACGGCCAGGGCGGCGGCCATGTCGCGTTCCCATGCTTCCTCGTACCACTCGGCGAGCTTGTCGGGGCCGTAGCGCCGGTTCGAGCGCTCCCACTTCTCGACCGCTTCGTGATAGGCCGTCCCTTGGATGAACCACGCGGCCTGATTCTGTGGAGCCCTGGCGACCTTCTCTAGCCGGTAAGCCTCACCGCAGCGCACGAAGCTGGAGTATTGCGAGACGGACCGGTGAGCTATGGGGCCGCTCACTCGCTAACCGGGGTATCAGCGTCCAGGGCGACGTTCTCGATCTCGCCAACAAAGGCGGCCATGGTCACCCCGTCCACGAACTTCGGAACCGAGGCGTTCGAGAGCTTCACGGCCGTGCCGTTCACGACCAGCTCGACCACGTTCCGACCCATGCCAGCATCGAAGATCGGGCGGACGGTGATCGGGTGCCCGTCGAGGTCGGTGAACTTCATCGCGGGGGTGTTCTTCGTGGCGTCAAAGGCGGTCATGATCTCTCCCAATACTAGTTTCGGGCAGCGAAAAGGGGCAGCGTCTCAGCTGCCCCTTCGATGTATGTACTTGTTGTGCAAGGTAACGGCCTCACTCGAACACCCAATACGCCGTGGTGTACTCGTCGTCATGTCCGCAAGCGAGGGTGTTACTCGGCCAACCCCGCAGGGTCACGGCCCGCATGGGAACCATCGAGCGCGCTAGCTCGATATCTTCGTGTTCCGAATTCGTGTTGCAGTACGAGAATTCAAGTCGCGTACCGTTTTCGTACCGCACCCTAGCTATGGATATGACCAAGGGTATGTCTAGCAGAATGTCAACGCCCTGAAGGCACATGCCCGCGTTGTTGAGATCAATTTCATGCGTCGAGCTATCTACCGACATTCATCGTCCTGTGTCGTTGACACTATCGCCAGTTGGTGGCCAGGGGTGTCTAGCCCCCCGACTGTTTGAACCTTAACTCAAGATGAACGCTTCTTCACACTTGAGTGAGACTTGAGGAGAGCAACTTTATATAGTCGTTACGTCTGCAACGATGCCACCTCTCATCGAGGCAAGATCGGTAAACCTAAGCTGCAAGATCAGTCATGCGGCGAAGCCTGTCAGCCAACGTCTTTCGGGGGATCCCCAGCTCACGCGCCATGGCGCTGATGGACTCGCCCCGAGAGTGCATGCTTCTGATCTTGGACGTGACCAGCTCTTCCAGCATGATCACTCGGAAACGCTTCGCGGCTATTCGATCTTCACGGGAGAGCCCACCCCAGATGCCGAACTCCTCATCTCTCCCCAATTCGGCGCAGTCGGCGCGAACCGGGCAGAAGCCGCAAGCTTCTTTAGCCTCGGAGAGTTCTTCGGCGGATTCGGAAAACCAGCTATCGGGGTTAGCCTCACAGGGAATCGTCAAGGGTCCTCACTTTGCCGGGGGTTATTCGACCGCTAGGTGCGGGTCGCGTCCCCGGCATTCGTTCCCTGCCGGTTCCTTCGCGCCCTTCCCTCGCTGACACATTCATCTTCTCTCCGCCCCCCTGGCGGAGTCAAATACTAGTTTCAGGGCACGAAAAAGCCGCCCCCGATCCAGCGGGAGGCGGCTTCGTGTTGCCATACTGCGCGCTCGTTTAAACAGGTCTACACGGCGCCCGTGGGGTTCTCGACCTTCTCGACAGCGTTGTCACATTCGGCGTCGTAGCGAATGATCATGGCCCCATCCTCCGGGCGACGCTTGCTGTAGTAGAAGCCGCCCGTCGATGGACTCGCCGGATTCGGCACCATGTCGCGGCGGTAACAGACCACCACATTGGCGTCCTTGATCTCGCCCAGCCACTTGTCAAGCATCCGCAGCTTCACGGCAGGGATCTTCGGGTCACCCTGCTCGCGTCGACTCAGAAGGCGAAGCATCATGGCGGGCCTCGCGTGTGAGTGCTCAGTCTTCACGGTCCACGGGATGTACTTCTTGTGGTCCGGGCGCGTGGCCACCTGGCCCGAGTCCCTGAGCTGCCAGTACACGGCCCCCTTCGTGACGCCGTACTTGGCCGCGATCTCTTCGTAGGTCATGCCCTTGGACCGATGCGCGCGGAGCACGTCACTGGTGGGGAGCTGGCGGGGGGCCGGCATGAGTCTGCCTTTCATACGTGGGCATTCGTTCGATCGAGAACGTTAACTGCGTGGCCGACTAACTGTCAATGAGAACCTAAGTCAAGCGACACAGTGTCTATGTTCAATACGAGTATACGCACGTAGATGCCATGGTGTTGGTTCCTTGTATAGGTAAACCGTCTGCTCATCTGGTGTTTTCGAAAGGACGTTCGAATGAAGGTGTTCGAGCGACCTTGACCCGGGTTATCGAGGGGTCTAGCTTTAGGGCTTACGGCGCGCGTTTCCGCAGGTCAGACGGCAAATCCTAGTTGTCCTGCACATTGCTGTCCGCGCCGAGCGAGATCGGGCCGCAGTCGGCGCGCAGCACCGCCGAGTACCAGATGCTCGCGCCCGGGGCCATCGTGACCTCGCCGATCACGACCGAGGTGGGCGCGGTGAAGGCCGTGGGGTCGATCTGCGGGTTCTTGCCGCCCAGGCCCGCGACGAGTGCCCGGCCCTGGTCCGCCTGATACGTCATGTTCTCTTCCTCAGTCCTGTGCCGGCCCTGTCGGGCCGTGTCTGCCGTGCCCTGCCCTGTCGCCCTACCGGCACGGTAGGGCACGCGCCCCGCGCGACCGGCGATGGGGTGAAGATCACGGCGCGCTCGGGGCGCTCTGCGCGTTACGGTGGCCCGGTGCCGAAGAACCAGAACACGTTCTCATCCCTGACGGCCCTGCGCCGCAGACTCGCCAACCGCGCGGTCCACGCCGGCTGGCGCTGGATGCAGCAGGCCGGTGCGGTCACCGCGCAGACCCCCGGGCGGCTGCGGTTCGGCGCGATCGGGCACGGCACCCGCCTCGCCTTCCCCCAGGGCACGGTCTTCGGCGAGCCGTGGATCCGCCTCGGCGAGCACTGCATCATCGCCGAGCAGGTCACGCTGACCGCCGGGATGATGCCCGGCCTCGACCTCGGCACCGAGCCGGTGCTGGTCCTCGGCAACGGCGTGGTGCTCGGCCGGGACACCCACGTCATCGCCGACACCCGGATCACCATCGGGGACGACACGTTCTGCGGGCCCGGGGTCTACATCACCTCCACCAACCACAGCTACGACGATCCGCACGAGCCCGTCGGCAAGCAGTGGCCGCGCAGCGCACCGGTGGAGATAGGCCCCGGCTGCTGGCTCGGCACGGGCGCGGTGATCCTGCCGGGGGCACGGCTGGGACGCAACGTGGTGGTGGCCGCGGGGGCCGTCGTACGCGGCGAGGTGCCGGACCACGCCGTGGTGGCCGGGGCGCCCGCGCGGATCGTCCGCCGGTGGCAGCCGGAGACGGGCTGGCAGCCGCCGCTGCGGACCCCGGCGCCCGTACCGATCCCGGACGGGGTGACGCCGGAGCAGCTGCGCGCGGTGGCGCAGCTGGCGGAGGCCGATCAGCGCTCGGCCGACGCGGCTGCGGAACCCGCCTGATCCTGGTCCTGGTCCTGGTCCTGATCCTGATCCTGATCCTGGTCCGGAAGGCGCGGCCTAAGCGGCCTTGGTGACGTGGGGTGCGTTTTCGCGTCGTCCGGTGCGGTGCATCGCAAGGCGGAGCGGCACGCTTGTACTGGACGTACCCGGGTGCTGCGAGACCGCGGCGAGGCGCCGTGCCGGGCGGCGCGGGGGCGTGCCCCACTTCCCCGAGGCCGCTCAGCCGGCCGCCAGCAGGACCGTGCCGGCGAGGGCCAGGCCGGCGCCGGCCGCCTGGACGGTCCGCAGCCGTTCCTTCAGCACGACGAAGGCGGCGAGCGCGGTGATCACCGGGTAGAGCGCGGAGAGCACGGCGGCCACGGTCACCGGACCGTGCTGGGCGGCGATGGAGTACGTGCCGTTCGCCGCGACGTCCGCGAGGCCGACGAAGGCCAGCGCCGGCAGCAGCCCCCACAGGATCCGCGGGCTCGCGCCGGCCGGGAGGGCCGGCTCGCCGCGCCGGGTCCGGACCCACAGGGCGGTGCCGCCCGTGGCCACGTTGGTGACCCGCTGGACGAACAGGGCGAGGAACAGCCCGGCGATGCTGCCGGAGGCATGCGCGATCAGCGCCATCACCGAGCCGAACCCGAAGGCGGCGACCAGGGTGAGCACCACCGCCTGCCGCTGTACGGGCGCACCGCGCAGCTCCGGGCCACCCGCGAGGACGATGCCCACGACGGCCACCGCGATCCCGGCGAACTGGCCGAGCCCGGGCCGTTCGCCCAGGGCCAGCCCCGCTGCGACGGGCACGACCACCCCGAGCGAGCCGAGCGGCGAGACCACGCCCATCGGCCCGAGGGCCAGGGCCTTGTAGAAGCTGAGCATGGCGACCGGCCCGACCAGGCCCGCGGCGACCGCGAACCACAGCTGCGGCCCGGCCTCCCGCCAGGCCCCGGTGCCCAGGACGACCGCGCCGAGCGCGACGGCGGCGAGGATCTGCGAGACCACGACCACCGTGAGCGCAGGCAGCCGGCGGGTCAGCAGGCCGCCGCCGAAGTCGGCGAGGCCCCAGAGCACGGCGCTGGCCAGGGCGAAGAGGGCGGTCATGACAGGCCTCGCAGTACAGTGCAGTGAACGGTTGAGTGCAGCGTGGAGCACCGCGCACGGTAGTTCAATACATTGCACTGCGCCAGTCAAGATATTGGACGCCAAGAGTGGGGACGCAACGGTGTCGGACCTCGAACAGCTCACCCAGGCCCTCGGCCGGAACGTCAAGAGGTGGCGCGGCGAGCGCGGTTTCACCCTGGATGCGCTGGCAGCCCGTGCAGGGGTCAGCCGCGGCATGATCATCCAGATCGAGCAGGCCCGGACGAACCCGAGCGTCGGCACCACGGTCAAGCTGGCCGACGCCCTGGGCGTGAGCATCACCACGCTGCTGGACCACGACCGGACCCCGCGGGTCCACGTCGTGCTGCCGGGGCAGGGGGTGCGCATGTGGTCCACCGATACGGGCAGCGGCGCCAGCATGCTGCTCGGCGACGACCGGCGCGGGCCGGTGGAGATGTGGAGCTACCGGCTCGAGCCGGGCGACGCGACGCAGTCCGACCCGCACCTGGCCGGCACCTTCGAGATGCTGCATGTCACGGCCGGGGAGCTGACGCTCGTCGTCGCCGACGAGCGGTACACGGTGCCGGCGGGTGGGGCCGTCTCCTTCGAGGCGAACCTCCCGCACGCCTACCGCAACGACGGCCCCGTCCCGATGGAGATGACCCTGGCCGTCTCGATCCCGCCCGTCGACGGCGTGCAGCGGCCGGCTACAGCGCCGGGATCTCGATAGCGGGGCAGCGCTCCATCACCATGTCCAGGCCGGCCTCGCGGGTGCGGGCGAAGGCCTCCTCGTCGATCACGCCCAGCTGGAACCAGACGGCCTGCGCGCCGACGGACACGGCCTCGTCGGCGACCGCCCCGGCGAGCGAGCTGTTCACGAAGACGTCCACCACGTCCACCTTGAACGGGATCTCCTTGAGCGAGGCGTAGCCCTGCTCGCCGTGGACCGTCTCCGCCTTCGGGTGCACGGGGACCACCCGCTTGCCGAACCGCTGGAGCGTGCGGGCCACTCCGTAGGCCGCCCGGTCCTGATTGTTGGACAGGCCCACCACGGCCCAGGTGTCGCCGAGCTCGGTGAGGATCTTGCGGATGGTTGCCGGGTCGCCGTACACGGGTGCCGCCTCCTGTTGCCTTCCGGGCGCGGTCCGGTGCTCCGGTCCGCACCCGTGATCAACCGAAAAGACTCATGTCCGATTCCCCGTAAGGTGGAGCGGTGAAGTCAGACCAGTACGAGACGGTGGCCCGGGAGGGCGTGCACGAGTCCGAGATCAACCGCTCGCGCTTCCTGTGCTCGCTCGCGCCCGCCGCGACCGAGCAGGAGGCGCAGGAGTTCATCGCGCGCATCCGCAAGGAGCACCCCACCGCCACGCACAACTGCTTCGCGTACGTCATCGGGGCCGACGCCTCCGTCCAGAAGGCCAGCGACGACGGCGAGCCCGGCGGCACCGCCGGGGTGCCCATGCTGCAGATGCTGATGCGGCGCGACATCCGGTACGCGGTGGCCGTGGTCACGCGTTACTACGGCGGCGTCAAGCTCGGCGCCGGCGGCCTGATCCGGGCCTACGGCGGAGTCGTCGGCGAGGCCCTCGACGAGCTCGGCACCCTCACCCGCCGCCGCTACCGGCTGGCCACCGTCACCGTGGACCACCAGCGGGCCGGCAAGACCCAGAACGACCTGCGCTCCACCGGCCGGACCGTGGTGGACCTGCGCTACGGGGCCGCGGTCGAGATCGAGGTCGCGCTGCCGGAGGCGGACCTGCCCGCCTTCGAGGCCTGGCTCGCCGACAGTACGGCGGGCAGCGCCACCCTCACCCTCGGCGGGGAGACGTACGCGTCCTGAGGGCGAGCCTTCGCGGTCGAGTCCTGGGGGCCCGGGTGACGCGTTAGCGTAGAGGGGCTCAGCGAGCGGGAGACGACCGGGACGACCAGGGGGACGGAAGAAACATGTGCGGCGAGACGTCCGGCGGGGCCGGCGAGTGAGGCTCCTGCACACCTCCGACTGGCATCTCGGCCGGTCCTTCCACCGCGTGAACCTGCTCGGTGCCCAGGCCGACTTCATCGACCACCTGGTCGAGACCGTCCGCGAGCACGAGGTCGACGCCGTCCTCGTCGCCGGCGACGTCTACGACCGGGCCGTGCCCCCGCTGCCCGCCGTCGAGCTGTACGACCGGGCCCTGCACCGGCTCGCCGACCTCGGCGTGCCCACCGTGATGATCTCCGGGAACCACGACTCCGCACGCCGGCTCGGCGTCGGCGCCGGGCTCATCGGCCGGGCCGGGATCCACCTGCGGACCGACCCCGAGGGCTGCGCCGACCCGGTGGTGCTGGCCGACGTGCACGGGGAGGTGGCGCTGTACGGACTGCCGTACCTGGAGCCCGCCCTGGTGAAGGACCGGTTCGGCGCGGAGAAGGTGAGCCACGAGGCCGTGCTGGGCGCGGCCATGGACCTGGTCCGGACCGATCTCGCCGCCCGGGCTCCGGGCACCCGCTCCGTCGTCCTCGCCCACGCCTTCGTCACCGGCGGGCAGGCCAGTGACAGCGAGCGCGACATCGCCGTCGGCGGGGTCGAGGCCGTGCCCGCCACCGTCTTCGACGGGGTGGACTACGCAGCCCTCGGCCACCTCCACGGCTGCCAGACGATCAACGAACGGGTCCGCTACTCCGGTTCCCCGCTCGCCTACTCCTTCTCCGAGGCCGACCACCGCAAGACCATGTGGCTGATCGAACTCGGCGCGGCCGGGGAGATCACTGCCGAGCGCATCGACACCCCTGTGCCGCGGCCGCTCGCCCGGATCCGGGGACGGCTCGAGGAGCTGCTGGAGGAGGCGTCGTACACCGCGTACGAGGACTCCTGGATCGAGGCCACCCTCACCGACCCGGTCCGGCCCGAGGACCCCATGGCCAAGCTCGCCGCCCGCTTTCCGCACACCCTCAGCCTCGCCTTCGACCCCGAGGGCCGCGAGGACGACGGCGCAACCTCGTACGCCCAGCGCCTCAAGGGGCGCAGCGATCAGGAGATCGCCGAGGACTTCGTCGCCCACGTGCGCGGCGGCGGCGTCGCCGACGAGGCCGAACGGGCCGTGCTCCAGGGCGCCTTCGAGGACGTACGGGCGGACGACAGCCGGCAGGAGACCCGCCGATGAGGCTGCACCGGCTCAGGATCACCGCCTTCGGCCCCTTCGCCGAACCCCAGGAGATCGACTTCGACGCGCTGTCCGGCGCCGGGATCTTCCTGCTCCACGGTCCGACCGGCGCGGGCAAGACCTCCGTCCTCGACGCCGTCTGCTACGCCCTGTACGGCTCGGTGCCCGGCCCCCGCCAGGCCCCCGGCACCAGCCTGCGCAGCGACCACGCCGACGCCGGTACGCCGACCGAGGTCACCCTCGAACTCACCGCGGGCGGGCGGCGCCTGGAGATCACCCGGCGTCCCGAGCAGGACCGGCCCAAAAAGCGCGGCACCGGCACCACCAAGGACAAGGCGCAGAGCCGGCTGCGCGAGTACGACGGGGAACGGTGGCAGGCGCTCAGCCGTTCCCACCAGGAGATCGGCGAGGAGACCGAGCAGCTGCTCGGCATGAGCCGCGAGCAGTTCTGCCAGGTCGTGCTGTTGCCGCAGGGCGAGTTCGCCAAGTTCCTGCGGGCCGACGAGGTGGCGCGGGGCCGGCTGCTGGGCCGCCTCTTCGACACCCGCCGCTTCGCCGCCGTCGAGACCCTGCTCGCCGAGCGCCGCCGCACCGCCGAGGCCAAGGTGCGCGCCGGCGACGAGAAGGTGCTCGGCACCGCCCAGCGGCTCGCCCAGGCCGCCGGGGACAGCGCCGACCTGCGGGCCTGGCCGCTGCCCGGGCACCAGCCGGGCGATCCCGGCCTGGCCGGGGCGATCCGGGCCTGGGCGGCCGTCGCACGCTGTGCGGCCCGGGAGCGGCTGACCGTCGCCGAGTACGCACTGGCCGCCGTCGAGGGCCGGCACGCCGCCGCCCGGCGGGCCGCCGAGGAGGCACGAGAGCTCGACCGCCTCCAGCGCCGGCACGCCGAGACGGCCCGCCGGGCCGCCCTGCTCGCCGAGGCGGAGCCCGAGCGGGACCGGGTCCGCGCCCTGCTGGACCGGGCCCGCCGGGGCGCCCTGGTGGCCCCCGCCCTGGAACTGCGCGGGGCCGCGTCGGCGGCCCACCTGTCCGCCGCCCACGCGGAGGCGGCCGCCCGCGCGGAACTCCCGCCGGCCCTTGCCGAGGCGGGCACCGAGCAGCTGTCCGCCGTGGAGCAGCGGCTGCGCGAGGACCTCGGCGCGCTCGGCGCCGCCCAGCGGTCCGAGCAGCGCAGCGCCGAGATCGGCCGCGAGCGGGCCACCCTGGAACGGGAGGCCCGCGACGCCGAGGAGCAGCTGAGGGAGTCCGCCGACTGGCTCGCCCGCTGGGAGGCCACCCGGACCGCGCTGGCGGAGCGGGTGGACGCCGCGCAGCAGGCCGCGACGCTGGCCGAGCAGCTCGCGGGGCGGCTGGAGCCGGCCCGGATGCACCTGACCGCATCCCAGCGCCGGGATGCGCTGGACGGCGATGCGCAGCGCGCCGAGGGCGAACTGCTCTGCGTACGCGAGGAGTCGACCGCCGCCCGGGAGCGCTGGCTGGAGCTCAAGGAGACCCGCCTGCGCGGGATCGCCGCCGAGCTCGCCGAGGCGCTGGTGGCGGGGGAGGCGTGCACGGTGTGCGGATCGGCGGAGCATCCCGCTCCGGCGCGCCCGGCCCCCGGGCACGTGGACCGGGCCGCCGAGGACACCGCCCATGCCCGCTACGAGCAGGCCGAGGAGCGCAGGGCCGCCGTCGAGCGGAAACTCGCCGCCGTCCAGGAGGCCCGGGCCGAGGCCGCTGCGGCCGCCGGGGAGGCCACCACCGGGGAACTCCTCGCGCTGACCTCGGACCTGAGCTCCCGGCACGCCGCCGCCCATGCCGCGGCCGCCGGACTGCACTCCGCCCGGGAGCGGCTGGCCCGCGCCGAGCGCGAGCACGCCGTGCGCAGCTCCGACCGGCTCGACGCCGAGCGCCGCTCCGCAGCCCGGGCCACCCTGCGCGACTCCCTGGACCAGGAACAGGCCAAGCTGGAGGCCGAACTGGCCCTCGTCCGGGGGGACGCGCCCACGGTCGCCGCGCGCGCCAGGCTCCTGGAGGAGCGGGTACGGATGGTCACCAGGGCGGCCGCCACACTGCGCCGGGCCGAGGACACCGCGGCCCGGCTGAAGGAGGCCGACGCCCAGCTCGCCGACGCCGCCTTCAAGGCCGGGTTCGACACCATCGAGGCCGCCGCCGACGCGGTTCTCCCGGACTACGAACGCGCCGCGCTCCAGCGGAGGCTGGACACCTGGCAGGCGGAGGAGGCCATGCTGGCGGACCGCCTCGGCGAGACCGACACCGTCGCCGCCGCGACGCTGCCCCCGGCCGCGCCGGATGCCGCCGAGGCGTACGAAGCCCGGGCCGCGGCGAAGCTTCGTACGGCAGGGTCCGCCGTGGACGCGGCCCGGGTTCGCTGCACGGAGCTGGACCGGCTCTCCCGGCAGGCGGAGCAGGAGCTGCGGGCGCTCGGCCCGCTGCGCGAGGCGTACGACCGGGTGGCCCGGCTGGCCGGGCTCACCGCCGGCACCTCCGCCGACAACGAGCGCAAGATGCGGCTGGAGGCCTACGTCCTGGCCGCCCGGCTGGAGCAGGTCGCGGCCGCCGCGACGGCACGGCTGCTGCGGATGTCCGGCGGCCGCTACACGCTCGTCCACTCCGACGCCAAGGCGAGCGGACGAGGGCGTTCCGGCCTCGGGCTGCACGTGGTGGACGCCTGGACCGGCAGCGAGCGGGACACCGCCACGCTGTCGGGCGGCGAGACCTTCTTCGCCTCGCTCGCACTGGCCCTCGGCCTGGCAGACGTGGTCACCGACGAGGCGGGCGGCATGCGCCTGGACACCCTCTTCATCGACGAGGGCTTCGGCAGCCTCGACGACCAGGCGCTGGACGAGGTGCTCGACGTCCTGGACTCGCTGCGCGAACGGGACCGCAGCGTCGGCATCGTGAGCCACGTCGCCGACCTGCGGACCCGGGTGCAGGCGCAGCTGGAGATCGTCAAACAGCGCGGCGGCTCCGTGGTGCGCCACCGCACCGCGGCCCTCACGGACTGAGCGGGCGGCGGGACAGCGGCGAGGAGTACACGATGCTGGTGGTGACGGCGCCGAGGCCCGCGATCCGGCCCGCGACCTTCTCCAGGTGCCCCATCGAGCGGGCGGCGACCTTCAGTACGAAGCAGTCGTCGCCCGTGACGTGATGGGCCTCCAGGATCTCCGGGGTGGCCTCCAACAGGTCGTGGAACGGCTTGTAGTTGCCGTGCGGATAGCGCAGCCGGACCAGCGCAAGGATGGACTTGCCCAGCTTCTCCGGGTCCACCACGGCGGTGTACCCGGTGATCACGCCCGACTCCTCCAAGCGGCGCACCCGCTCGGTGACCGCACTCGCGGACATGGAGACGGCGCGCGCGAGCTCGGCGAAGCTGGCCCGGCCGTCCTCCTGGAGGGCCGTCAGGATGCGCCAGTCGGTGGCGTCAGGGGAATAGTCGGTCATGGAGCAGATGTAGCAGGGGAATCCCCGGCTGAACAAGAGGAAGGCCGGGGAAAGGCACTTCCCGAGATGATCAGCGGCTCGTAGATTCTGAGCCATGACGACGACACAGAACACCGACGCCCCGGCCGACGCCCCCGCTCCCGCCGCCAACCCCGTGCTCCGGGTGCCCCCGGCCGCCCCGGCCGCGGCCGCCGCCTACTTCGCCGCGAGCCTCGCCTTCCACGCGGACGTGTCCGATGTCGCCGCCGCCTTCAAAGCCCACCGCGAGCAGGGCGCCGAGCTCGGCTTCCAGCTGATCGACTCCCGCTCCACCCCGGCCTGGGACCAGGCCCACGTGCCCGGCGCGATCCACCTGCCGACCGCCCTCATCCCCGGGCAGGCCGAGCAGCTCCTCGACAAGAGCCTTCCCGTGGTCACGTACTGCTGGGGCCCCGGCTGCAACGGAGGCGCCCGATCCGCCCTCGCCCTGGCCCGGCTCGGCTTCCAGGTCAAGGAGATGCTCGGCGGCATCGAGTACTGGATCCGCGAGGGCTTCGAGGTCGAGACCTGGCAGGGCAGCGAGCAGCGCGCCGAGGCGGACCCGCTGACCGCGCCGACCGACTCCGACGACTGCGGCTGCTGACGCTCCGATTCCGCGCGCGCCGGAAAGCCGTACGGGCCGCCTGCTCCTTCGGGGAGCGGGCGGCCCGTACGTATGACTGCTGTCCGCCGTCGGTCAGAGCTTCGACAGCTCGTCCACCAGGTCGTCCAGGCCCAGCGAGCCCTGCGACAGCGCCGCCATGTGCCACGCCTTCAGGTCGAAGGAGTCGCCGTGCGCGGCGCGGGCGTTGTCCCGCCCGAGCAGCCAGGCACGCTCGCCCAGCTTGTAGCCGATCGCCTGTCCCGGCATCGACAGGTAGCGGGTCAGCTCGCTCTCGATGAAGTCCGCCGGCCGGCCGTTGTGCAGGCCGAAGAACTCCTGCGCCAGGTCCACCGTCCAGCGCTCGCCCGGGTGGAACGGCGAATCCGCCGGGATCTCCAGGCCCAGGTGCATGCCGATGTCCACGATGACCCGCGCGGCGCGCATCATCTGGCAGTCCAGGTAGCCCAGGCGCTGCTCGGCGTCCTTGAGGTAGCCCAGCTCGTCCATCAGGCGCTCCGCGTACAGCGCCCAGCCCTCGACGTTGGCGCTGACGAGGCCGACGCTGGCCTGGTAGCGGGAGAGCTGGTCCGCGACGTGCGTCCACTGCGCGAGCTGGAGGTGGTGGCCCGGAACGCCCTCGTGGTACCAGGTGGAGACCAGGTCGTACACCGGGAAGCGGGTCTGGCCCATCGTCGGCAGCCAGGTGCGCCCCGGACGGGAGAAGTCCTCCGACGGGTTGGTGTAGTACGGGGCCGCCGCGCCGCCCGGCGGGGCGATCATGGACTCCACCCGCTTCACGCGCTCGGCGAGCTCGAAGTGCGTGCCGTCGAGGTTCTCGATGGCCTCGTCCATGATGCCCTGCAGCCAGGCCTGGACCTCCTCGACGCCCTCGATGTGGGTGCCGTGCTCGTCGAGGTGCTTCAGCGCCTCCCAAGGACCGGCGCCCGGCAGGATCTTGGCCGCCTCGGCCTTCATCTCGCCGAGGAGGCGGTGGTATTCCGACCAGCCGTAGGCGTACGCCTCGTCCAGGTCCAGGTCCGTGCCGTTGAAGTACCGCGACCAGCGGGCGTAGCGCTCGCGGCCCACCGGGTCCGGGGCGCCGGCGACGGCGGGTGCGTACACGTCGCGCACCCAGTCGCGGAGCCCGGCGAGGGCCGCGGTCGCCCCGGCGGCCGCCTCCTCCAGCCCGGAGCGCAGCGACTCCGGGCCGCGGGACGCGAATTCGCCGAAGAAGCTCTCGCCGTCGCCGTCCTCGCCCACCCAGGTGGTGAGCTGGCCGATGAAGGTCTCGGTGGCGCGCGGGCCTCCGTACAGGCCGCGGTCCAGGCCGAGTCCGAGGCTCTCGCGGTAGCCGGCGAGGGCGGCAGGGACCGCCCGCAGCCGCTCGGTGATCGCCGCCCAGTCCTCGTCCGTGTCGGCCGGGGTGAGGGTGAAGACGTCGCGGACGGAGTGCGCGGGCGAGTGGATGTTGCTGACGGCCCGCAGGTCCTCGTCCGCCTCGTACACGGCGAGTTCGGCGGTGAGGCGCTCGCGCAGCAGGCGGGCACAGCGGCGCTCGGCGTCGCTGTCCGCGCCGGGCAGCCGCTCGGCGGCGTCGAGGCGGGCGAGGGTGGAGCGGGACAGGTCGGCGGCGGCCGCACGGCCGGCCGGGGAGAAGTCCGGGAGCCGGCTGGAGCTCGCGGCGACACCGAGATAGGTGCCCGTGATCGGATCGATGGCGATGAGGTCGTCGACATATGCGTCGGCGACCTGGCGGGGCAGCCGGGAGGCGCTGTCGCTGCGAAGGGTCTCTGACATGCGGCCATCTTCGTACGGCGGACCGCCCCGCGTCATCACCGTTCGCTGTCAGCCTCCTGACGTGCGCGGGGGCGGCGGACCCGGCCCCTGCTCCCGCACCGTCGAGCGGGTCCGCCCGGGGGCGACTTCACGCCACCCGGCCGGATCCCGCTGGGCCGGGGTCAGCGCGGGTGGTTCTGCTGCCCGTACGGGTGCTGAGCGCGGGGCAGTTCGTACGGGACGCGGGAGACGATCGGCGTGGCGTCCAGCCGGGCCGTGATCACCAGGGTGCCCTCCTCGATCTGGTAGTCGAGCGGGAGGCCGAGGCCGCGCATGGCCGCGACCATGCCGGTGTTGGCGGCCCGGGTGACGGCGTACACGCTGTCGCAGCCGGTCTCGACGGCCATCGCGATCAGGCGGCGCAGCAGCTCGGAGCCTATGCCGCGGCGCTGCCAGTCGTCCTCGATCAGGAGCGCGACCTCGGTCTCGTCCCCGTCCCACAGCAGGTGGCCGAGGGCGACGAGCTTGCCGGAGGCCGTGGTGGCGGCGAGGGTACGGCCGAAGCGGGGGCTCAGCAGGTGGCCGAGGTAGCGGTCGGCGTCGGCGACGGGCCCGTGGTAGCGCAGGCCCAGCGTGCGCTCGGAGCAGCGGTCGTGCATCGCGCGGGCGGCGGCGAGGTCGGAGCCGTCGGCGCGGCGCACGGTGATCTCGTTGCCCTCGGGCAGGGTCAGCACGTCCTGGCGGCGCGGGACGCGCGGGCCGAGCCGGGTGTCGAGCTCGACGAGGGCGCGGGCCCGGGCGAACTCGGTCGGGGTGAAGGGCAGGTGGGGGCGCTCCACGGTGATGGCACCGCCCGAGGGGTCGCGCAGGCGCATCACCGTCGCCTCCAGGACGCCCTCGAGCGGGGCGTCGGCGGCCGCGTTGGGGCGGCCGGAGAGGGTGGTGGCCGGGATCGAGTGGATGGTGCAGCGGCCGAGCAGCTGGCGCAGCGCGAGGGGCAGCTCGGCGGCGTCCAGGGCGGTGCGGGTGGCAAGGCCCAGGACGCGGGTCGGGGTGTCGACCAGGTCGTGCGCATCGGCGCGCTCGATCCAGGTGCTGTGGCCGCCGGCGCCGGCGATGGCACGGGTGAGGTCGGCGGCGGCCATCTGCTGCGGGGAGCGCAGCAGGAACTCGTCGACGGTGCCGCCCTCGGGGAGCGGGTGGGTCTGCAGGGTCAGGATGTCGACGGCGTGGTGGGCGAGCGCGGTGCACACGGCGGCGAGGCTGCCGGGCTCGTCCCGTACGGTCGTCCGCATCCGCCACAGGGAGGTGGTGGCGCCGGCCGCGGTCTCCGATGCGGACTCCGACGTGGATCCGGACTGCGCCCCGGCCCGGACCGCGCCGGGGGTGGTATCGGAGGGCGCCGTACTGAGCGGCGGCGGCGCATGGCTGTGGCGGCGTGCCCACCAGGTGTGGAACGCCGCCGTGACCAGGAGTGCGACGGCCGAGGCGACGAGCAGGATCGGGCCCCGCGGGCCGTGCGCGACGAGATTGGCGATGCCGTCGGCGACCGCGACTGCGCAGAACAGCGCGGCCAGTTCGACGATGTCGCGGCGCCAGTGGTGGCGGTGGTGGCGGTGTGCGGGGGTGTGGATGCGTTCAGTCATGCATGCCACTGTGGCGCAGGGGTGTTGCGTGATCACGAACGATCTGTGACCGACTGGTTAAGTATCCGTCTGGCCGATTTCGCCCTGTTTTCCGGCGGGATTCCGGGAGCCGGAATCCCGCCGGCCGCCGGACCTGTAGTCCTACTGGCCCACGCGCCCGGGCCGAAGCGTCGTGGTGAAGAGAACGCCGCCGCCCTGGCGGCGCAACCGGACGGTGAGCTCCCCGCACTCGCCGTCGATGTCGACCTCCCCGTAGTACGGGGGGTTCTCGGACGGTGACATGTTGGCGAGGGGGGCCGACTGGACGTACGCGGTCTCGGGCCCGAACGTGGCGTCCAGCTTCCCCGCGGGGAACCCGCCCGCGCCGACGGGACCGGATACGAACTCCCAGAACGGCGCGAAGTCGGTGAAGGCGGCCCGCTCGGGGGCGTAGTGGTTCGCGGCCGTGTAGTGGACGTCGGCGGTGAGCCAGAGGGTGCCCGTGATGCGCTGGTGCTTGATGTGGCGCAGGAGTTCGGCGATCTGCAGCTCGCGGCCGAGCGGGGCGCCCGGGTCGCCCTGGGCGACGGCCTCGAAGTTCGCGGTCCCGTCGGCTACGACGATGCCCAGCGGCATGTCGGCGGCGATGACCTTCCAGGTGGCGCGGGAGCGCGACAGCTCGCGCTTGATCCAGGCCAGCTGCTCCTGGCCGAGGATGCCGATCGGGTCCACGGTCTGGCGGCCGGGGGAGTTGGCGTCGCGGTAGGTGCGCATATCGAGGACGAAGACGTCGAGCAGCGGCCCGTACCGCATCACCCGGTACATCCGGCCCTCGGCGCGGCCGCCGCGGAGGTCGGTGACGGGGAAGTACTCGCCGAAGGCCTGGCGGGCGCGGCCGGCGAGCGTGTCGATGTCCCGCACGGTGTAGCGGGGGTCGTCGATCACCTGGCCGGGGTACCAGTTGTTGCGCACCTCGTGGTCGTCCCACTGGGCGAGGACCGGCACCTGGGCGTTGAAGTCGCGCAGGTTGCGATCGAGCAGGTTGTAGCGGAAGTTCCCGCGGAACTCGTTGAGGGTCTCGGCGACCTTCGCCTTCTCCTCGGTGGTGATGTTGCGCCAGATGCTGCCGTCGCGCAGCGGGACGGAGGCCTGGATCGGCCCGTCGGCGTAGATCGTGTCCCCGCTGAAGAGGAAGAAGTCGGGGTCGCGCTGCCGCATCTCGTCGAAGACGCGGTACCCGCCGAGGTCCGGGTTGATGCCCCAGCCCTGGCCCGCGAGGTCCCCCGACCACAGGAAGCGCACGTCGTGGCGGCGGGAGACGGGGGTGGTCCGGAAGGTGCCGCGCACCGGCTCGCCCGTACGGCGCGGGTCGTCGGGGTCGGCCAGGATCACCCGGTAGTGGATCTGCTGCCCGGGCGGGAGGTCGCGCAGGGTGGTGGTGCCGGTGAAGTCGGTGGCGGGGCCGAGGAACGGACCGCCGTGGCGCCGGACGCCGTAGCGGAACGACTCGCTCGGGGAGGTCTCGACGTACATCCGCGCCGGCCGGTCGGAGCGCGTCCAGACGGTGGCCGAGTGTGCGGTGATCTCACCGGACTGGGTGCCCCACGGTGCGCTCGGGCGCCCGGAGCGGGTGAACGCCGGGGCGCTGACGGGCGCGGCGAGCGCGGGCGCGGCCAGCGCGCCGGACAGGGCGAGGCCCACCGGCACGGCGAGTGAACCGCCGAGCAGGGACCGTCGGGAGTGCGGAATCGGTGCCATCGGAGCGTCTCCAGGGGCCGGCGGGGACGGGTCGGACCAGTGTGCCGCCGCACACCGGCCCGCCCGCGTCGCGCAACCGAACCGTGGATGAACAGCCGTCAGCCGCTCAGCCCACCTGGCTGGTTGTGGCGCGCACCGTGTCCAGAACCACACGGGAGACCAGCGCCGGGTCGTCGTTCATCGGGACGTGACCGCATCCGCGGAGCCGGATCAGCCGGGCGTCGGGCACCGCGCGCTTGGCGCGTACGCCCTGGCGCGGCAGGAGCAGCCGGTCGCGGGAGCCCCAGGCGATGGTGACCGGCAGGCCGGGCACGTCCGAGGTGAACCGTACGGAGCGGCCCGCGGCCAGGGTCTCGTCGAAGCCGGTCGCCTCGCGCAGGGCGAGCGTCTCGGCGACCACGGCCTGCGGTGAACGGCGGGCCGGGTGGGCGTAGATGGTGCCGGTCAGCGCGGCCCGGCCGGCGGCGCTGCGCGAGAGCCGCTCCAGGGTGGAGTGGGGCAGCGTGAGCGCGCCGACGCGCATCGCGCGGAGGGTGGCGAAGGCGTATTTGCGCTCGGCCTCGGTCCAGAAGCCGGCGGGGGAGAGCGCGGTGACCGAGCGGGCCAGGTTGCTGCGGCCCATCTCGAGCGCGAGGAGGCCGCCGAGGGAGTTGCCGACGACGTGCGGGCGCTCGACGCCGAGGGCCGAGCAGAGCGCACCGAGTGCGGGGACGAAGGTTCCGAGGTCGTACGGCACCCCCTTGGGCAGGGGCTCCGAGACGCCGAAGCCGGGGAGGTCGACGGCGATCACGTCGTGCTCGGCGGCCAGGATGTCGATCACCGGGTGCCAGGCCTGGAGGTGGTGGCCGATGCCGTGCAGCAGGAGAAGCGGTGCGCCGGCGCCCTTGCGCTCGTAGGCGACGGTGGCGGTGCGGGGGCCCAGCTGCGATTCGATCGGGAAGGAGACCGTGGCGGTCATGCTGCTCCTCGTCGGGTGGACGCGTGTGAGACAGGCTGTCAGTAATGCCTGACGTCATGATTACCGCCCGGTAGCCCGCTACGACAAGCCTCCGGCGGATGTCGGCGTGCGTGTCGGCGTGCCTGTCGGAGTGCCCGTCGGAGTGAGCGAAAACATCGCATGAACGGCTTGATACGTATGCCCGATCTGCCCGGTAAAGGGGTGAGGATTGGTCTTGACCAAGGGGGTGTGCCGTCCTATCGTCGCAGGGATAGTGCAGGAACCTTTAATAAACAAAGGCGCGGAACTGCCGCTGGAACACGGCGATTGCAGCGATGGCAGGAGGAGTCAGGGTGGGGACCACGCAGCTCGAAACGGTGCCGGAGCCGAAGTACTGGCACCTCAAGACCGTCCTCAGCGAGGCGCTCGACCGCGACTTCTCCGTGGGCGAGGTCCTGCCGAACGAGCGTGAGCTCGCAGCCCGCTTCGGAGTCGCCCGCGCGACCCTGCGGCAGGCTCTGGAACAGCTCGAACTCGAAGGCCGCCTGCAGCGCCGCCGCGGCGTCGGCACCACCGTCGCCCCGCCGCGGGTCGGCGTGGCCGTCGGCAGCACGGGGCACAGCTGGCCCGGCGAAAGCGCCGACGGCTGGGAGATCGTGGACGTGGCCGGGGCCGTCCTGCCGTCCGCCGCCGTCCTGAAGCTTCTCGGCGGCGCCGCCGACCAGCCCGTGCACACCGTGCGCCGGAGCCGGGTCTCCCACGGCCAGGCCGTCGCCGCCGAGCTGCTGTACGTGCCGGCCGCCTCCGTGCCCGGCCTCTCCGCCATCGACGCCCCGGCCGGACCCGCCCGGGCCCGCGCCGTGCTGCGCGAGCTCCAGAAGCTCGCCCTGGACGGCCAGGACCGCTCGGTGGAACTCGGCTCGGCGCGGGCCGACGACGCCAAGGAACTGGACCGGCTGCCGGGCGCCCCGGTGCTGGTGGTCACCACCCGCTACTTCACCGCCGCGGGAACGGCCGCCGTCTCGGTCGCCACGTACCGCGCGGACACCTGCCGCCTGACCTTCGGCGACACGGGAGACGTGGAGATCACCCACGAAGCCCGCGTCGCCTCCTGACTCCCGCGCCCCGGAACGGCCCTGCCCCCGCACCAACGGGAACAGGGCCGTTCAGCGTTGCCGGGCTACCCGGGCTATCGGGCTTCGGGGCTTCCGGCCCCCGGCGGGCCGACACCCGAGGGCCGGGGTGGCGAGGGGCCGGGCTCCCCCGGCTGTGACTGCGGGACCCGACAGGGACGGAGTCAGCGGCGGGCCGGGGAGCCAGCGGTGGACCGGCGCCCGGGGCCGCCCGGCGGTGGCTGCGGCAGCTCGCTCGGGCGCCGCCGGGCGGCAGTCGGCGCCGGACCGGAGGCCCAGAGCCGGGGCATCTCCCCGGCGGTGACCCCGGGAGCCGGCCGGGGCGCGGTCAGCGGCGGCGGGTTGTGACCGTTTTCTCCACCGCGAAGAGCTCTTCCTCCACATGGTCCAGCGCCAGGCGCAGGGCTCCGGTGGCCACCGCGGCCTCGCCGAGCAGGGACTGCGCCACGCGCGGCGGGCGCAGGCAGTAGCGCTCCAGCTCCCGGCGCAGGGGATCCAGCACCCCGTTCAGGCCGGCCGCCCAGCCGCCGACCACGACCAGCTCCGGATCCATGGCCAGCACCAGCGCCGCCACATCGTGCACCAGCCGCTGGATGAAGCGCTCCACCGCAGCCACGGCCTGCTCGTCGCCCCGCTTGGCCATGGCGAACACCTCGGCCACCGCCTGCTCGTCCAGCGGATGCAGTGGTTCGCCGGTCATGGACAGCAGCTTCTCGGGCGTGACCTCGCGGCCCAGCAGGTGCAGGGCACCGATCTCGCCGGCCGCCCCGCCGAACCCGCGGTGCAGCCGGCCCCCGATCAGGGAACCCGCCCCGGGGCTGAGCCCCGCCATCACGAACACCATGTCGTCGGTGTCCTGCGCGGCGCCCTTCCAGTGCTCGGCGACTGCTGCCGCATTGGCGTCGTTCTCCACCTGTACCGGGCAGCGGAACGAGCGCCGCAGCCGCTCGCCGAGCGGCAGACCGGTCCAGCCGGGCAGGGCCGTGCCGAGGCGCACGGTGCCGTCCGCCTCCACGATGCCGGGGCTGCCGACGCCGACCGCCCGCAGGGAGTCGCGCGGTACGCCGGCCCGCCGCAGCAGATCGGCGACCGCCGCCCGCACCCGCTCGAGCCGCTCGTCGGCTGACGCCGTCTCGGCGACCTCCTTGGTGCCGGCGCCGATCACCCGCCCGTCCAGCCCGGACAGCAGCACCGCGATCCGGTGCGAGCCGATCTCGATGCCGAGGAGGTGCCCCGCCTCGGCCCGGAACCGGTAGCGCCTGGCCGGCCGCCCTTGGCGCCGCGCGCCCTCCTCCGCACCCGCCTCGACGACGAGCCCGGTACCGATCAGCCCTTCGACCACGCCTTCGACGGTCGGCCGGGACAGCCCGGTCACCCGGGTGAGGTCGGTGAGTGTCGGCGATTCCGCCGCCCGCAGCGCACGCAGCACCACGGCCGAATTGATCCGCCGGAGCAGAGAGGGATCCCCGCCGGTCAGCTGCCCCAACGTGTGTCCTCCCAGCTAGCGAGCTTGTCTGCCGGATGGTACTGCGCCCCCGGGGCCGGGGCGAGATCCAGCCCCCCATCGGCCGGAACCGGCTGTTCCCTTCAGGCCGGGGCGACTCACGCCGGGGCGACGAATCCCGACTCGTACGCCGCGATCACGGCCTGGGTCCGGTCCCGCGCCCCCAGCTTGCCCAGAATCGCGCTCACATGGGACTTCACCGTCTCCGTGCCGACGATCAGCTCGCGGGCGATCTCGACGTTCGTCAGCCCTCGCGCCATCAGCCGCAGCACCGCCTCCTCCCGCTCGGTCAGCGCGGCCCGCTCCAGCACCGCCCGCGCCTGCCGGTTCCCGTACTCCGCTGCGAGGGCCCGTACGGCCGCGGGGAAGAGCAGCGTCTCGCCCTCCGCCACGAGCCGTACCGCGTGCACGATCTCGGAGGGGCGGGCCCGCTTCAGCAGGAACCCGTCCGCCCCGGCCCGCAGGGCCTGGTACACGTACTCGTCGTTCTCGAACGTGGTCACCACGAGGATCTTCGGCGGAGAGTCCACGGTCCGCAGCACCGCCCGTGTCGCCTCGATCCCGTCGAGCAGCGGCATCCGCACGTCCATCGCCACCACGTCCGGCCTCAACTGCCGGACGAGCGGGACGACGGAGGCCCCGTCGGCCGCCTCACCCACCACTTCGATGTCGGGCTGGGAATCCAGGACGGCACGCAGACCCGCACGTACCAGGGGTTCGTCATCGACGAGCAGAACGGTAACCGGCATCCGGTCAGCGTATTCGCTCCAGCGGAAGCCGAGCGCGCACTCTCCAACCGCCCTCGAACGGCCCGGTCTCGGCCTCTCCGCCGAGCAGTGCGGCCCGCTCCCGCATCCCGCGCAGCCCGCTCCCGCTGCCGGGGATGAAGGCGGGTCCCTCCGGCAGCGGGTTCGTCACCTCCATGTCCAGCCTGCCGACGGCCATCTCCACCCGGACCCGCACCGGCACCGGACCGCAGTGCCGCAGCACGTTCGTGAGCGCCTCCTGCAGGATCCGGTAACCCTCCCGGGTGACCGGGCCCGGCAACTGCTCCAGCCGCCCCGTCAGTTGCGCGTCCACCTCCGCCCCCGAGGCGCGGGCCGACTCCAGCAGCCGGTCGGCTTCCACCAGCGTCGGCCGTTGCGAGGCGGGCTGTGGCGACTCCCTCAGGACCAGCAGGACCCGTTCCAGATCCTCCAGCGCGACCCGGCCCGTCTCCTCGATCGCGCCCAGAGCACGGACGGTGAACTCCGGGTCGCCGGCGGCCCGGGCCGCGCCCGCCTGCAACACGGCAACCGTCAGGGCGTGTCCGATCGAATCGTGCAGCTCCCGCGCGATGCGGGTCCGCTCCAGCAGCTGCTCAGTGCGGGCCTCCAGGGCGGTGAGCCGCTCGGCGGCGGAAGGCCCCAGCAGCCGGTGCGCGACGGAGGTGACCAGCTCGCCCAGCAGCACCACTATGACGATGAGAAGGACCAGCGGCACCGGAACGAGGAGCGCGGCGGCCCAACGCGGCGGAGCGAAGGGGATCATGAGGTCCGAGTTGAGCGGGTGCCCGAGCGCCGCCGTGATCAGTTCGACCGTCGTCGCCGGGAGCAACACGGTCGCGGCCATGGCGGCGAGCGCGATGACGAGGCGTGCCTCGAGCCACAGCAGCGTCCGCCACCGGTCGCCCCACCGCGCCGACGGCGCGGCACTGATGCCGCTGTCGGGGGCGACGCGGTCGTGCGGCGTGAGCAGGAACTGGGCCTGCAGCCCCTCCGCCAGCCGCACCCACGGCACCAGGCCGAACGGTATGACGATGACCAACGGCATCCACGGCCACGCCGGCTTTATGAACATCCACAGGGCCAGCAGCAGCATGGGCACGCACAGATGCAACCAGCGTGAGTAGGTCACCGGTTGGAGCGGGGCACGGAGCAGTCGGTACATGCGCCCATCGTGGCAGTGCGCGGCCCGGCCGCGTCTCCCCCACGTGGGGGAGACGGCACCCTCGCACGGGGGAGGGAAGGGGGTGGGTCGGGCAGCGAGTCTTGAGCCATGAACAGCATCGAGATCCGAGAACTGACCAAGGAATACGGCCGCACCCGGGCCGTGGACCACCTCACCTTCGACGTACTGCCCGGGCGGGTCACCGGGTTCCTCGGCCCCAACGGAGCCGGGAAGTCCACCACGATGCGCCTGCTGCTGGGCCTGGACCGGGTGACCTCGGGGACGGCCACCATCGGCGGCGCGCGGTTCACCGACTTCCCCGACCCGCTCCACCGGGTCGGCGCGCTGCTGGACGCACAGGCGGCCCACGGCGGGCGCACCGCCAGGGACCACCTCCGCATCCTCGCCGCCGCCAACCGCATCCCGGTGGGCCGGGTCGAAGAGGTGCTGGAGCAGGCAGGCATCGCGTCGGCGGCCGGGCGGCGGATCAAGACCTTCTCGCTCGGCATGCGCCAACGCCTCGGGATCGCCGCCGCGCTGCTGGGCGATCCCGCGGTGCTGCTGCTGGACGAGCCGACCAACGGCCTCGACCCCGAAGGCATCATCTGGATCCGTGAGCTGATGCGGAGCCTCGCCGCCGAGGGACGCACGGTGCTCGTCTCCAGCCATCTGATGTCCGAGACCGCGGCGCTCGCCGACCACCTGGTCGTGCTCGGTCAGGGCAGGCTGCTGGCCGACTCCTCCATGGAGGAGTTCATCGAAGCCCGCAGCACCCCGAAGGTGCGCCTGCGCACCTCCGACCCGGTCCGGCTACGGGCGGCCCTGGCCCGGGAGGGCTTCGAGATGGCGAGAGCCGACGACGCGCGCTGGACCGTGGACGGCATACGGGCCGAGCAGCTCGGCGGCATGGCAGCCAGCGAGGGCATCCCCGTGCTGGAACTCTCCGACGAACGCGCCTCGCTGGAGCAGGCCTACCTCGACCTCACCGCCGACCACGCCCGGTTCGCCGCCACCCACTGACTTCCCCTGACTCAGGAGGCTTCGCCATGAGCACTGCTCTGCCCACCGTCCCCGTCCTGCGCTCGGAATGGATCAAGATACGGTCCCTCCGCGGCACCTTCGGAGCGCTGATCGCCGTCTTCGCCGCGACGGTGGGGATCCAGGTGCTGACGGCCGCGGCCATGGGCCAGGCCGAAGCCGGCAGCATGGGGGACGATCCGCTCCTCGGGGCCTTCTACGGCGTCAACTTCGGCCAGATAGCGGCCTTCGCCTTCGGGGCGAGCGTGCTGTCCGCCGAGTTCCACAACGGCGCTCTGCGCACCTCGCTGACCGCGGTGTCGAACCGTACCCGCTTCTACCTGTCGAAGATCGCCGTGGTGGGCGTACTCGCCTTCGTGGTCGGCCAGATCACCGGCCTTCTCACCTTCGTCCTGGGCCAGGTGCCGATGGGCCGGTACGCGCTCTCGCCGGGGGATCCGGGCACCCTCCGCGCCGTGTTCGGCAGCGGTGTGTACCTGATGCTCATGGCCTTGCTCGCGGCCGGGCTGACGGCGGTGCTGCGCAGTGCGGCGGTCGTGCTGAGTGTGCTCATACCCTTCGTCGTCATGGCTCCGTTCATCATCGGCCAGGCCGCCGGCGGTGCGGCCGAGTTCCTTCCGGACCAGGCGGGGCAGCTCGTCATGCACCTGGACTCCGCCGGTCGGCTGGGTCCCTGGAGCGGCCTCGGGGTGCTGGCGCTGTGGGCGCTGGCCGCGGTGGCCGGCGGCTGGACGGCCGTGCACCGGCGGGATGCGTGACGCCGAGCCAGTTGTCAGTGGGTCCCGGGATACTGACGGCATGACCACGGCAGAGCATCTCGACACGATCGACCGGCTCCGGACGCGTGACTTCCCCGAAGTCCGGGGCAGGTCCGAAGTGGGCACCAGCGGGCCCGGCTACCACCTCGCCGAGCTGGGCGGGAGCCGGTGGTACGGGGACGAGGACGCGGCCGAGCGCCTGGCGCACGAGGACCAGGTGTCCGCCGAGTACGAGGCCCTGACCCAGCGGCTGGAGGAGCGGTGGGGGAAGCCCGACCGGTTCACGCTCGACAGCCTGAAGCTGCGGGCGGAGTCCGGGGAGGTGGAGCAGCCGTGGCAGGAGATCGGCGACACGAGCGAGCACCTGCACCTGTGGCGGGCCGGGGACCGCTGGGTCGCCGTCTACGAGGCCCGCTGGGGGGCCGACCACTCACCGCAGCTCATGGCCGCGGTGACCGTGATCGACCCGCCCTAGGGGGTTGCCTCGGCGGCCACGCGGAGGCGGGCGTACTCCTGGGCCATGGACTCTGCCGTCCAGTGGGCGTTGAGGCCACTGGGGTTGGGGAGCGCCCAGATGCGGGTGGAGCCGATGGTCCGGTCCTGGGGGCCGATCTGGGCTTTTCGCTCGTCGAAAGCCGTGCGGTAGGCCGTGACCCCGACGACCGCCAGCCACTGCGGGCGCAGCTGTTCCACCTTGGCGGTCAGGATGCGGCCGCCCTCGCGGAACTCCTCGGCGCTCAGCTCGTCCGCCCGGGCCGTGGCGCGGGCGACGACGTTGGTGATGCCGAGCCGGTAGGTCAGCAGCTCCTCCTGCTCCGCTGGAGCGAAGCGGCGCGGGGTGAAGCCGGACAGGTGCAGGACGGGCCAGAAACGGTTGCCGGGGCGGGCGAAGTGATGGCCCGTCGCGGCGGAGAGGAGACCCGGGTTGATCCCGCAGAACAGCACGCGCAGACCGCCCGCGACCACGTCCGGGATGACGCGGTCACGGGCGGCGCTCAGCTCTTCGGGGGTCAGAGGATCGATCCCGGCGTGTACCCGGCGGCCTCCGGGTGCTGCTTGGCGATCGCCTCGATACGGGAGACCACCGCGGCGACCTGGTCACCGGCGGCGCCCGTGAAGGACAGCTTGTCGGCCATCAGGGCGTCGAGCTGGGCCCGGTCCAGCGGCATCCGCTCGTCGGCGGCCAGCTTGTCCAGCAGCTCGTTGCGCTCGGCGCCCTGCTCGCGCATGGCGAGCGCGGAGGCCACCGCGTGCTCCTTGATGACCTCGTGGGCGGCCTCGCGGCCGACACCCGCCCGCACCGCGCCCATCAGGACCTTGGTGGTCGCGAGGAACGGCAGGTAGCGGTCCAGCTCGCGAGCCACGACCGCCGGGAAGGCGCCGAACTCGTCGAGGACCGTCAGGAAGGTCTCCAGCAGGCCGTCGAACGCGAAGAACGCGTCGGGCAGCGCCACCCGGCGGACCACGGAGCAGGAGACGTCGCCCTCGTTCCACTGGTCGCCGGCCAGCTCACCGGTCATCGAGGCGTAGCCGCGCAGGATGACCATCAGGCCGTTGACGCGCTCGCAGGAGCGGGTGTTCATCTTGTGCGGCATCGCGGAGGAGCCGACCTGGCCGGGCTTGAAGCCCTCGGTGACCAGCTCGTGGCCGGCCATCAGGCGGATCGTCTTCGCGATCGACGAGGGGGCGGCGGCCAGCTGCACCAGGGCGGTGACCACGTCGTAGTCGAGCGAGCGCGGGTAGACCTGGCCGACCGAGGTGAAGGCCTGGGCGAAGCCGAGGTGGGTGGCGATCCGCTGCTCCAGGTCGGCCAGCTTGGCGGCGTCGCCGCCGAGCAGGTCGAGCATGTCCTGGGCGGTGCCGACCGGGCCCTTGATCCCGCGCAGCGGGTAGCGGCCGAGCAGGTCCTCCAGGCGGTCGTAGGCGACCAGCAGCTCGTCGGCCGCGGTGGCGAAGCGCTTGCCCAGGGTCGTCGCCTGCGCGGCGACGTTGTGGGAGCGGCCGGCCATGACCAGCTCGGCGTGCTCGCCGGCCAGCTTGCCGAGGCGGGCGAGGACGGCAACCGTGCGGTCGCGGGCCAGCTCCAGCGAGAGCCGGATCTGCAGCTGCTCGACGTTCTCGGTGAGGTCGCGGGAGGTCATGCCCTTGTGGACGTGCTCGTGGCCGGCGAGGGCGTTGAACTCCTCGATGCGGGCCTTCACGTCGTGCCGGGTGACCTTCTCGCGCTCGGCGATGGAGGCGAGGTCGACCGTCTCCAGGACACGCTCGTAGTCGGCGAGGGCGGCGTCCGGGACGTCGATGCCGAGGTCCTTCTGGGCACGGAGTACGGCGAGCCACAGCCGCCGCTCCAGCGTCACCTTGTACTCGGGGGACCACAGGACGGCGAGCTCCGCGGAGGCGTAGCGGCCGGCCAGGACATTGGGGATGCGGGGCTTGGCTGTCACGTGTAGGGATTCTACTTGGGCCGCAGCTGTGCGTTTACGCAGGTGGCGACCCTGCCCCGGATTGTGCCTTGCTACGAGAGCCGCTCGCCCGCGGTGGCCTCGTACGGCAGCAGCTCCGGGCGCTTGGCCGGGCGGCCGTCCCCCGAGGAGCGGCCCGTCAGCCGGCGGCCGACCCAGGGCAGCAGGTGCTGCCGCGCGAAGCTCAGGTCCTGGGAGCGGCGCACGGCCCAGCCCGGGGGCACCGCGGGCGCGAGCTCGGCGCGCCAGTCCTGCTCGGGCGGCAGTCCCAGCGTCTGCCAGACCGCCTCCGCCACCCGGCGGTGGCCCTCGGCCGTCAGGTGCAGCCGGTCCATGTCCCACATGCGGGGGTCGGCCAGCACACCGGCCCCGTACAGGTCCGCCACCAGGGCCCCGTGCCGGGCGGCGAGCTCTTCGATGATGCCGAAGAGCTCCTCCATGCGCGGCCGGAAGCGGTCCATCACCGGCCCGTTGCGTCCCGGGGAGCGCATCAGCACCAGCGTCTTGCACGTGGGGGCCAGCAGCCCCACGGCCTCCTCCAGGTGCCCGCGCACCCGGCCCATGTCGACCTTCGGACGCAGGGCGTCGTTCAGGCCCCCCACCAGGGTCACCACATCGGCGCGCATCGCCGCCGCGACCGGGGCCTGGTCCTCGGCGATCTGCCCGATCAGCTTCCCGCGGACCGCGAGGTTCGCGTACCGGAAGCCGGGCTCGCGCGCCGCGAGGCGGGCGGCCAGCAGATCGGCCCAGCCGCGGTAGGAGCCGTTGGGCAGCAGGTCGGACATGCCCTCGGTGAAGGAGTCGCCGACCGCGACGAAACTGGTGTAAGGCGCATTCATCTCCATGGCGGAGCGATGCTACCGCGCGGTACGCCGGCCCCGCAGGGCCGGGGTACCGCGCGGTAGCAGCCGCGTCAGGCGGAGGCCGGCCTGCCGAACAGCTCGCGCAGCACGTCCTCCATCGTGACCAGGCCCGTCATCGCCCCGCCCGAACCCATGACCGCCGCCAGGTGCGTCCGGCTGCGCCGCATCGCGGTCAGCACGTCGTCCAGCGGCGTCTCGGCCCGCACCTGGGCGATCGGGCGCAGCACGGACACCGGGAACGGCTGGTCCCGCTCCGGTCCGTCCGCGTCCAGAGCATCCTTGACGTGCAGGTATCCGAGGATCCTCGCCTGGGCATCGATAACCGGGAAGCGGGAGTACCCGGACTCGGCCGACAGCCGCTCCAGTCCCGCCGGCGTGATGCCCTCCCGGGCCACCACGACCCCGTCCAGCGGCAGCACCACATCGGTGACCGGCCGCCGGCCCAGCTCCAGGGCGTCGTGCAGCCGCTCGCTCGCCCGGTCGTCGATCAGCCCGGCGTTACTGGAGTCCTTCACGATCCGGGCCAGCTCGTCGTCCGTGAAGGTCGCCGCGACCTCGTCCTTCACCTCCACCCGCAGCAGCCGCAGCAGGAGGTTGGCGAAGGCGTTGATCGCGAAGATCACCGGCTTCAGCGCCCGGGCCAGGGTCACCAGCGGCGGGCCGAGCAGCAGCGCGGTGCGCACCGGCTCGGACAGGGCCACGTTCTTCGGCAGCATCTCGCCGAAGAGCATGTGCAGGTACGTCGCCAGCGCCAGTGCCACCACGAACGAGATCGCGTGCGTCAGCCCGGACGGCACCCCGAACAGGTCGAACAGCGGGGTGAGCAGGTGGGCGATGGCCGGCTCGGCCACCACACCGAGGACCAGGGTGCACAGCGTGATGCCGAGCTGCGCCGCCGCCATCAGCGCCGACAGGTGCTCCAGGCCCCACAGCACGGCGCGGGCCCGCCGGTCGCCCTGCTCGGCGTACGGCTCGATCTGGCTGCGCCGCACCGAGATCAGCGCGAACTCGGCGCCGACGAAGAAGGCGTTGACGACCAGGGTCGCCAGGCCGATCAGCAGTTGGAGCACCGTCATCGGGCTCCCTCCCCACCCATGTCCTGCGACGGCTCGACGGGCGCGTGCAGCAGCACCCGCGCCGCCCGCCGCCCGCTGGCGTCCACCACGTCGATCCGCCAGCCGCCCAGCTCCATGCTGTCGCCGACGGCCGGGATCCGGCCCAGCTCGGTCGCTATCAGCCCGGCCAGCGTCTCGTACGGGCCGTCCGGCACGCGCAGTCCGATCCGCTCCAGCTGGTCGGTGCGCGCGGCGCCGTCGGCGGAGTAGAGGCGGCGCCCGGAGGCGTCCGTACCGGCCGGGGCCAGGTCCGCGGTCTCGTGCGGGTCGTGCTCGTCGCGCACCTCGCCGACGACCTCCTCGACGATGTCCTCCAGGGTGACCACGCCGGCGGTGCCGCCGTACTCGTCGATCACCACGGCCATCGTCTGGCGGCCGGACAGCAGGTCCAGCAGTCGGTCCACGGTCAGCGACTCCGGCACAAGCAGCGGTTGGCGCAGCAGCTGGGAGACGGGCCGGCGGCGCCGTTCCTCTGCGTGCAGCGCGAGCACGTCCTTGATGTGGACCGTGCCGACGACGGTGTCGAGGCTGCCCCGGTAGACCGGGAAGCGCGACAGACCGGTCGCCAGCGTCGCGTTCGCCACGTCCTCGGCGGTGGTGTGCACGTCGAGGGCGGTGACCTGGACGCGCGGGGTCATGACGTTCTCCGCGGTCAGGTCGGCCAGGTTCAGGGTCCGTACGAACAGCTCGGCGGTGTCCTTCTCCAGCGCGCCCGCCTTGGCGGAGTGCCGGGCCAGCGCCACCAGCTCCTGCGGGGTGCGCGCGGAGGCCAGCTCCTCGGCCGGCTCCATGCCGAACCGGCGGACCATGTGGTTCGCCGTGCTGTTCAGATGGCTGATGAACGGCCGGAAGGCACGGCTGAAGACCCGTTGCATGGTGGCCACCCGCTTGGCGATGGCCAGCGGGGACGAGATCGCCCAGTTCTTGGGCACCAGCTCGCCGACGACCATCAGGACGACGGTCGACAGCACCGTGCCCAGGATCAGGGCGGTGGAGGAAGCGGCGCCGGCCGACAGCCCCATGGCCTCGAAGGGGCCCTGGAGCAGGGCGGCGATCGACGGCTTGGAGATCATGCCGATGACCAGGCCGGTCACGGTGATGCCGAGCTGGGCGCCGGAGAGCTGGAACGTCAGGCTGCGCACGGCCGCCAGGGCGCTCTCGGCCCCGCGCTCACCGCGCTCGACGGCTTGGTCGAGCTCGCTGCGCTCGACGGTGGTCAGCGAGAACTCGGCCGCGACGAAGACTCCGCAGGCAAGGCAGAGCAGCAGCGCCACGAGGAGCAGGAGCACTTCGGTCATCGGTCGGTCACCTCCGTTCCATGATCAGCCAGGAGGAGGGGTATCGCGCGATGTCGGGTACTGGGGGGCTCGCCCATGGGCGGACGCTCACACCTTTCGATCGGGTCGGTCGGCTTGCTCCACAAGGGTAAAGGACGGGCAAAGAGATCGGATCATTCATTTGGCGGAGTGCACCCGGATGATGGGATCCGGACATGAGCGATCTTCACATCGGTCCCGCGTCGGGCGCCGATCTCACCGCCGTGCTCGACTTCTGGAAGACCGCTGCCGAGGGAACGAGTATCAGCGACGACCTCGCCGGGGTCGAGCAGCTCCACGCCCGCGATCCGCACGCCCTGCTGCTCGCCCGGCGCGAAGGCGAACTGGTCGGCACCGTGATCGCCGGCTTCGACGGCTGGCGCTGCCACCTCTACCGGCTCGCGGTCCACCCGGCACACCGCCGCCAGGGCATCGCATCGGCGCTGCTGGCCGCCGCGGAGGAGCGCTTCGAGGCGCTCGGCGGACGGCGTGCGGACGCCATGGTGCTGGACCGCAACGAGCAGGCGCACGGGGCGTGGGACGCGGTCGGGTACCACCGCCAGGACACCTGGACACGCTGGGTCAAGCCGCTGGGCGGCTGAGGCCCGGCGGGCCGGGCCCGGCCCGCCGGGCGCCGGACACCCCTACGCGGGACCGCGGCGGGCGGAACCGATCACGCAGTACGAGGTGGGGAGTGCCGGTCCGCGCTCGGGCAGCCGGAAACTGCGGTACGAGACGACCCGGAAGCCGGCCGCCTCGATCGCGGCGGCAGGGTCCCGCGAGGTGTGGCACCCGCCGAAGAGGTGGGGCCACACGGTCCGGTCCAGCGTGCGCTGGACGGCGGCCATGCCGCGGGTGGGCGCCCGGCCGTGCTCGAAGAAGCGGAGCTCGGCGTCGGGGCGCAGCACCCGGTGGAGCTCCGCGAGCGAGCGGGGCAGGTCCCGCACGGTGCACAGCACGAGGGAGGCGACGGCGGCGTCGAAGGCCTCGCTCTTGACCGGGAGGGCCTCGGCGACACCCGGCACGACGTCGACGGGTACCCCGGCGCGCAGGGCGGCGTCGGCCGCGAGCCGGCGCAGTCTCCGTTCCGGTTCGACGGCGACGACCTCGGAGACGGCGCGCGGGTAGTGGGCGAAGTTGAGGCCGTTGCCGGCGCCGATCTCGATGACCCGGCCGGAGACCCCGTGCAGGAGTTCGCTGCGGAGGGCGGCGATACCTCCGCGGGTATCGGCGGTGGTGCTGAACCGGGCGTAGAACCGGGCGAAGAGCGGGTGGTCGACGGAGTCCGGGTCTTGGTGCGGTGTGGCCATGGCGGGTCTCCGGGGCGGGGTGGCGGCGGGTGCGGTTGCCCTTCCGGGCTGTTCCCCGTCCCGGCGGCCGGTAAAACCGGCGCCGGCGGCCGGCAAAACCGGCGCCGGCGGGCGGGACCGCCTCCCGCGGCCCCGCCGGGGTGCTCGTCGGGGACGGCCGTCCGCGTGTCGATTGAGTACGCGTACTCAGGAGCCCGGGACCTGCGGTGGGGACAATCGGGGGATCCGCCCCGCCCGCCGGGGCCCGCCCAGGGAAAGTGGAGACCAAGTGACATCCCGTACCAGCCCCGCCGGCGCCGTGTTGCTCGCTGCAGGACTACTCGCGCTGACCGCCTGCGGCACCACGGTGTCCGGGAGCGGCGCGGCTGCGGACCCGTCCCCGGTGCTGTCGCCCGGCCGGACCCCGGACTACGCCGCCGAGGCGGCAGCCGCGGTGGCCCGCCACGACAAGCTCTTCCCCGAGGTGGCCGAGCTGTGCGAGGGCAAGGAGAGTGCGGCCCCGACCGGGTCGGCCACGCCCGGTGAACTCCCCACGGACCCCGCAGCGCGCAAGTACGCGGAGAACCACGCGTACAAGAACGAGGCCACGCTCACGCCTGCGACCAAGTGCCGGGGCGACGCGCACGCCGCGCGGATCAAGAAGGCGCTGGGCGGCGAGGACGGGAAGGGCGGTCCGAAGTCGAAGGAGGAGCTCAGCGGGCTCCTGACCGGGATGGGCTACAAGCTGGAGACCGGAGGCGTGTACGCATCGAGCACGGGCAACCTCTCGTTCGTCCTGTCGATTCCGGAGAGCGGGCCGTGTGTGACAGGCCATGTGACCCCGCCGATGAGCGTGAAGGCCCACGGGGTCTACATGGAGGGCGGCTGCAACGAGCCCCGCGGCGGCCACTGAACGCGCCGCGGCCGGAACGGCCCGGCGGGCCGGGTGGCGCCGCCGGGCCGATGAGGTCCGATTCCGGGATCAGGGCTGCCAGGCCGTCAGGAACGACTCCGGGGACCAGGTGCCCGCGAGGGCGGGGGACAGCCAGGTGGGGGCCGCCGTGCGGAAGGACTCCGGGGACAGGGACCCCGAAGCCTCCGGGACGGCGCCCAGCAGCGGGAGCCCCGAGGAGGACGGGAGGTCCGCCAGGTTGCAGCGGCAGGCCAGGTCCGGCTCGGCCGGCCAGCTGCCGATGACCACGCCCAGGGCCTCCAGCTCCCGTGCCCGGAGGGCCTCGGCCGTCAGGGTCGTGGAGTTGAGGGTGCCGAGGGCCGCCGGGGCGACCACCAGCACCGGGGCGCCGAGGAGGCGGGCCGCATCGGCCAACGTGTGGCCCGCCTCGTCGAAGCGGACCAGGAGACCGCCCGCGCCCTCCACCAGGACCAGGTCGTGGGACCGGGCGAGCCGGTTCGCCGCCTCCGCGACGGCGCTCGGCGAGACCGTGGGCAGGCCCGCGCGGCGGGCCGCCGTGTCGGGGGCCAACGGCTCCGGGTAGCGGGCCAGTTCCACCGCCGTGACCGTGGAGCCGGCCAGGCGGACGGCTTCCGCCGCGTCGCCCGGCTCGGTCGCGTCCACGCCGGTCTGCGCGGGCTTGAGGACCGCCACCGAGCGGCCCGCCGCCACCGCGGCCGCCGCGATCGCCGACGTGACCACCGTCTTGCCGATCTCCGTGCCCGTGCCCGAGACCATGAGTACCGTCATGTCAGCCCTCCGCCGCCGCCGCGCACACCGCGCGGCAGATGCGGGCCACGTCGCCGTCGCCCGTGACGAACGGCGGCATCACGTAGATCAGGTCCCTGAACGGGCGCACCCACACGCCTTCGCGGACCGCCGCCCGGGTCGCCGCGGCCACGTCGGCCTCGTGGGTCAGCTGGACCACGCCGATCGCGCCCAGGACGCGTACGTCCCGGACGCCGGGCAGGTCCCGCGCCGGGGCCAGGCCCGCCACGAGGCCCGCCTCGATACGCTTGACCTCACGCTGCCAGTCCTGGCCGAGCAGCAGGTCGATCGAGGCCAGCGCCACCGCCGTGGCGAGCGGGTTGCCCATGAACGTCGGCCCGTGCGCGAGGACCGGTACGGCGCCCCGGGAGATCCCGTCCGCCACCCGCTCCGTGCACAGCGTGGCCGCCAGCGTGAGGTAGCCGCCGGTCAGGGACTTGCCCAGGCACATCACGTCCGGGGTCATCCCCGCGTGGTCCGCCGCGAACAGGGCGCCGGTGCGGCCGAAGCCCGTTGCGATCTCGTCCAGGATGAGCAGGACGTCGTACTCGTCGCACAGTTCGCGCAGCACCCGCAGGTAGCCGGGGTTGTGGAAGCGCATGCCGCCCGCGCCCTGGACCACCGGTTCCACGATCACCGCGGCCAGCTCGTCCGCGTGCGCGGACAGCAGGGAGCGCAGGTGGTCGACGTACGCGGGGTCCACGGGCGCGTCGAAGCCGCTCGGCGGCACGTCGGCGAAGACCTGGCGGGGGAGGATCCCCGACCAGAGCTCGTGCATACCGCCCTCGGGGTCGCAGACCGCCATCGGCGTCCATGTGTCCCCGTGGTACCCGCCGCGCCAGGTCAGCAGCCTGGTCTTGCCGGTTCGGCCGATGGAACGCCAGTACTGGAGGCACATCTTCACCGCGACCTCGACCGAGACCGAGCCCGAGTCGGCGAGGAAGACGTGCTCCAGGCCGGGCGGGGTGATCTCCACCAGCCGGGCGGCCAGCCGGACGGCGGGCTCGTGGGTGAGCCCGCCGAACATCACGTGGGACATGCGGCCGAGCTGGTCGGTCACGGCCTCGTTCAGTACCGGGTGGTTGTAGCCGTGGATCGCCGACCACCAGGAGGACATGCCGTCGACCAGCTCGTCCTGTCCCTGGGAGGGTTCGGCCAGCCGCAGCCGGACGCCCGAGGCGGAGGAGACGACCAGCGGCTCCTGCCGCCCGGGCATGGGGCCGTACGGGTGCCAGACGTGCTGCCGGTCCAGCGCGAGCAGTTCCGCGGCCGGCATCGCGTGGTGCGGGTCAGGCATTGGGCGCGAGGTCCGTCCCTGCGCCCCGGCGGCGGACCGCCACCAGGCCGGGGCGGACCTCGCCCGCCGAAGCCTGAGCCGGCGCCTGCACCGACGCCTGGGCCGCCGCCTGTGCCGGGGCGGCCTCGGGCTCGTGGCCCGAGCAGCCGCCGCACGCCGCGCCGCAGCCCGCCTCGGCCGCCGAGGAGCCGCAGGGTCCGTGGGCCGCGGCGGCCGCGGCCATCGCGTCCGCGCGGTGCGCCGGGAGGGTCGTCGTACCGGCGCCCTCCACCTCGAAGCCGGCGTCCGCGATCATGTCGAGGTCGGCCTGGCCGGCCTGGCCCTCACTGGTGAGGTAGTCGCCGAGGAAGATCGAGTTCACCAGCTGGAGCGCCAGCGGCTGCATGGTGCGCAGGTGCACCTCGCGCCCGCCGGCGAGCCGGACCTCGATGTCGGGGCAGACGAACCGCGCCATCGCGAGGATCCGGAGGCAGCGCTGCGGGGTGAGGTTCCACTCCTTGGCCAGCGGGGTGCCCTCGAACGGGATCAGGAAGTTGACGGGCACCGAGTCCGGGTCCAGCTCGCGCAGCGAGAAGACGACGTCGACCAGGTCCTCGTCGCTCTCGCCCATGCCCGCGATGAGACCGGAGCAGGCGGACAGGCCCGCCGCGTGCGCCTTCTGTACCGTGTCGACCCGGTCCGCGTAGGTGTGGGTCTTGGTGATCTGACCGTAGGTGGCCTCGGACGTGTTGAGGTTGTGGTTGTAGGCGTCGGCGCCCGCGTCCTTCAGGCGCTCGGCCTGGCCGTCCGAGAGCAGGCCGAGGCATGCGCACACCTCGACGCCCTCGTTCTGCTCCTTGATCGCCTCGATCGTCTTGCCGACCCGCTCCACGTCGCGGTCCGTCGGACCGCGCCCGCTCGCCACCAGGCAGACGCGCTTCGCGCCGCCCGCCACACCGGCCGCGGCGGCCTGGGAGGCCTCCTCCGGCTTCAGCCACGTGTACTTGAGGATCTCCGCCTTCGATCCCAGCCGCTGGGAACAGTAGGAGCAGTCCTCCGGGCAGAGCCCGGACTTCAGGTTGACCAGGTAGTTCAGCTTGACCCGACGCCCGAACCACTGGCGGCGCACCTTGCCGGCCGCGGCCACCACGTCGAGCAGTTCGTCGTCAGAGGTCGCCAGTACGGCGAGTGCCTCTTCGCGGGTCGGCAGCTCGCGCCGCAGCCCCTTGTCCACCAGGGTGTTCAGCAGGTCCATGACGCCGATCCTGGACCACACGACCACTCCCGGCCAAGGAGAGATCGCACAACATGGCCGGAACGGAGTGTGTGTATCGCCACACCTGGCACTCGGGTGACGGCCGTTAGGGTCAGGCACGCCTGTGGACAGCCGACAAAACACGAGGACCCGCCGATGCCCCAGCAGAGCCCCGAGCCCGATGACGTGTTCGCCTGGATCGACGACGCGGAGCGGGCGCGTGAGAAGGCCGGGCTGGTCCGGACGCTGCGCCCCCGCCCGGCCTCCTCGCCGCTGCTGGACCTCGCGAGCAACGACTACCTCGGCCTGTCCCGGCACCCGGAGACCGTGCGCGGCGCGCGCGAGGCGGCCGAGCGGTGGGGCGCCGGGGCCACGGGATCACGCCTGGTGACCGGTACGACCGAGCTCCATGCGGAGCTCGAGCGGGAACTCGCGGCCTTCTGCGGGTTCGAGGCCGCGCTCGTCCTGTCCTCCGGGTACGCCGCCAATCTGGCGGCCGTCACCGCGCTCAGCGACCGGGGCACCCTGGTCGTGTCCGACGCCGGCAACCACGCCTCGATCGTCGACGGCTGCCGGCTCTCCCGCGCCGGGACCGAGGTCATCCCGCACTCCGACCCGGAGGCCGCGCGCAAGACGCTCGCCACGCACGAGGGCAGGGCGCTGCTGGTCAGCGACTCGGTGTTCTCCGTGGACGGGGACGCCGCCCCGCTCGCGGCGTACGCGGCCGCCTGCCGGGAGGAGGGCGCGGCCCTGGTCGTGGACGACGCCCACGGGCTCGGCGTACTGGGGGAGGGCGGCCGCGGAGCCCTGCACGCGGCCGGACTCGCGGGCGCGCCGGGAGTGGTCGCCACCCTCACGCTCTCGAAGTCCCTGGGCAGCCAGGGCGGAGCGGTGCTCGGCCCGGCCAAGGTGATCCGGCACCTCGTCAACACGGCGCGGACCTTCATCTTCGACACCGGGCTGGCACCGGCCGCCGCGGGTGCGGCGCTGGCGAGCCTGCGCCTGCTCCAGCGGGAACCGGAGCGCGCCGGCCGGGCCCGCGAGGTGGCCGACCGGCTGTACGGGCGGCTCACCGCGTCCGGCCTGACCGCGGCCCGGCCGGACGCGGCCGTGGTGTCGGTACGGGCCCCGTCGGCTTCGGCGGCACTGCGCTGGGCCGCCGACTGCCGCGAGGCAGGTCTGTCCGTGGGATGCTTTCGTCCGCCGTCGGTGCCGGACGGCATCTCCCGGCTGCGGCTGACCGCACGGGCCGATCTCACGGGGGACGAGATCGACCGGGCCGTCGAGACGATCCTGGGGACCGCCCCGGCCGGAGCCACGGACCGCTAGGGCGTCATGCGAGCACGTCCGCCCGTACGGATGCGAGGAAGCCGTCCCAGGCCGGCCCGGTGAAGAGCACGGCCGGGCCGTCCGTCCGCTTGGAGTCGCGGACGGCCAGCAGGCCGGTGCCACTGAGGACGGCCGTTTCCACGCAGTTGTTCATTCCGGTGCTGCGGCTGCTCCGCCGCCACCGCGCGCTGATCAGAAGTCCGCTGGTGGAGAGGGGGGTTGCGGACACGGGGGTGCCTCCTTACGCGTCGTCAGCGAGTGAGCTGATGAGATCCGACGAGTCCTGGGGCGGGAGGGCGTGCGCCTGGATGGTGCGGAATGCGGCGCTGTACGCCTCGAGGTCTTCCTTCCGCTCCAGATAGAGGCTACTCGTCAAATGGTCGAGTACCACCACATCCAGATCAGCGATGTTCGGAAATGAGAAAATAACGAACGGTCCGGTCAGGCCGAGATGACCCCCTACGCTGAACGGAAGTACCTGCAACCGCACTTGGGGCAGTCGGGCCACCTGCGCCAGATGCCGCAGTTGCGCCGCCATCACCCCGGGGCCGCCGATCTGCCGCCGCAGCACCGCCTCGTCCAGTACGGCGCTCAGCTCCAGCGGCGGATCGGCCCGCAGTACCGACTGCCGGGCCAGCCGTACGTCGACCAGCGCGTCGACCTTGGGTTCCGGCAGCCCGCCGAGCGCGGCCCGGGTCACCGCCCGCGCGTACTCCGGGGTCTGCAGCAGGCCGGGCACCACGGAGAGTTCGACGGTACGGGCCGAGCGGGCGCTCGCCTCCAGGCTGATGAAATCCCGGTACTCCTGCGGCAGCAGCCCCCGGTAGTCGTGCCACCACTGGCGGCCGCGCCCGGTGTCCCCGCCCGGCCCGGGGCCCGCCGCCGAGGCCGACAGGGCCTCCAGCAGCGCCCGCTGCTCGGGGCTGACGACCTCTGCGTAGACATCGAGGAGGCGGCGGATGTCCTCCGGTTTCACGCCACTGCGCCCTGTTTCGATGCGGCTGATTTTCGACTGGTGCCACCCCGCGATCCGGGCCGCCTCACCACTGGTGAGTCCGGTCCGGTCGCGCAGCGCGCGCAGTTCCTCGCCGAGCTTGCGCCGACGCACCGCGGGACCGTGCTGCATACCCGCCTCCTTCCACCGGCACAGCTCGCACCAGTCTGCCGTCCAAATACGCTCTTCCGTAGCAGAGTTCACTGCATTGAGCGACAGATATATGCAGATCTTGGGGGAACGGCAGCACCGGCGGGACGATGGGTGGCACTCTGGCGTCCAGCACAGATCCGGGGTTTCGCCCCGGTGGGAAAGGGACCGTCGCCATGGCAGACCACCAGGAAGTATCCGTCACTCTGCCGAGCGATCCCGCCTCGGTCGCCACCGCCCGCCGCTACGTCGCGGAGGTGCTCGGCGAATGGGGACTGCCCGACGAGGCCGACACTGCAGACAGTGTCCGGCTGATCGTCTCGGAGCTCGCCACCAACGCCGTGCAGCACACCTTCGGCCAGTCGCCCACCTTCACCGTCGACATCCGCCTCGAGCGCGGGGAGTGGCTCCGCGTCGGGGTGACCGACAGCCACCCGCGCTGGCCCAAGCGCCTCCCGGCCGCCGTCCAGCAGGACAACGGCCGGGGGATGGTGATCATCCGCTGGCTCACCGCCGAAGCCGGCGGCCGGCTCTCCGTCAGCCCCACCGAGGACGGCGGCAAGACCGTCTGGATCGCCCTGCCCTGGCCCGTCGGGGCTCCCGCGAAGAGCGTCACCGGCTGCTGAGCCGCGCTCAGCCCTGCCCGCGCTCCGCGGCGCTGCGCTCGATGCACAGCTCGTTGCCTTCCGGGTCGGCGAGCACGGCCCAGCCGGAGCCGTCCTCCCGGCGCCGGTCGTCGACCAGCTTCGCCCCGAGCCCGATGAGCCGCTCGACGGTCTCGTCCCGGGTGCCGGTGGGCGGCTGGATGTCCAGGTGGACCCGGTTCTTGACGGACTTGGCGTCCGGTACGCGGATGAACAGCAGACCCGGGACCCCGGGCTGCGCCGGGTCCAGCAGGATCTCGTCGTCGCCCTCCACGTCGTCCGGGTGGATCGGGAAGCCGGTCACGTCGGACCAGAACTCGGCGGTCTTGTAGGGCTCGAGCGAGTCGAAGGTGATGTGGCGGACCGGGTTGACGAACATGCATCTCCTGTGTGGCGGGTCCTGCGGCGGTGGCCGGGGGACCGTCGGTCCGGTCCGTATACGGAACCGGCTGTGGGCGGGGCCCGGGAGTTGAACCGGGTGCCTGCCCGAAACGTGGGTTAACGCGGCGGAAAAACGCGGCGCCTAGCGTGGCGGGCCACGGCGTTCCGTCAATGATCACCCATCCGCGGGTAAAGCGGCTGTGCTTGGGACGGAAAGCCTTGCTCTGCGTCGGGCAAGACATGCTTGGCTCGGATATGCGCAGGTCAACAAAGTGTTGATGGTCGCTAGGGTCGGCCCGGCGCGATGTCGATCTTGTCCTGGAGGCTTGGTGAGTTACGAGTGCAACTGACACCGCACGAGCAGGAACGACTGCTCATCCACGTGGCCGCCGACGTGGCCGAGAGGCGCAGGGCGCGCGGGGTCCTCCTCAACCACCCCGAAGCCGTCGCCCTGATCACCTCGCACATCCTCGAAGGGGCCCGCGACGGGCGGACCGTGGCCGAGCTCATGGCCTCCGGCCGCACCGTGCTCGGCCGCGCCGAGGTGATGGAGGGGATCCCCGAGATGATCCACGACGTCCAGGTCGAGGCGACCTTCCCGGACGGAACCAAGCTCGTCACCGTCCACGACCCGATCGTCTGAAGGGGGAGTACCCGCATGATCCCCGGCGAAATCGTCCACGGGGACGGCCCGGTGCGCCTCAACGAGGGCCGTCCCGTCACCCGCCTCACCGTGCTCAACGCCGCCGACCGGCCCGTCCAGGTCGGCTCCCACTACCACTTCGCCGAGGCCAACCCCGGTCTCGACTTCGACCGCCGGGCCGCCCGCGGCCTGCGGCTCAACATCGCCGCCGGCACCGCCGTGCGCTTCGAGCCGGGCATCCCGGTCGCCGTGGAACTCGTACCGCTGGGCGGGCTGCGGACCGTACCGGGCCTGCGCGGCGAGACCGGAGGGCCGCTCGATGGCTGAGCTCGACCGCAGGGCGTACGCCGACCTCTTCGGACCGACCGCCGGCGACCGGATCCGGCTCGCGGACACCGACCTCTTCGTCGAGATCGAGCAGGATTTCAGCGGCGGCCCCGGACGCTCCGGCGACGAGGCCGTGTTCGGCGGCGGCAAGGTGATCCGCGAGTCCATGGGCCAGGCCCGGACCACCCGCGCCGAGGGCGCCCCCGACACCGTGATCACCGGAGTCGTCGTCCTCGACCACTGGGGCATCGTCAAGGCCGACATCGGCATCCGCGACGGCCGCATCTGCGGCATCGGCAAGGCCGGCAACCCCGACACGATGGACGGGGTGGATCCCGCACTCGTGATCGGCCCCGAGACCGAGATCATCGCGGGCAACGGGAAGATCGTCACCGCGGGCGCCATCGACGCGCACGTGCACTTCATCTCCCCGACCGTCGTCGACGAGGCCCTGGCCTCCGGCATCACCACCCTCGTCGGCGGCGGCACCGGACCCGCCGAGGGCACCAAGGCCACCACCGTCACCCCCGGCCCCTGGCACCTCGCCCGGATGTTCGCGGCACTGGAGTCCTACCCCGTCAACATCGGCCTGCTGGGCAAGGGCAACACCATGTCCCGCGAGGCCATGCACTCCCAGCTGCGCGGCGGCGCCCTCGGGTTCAAGATCCACGAGGACTGGGGGTCCACCCCCGCCGTCATCGACGCCTGTCTGAGCGTCTGCGACGAGACCGGGGCCCAGGTCGCCATCCACACCGACACCCTGAACGAAGCCGGATTCGTCGGCGACACCCTCGCCGCCATCGCCGGGCGGACCATCCACTCGTACCACACCGAGGGCGCGGGCGGCGGGCACGCACCCGACATCATCACGGTGGTCTCCGAGCCGAACATCCTGCCCAGCTCCACCAACCCGACCCGGCCGCACACCGTCAACACCATCGACGAACACCTCGACATGCTGATGGTCTGCCACCACCTCAACCCGGCCGTCCCCGAGGACCTCGCATTCGCCGAGTCCCGGATCCGCCCCTCGACCATCGCCGCCGAGGACGTCCTGCACGACCTCGGCGCCATTTCCATCATCTCCTCCGACGCCCAGGCCATGGGCCGCGTCGGCGAGGTCGTGCTGCGCACCTGGCAGACCGCCCACGTGATGAAGAAGCGGCGCGGTTTCCTGCCCGGCGACGGTCCCGCCGACAACCACCGCGCCCGCCGGTACGTCGCGAAGTACACGATCAACCCCGCCGTGGCCCAGGGCCTCGCGCGAGAGATCGGCTCGGTGGAGACCGGCAAGCTCGCCGACCTGGTGCTGTGGACTCCGGCCTTCTTCGGGGTCAAGCCCGAAGTCGTCATCAAGGGTGGCCAGATCGCGTACGCGCAGATGGGTGATGCGAACGCCTCCATCCCCACCCCGCAGCCGGTGCTGCCCCGCCCGATGTTCGGCGGCCACGGCCGGGCCCCCGGGCTGAACTCGGTCAACTTCACCGCGCAGGCCGCGCTCGACGACGGGCTGCCCGAACGGCTCGGACTCGGCAAGCAGTTCGTGGCCATAGAGAGCACCCGCAAGGTGAGTAAGGCGGACATGCGCAACAACGACGCCATGCCGAGGGTCGAGGTCGACGCCGACACCTTCACGGTCACCATCGACGGGGAGGCCGTGGAGCCCGCGCCCGCGGCGGAACTGCCCATGGCCCAGCGCTACTTCCTGTTCTGACATGGGGCCTCTTGCGACGGGCGCAGCCCGATGAGCCTCGCCGCACTGCTCGTGCTCGCCGACGGCCGCTTCCCCGCCGGCGGGCACGCCCACTCAGGCGGGGCCGAAGCCGCCTGCAAGGCCGGCCGGATCCACGACGCCGCCACCCTCGAGGAGTTCTGCCGCGGCCGGCTGCACACGGCCGGACTCGTCTCCGCCGCACTCGCGGCCGCCGCAGCCCTCGGGCTCGACCCGGCGGTCCTCGACACCGCCGCCGATGCCCGCACCCCGTCGCCCGCGCTGCGCACCGCGGCGCGGCGGCTGGGCCGGCAGCTGCTGCGGGCGGCCCGGGCCACCTGGCCCGCAGCCGAACTCGACGCGCTCGCCGCGGCCTTCCCGCGCGGGGCGCACCAGCCGGTGGTGCTCGGGCTCACCGCCCGGGCGGCCGGGCTCGGGCCGCTGGATGCCGCGCACGTGGCGGCGTACGAGAGCGTCGGCGGACCGGCGACCGCGACCGTGCGGCTGCTCGGCCTGGACCCGTTCGAGGCGAGCGGGGTCCTGGCCCGCCTCGCCCCCGAGCTCGACGCCGTCGCCGCCCGGGCCGCGCAGGCCGCGCACCGGGCCCGGTCGCAGGGCCCGGACGCGCTGCCCGCGGCCTCCTCGCCGCTGCTGGACATCGCGGCGGAGAGCCATGCGGCCTGGCCGGTACGGCTCTTCGCCTCGTGACCGCCTCCTCACCGCTTCCCGACCGCCGCCACGATTGACTCCGGAGACCCCCATGCACCTCGACCACGGCGTGACCTACCCCCAGCGTCACACCCACAGCGCCGAGCCGGTACGGGCGGACGGCTCGCGCCGCGCCCTGCGGATCGGCCTCGGCGGACCCGTCGGCTCCGGCAAGACGGCCACCGTCGCCGCCCTCTGCCGCGCCCTGCGCACCGAGCTGTCCATGGCCGTCGTCACCAACGACATCTACACCCGGGAGGACGCCGAGTTCCTGCTCCGCGAGGCCGTCCTGCCGCCCGAGCGGATCAGCGCGGTGGAGACCGGTGCCTGCCCGCACACCGCCATCCGCGACGACATCTCCGCCAATCTGGAGGCGGTCGAGGAGCTCGAGGAGACGGTCGGCCCGCTCGACTTGATCCTCGTCGAGTCCGGCGGCGACAACCTCACCGCCACTTTCTCCCGCGGCCTCGTCGACGCCCAGATCTTCGTCATCGACGTGGCGGGCGGCGACGACATCCCGCGCAAGGGCGGCCCCGGTGTCACCACCGCCGACCTGCTCGTCGTCAACAAGACCGACCTCGCCCCCTACGTGGGCTCCGACCTGGACCGGATGGCCCGCGACGCCGCCGAGCAGCGCGGCGAACTCCCCGTCGCCTTCCAGTCGCTGCGCGCGGAGGACGGCGTGGCGCCGGTGGCCGCATGGGTGCGCGAGCGGATCGCCGCCTGGGTCGCGCGGTGAGCCCTACGGCGGCCCCCGCGCCTCCGGCCGCCCCGCCGGCCCCGGCCCCGCCTGCGTCCGCTCCTCCTGCGCCCGCCCGTGCGCCGGCCGGTGTACGGGCCACCGCCCGGATCTCCGCCGTCGCCGACGGCCGCGGCGGTACCGCCCTGCCGCTGCTGGCCGGTGAGGGACCGCTCGCACTGCGCCGCACCCGGGGCACGGCCGCCGAGGCCGGCGTGATGCTGGTCGGCGCGATGAGCGCCCCGCTCGGCGGGGACCACCTCACGGTGGAGGCCGCCGCCGGACCCGGGGCCCGTCTCGCCCTGGCCTCGGCGGCCGCCACCCTGGCACTGCCCGGCCGCGGTGGCGAGCCCGCGCGGTACGACGTACGGCTGACCCTGGCCGAGGACGCGGCCGTACGGTGGCTGCCGGAGCCGCTGGTCTCCGTACGCGGCAGCGACCTGCGCGTGCACACCCGGGCCGAACTCGCCCCCACGGCCCGGCTGCTGCTGCGCGAGGAGCAGGTGCTGGGCCGGACGGGGGAGGAGCCGGGGCTGCTGCGCAGCAGGCTCGCCGTGACCCGGGGCGGGACCCAGCTCCTGGACCAGGAGCTGGCCTGCGGTCCGGGGGCGCCCGGGGGCTGGGACGGGCCGGCGGGGCTGGCGGGGCATCGGGCGCTCGGTCAGCTCCTGGTCGTGGACCCGGCATTCGCCGTGTCGCCGCCGGCCGCCGCGGTGCTCGGGGAGTTCGCGGCCGTCACTCCGCTGGCCGGTCCCGCCGTCCTCGTGACGGCTCTGGCGCCGGACGGGCTGCGGCTGCGCGAGCTACTCGACGCGGCGTGGCGCACGTACGGCTGGTAACTGCTGAGCAAACCTGGGACGAATGCGACACCGCTCAGCGGTACACGCCTTTCCGGTTATCGGGTTGGCAAAGAACGCGACCTTGGTCTGTTGTCAGGTGTAGGTCAGACGAAAGGATCCACCTGCAGAGACCGACTGCACCCGACCAACCCGGCCTCCTCCGGCCGGGCCTGACGCAGGGGGAACAACCACGTGATACGCACTGCAGCGCTGGGGAGCGCTGCCACTCTGATCACCGGAGCGCTGGCCGCGAGCATGCTGCTGGCCCCGCCGGCCGCCGCGGCTTCGTCCACCCAGAACACCCCGCTTCCGGAGGCGCTGGGCGTCCAGCTCGCCGCGGCCCGCGCCGCCGCCACCGGTGTCGAGTGGAAGGACTGCCCCGCCGACTGGGGCTTCGAGGCCCCGATCCAGTGTGGCTGGGTCAAGGTCCCGCTCGACTACTCGAAGCCGTTCGGCAAGACGATCGACCTCGCGGTCGACCGCGCCGTCAGCACCGGCACCAAGCAGGAGCGCCAGGGCGCGCTCCTCTACAACCCGGGCGGCCCCGGCGGTTCCGGCATGCGCTTCCCGCGCCGGGTCACCACCAAGTCCCCCCTCTGGGTGAACACCTCCAAGGCCTACGACTTCGTGGGCTTCGACCCCCGCGGTGTCGGCCACTCGGCGCCCATCTCCTGCATCGACCCGCAGGAGTTCGTCAAGGCTCCCAAGGCCGACCCGGTCCCGGACAGCAAGGCCGACAAGAACGCCCAGCGCAAGCTCGCCGCGGAGTACGCGGACGGCTGCAAGGAGCGCAGCGGCGACATGCTGCCGTACATGACCACGCCGAACATCGCGCGTGACCTGGACGTCATCCGTGCCGCCCTCGGCGAGAAGAAGCTGAACTTCATCGGCGTCTCCTACGGCACCTACATCGGCGGGGTCTACGCGACCCTGTTCCCGACCCACGTGCGCCGCATGATCGTCGACAGCGTCGTCAACCCGGCGCAGGAGAACATCTGGTACGAGGCGAACCTCGAGCAGGACGTCGCCTTCCAGATGCGCTGGAACGACTGGCAGGACTGGGTCGCCAAGAACGACAACGTCTTCCACATCGGCGACACCCGCGCCAAGGTCGAGGCCAAGTGGCAGGAGCTGCGCGCCAAGGCCAAGGCCAACCCGCTCGGCGGGGTCGTCGGCCCGGCCGAGCTCATCGGCTTCTTCCAGGGCGCCCCGTACTACGACTCCTCCTGGGTGCCCGTCGCCCAGGCGTTCAGCGCGTACGTGGCCGGTGACGAGAAGCCGCTGATCGAGGCGATCTCTCCGGACATGTCCGACATCAAGGGCAACATCGCCTCGGAGAACGGCAACGCGGTGTACACCGCGGTCGAGTGCGCCGACGCCAAGTGGCCGACCAGCTGGGCCAAGTGGGACAAGGACAACAGCAAGCTGCACGAGAAGTACCCGTTCCTGACCTGGTCCAACGCGTGGATGAACCTGCCCTGCGCGACCTGGAAGTCCAAGCAGAGCAAGCCGATCGAGGTCGGTGCCAAGCACGGCCTGGCCCCGGTCCTGATCGTCCAGTCCGAGCGTGACGCGGCCACGCCGTACGAGGGTGGCGTCGAGCTGCACCGCCGCCTCGCCGGCTCGCGCCTGATCACCGAGCAGAACGCCGGCTCGCACGGTGTCACCAGCCTGGTGAACCCCTGCATCAACACCCGGGTGGACGCCTACCTGCTCGAGGGCAAGGTCGACGCCACGGACGTGAAGTGCGGTCCGCACGCCACTCCGGTCGCCCCGGCCCCGGCCACCGCGAAGTCGCTCGCCACGGCCCCGGCGTCGGCTCTGCCGGCGCTCGAGGAACTGCCCGCTGTCCGCTAAGGCCTGCGGTGGCATGAAGCAGTACTGAGCACGGCCGGCAGAACACGGCACGGCACAGGACAGCACAGCACGGGAGAAGGCTCAGCACGTCTTGCGCCGGGCCTTCTTCCGCGCTTCCTCCTCCTCCGCCTTGACCTCGGCGGCGTACCGGTCGACGTACTCCTGGCCGGACAGCCCGAGGACGGCGTACATGATCTCGTCGGTGACGGCCCGCAGCACGGCCCGCTCGCCTTCCAGCCCGGCGTATCGCGAGAAGTCCAGCGGCTTGCCGAAGCGGATCGTCACGCGCCGGATGTTCGGGATCTTCTGCCCGGGCGGCTGGATCTCGAAGGTGCCGACCATCGCGCACGGTACGACGGGCACTCCGGACCCGAGCGCCATCGCGGCCACGCCCACCTTGCCCTTGTACAGCCGCCCGTCGTGGGAGCGCGTGCCCTCGGGGTAGATGCCCAGCAGCTCGCCCTTGGCCAGTACCCCGAGCCCCTCGCGCAGCGCGGCCTGTCCGGCGTCCTTGCCCGACCGGTCCACCGGGATCTGCCCGGCACTGCGGAAGAAGAACGCGGTCAGCCGCCCCTTCACCCCGGGACCGGTGAAGTACTCCGCCTTCGCGAGGAACGTGATCCGGCGTTTGAGGATGGCCGGCATCAGGAAGTGGTCGGAGAAGGACAGATGGTTGCCCGCGATGATCGCGGCCCCTTCCGGCGGGATGTTCTCCAGTCCCTCGATGCGCGGGCGGAACAGCAGCCGCAGCAGCGGACCGAGCAGCACGTGCTTGAGCAAGTGGTAGAACACCGGGGCATTTTCCCTTCACCTGGGCGTCAGGTCAGTGTGCCGTACACGGTGCCGGATGGGCATGGCGAACCAGGAAACCCGGAGGCGGACGCAGGCCGGCCGCGGCCGCGGCCGGCCTGCGACGGACGGGACCGGACCGGGCGGCGCCGGGAGCTCATGCGGAGGCCGGGGGCCGGTCGGGACCGGCCGCAAGACCCGGGCAGGGCGAGGGGGCCGGTACGGCGGGTGCGGCGGTTCAGGTCTTGCGGGACGCCGCCATGCCGGCGGTCAGCAGGCCGAGGACCACCCAGGCGAACCACAGCCAGCCGTTGCTGCCGAGGGCCACGGAGTACGTGGCGACGGCCACCAGAGCGGCGAAGGTCATGACGGCCATCGCCTTAACGGATCCGGTCATGCCCCATGGTCGCGCGCGAAGGTGCTCCTCCGCTACTGGCCACGCGCTTGGAGCGAGGCGAGATAGGAGTTGTACGCCTCCAGCTCCTGGTCGCCGTCGCGGTCCGCGGCCCGGTCCGCGCGCTTCGCCGCCCGCTGCTCGGAGTGGTACCACTGGTAGACCAGCGCGATCAGCACCAGTACCGACGGGATCTCGCTGAAGGCCCAGGCGATGCCGCCGCCCCACTGCTGGTCGAGCAGCGGGTCGATGCCGAGGGAGGCCGGCGGGTTCGCGTACGTCTTGATCATCGGCTCGCTCGCCATCATCACGGCGATGCCGAAGAAGGCGTGGAACGGCATGCCGGCGAAGAGCTCCAGCATCCGCATCACGTATCCGGGGCGGTGCGGGCCCGGGTCCACGCCCATGATCGGCCAGAAGAAGATCAGGCCGACGGCCAGGAAGTGCACCATCATGCCGATGTGCCCGGCCTTGCTCGCCATGAGGAAGTCGAAGAGCGGCGTGAAGTAGAGCGCGTAGAGGCTCGCGATGAACATCGGGATGGTGAACACCGGGTGGGTGATCACCTTCATGTAGCGGCTGTGCAGCAGCATCAGCAGCAGCTCGCGCGGTCCCTTGCGGCCGCGGGCGGCGGGCGGCAGCGCGCGCAGCGCCAGCGTCACCGGTGCGCCCAGCAGCAGCAGGATCGGCGAGAGCATGCTGATCACCATGTGCTGGACCATGTGCACGCTGAACATGACCATGCCGTAGTCGTTCAGCTTGGTGCACATCATGAGGGCGATGCTCAGCACGCCTGCGGTGAAGGCGATGGTCCGGCCCAGCGACCAGGCGTCCCCGCGCCGGCGCAGCCGCACCACACCCCACAGGTACAGGCCGAGTCCCACGAGCGAGCCGATCAGGAAGAAGGCGTCGAAGGAGAACTCCAGCCCGCGCCCGAGAGTGAACGGCGGCAGGTCCATGTCCATGTGCATGTCCATGCCGTGACCGCTGTGATCCATCTGTCCACTCCCTTGACCTGTGGTGCCCCACCACAGTAGTGCCGCCCCCGGACACGAACTCGTCCGGGGGCGGCCGCTACGGGGTAATGGCGTAGAAGGGGGGAAATATCACAGAACGTTCTGCGCCTCGTCGTACCGCTCCGCCGGGACCGTCTTGAGGGTCTGCACGGCGTCGGCGAGCGGGACCATCTCGATCTCGGTGCCGCGCAGGGCGGTCAGCATCCCGAACTCGCCGCGGTGCGCCGCCTCGACCGCGTGCCAGCCGAAGCGGGTGGCCAGGACCCGGTCGTACGCGGTGGGCGTACCGCCGCGCTGGACGTGGCCCAGGATGACCGGGCGGGCCTCCTTGCCCAGCCGCCGCTCCAGCTCGACCGCGAGCAGGTTGCCGATGCCGGCGAAGCGCTCGTGGCCGTACTGGTCGGTGCCGCCGTCCTGGAAGTCCATGGAGCCGGCGCGCGGCTTGGCGCCCTCGGCGACCACGACGATCGCGAACCGCTTGCCCGCGGAGAAGCGCTCGCCGACGATCGCCGTCAGCTCGTCGATGTCGAAGGGGCGCTCCGGGACGACGATCGCGTGCGCGCCGGCCGCCATGCCCGAGTGCAGGGCGATCCAGCCGGTGTGGCGGCCCATGACCTCCACGACCATCACGCGCTGGTGGGACTCGGCGGTGGTCTTCAGCCGGTCCAGGGCCTCGGTGGCGACCCCGACGGCGGTGTCGAAGCCGAAGGTGACGTCCGTCGAGGCGATGTCGTTGTCGATGGTCTTCGGGACGCCGACGATCGGCAGACCGGCCTGCGAGAGCAGGTTCGCGGCCTTCAGCGTGCCCTCGCCGCCGATCGGGATGATGGCGTCCAGGCCGAGGTCGGCAACGTGCCCGCGGGCCCGCTCGACGCCGTCGCGCAGGTGCGCGGGCTGTACCCGGGAGGAGCCGAGGATGGTGCCGCCGCGGGCGAGGATGCCGCCGACGGCGTCGAGGTCGAGCTTGCGGTAGTCCGCCTCCAGCAGGCCCTTCCAGCCGTCGTGGAAGCCGATCACTTCATCGCCGTGATCGACGACGGCGCGGTGCACGACGGAGCGGATGACGGCGTTGAGACCGGGGCAGTCGCCACCGGAAGTGAGCACACCAATGCGCATGGCAGGAACAGACCTTTGCAACGTGGGCCGACGACCGGACCACGTCGTCCGGTTGGAACTACGGCCACCCTACAAGCGGTGGAGAGGTGGACTGAACCATCCTCCACATGCTGGTCGTACTCGTCATACGAAACCACGTCGGCCCGGTTCCCCCAAGGGAAAACCGGGCCGAACACATGATTGCGGGGCCGCCCCGATGAGCGGCCTGCGCGGCGCTAAGCGGGCTGCGTCGCGGCGGCGATGCGCTCGGCGCGCAGCGCCTCGTACCACCGGTCGTCGATGGGCGGCAGCGCGTTCACGTCGAGGGCCAGCTTCAGCAGCAGGTCCGCGATCTGCGGGTTGCGGGCCATCACGGGGCCGTGCATGTAGGTGCCGAAGACCGTGTCGTTGTACGCGCCCTCGGTGCCGTCGCCCGTGCCGTTGCCGCGGCCCAGGCGGGTGCGGGCGAAGGGCTTCGCGGTCGGGCCGAGGTGTGTGACGCCCTGGTGGTTCTCGAAGCCCGTCAGCTGCGGCAGGTTCAGGCGAGGGTCGATGTCGGCGAGGACGTCGCCGACGCACCGCTCGCCGTCGCCGCGCACGGTGACCACGTCGAGCAGGCCCAGGCCCTCCTGGCGCTCGCCCATGTCGTTGACGAACTCGTTGCCGAGGATCTGGTAGCCGGCGCAGACGGAGAAGACGATCGCCCCGTTCGAGACGGCCCGCTCCAGACCGCCGTCGCGGAGCAGACGCTCCGCGGCGAGCCGCTGCGGCCGGTCCTCACCGCCGCCGATCAGGTAGATGTCGCCCGAGGTGGGGATGGGCTGGTCGCTGCGCACGTCCACGCGCTGCACGTCCAGGCCGCGCTGGCGCGCCCGGCGCTCCACCACGAGGGCGTTGCCCTGGTCTCCGTACGTGCTCAGCAGGTCGGGGTAGACCCACACCAGACGCAGGCTGTTGTCGCTCATGCTCTTGTGTCCTCTGGAGGTATGAGTACTAGTTGCCGACGCGGCGGCGCACGTCCTGGAAGGCGGTGTAGTTGGCGATCAGCTCGATCTGCCCGGGCGGCGCCAGCTGCACGGCCTCGTCGAGGGTCTCGCACACCCGGAAGTCCAGGCCCGCGACCTCGAGGCGGACGGCCAGGTCCAGCTTGCGGTCGCCGATCACGAAGATCGGGTGGCCGGCCAGGCGCGGGTAGTCCACGTCCCACAGCCAGGAGGTGTCGGTGCCGTCGGCGCCGCGCGCGTTCACCGAAAGGATCACCGGGGTCGGCGGCGGGTCGATCAGCGAAAACGTTTCGAGCCAGCCCGCCGGGTTCTTGGCGAGCAGCAGGCGCAGCTCACGGCCCTGGAAGTTGACCACGTCGTAGCGGCCGGCGACGGCCTGGACCTGGTACATCCGCTCCAGCGCGACCTGCGGCGGGACGCCGAAGACGGCGGCCACGGCGGCCGAGGTGGCGGCGTTCGCCTTGTTGGCGCGGCCGGGCAGCTGGAGGTGGATCGGCCAGGCGGAGCCGTGCGGGTCCAGCACGTGGTCCCCGGACAGCACCCAGCTCGGGGTGGGGCGCCGGAAGCCGCACTCGCCGCAGAACCAGTCGTCGCCGGGGCGCTGCATGACGCCACCGCAGGAGGGGCACGACCAGGCGTCGTCCTTCCACTCCTGGCCGGCGGCGACCCACACCACGTTCTGCGAGGAGGAGGCCGACCACACGATGAGCGGGTCGTCGCAGTTCGCGACGATGACGGCCTTGGAGCCCTGGAGCCCCTCGCGCCACTTCTCCGCGAGCATGCGGGTCTCGGCGGCGCGGTCCAGCTGGTCGCGGGAGAGGTTCAGCAGGGCGATCACCTTGGGGGTGACGTCCCGGGCCACCCCGGCGAGGTACTTCTCGTCCACCTCGATGACGCCGTACTTGGCGTCCGAGCCGCCCGCGAGGGCGGAGGTGATGCCGGCCGGCATGTTGGCGCCGAGGGCGTTGGAGACGACCGGACCGCTGGCCCGCAGGGCCTCGGCGATCAGCCGGGTCGTCGTGGTCTTGCCGTTCGTCGCGGAGACGAGGACGACGTCGAGATGCTGCGCGAGCGCTCCGAGAAGATCGGGGTCGAGTTTGAGTGCGACCTTGCCACCGATCACCGATCCGCTTCCGCGTCCCGCGGCCCGCGACACCGCCGCCGCGGCCTTGCCCGCCGTCACGGCCAGCTTGGCCCGCGGCGAAAGCGGCTCTGTGTTGCCTGCCATCGTCCCTTGTCCTCCTTGCGTCGGTCGGCCCCAGCCTATCCAGTACCGGCCGGGGCCTTGACCGCGGCGCCCCCAGGGCGCCGCAGATCTCCTCATATATTCGCCCGTCGTACCCTTACGGCCATGCGACAGCGCCCCATTCCCGGTACCACCGGCCTCGTCCGCACCATGAGCCTCCTGGGCGATCCGGTGCTCCACTCGGCCTGCGCGGAGGTCACCGAATTCGGCCCGGCCCTCGACCGGCTCATCGAGGACATGTTCGCGACGATGTACGCCGCAGAGGGCGTCGGCCTCGCCGCGAACCAGATCGGCCTCGGACAGCGGGTGTTCGTGTACGACTGCCCCGACGACGAGGACGTGCGCCACGTCGGGCACATCGTCAACCCGCGGCTGGTGGAGGCCGACGGGGACGAGTTCCGCGGCCCGGAGGGCTGCCTGTCGCTGCCGGGCCTGGAGGCGGGCACCGTCCGGTACGACCGCGCGGTCGTCGAAGGGGTCACCTCCGACGGCGCGCCGGTACGGATCGCCGGCACCGGGTTCTTCGCCCGCTGCCTCCAGCACGAGTGCGACCACCTCGACGGCACGGTCTATGCGGACCGCGTCACCGGGCTGCGCGCCCGGCGGCTGCGGCGGGCGATCCGCAAGGCGCCGTGGGGCGCGCGGGCCGCGGCGGCCGCGCAGAACTGAACCGGGGTCCCCGGCCGGGGACCCCGCTCGCTCCCTAGAAGCCCGGGCCGTCCAGGCGGTTGCCGGCCGTGGCCAGCCGGCCCCACAGCAGGTCGGTGAGTCCGGTGACCAACTCCGCGCGGTCACACGGGCGTTCGCCGAGCCACCAGTCGCCGGCGGCGTGCATCATGCCGACGATGCCGTGGCCCCAGATCCGGGCCAGGCGTTCGCCGCCGGGGCCGAGGTCAACGCGCTCGCCGATCACGTCGGCGAGTTCCTCGCCGAGCCGGCGCAGCAGCGGAGCCGAGTGCAGGCCCACGTCGAAGCCGCGCTCGGCGGCGTGCGAGTCCTCGGCCGGGTGCATCAGGAACCGGTACACCTGCGGGCGGGCCTCGATGGCCGTGAGATAGGTGTCGAGGGTGGACTCCACCCGGTTGCGGCGCTCGGCCGGGGCGTCGAGCGCGGCCCGCAGCGAGTCGAGCAGGGCGTCGGTGTGCCGTACGGCGAGGGCCTGGTAGAGCCCGGCCTTGTCGCCGAAGTGCCGGTAGAGGATCGGCTTGGTGATGCCGGCCTCCGCCGCGATGGCGTTCATGGAAGCCTTGGGGCCGTCCCGGAGGACGACCCGGTCGGCCGCTTCGAGCAGCTCCCGCCTGCGGCGCTCGGCCGCTCCCGGTTCGCCGGCCTGCTGAGTGGTCTCCATGACGTGTTTCTCTCCCCGCCCTTGCGATGGTGCGTGACGCCCACGCAACGTAACACCCCGCACACCCTCGCGAAGGAATCGGCTGTACCGCGGACGACTCTGCTTGACAGTCGCTACTCGCCGGTAACAGACTGTGGCCACCGTAAGGGTTACCGCTAGTAACGCACTGGTGGATGCACAGCTGGAGGGGACATGGCGGAGTTCACCATGGAGCTCAATGACGACCAGAAGCAGGTACAGGACTGGATCCACGGCTTCGCAGCCGACGTGATCCGGCCCGCAGCCGCGGAATGGGACGAGCGCGAAGAGACTCCGTGGCCCGTCATCCAGGAGGCCGCGAAGGTCGGCATCTACTCGCTCGACTTCTACGCCCAGCAGTTCTTCGACCCTACCGGCCTCGGCATCCCGATGGCCATGGAAGAACTGTTCTGGGGTGACGCGGGCATCGCCCTGTCGATCGTGGGCACCGGGCTCGCCGCCATCGGCGTCGTCGCGAACGGCACCGAGGAGCAGATCGGCACCTGGATCCCGCAGATGTACGGCACCCCGGACGACGTGAAGGTCGCCGCCTTCTGCTCCTCCGAGCCGGACGCCGGATCCGACGTCGGCTCGATGCGGACCCGGGCGGTCTACGACCAGGCCAAGGACGAGTGGGTGCTCAACGGCACCAAGACGTGGGCGACCAACGGCGGCATCGCCAACGTCCACATCGTCGTCGCCGTCGTCGACCCGGAGCTCGGCTCGAAGGGCCACGCCTCCTTCATCGTGCCGCCGAACACCCCGGGCCTGTCCCAGGGCCAGAAGTTCAAGAAGCACGGCATCCGCGCCTCGCACACCGCCGAGGTGGTCCTGGAGGACGTACGCGTGCCCGGCTCCTGCCTGCTCGGCGGCAAGGACAAGCTGGACGAGCGCCTCGCGCGGGCCCGCGAGCGGGCCAAGGCGGGCGGCGGCGAGCGCGTGAAGAACGCGGCCATGGCCACCTTCGAGGCCTCCCGCCCGGCGGTCGGCGCCATGGCCGTCGGCACCGCGCGCGCCGCGTACGAGGTCGCCCTCGACTACGCCAAGACCCGTACGCAGTTCGGCCGCCCGATCATCGACAACCAGGGCGTGGCCTTCCAGCTCGCCGACATGCGGACCTCCATCGACGCGGCCCGGCTGCTGGTGTGGCGGGCCTCCTGGATGGCGGTCGCGGGCAAGCCCTTCACTTCGGCGGAGGGCTCGATGTCGAAGCTGTTCGCGAGCGAGGTCGCCAAGAAGGTCACCGCCCAGGCGGTCCAGATCCTCGGCGGCAACGGCTTCACCCGCGAGTACCCGGTGGAGCGCATGCACCGCGACAGCGCGATCTACACCATCTTCGAGGGCACCAGCGAGATCCAGCGACTGGTGATCGCCCGCACGATCTCGCAGATGCCGATCCGCTAGCCGGCCGCCGTGCCTCACGTGTGAGTCCGTCAGTGCACGGGCGTGAGGCACAACGAGTGGGCGCCCTCGGCCCACTTGTCGGGGACGCTGATCAGGTCGCCGTCCGCGCAGTCCGCGCCGCCGGTGCCCCGCTGCTTGGTGACCAGGTACTTGGCCAGCGGGGAACCGCAGGCTTCCGGAACCAGCTTCTCGTTGCGCAGCTTGTCCGCGTCGCGCACGCACGTCCCGATGGCCGGGCCGGTCGGCAGCCCGTCGTCCCCGGCCATCAGGCCCAGCAGCACGAGGAGGGGCGGTGTGAAGGCGATGAGCACGGTCACCGCGAGGAAGATCAGTGCCGGCGGGCGGCGCCACAGCGGCTTGCCGGGGCTCAGCGAGGGCAGGATGCCGCCGACCGGGGGAGCGAGCCTGACGAAGCGCGCCCGCGCGCCGAGGTTCAGCAGCACGGTGACGGGTGTGATGAACACCGACAGCGGGCCCCACCAGCCCTGCCACAGCGTGTCCGCGGACATCCTGCGGTAGGTGGCGAGCCCGCAGTCGCGGCAGAACGGCCCCTCCTGACGCAGGAAGCGCATCAGCACCAGCATGCCCTGGTGCCCGCGCACGGTGGCCTGCACGGCCGGCTGGGCCCCGCACACGCGGCAGCCGTACGGGGCCTGCGGCACCGGCTGGTGGCCGTACGGGACCGCCTGCGGCGGCACGCCGTACGGGGAGTGGGGGACGCCCTGCTGCGGGCTGTACGGGTGGTACGGGCCGGCGCCGTGCTGCGGTGGCGGAGTGGCCACGGATCTCTCCTCGGGTCTCACGGGGTCTCGCGGTGATCAGCGGGCGGTCGGTGATCACCGGCACCCTAGCCCGCGCCGGCACGGCGGCAGCCGGGCGAGGGCTCGCGCCGCACGTGATCCCGGCCACGCCCGCTCCCGCCCTGAACACCCCTGCGGGGCGCGTCGGCGGCGTCCGCCAAGGGGCGTCGGGTGAACGATCCGGGTACCGGGCATGAGCGCATGGTGAGCGGGCATACACACCCTGAACTGGACCCTTGAAATGGGTTCCGTCCGGGGGCGGCGATCAGCAATACTCACCGCCACCGTGGATCGCGGATTTGACCGGGTGACCACCGGCCCTCCCGCCCCACTTTGCGAGGAGGTGCGCCATGTGCTCCCACCAGCCCCCCTGCCCGTCCGCCGACAGCGCCGATCACGACGCCGCCCGCACCGTGGCCTTCCACCCCGAACAGGGTTGGAGTCTGCTTTGCAACGGCCTGGTGATCTTCGACGATACCGGTGAGCTGCTCCCCGACGGCCGCGCGGTGGAACCCCGCCGCCCGGCCCTGGTCTGAGCGAGGAGGCCGCATGCGCCAGCAGCTGATCCGCAAGCCCGTCCCCAAGCCCGCACCCCGAGACCTGGACCTGCGCACACCGTCGGGCAGACCCCTCCCGTACTGACGGGAGCTCCGACGTTATGCGGCCCCACCGGCTGGAGTTCAGCCGGTGGACGCCGTAGTTCCACCCAGGAACGCGGCCTCGTAGGCCTCGTCGCCGATCGCCGCGCGAGCCTGCCGCTCGCCCCGGTCCCGCAGGGCCGTCAGCGAGGGTGAGCCCATCTGCGGCCGGCCGACCGTCCGCCACCAGGCGTGCCCGGTGCCCAGCAGCCGCGCCGCGAGTTCCCCGTCGCCCAGGGCCGCCACCGCCGCCGCGAGCATGTCCAGGCCGAGAGCTATCCCGAACCGGTCGCCGAGCAGCCGCTTGCCCGAGAGCATCGCCCGTACGTGGCGCGCCGCCTCCCCGTGGTGGCCGAGCCCGAGCGCCGAGACCGCCAGCACGTAGTCCGCGTACGCCCGCAGCCAGCGCTCGCCCAGCTCCGCGCACGCCTCGCGCAGCCGCCGCGCCTCCTCGGCGGCCTCCTCGAAGCGTTCCAGGTCGCACAGGGCGTAGCTGGTGGCCAGCCGGCACAGGAGCCAGCCCGGACCGCTGGTCCGGCCGCCGTGGCCGGCCCGCGCCCGGGGCCCCGCCAGCTCCAGCGCCCGTACGGGATCCCCGGGCATCAGCACCGACACCGCGTGCAGATAGGCCGCGCGCAGCTCCGGCTCGGGATCCGCCAGCCGGGCCGCCGCACGGGTGCACTCCGCGCCCAGCTGCCGGGCCGCGTCCATGTCCCCCTGGAGCAGGGCGGTCAGCCCGAGGGCCCACACGGCCTGGGCGTACGCGGCCCCCGTGCCCGGGGCCGTTTCCAGCGCCCGTTCCAGGAAGCCCCGGCCCTCGTGGACGTGCCCGCACGAGAACCAGAAGAACCACAGGGCCCCGGCCATCTCGAGCGCGGCCGCCGGATCGGCGCCGAGGAGGTGCTCCAGCGCCGTCCGCAGCTGCGCGTGCTCGGCGGACATCCTGCGGTACCAGTCCACCTGGTCCGGGCTCAGCCAGCCCCGGTCGGCCGCCTGGGAGAGCGCCGCGTACCAGTGCGCGTGCCGGTCGGCGACCGTCTGCACCTCGCCGAGCTCCGTCAGCCAGTCGTGGCCGTACTCGCGGATCGTGTCCAGCATCCGGTAGCGGGCTCCCGCCCCGCGCTCCTGGCTGCGCCGCACGACGGACTTCGCGACCAGCCCCGCCAGCACCCGCTCCACCCGGGAGGCGGGCAGCGGGCCGCCCGAGCACACCGCCCGGGCCGCGGCGACGTCGAAGTCCCCGGTGAAGACGGACAGCCGGGCCCACAGCAGCCGTTCCAGCGGCTCGCACAGCTCGTGGCTCCAGCCGATCGCGGTCCGCATCGTCCGGTGCCGGGGCTGGAGCACGGGCCGGGTGTCGGACAGCACGGCGAAGCGGGCGCAGAGGCGCTGCGCCATCTGCTCCAGCGTCCACAGCCTCAGCCGGGCGCCGGCGAGTTCAAGGGCCAGCGGGATCCCGTCGAGGCGCCGGCAGACCTCGGCCGCGAGTTCGGCCCGTTCGGGGTCCTCGAAGGCGGCCGCGGCCTGCGGGGTCGCGGCCACGGCGCGGGCGCGGAACAGGGCGAGGGCTTCGCTGTCGGGTCCCTCGAAGGGCAGCGGGCAGACCTCGACGACCTTCTCGCAGGGGCTGCCGAGCGGCTCCCGGGAGGTGACCAGCACCGTCAGTCCGGGTGCGGACTGGAGGAGTTCGCCCACGAGATGGCGGCACTCGGCCACCATGTGCTCGCAGGTGTCGAGGACGAGGAGCAGCTCCTTGTCGGCCACCCACGCGCACAGCTCCTCGTCGAGGGGGCGGGCGGAGTGGTCGGCCAGGCCGACGGCGTGGGCGACGGTCATGGTGAGCAGGCCGGGGTCGCGCAGCGGCGAGAGGTCCACCCACCAGACCCCGTCGGGCCGGTCCTGTTCGGGGTCGGTGGCGGCCCGCAGGGCGAGCCGTGACTTGCCGACGCCGCCCACCCCGGTGAGGGTGGTCAGCCTGCGGGAGCGCAAAAGGCAGTGAAGTGCGGCGAGTTCGTCCTCCCGGCCGATGAAGCCCGCCGGGTCGGGCGGCAGGTTACCGGGCAGGGCGCCGCGAGCCGGCTCGGGATCGCCGTCGGCCTCCGCGGAATCCGGCTCTTTTCTGTTGAACGCGTACTCACCGAACACGGATGTATTGTGCGCGATCTTCTTGTCCGGTCGTGCCGTTCGGTCCGTATTGCTGTCACGTTGCCGGGACATCGGCCGCCCGCCTCATGCCACGAGTACGATGCGCCGTTCCGCGGAGAACGCCCCCCAGTTGCCGTCGGGCAGCCGGGCGCGCAGCTTGAGCGTCCACTGCGTGCCGGCGGGCTCGGTCACCGTGAGCCGGTGCTCCACCCGGGCGGCCCCTGACGGGGGAAGCGCGCCCGCGCCGAACTGGATGACGGTCACGGGCCTCCCGTTGACGTGGAGTTCGTACTCGCCGGTCGGGCGGCCGGTGTCCGGGGCGGTCCAGGTCAGCGTGACGGCGCCGGGCGAGGCGGTCGCGGTGAACTCGGCGGGTGCGGTGCCCGGGCCCTGGCCGGCGGACGGCGGGGTGGTCACGTCCACCGCCGGGCCGTCGGGGGAGGAGTTGTCCGCGCCGTCGCGGGCGCGGACGGTGAAGGTGTAGACGGTGTCCGGCTGGAGGCCGGTCAGGGTGGTCGCGGTCTCGGCGGAGCCGGCCGTGTGGATCCGGATGCCGCCCTGGTAGACGTCGTAAGCGGTCACGCCGGTGTCGTCGGTCGCGGCAGCCCAGGACAGGGTGGCGGCCCGGGGCCCGTCGGCCCGGCCCGTGGTGCGGGCGGGGGTGGTGGGGGCCTGGCGGTCCTCGGCCTTGGCCGCCGGGGTGGCGGCTTCGGCGGACGCGCTCGGGGCGGAGGCGTTGCCGGCGGCGTCCCGGGCCCGGACGGTGAAGGCGTAGGCGGTCTGCGGGGTGAGGCCGGTGATGTCCACCATCGTCTTGTCGGCCGGGAGTTCGCGCACCAGCCGGCCCGCCTGGAACACCTGGTAGTTGGTCACCCCGTCGGCCGGGGACGCCGCCTGCCACATGACGTGCACGGAGGTGGCGCTGCCGGCCTGCGCGGTGATCCCGGCAGGGGCCGCCGGGGGCGTGGTGTCGGCCGCCGTGCAGGCGGCGAGCCCGGCGGCGGCCAGGCAGAGGGCGAGCAGGGGGGCGGTGCGTCGCACGGGGGGCCTTCCTCGGCATCCGCTTCCTCGTAAAGGTCTAGACATATATGGCACGGGTGCGGGCGGCGCGGCAATACCCGCGCGCGCCCGGGCCGCGCTCGGCGGTGTCTCGCCGCCGGACGATGTGACCGGGTTCGTGTTCCCTCGGGCGCCGCGCTCCCTGCGCGTCGAAGTCGGCGTCGTCGCGTCGGCCCGTCGCCCCGGCGGTGCGACCGTACGACCCGCTGGGAAGAGATCGTCAAGCACTGATCGCCCGTCACGGACGGTCAACACCCGTACGGCGGACACGGGTTTCGCCCGAAGGCACCCCCTCCTGCGCCACGATGGCGCCGCCTAAGGAGGTATCGATGGTGATTTCTCTCTCCGTGGTCGTGCTGCTCCTCGTCCTCGCGTGGATCTTCATGCGCAGCGGCGGCCTCAAGTTCTCCCATGCCCTCGTCTGCGCGCTGCTCGGCTTCTACCTCGCGAGCAGCAGCATGGCGGCAACCATCCACGACGGTCTGTCGGCCACCGCCCAAGTCGTCTCCGGCCTGCGCCCGTAGGCCGGCGGGCGGCGGCCGGTCCGGCTTGATCGACTGTTGCGCCTTCGTGAATCATCCGGCTCTTCCATGGACTCCTCATGCGGTGCGATCTAGCGTCTGGCGGCGGCGCGATGTCATACGCACTGTCAATAAAACTGAAGAGAACGGAGGAAGTCCGGATGTTCCGAAGAGCGCTGAACTGCGCCGTGGTCCCTGCCCTCATCGTGTTCACGGCGATGTACGGGATCTCCCCGGCGCAGGCCGAGGAGATACCCCAGGCCCCCGGCCACCGCCTGGTCAGCCACTACGACGGCGCCCCCGCGGCCGCCGTCCCGCTGCCCGGCGAGGCCCCGCCCCAGCACCCCTTCCTCGCGCCCAACGGCCGCAGCGGCATGCACTCCGATGCCGGGGGCAGCGCCACCTCCCCCTGGTCCGGGCCGCTCGGCCGGAACCCGCGGGTGAGCAGCGAGAAGATCGCGGCCCTGGGCGGTGAATGCGCCACCGCCACCTTCGACGCGGGCGGCAGGCTGGTCACGGTGTGCGGGACCTTCTCCGGCTTCAAGGTCAAGCTCCTCGATCCCCGTACGCTGGCCACACTCGCGGAACACCAGCTTCCGCAGCGTTCCTCGACGGTCGAGGCGATCACCTCCCTCGACTTCTCGAAGATCTTCAAGGACACCTCGGGCGGCGCCTACTTCTACCTCGACAACGAGGACCGGGCCGTCCTGGCCGACTCCCGCCAGCACATCCTGCGCCTCTCGCACACGCGTGCACCCGACGGCAGCTGGACGTTCGCCGTCGACGACGACTGGGACCTCACCGGCCAGGTCCCGCACGACTGCGTCACCTGGACCAACCTGCGGCCCAGCGGCACCTGCGACCCCGTCACCTCCGTGATGCCCGACTGGAACGGCCGCATCTGGTGGGTCACACGGCAGGGTCGCGTCGGAACCGTGGACCCGCAGACCTCGCAGATCCGCTCGATCCGGCTCCCGGGCGAGGAGATCCAGAACTCCTTCTCGGTCGCCGAGGACGGTGTGTCGATCGTCTCCGACCACGCGCTCTACAACTTCCGCGCCGCCGCCGACGGCACCCCCGAAGTGCAGTGGCGCCAGACGTACGACCGCGGTACGGGGACCAAACCCGGCTCCGTGAACCAGGGTTCGGGCACCACCCCGGACCTCTTCGGCAACGGCTACGTCGCCATCACCGACAACGCCGACGACCGGATGAACGTCCTGGTCTACCGGCGGGGCGTGGACGTGCCGGCCGACCGGCGGCTGGTCTGCAAGGTCCCGGTGTTCGGCAGCGGCGCCTCGACCACCGACAACTCCCTGATCACCTGGGGCAACAGCATCGTCGTCGAGAACAACTACGGCTACGAGAACCTCACCAGCCTGCTGCTCGGCAAGTCGGTCGTCGGCGGTGTCAGCCGGATCGACGTCCGGGCCGACGGCAGCGGCTGCGACACGGTGTGGCAGAGCGGCATCCGCGCGCCCTCCGTCGTCCCGAAGCTGTCCACCGCGAACGGGCTGCTCTACTTCTACGAGAAGGAGCCCAACGCCTGGGGGATCGACGCCTGGTACCTGACGGCGGTGGACTTCCGCACCGGAGAGCGCCGCTGGCGGCAGCTGACCGGCACCGGGCCCCTGTACGACAACAACTGGGCGCCGATCACCCTCGGCCCCGACGGCACCGCGTACGTCGGCGTCTTCAACGGCATCGTCGCGGTCCGCGACGGCGGCTGAGGCCGGGCCGGCCGACGGGCGATCCGTGTCGGCCGGCTCCTTTCAGTCTTCGGGTTGTCCGGGCTGCCACAGCGGGTGTTCGCGCTCGGCCCAGGCGCGGCCGACGGACCCCGTACGCAGCCCGCGCCGGGCCTCGGGATCGGCCAGGGCCTTGCCGATGTGCGCGGCGAGCACGAGGCCGACGGCGAGGGCCAGCCAGTCGTGGACGAAGGTGGCGGCCGTGCGCCGGACGACCGGGACGAGGCCGGTCCACCACATGAGCACGCCGGTGCCCGCCATCACCAGCACCGCCCCGGCCAGCCAGCCCGCGTACACCTTCTGTCCGGCGTTGAACTTCCCGGCGGGCCGCGCAGCCGTCCGGTCGCGCCGCAGGGTGGCCCGCAGCCAGACCCGGTCGTGCGGCCCGAACCGGCCCAGGCGCCGCAGGTCCGCCCGGAAGGCCCGCGAGGCGAGCCCCAGCAGGAACGGCACGACGAGCAGCAGCCCGGACCAGCCGTGCACGGTCACGACGAGGTGGCGGCGGCCGACGAGTTCGGCGAGCGGTGGCAGGTACAGGCAGGCGGCCGAGGCGATGCACAGGCCCATCAGCGCAGCGGTGGCCCGGTGGATCCACCGCTCGGCGCGGCTGAACCGGAAGACCCGCTCGGTGCGCTGCCGCACCGGATCAGACAGTCGGGGCATCGTCGCGTCCGTTCGACCGGCCGACCCAGGCGTCGACGTCGTAGCCGAGGCGCTCCCAGTACCCGGCTTCGACGTCACGGGTGAGGGTGATGCCGGAGAGCCACTTCGCCGATTTGTAGAAGTACATGGGGGCGACGTAAAGCCGGACCGGACCGCCGTGGGAGTGGGCCAGCGGCTTGTCCTGCATGCGCAGCGCCACCATGACGTCGTCCCGGCGGGCCTGGGGGAGCGTGAGGCTCTCGGTGTACGTGCCGTCGAAGCAGCTGAAGCGGATCGCCCGGGCCTCGGGACGCACCCCGGCGGCGTCGAGCAGCCGCGCCAGCGGCACCCCCTCGAAGGGGGTGCCGGGAACCCGCCAGCCGGTGACGCACTGGACGTCCCGTACGACCCGGGTCTGCGGGAGCTGCTGCAGTGCGTCGAGGGTGTACGCCATGGGGCGGTCGACCAGGCCGTCGACGGTGAGCCGGTAGTTCTCGGGGCCGCGGCGGGGGACGGAGGCGGCCACCGAGTAGTAGCGGAACCCGCCGCCGTTCGGCAGCAGGCCGGTGAGGCCGGTGGGGTCCTTGTCGGCGGCCGCGCCGAGGAGGGTCTCGAAACCGCCCTGGAGGTACGGGGCGCCGACCAGTCCGGCCGCGCCGAGCCCGACCATGCCGAGGACCAGGCGGCGGCCGACCGGCGCGCCCTGACCGTCGGGGTCGGGTGGGGGTGGTGCCGGTACGGGTGCAGGTGCTGGGCTCACGGGCCGATTCGACCACCGCCGGCGCCCCCGCACCAGGCCTGGCGGCAGTCCGTCAGACTTCCGTCACATCTTGCCCGCCGCCGAAGACCCCTTAGGCCTTCCAGAAGAAGACGGCCGTCATCCGCTTCTCCTCCAGGGTCTGCCCGAAGTAGCCGGTGGCGCTGTGGATCAGGTTCGCGGAGTAGAGCAGCAGCCGGTTGGCGCGGTGGGGGACCCGTACGTCCTCGGTGAAGGAGTCCGGGGACACGAAGCGGGTGCCCAGCGCGTCGACCAGGTTGTTGTGCGGTGCGATCACCTGGTTGCCGCCGAGGGCGCCGCCGGGCAGGCTCTGGCGGTAGAAGCTCGTCCCGCAGTCCTTCGGGACCTTCGGGTTGAGGTAGAGCACGGCGGCATAGCGGCAGAGGGTCCGCGAATCGGTGTGCGGGCGCGGCTCGGATTCGCCTTCGCCGACGACCTGGACACAGTTGTGGTTGAACGTGCCGCCGCCCGCGGGCCGTTCGGCCCAGATCCTCGGGGCGCCGGTCGACTTCCGCACCAGCCGTTCCACCAGGGCCAGTTCATCGGGCTCGAGACCCGGCATGGCCCGCAGCCCCGGCCAGCTCTCGGGCTTGTGCGGATAGCCCTCGGTCCAGTCGTCCTTGGCCAGGCAGCGCTCCCGTACGGCGTCCGGATCCGGCAGTACGTCGTCCAGTACCCAGTAGTCGCGCCCGCGGGTCGGCTTGCGGTACGGGAGGACCGGGAGGGGAGGAGGTAGGGGCATGGGAGGGACCGTAGCCACCGGGTCCGGTACGGCTCGCTCCGGAGACAGTCAACGTTCCGTCAAGTGTTCCCCATGGGCGCCGGGACGGCGCGGACACGCCCGGGGGCGCCCGTCGCCGGGCGGGGCGGGTGGTTCACTGGCGGCATGCCGCTCGAAAATTACGGAGTGCTGTCCGGAACCCTGCACCGCCACTTCCGCGACCGGCCCGACGACCAGGGCCGCTGGTTCCACGTCCACCTGGAGGTCGACACGCCCGCGGGCCGCTACGCGTGCGCCGTCGACGTGGACAGCAAGCAGTCCACGACCGGCGTGCAGTGGAAGGTCTTCACCCTGCACGCCTCGGTGCTCGACCCGGTCGCCTCGCCCGCACCCGGCTACCACGACCTCGCCCGGACGTCCGGATCGGGCGCGCTCGACTACGTACGGCACCCGGCGCTCGCGGACCGCCCCGGCTGTCTCCTCGGCGGACACCCGCCGCAGTGGTACCAGCGCATCCTGGACCGGCTGAACCCGCCCCGGCCCTGGATCTCCGGCTCCTACCTGGAGGCTTCCGAGGCGCTGGAGCCGGTCCTCGTCCCCGGCCGGCCGGTCCTGATCTTCGGCGAGCCCTTCGACGAGGGGCTCGGCATGCACAACATCCACCAGAACCAGGGCGACCCGTACGGCAGTCAGTGGTGGGCGGACAACGGCGTCTGGCAGGACGGGGCCACACTGACCCGGCGCCCGGACGGCCTCTTCGACGTGTTCGTCTCCCGGTTCTCCACGCAGAAGGAACCGACCGACGACGACGGCCACCCGGTCCAGGCGCAGCCCTAGCTTGATCTTCAACCTGTGCGGCGTGGGCGAGGGGTCGTGGACTTCTTCGCTTTCGGTTTCACGGTGTCTGTTCTGCGGACTGTGTGGACGTCGTGGCGGGGTGTGGGCCGGGTGTTCTTCCGGCCTGGCGGCCGTCCCGGGCCGGGGTGGGAGGGTTTCGAGCCGCAGCCGACTGGTGTCGGCCCGGCCATGGGCCACACCGGCGTAGAGCCCGCCATGGCCGCGGCGGTGTTCTCCCATCAGCGACAACTTGGCCAGTGACCTCACTGGACCGTTGCCGCACAGGACCGTGGCCGGAGCACATGATCCAGACGAAGGCCGCTTCCGTGTGCGGCGGTTACCGAACCGAGTGATCGAGTTCGACGCACCGTTCGGCATCACAGATTAAAGATCAAGCTAGGCGTGGTGCGGGCGGCGGGCCGCGATCGCCGCGCACGCTGCCGCGAGCGGCAGTTCCGCGCACACCGCCAGGGCCACGGCCGTCGCCCGGGCGCCGCCTGGAGCCGAGGTCGTCACGTCGAACCAGGCGTCCATCACCAGCAGCGCGGCCGTCGCCGCGGCCAGGGGCGCCGCGCGGGGGTCGTGCCGCCTCAGCAGCAGACCCGTACCGCTCAGTCCCGCAGCCAGCATGGCGTCCAGCCCGATCCAGGCGGTGGACCAGTTGGAGACCTCCGCGGTCTGCGGCAGCGTCTTCGCCAGCACCACCATCCAGGGCAGGAGCGCCACTCCGGCGCCGCTGAGCAGCGTGGCCAGCCGGAGAGTGGGGCGGGCCTGGAAGCGCGGGGCGACGAGGGTCATGGCGGTGGAGCTCCTTCCGGCCCCGGCGGTCCGTCCCCCGGGTACGGCGACCACTCTGGTCGCGCGGAGGATCGAAATCAGTAGCGGCACCGTCCGGACCGGGGGTGGCACTGGCTGCACCACCGGGCGGGCACCAGGGTGATGGCACGGCTCTGACCAGTGCGATTACCGTACGGGTATGGGACTTTCCGGGGCGCTGCGGCGTACCACCAGCTGGATCGCCGCCCACGCTCCCTGGTCGGCGTGGGCCTGGCGCAGCACCGCTTTCACCGTCGCCGGGATCCCGACGGCCCTGCCGGCCGTGTCCGTGTTCACGTGCACGGTCGTGGCGCCGGGCCGCGCGGCGGCCGCACTGCTCGTGATGCTGCTTCTGAGTCCACTGCTCACCCTGCTGCAACGCAGCCGGTTCCGGGAGCTGGTGGAGCTGGAGATACCCGCCGTCGGATACGCGCACCGGCCGCTGCGCCCGCGCGGGCTACTCGAACGGCTGCGCTCCGAGTCGACCTGGCGGCAGTACGGGTACCACCTGCTCGTCAGCCCGCTCGCCGGGGCCGGCGGGGCCCTGATCGTCCTCGCCTGGGCGTGCGGGGTCGCCGGGGCGAGCGTGTACGCCTGGTCGTGGCTGCTGCCGGTCGGGGACCGCGACCTGGGCTGGACCCAGGGCTACGACGTCGTCACCGTGCTCGGCGCTCTGCTGCTGCTGGCCACCCCCTGGCTGGCCGCCGCCCTGGCCCGGCTCGACGCCTTCGCCGCGGCCGCCCTCCTCGGACCCAACCGGGCCAGGGAGTTGGAGCGCCGCGTCGAGGACCTCGCCGAGAGCCGGGCCGGTGTCCTCGACGCCGCCGACCTCGAACGCCGCCGGATCGAACGGGACTTGCACGACGGTGCCCAGCAGCGGCTGGTCGCCATCGCCATGAACCTCGGCATCGCCCGCGCCACGCTCACCGACCTGCCGCCCGAGGCGAAGGCCGTGATCGACGAGGCCCACCGCGAGGCCAAGGAGGCCATCGAGGAACTCAACAGCCTGGTACGCGGCCTGCATCCGGCCGTCCTGGAGGACCGGGGACTCGACGCGGCCCTCTCCGGGATCGCAGCCCGGGCACCCCTGCCCGTCGAACTGACCGTGGAGCTGGCACACCGGCCCGGTCCCACCGTCGAGGCCGTCGCCTACTTCGTCGTCTCCGAAGCCCTCGCCAACGTCGCCAAGCACGCCAAGGCCTCCCGCTGCCGCGTGGAGGCCCGCCGGGACGCCGACCTGCTGCGCATCACCGTCACCGACGACGGGGTGGGCGGCGCGGACCCGGCCCGCGGCACCGGGCTGGTGGGCCTGCGTAAACGCGTAGGGTCGGTCGACGGAACCATCTTGATCAACAGCCCCCTCGGGGGCCCGACCGTCGTGACTGTGGAGCTGCCGTGCGGGCTGTGATCGCCGAGGATTCGGTGCTGCTGCGAATAGGGCTGGTCAAGGTCCTCGAAATGGCCGGATTCGAGGTGGCCGCCGAGACGGCGGACGCCGAGGCCCTGCTCGCCGCCGTCGCCGAACACCGGCCCGACCTCGCCCTGGTCGACGTCCGCATGCCGCCCGGCTTCACCGACGAGGGGGTGCGCGCCGCCCTGATGATCCGCCGACAGTGGCCCGGGACCTCGGTGCTGCTGCTCTCCCAGTACGTGGAGGAGCGCTACGCCGCCGATCTGCTGGCCAGCCGGACCGGGGGCATCGGATACCTGCTCAAGCAGCGGGTCGCCGACGTCGAGGAGTTCATCGACGCCCTCAAGCGGGTCGCGGCCGGCGGTACCGCGCTCGACCCGCAGGTCGTCTCGCAGCTGCTGCTGCGCCGCGGCGGGGGCATCGACCCGTTGGAGCGGCTCACCCCGCGCGAGCGGGAGGTGCTCTCGCTGATGGCCGAGGGGCGTTCCAATGCGGGGATCGCGGCCCAGCTCGTCATCAGCGAGAGCGCGGTCGCCAAGCACATCAACAACATCCTCGCCAAGCTCGATCTGCCGCAGGCCGACGGCGACCACCGGCGGGTGCTGGCGGTGCTGCGCTTCCTGGACGGGACCTCGTGAGCCGGGGCGGCGGCGGGGGTGGCGGGAGCGGCGACGCAGGCGGGTGGCGTCCGCGGCGGGTGGCGTGGCTCGTGGCCGCGGTCCTGAGCGCCGTGTTCGTCGTCGCCCCGGCCGCCTGGCAGGTCTGGGCGTACACGTCCACCGAGAGCGGGACGCTGAGCGGCGGCAGCGGCGAACGGCCGGTGGCCGCCGTGGAGATCGACGCGGGCGGCGCCGACGTGCGCGTCACGCCCCGCTCCGACCGGCAGGTGGTGTACCGGGCCGAGGCGCGCTGGTCGCTGACCGCTCCGAAGATCGAGGAGAGCTGGCTCGGCGACACCCTGAAGCTGACGCCGCGCTGCCCGGCGGTCGGGGCCGTGGTGGAATCCGGCCTCGGCTGCTCGGTCGACCTGGGCGTCACCGTGCCCGCCGGCATTCCGGTGAAGGTGACTGCGGGCTCCGGCACGGTGGACATCAGCGGGCTGGGCGGCGCCGTCGACGTCGAGGTCGGTGCCGGGCGGCTCCGGCTGACCGCGCTGCGCGGACCCCTGCGGGCGAGCGTCGGCTCAGGCTCGCTCGAAGCCTCGGGTCTCACCTCGCCGCAGGCCGACCTCCGGGCCGGGGCGGGCTCGGCCGTCGCCCGCTTCGTCGGCCCGCCGGAACAGGTCACCGCCCGGGCGGGCGCGGGCCACATCCGGCTCACCGTGCCCACGGCCACCCGGTTCCGGGTCACGGACCGGGTGGGGACGGGCCGCTGTGACGTCGCCCCCGGAATGCACGATCCCGCCGCGCCGGGCCGACTGGACATCTCGGCGGACTCGGGCCGCGCCGAGGCGGGCTACTGAACCCCGGGCCCGGAAGTCGGCCCCGGCGCGCGGCCACGGCGGGATGCCGTGGCCGCCGGGGCGGTCAGGCGCGGGGCGGGACCCCGGAGGGGCGGCCCCTGCCGCGGGTGAGGGAGTACCCGAAGATGCCGGCGAGGGCGCCGAGCAGTCCGCCCGCCGCGGTCCAGACCCAGCGGTCGGACCAGCGGCCGCCGGACCAGCCGTCGGCCGGCTCGCCGACGGCCGCGGGCTGCGGCTTCGCCGAACTCCCGGAGGCCGCCTGCGCGGTCTTGCCGATGCCGGGTACGAGCGGCGCCGCCAGGGCGCCGTCCACCGCGTAGGCGCCTCCCGTGTCCCGGGTGACGGCCTCGACCTCGGCCCGTACCGGAAGACCGAGGTCCTCCTCCGCCACGCCGACGACCGTCAGACGGACGTAGTAGCTGCCGGGCAGCGGGTCGTTGGCCCAGGGCTCGGCTCCCGGGCGGACGGTGCGCAGGGTGCAGGAGAGCTCGACCGAGGCGGCCTCCTTGGCCGCCGCGGCCTGCTGCGTGCCGTACGTGCACGCCTGGCGGCGGCGCAGCCCGTCGTAGACGTCGAGCTGCCAGGTCGAGGCGCCGTGCCGGTTCGCCGCCGGAGGCAGTTTCACCGTGGCCTTGACCGTGGCCCGCTGCCCCGAGTCCAGCGGGACCACCCAGTAGAGGTAGTCACCGGTGGATGCGTCGGCCGTGGCCCGCTGGCCGGGCCGGATCGCCGTGGCGGTACGGAACGCCGTACCCGCCTCGGTCGGCCCGGACGACTTGCCGCCGGGGCTCGGGCTCGCGCTCGCCGACGGGGTGTCCGCCGCGGCCGCGCCGGCCATGCCGAGCACACCGCCGACGGCGAGGGCAGCGGTGGTCAGTATGCGTACGGTACGCATCAGTTGGTCCTCCAGACCGAGATACGCCAGCGGGAGATCCAGCCCCACAGCAGACCGGCGACGAGACCGGCGAGCACCAGCACGCCGAGCAGCCACCAGCCGCGGCCGAGGCCGAACGCCGCCGCGTCGGAGGCCTCGTCGGGCCCGTCGACCAGGTCGATGGTGAGCTCGACGGGCAGGCCCGGCGTGGTCTTGACCGAGGCGGGCGCCGAGAAGGAGTTGCTGATCTGCAGGCAGACGGTCTCCGTTGCCGACGTGCCGTCCTCGTCGGCGTCGGAGTCGAGCTCGGCCTTCGGATAGCGCAGACCGGCCGAGATCATGTCGGTGCGTCCGTCGCCCGCCTCCGAGCCGCGGACGATCTCCCGCCCGTGCACGGTCGTCGCACGCAGCATGACGCCGTAGTCGTTGTTGACGGCCCGGTCGGCGGCGATGCTCACCGAAGCGCGCAGCTCCTGGCCGGGCTTGACGTCCACCCGGTACCAGCGGTGCTCGCCGAAGGTCTCACGGTCGGTGTACAGGCCCGCGCCAAGCTGAGGGGCGCCCGCGCACTGCTTGGCGCCCTCGGTCGCCACCGGGGTGACGACCGGGGTGGCCGCGCGGTCCACCAGCTGCTTGACGCGGCCGGAGAGCTCGGCGGTGTGCTGCACCGAGGTGTAGGTGCCGCCCGTGGCCTCGGCGATGCAGATCAGCTGGTTGCGCGTCTTGGCGTCCGGGACGAGCCCGAGCGTGTCGATGACCAGATGGATGCCCTGGGCAGCGATGTCCCGCGCCACCTCGCACGGGTCGAGCGGGGCGCAGGTGTCCTCGCCGTCCGTGATGAGCACGATCCGCCGGGTGGCGTCACCGCCCTTGAGGTCCTCGGCCGCGCCCAGCAGGGCCGGCCCGATGGGCGTCCAGCCGGTGGGGGCCAGGGTGGCCACCGCCGTCTTCGCCTCGGTCCGGTCGAGCTTGCCGACCGGGTAGAGCTGCTTGGTGTCCTTGCAGCCGAGCTGCCGGTCGTCACCGGGATAGGTGGCCCCCAGGGTCCGTATCCCGAGCTGTACCTCGTCCGGCGTGGCGTCCAGCACCTCGTTGAAGGCCTGCTTCGCCGCGGCCATCCGGGACTTTCCGTCGATGTCGGTCGCCCGCATCGAGCCGCTGACGTCGAGGACCAGCTCGACCTTGGGGGACTCCTTCGCCACCGGTTCGCCGGCAGCGGCATTCGCCGGGAAGAGCCCGACCGCCAGAGTGGCCAACAGGCCGCAGGCCCCGGCCGCCACCCATTTTCTTGTGATCATCGCCGGATCGTATTGAGGATCCACCCCCAAACCAAAACGCTCCGGGGAACCCGGCCCGCCCCGGCGCCGCCTTGGCCGACCTGCCGTCGGTGCCACCCGCGGTTACGCTGGACGGGGGGATGGTTCGCAGTGCCCCGACGGAGGCGACCTCATGAGACGACGCCATCATTTCCACATCGATCATGCGGGGCACTCCGTCAGCGCCACCGTCGAGACCGGCCACCACGTCGAGGTGGAGATCCTGGTCGACGGCAAGGAGACCGGCCACGGCACCACGCACCACGACCGGCCCGTCACCGTGCAGGTGGAACTGCCGACCGAGCCGCCGACGCCGGTGTCCGTCCGCGCGACACCCGGCCCGGGCCTCCCGCGCTGCGTCCTCGAGGCCCCGGACGCCGATCCCCAGGTCATGTCCCCGCGCCATTACTGACACCTGCCAGGGACGCGGCCGAGCGGCACGCCCCCCGGCCGTGAAGCCGGGGCACGTGCCGCTCGGGAGGGATCAGGCGGGCGTCAGCTCGCCTGGAGGGTGACGTCGTCCACGACGAAGGAGGTCTGGAGGGACTGGTCCTCCACGCCCTGGAACTTCAGGGTGACGGTCTGGCCGGCGAACCGGGACACGTCGTAGGTCTTGAGCACGTAGCCCGGGGCCGCGTCCAGGTTGGACAGGGTCTCCAGGGTCTGGCCGCCCACCGAGACGGTGAACCGGTCGTAGACCACGTTCTCGTTCTCGTCGGTGTCGATGTGCAGGTAGAAGGCGAGCCGCGCCGTGGCACAGTCGGCCGGGAGGGTCAGCGACTGCGAGGCGCTGTCCGTGTGGGAGGTCCCGTAGCCGGTCAGCCACGCCATGTACGAGCCGCTGTGCGAGACCTGGCCGGACTGGTTGGTGATGACCCCGGACGTGGCGGTCCACGGGCTGCTGCCGCTCTCGAAGCCGCCGTTGACGACGACCTGGCGCGGGGTGCACGTGCCCTGGCCGCCTCCGACGGTCAGCGTGTAGGTGGTGCTGTGGCCGACCGTGCCCGTGCCGGTGACGGTCAGGGTGTAGGTGCCCTGGGCGGTGCCCGCGCCGACCTGGACGGTGAGCGTCGAGGAGCTGCCGGACTGCACGGACGTCGGGCTGAGCGTCGCGGTCACGCCGGACGGGGCGCCGGAGACCGACAGGGCGAGCGTCTGGGGGCTGCCGCTCACGGTGGTGGTGTTCACCGTGGAGGTGACGCTGGTGCCCGGGTCGGCGGAGCCGGCGGCCGGGGAGGTGCTGATCGAGAAGTCCTGCGCCGGGGTGTCGCCGCCGACGGCCTGCTTCCAGATCGCGTAGGCGACCCCGTCGGCGCTGCGGTCCAGGACCGTCGCGTTGATGTTGTTGGTCGTGTCGCAGGAGCTGTGGTAGCAGGAGTCGTACGCCGCGTTCGCGGTGCCGCCCCACTTCGTGGCCTGTGCCGAGGTCTTGCGGGCGCTGGCTCCGGCCGCGTAGCCGGAGGTGGGGATGCCGCCCTGCTGGAAGGAGTAGTCGTCACTGCGGCCCTGGCCCTCGGTGTTCTCCTCGGGGGCGAGGTTCAGCGAGGCCCAGTACGCCTTCAGCGGCGCGGCGGTGGTGGAGTTGAGGTTGTTGATGAAGTAGCCGCCGTTGGGCGAGCCGACCATGTCGAAGTTGTAGTAGCCCTTGATGGCGGCCTTCTCGGCGCTGCTGAGCCGGCCCACGTAAAACTCCGAGCCGTTCAGGCCCTGCTCCTCGTCGGTCCACCAGGCGAACCTCACGTGCTTGGTCAGGGTGGGGTTCTTCTGCGCGAGGACGAGCGCGTTCTCCAGCAGGGTCGCGGAGCCCGAGCCGTTGTCGTTGATGCCCGGGCCCGCCGAGACGCTGTCGAGGTGGGAGCCGAACATGACGGTCTGGTCGGCCGGTCCGCCGGGCCAGTCCGCGATCAGGTTGTTGGACGGGTAGGTGCAGGAGGTGCAGTTCTGCTCGGTGACGGTGAAGCCTGCCGCCTGCAGCTTGCCCTTGATGTACGCCACGGACTGGGTGTAACCGGCACTGCCGGCCCGGCGGTTGCCACCGTTCTGCGAGGCGATGGTGTTCAGCTGGGCCAGGTGCGCCTGGACGTTGGCCACGTTGATGTCCGGCGGGTCGTTCTGGGGCGGCGTGCCGCCGACGTTCAGGGTGTAGTCGACGGTGTGCGCGAGGCTCGGGCCCTGGCCCTTGACCGTGACGGTGGAGGACCCCGGCGCCGCGTTGGAGGTGGCGGAGAGGGTCAGCGTCGAGGACTGGCCGGACTGCACGGTGGCCGGGTTGAACGAGGCGGTCACCCCGGACGGCAGGCCGGTGGCCGTGAGGGTCACCTGCTGTGCCTGGCCGGTGGTGGTGCTCGTGGCCACGGTGGTGGTGACCGACGCGCCCTGCTGGACGGTGCCCGACGCCGGGTTCAGCGCCATCGAGAAGTCGTCGTTCTGGCCGCTCGGGGTGCAGGTCGGGTCGCCGGACTGGGCGGGCACGCTGATCGCGTCCCAGGCGGCCTTGGTCCTGGTGAACAGGTTGCAGGTCGTCGGGTCGAGCGACTTGGCGGAGCTGAGGGTCGCCGTCCGGTACTTCTTGTAGGACATGCTGCTGGTCTTGAGGAGCATGCCGCCGTAGAAGATCTTGCCGGCGTTCTGCACGCCCACGCCGGTGACCGCGGACTGGTTGCAGGTGGGGCTGTTCGGCTTGCCGCCGCCCGGGCTGCTGCCCTCGGCCAGCAGGTAGAACCAGTGGTTCAGCGGGCCCGCGGCCTTGTGCACCTCGGTGCCGGGTATCGCGGAGCTGTAGCAGGCCGGGTCGTTGTTGACCGCCGGCGGGTTGTACATGTTCCGGATCGGACCGTTGCCCTGGAGGTTGATCATCTCGCCGACGGTGTAGTCCGGAGTGTCGTACGGGGCCGGCTCGTTGGCGTACGCCTCGGTCAGCGCGCCGAAGATGTCGCCGGTGGCCTCGCCGAGCCCGGACTCCTGGCCGCTGGTGCCGCCGGGGGTGTTGGAGTCGATGGCGTGCCCGTACTCGTGGCCCACCACGTCGATCCCGGCGATCCACTCGTTGGCGCTGTTGTGCCCGATGGTGACCGAGCTGCCGTCCCAGTACGCGTTGAGGTCGCCCAGGCCCACCTTGCCCGGGAAGCTGCTGCCGTTGCCGCTGACGCCGTTGCGGCCCAGCCACTGGCTCAGCATGTCCCACTGCTTCTGGGCGGCGAACATGAGGTCCGTGCAGCCGGTTTCCTTGGACGTCGCGTTGCCCGTGCCCCAGGAGTCGGAGGACTTCGTGAAAACGCTGCCGGTGCTGTAGTCCGCGCAGCTCAGCCCGGGGCGGTTCGGGTCGCGCAGCGAGAACGAGCCGCCCGAGGCGGTGGTGGAGATGGTGAGCGGGTTCGGGCCGTTCCACTTGCTGGTGCCGCTGCCGGCCACGACCTCGTCGTGGCGGTCGACGACCTTGCCGGTGCGGGCGTCGACGAAGACGTGCAGTTTGCTGGGCGCCGTCCTGGTGTTGCCGGAGAGGACGGTCTCCCAGGCCAGGACCGGCTTGTCGTCCTTGATCTTGACGACGAGGCGGCTGTCGAGCACCTTGTCGACCTTCGTGAGCTCCGCGCGCGAGGTGGCCTCGGCCGCCTTCGCGGTGACGGAGGGGGTGGTCGCCACGTCGATCACGGTGGAGGAGGCCGACTGGAGGGCGCGGACGTGCCCTGCGCCGTCGGCGAGGACGACCGCGTCGCCGCCGACGACCGGCAGGCCGCGGTAGCTGCGCTCGTAGGAGACGGAGTACAGGTCCTGCACCCAGGGGGTGACGAGGCGCCGGTCGTACTGCTGCTGGGGCGAGTTGACCAGGGTGTCGAGACCGCTGCGGACCGCCGCGTCGGCCGCGGCGACCGCGCGCTCGGCGGACTTGGCCTGAGGGGAGGGTGCGGACTGGGCCTGTGGTGAGGCGGACGCGGCGGTGGCCAGCGTGCCGGCGAGGCTCGCCGTCAGCGCCATGGCCGCCACGGAGGCCATCCATCTGGTGGGCTGCAAGAGTCCACTCCGATCGTGTGTGGGGGGTGCGGCTGGGTGTTGGCGCCGAGTATGGGCGTGGACATGGCGAGATTGGGACATCTCTGCGCGCATAAGACCCGCGTTATGGTGCCGTGGGGTCACGCTGCGTAAGCTGCCGGAATGCAGCTGGAGTTGAGGCATCTGCAAGCCGTGTGCCAGATAGCGGAGTCCGGCAGTCTCGGCGGCGCGGCCCGCCGGCTGGGGGTCTCCCAGCCCGCGCTCTCCGCGCAGCTGCGCCGGATCGAACGGGTCACGGGCGGCGAGCTCTTCGTCCGAGGCCGGCACGGGGTGGAGCCCACTCCGCTGGGCCAGTTCGTCCTGGCCAAGGCGCGCCGCGTGCTCACCGAGATGGAGACCCTCGGCGCCGAGACCCGCGCCATGGCGACCGATGCCCCGCTGCGGCTCGGCTGCATCCTGCTCGTCCTGATCGACGGCCTGCTCACGCGGACGGACCTGACCCTCGCCGGGCGGGAGATCACCGTGGACGTGGAGCACTCGGTGACCGCGCTCGTACGGATGCTCGGCGCCGGCCGGTACGACGTCATCGTCTACGGCGAGGTGAACGACCACGAGGTCGCACTGCCCCAGGGAGTCCTGGCCCGGACCCTGGTGCCCAAGGAGCCGTTCTGCATCCGGATGTCCACCCGGCACCTCCTGGCGGGGCGGGAGGCCCTGGACCTCGCCGAACTGGCCGACGAGCAGTGGATGACCCTGGTGGAGGACGACGACGGCGGCCCGGAAGCCCTGGTCGAGGCCTGCGCGAAGGCCGGCTTCGTCCCCTCCCTGCGCTACCGGATCACCGACCGCAAGATGCGCCACGACCTGGTGGCGGCGGGCCGTGCCATCTCACTCACCCAGCCCACGGCCCCCGCGGTGGAGGGCACGGTGATGCGCCCGCTGCTCGGCACCCCGATCACGGGCCGCATCCGCCTGGCCTGGAACCGCTCGTCGGTCTCCGCCGGACAGGCGGACACCCTCTACCGTGCGGCGGCCGGCGCGTACCTGGCCAACGTGGACAACAACCCCTTCCACCGCACCTGGTGGAACGCCCACCCGGAGTCCCACCCGGTCCTCGGGTGAGGGCCGGTCCCCTCGCCGGTGCCGTGCCGGGACCGGGCCCTCAGGCGGGGGCGGCGGCGGAGTGCGGCAGGAGCCGCTCGGCGTGGACCAGGCCCGCGACGTGGTCGGTGACCATGTCGAGGATCTCCACCGCCGCGGCGGCGTCGCCGAGCACGAGGAAGTTCAGGGTCAGCCCGTCCGTCATCGCCGCCAGATAGCGGGCCAGTACGGGGACGGGGACGCGGAGTTCGAACTCCATGCCGAGCCGGACCTGCTCGATGAGCTCGCCGTACGTCGCGCAGTACAGCTCGTACTGCCGCCGGGCCAGATGCTCGAACCCCGGCTCGCGCAGGGCGTACTGCGTGAGCTCGTACGTGAGCATGTGCTCGGCGGGATGGGCGCAGACGTGGTCCCAGTACGCCTGGAAGCCGGCCCGGACGGTCTCCCGGAGGGTGGTGCGGGGCCGGATCGCCTCCTTCACCACCGTCAGGTAGTGCTCGGTGATCGTCTCGATGACGGATTCGAGCAGCGCCTGCTTGGAGTCGAAGCAGTAGTGGAAGACGCTCAGCGACACGCCCGCCTCGGCGGCGATGGACCGGGTCGTCGTCCGGGGGACGCCGTCGCGGGTCATCGCGCGGATCGCGGCCTCGGTCAGCTGCCGGCGCCGCTGCGCCAACGGCATCCGTGCCATGCGGATTCGGTTCCCTTCCTTCGCGTACTGCGGCGGACGGCCGGGGCCGGCCGGATCGAACGATCCGATCCGGCCGGCCCCGGCCGCCGCCTCGGTGCCGTCAGCTGCTGTAGACGCCGACCTCGTGCAGGGAGTACCCCCACTGCGTGCCGCGCCCCGCCCCGTGGACGCGGACGTAGCGGGCGGGGACGCCGGAGAACTGCGCCGTGTCCAGGCCGCCGTCACCGGAGGTCGTGGACCACACCGTCTGCCAGTTCACGTCGTCCGTGGAGACCTCGATCCGGTACGACTTCCCGTACGCGCGCTCCCAGTCGAGGGTGACGCGCTTGACGAGGCCGGCGGACCCGAGGTCGATCCGGAGCCACTGGTCGTCGTTCCAGTCGCTCGCCCAGCGGGTGCTCGTGTTGCCGTCCACGGCCCGGCCGGGCGCGTAGCTGACGAACGGGTTCCACTCGGCGGAGCTGGCCGAGGAGGGCGCGCCCGCGGCGAGGTTCACCCCGGCCTTGTGCTGCTCGGAGGCCCCCCAGGTGCGCAGGTAGGACTCGGCGCCCTTGAAGAGGTCGTCCACGACCCCCTGGCCGCCGACGAGCCGGATGTCCTCGATCCAGTCGGGGACCAGGCCGTAGTGCGCGGCGCCGTCGGTGTTCAGGTCCCAGGTGCGCTGCCCGGTGGTCTGCTTGTCGATGACGGAGCCGCCGTCGGTGCTGCGGAACGGGTACTTCACCGGGTTCGGGGTGTCGGCGCCGCGCGGGCCAGGCCAGCCGCCGACCCCGTTCATGTCGGTGCCGTACCCGTAGCCCACGTGGTACTTGTCGCGCAGCGCGTCCGTACGCTTGGCCTCCGCGCTGAACCCCTCGGCGCCGTTCATGTACTGGGCGGCGAACCCGCCGAGCTTGTAGAGGCGCTCGGTCCAGCCCAGGTCCATCCAGCTGTGCGAGGAGATCACGCCCGGGTAGGACTCGGACTCGAGGATGTCGAAGGCCCGGCCCGCGGCCTTGACGCTCATGTGGTCGACTTCGAGCATCATCTTGCGTTTCATCATGCCGCGCACGGCGTACTCGCCGAGGTCGGTGAGACCGCGGGTGTTGCACTGCGCGCCGGCCGCGTACGAGGGGACGGACACGCCCGCCGGCAGTTCCTTCTGCGCCGAGGGCGCAGCGGCCAGGCCGATCGGGTTGTCGTGTTGCGGGCCGGTGCACTGCTCGGTCTTCCAGAAGGTGCCGGTCGACAGGAACTGGCCCACGTTGATCGCCGTGCCCAGGGCCCCCTCGTCGAAGCGGACCCCGCACAGGGCGTTGTCGAACTTGTGGCAGAGGAACATGCTGCGGACGCCGATCCGGTGCAACTCGTCGAGGCCGCGGTCGATGTCCTCCTTGCTGCACTGGGAGATGTCCAGGATCTGCTTGCAGCCGAACGGCTCGGAGGTCTCCACGCCCAGGACCACGGCCAGCTTGCCCTGCTGGATGACGTCGCGGGCCTGCGCGGAGTCCGTGACGATCCGGAACCAGCCCTTGCCCGGGCCGCCGTACATCTTGTCGATGTAGGCCTGCATGTCGTAGGTCTTCTGCGCCTCGAGGCGGATGGCGGTCATCTCGTCGCAGCTGCGGTCCTTGAAGAAGTAGACCGAGCAGATCACCCCGTTGGTGACGAGGTCGTTGACGAGGACGCGCTGGCCGCCGCGCCAGGCCCGCTCGATCCAGGCGTAGTAGTTCTGCTGGTGGGTCAGCGAGTCGTGGGCGGGCCAGTCCTTGAACGTCGGCCAGCCGTTGGGATCGTGCTTGCCGTCCCCGCCCTTGGTGATGAAGTCGAAGATCGCGAGTGTGCCGTCGGGGTAGTGCTCCGGGCAGTCCTTGAGCGCGTCGGCGACCCCGAGGTCGGAGAACGCCTTGCCGCAGATGAGCCGGCCGCCGAAGCCCTCGTTGGACATGATGTGGTCGTGGGCGTCGACGAAGCCCCGCACCTGTCCCTGGGCGTCGGTGCCTTTGAAGGGCTCGCCCGTCACGTTGATCTGGGAGTCGGGCGCGGGCCGTGCGGTGGGGTTCCACCAGCCGGGCTCGCCTTCGGCGGCGGCGCCGGGCGCGGGGCCGAGGGCCATGGCCACCATGGCGAAGAGCAGGACGAGCAGCGCGAGGGGCCTGCGCCTGGTGCGGGGGGCTCGGGTCATGGTCATCACTCACGTCATCGGGAGGCGGATGGCGCGGTCGAGGACGCAGACCGTCGGAGAGAGCCGGTGAATTGTCATGTCCCGCGCAGACAGTGCGATGAGAATCGCGACTGGCGCGAGCAGAGTCAAGAGTCCGGGACAGATGACCTGATGGAATGTCAGGTGTGATGCGAGGTGTGTGAGGGAGGCCGGGGGCCGGGCTCGGGTGCCGCCGTCGACCGGGGTGACGGCCCGGTGGCACCCGTCAGCGGGCGCCGGAACCCGGCGCGCCGCTACGGATCGCGGGCGCTACTCGGCGCCCTCGCCGAGTACCGCCGCGATGCCCTGCGCGAGGCAGGGGATCCGGTGCGTCGGGATTCCGGCGATGTTGATCCGCCCCGCGGTCGTCCCGTAGATCGCGAACCCGCTGCGCAGCCGCAGCATCTGACGCGGTGTGAGCGGCAGCATAGAGAACATCCCCTTCTGCCGCGCCAGGACGTCGGCCTGCGCGTTCCAGCCCAGCGCGGTCAGCTCGGAGGTCAGGCCCTTCCGGTTGTCCTCGATCCGGGCCCGCATCCCGTCCAGCTCCGCGCGCCACAGGGCCCGCAGCCCGTCGTCCTCGAGGATCGCCGTCACCACCGCGGCGCCGTGCTCCGGAGGCATCGAGTAGAGGGTGCGCGCCGCGTTCTGCAGGGCCGTCTCCACGTGCCGCAGCGACTGGCGCGACGCACCCAGCACGACCGCGCAGCCGGTCCTGTCGCTGTAGAGCCCGAAGTTCTTCGAACAGCTGATGGCGACCAGCATCTCCGGCACCCGCTCCGCGAGCAGCCGTGTGGCCGCCAGATCGGACTCCAGACCGTCGCCGAGCCCGTGGTACGCGAGGTCCACGAACGGCACCCAGCCGGCCCGCTCGGCCAGCCCGGCCACCGCCTCCCAGTCCTGCGCCGAGGGGTCGACGCCGGTGGGGTTGTGGCAGCAGCCCTGGAGCAGGACGACGTCGTCGCGCCGCGCCTGCCCGAGGTCGCGCAGCATGCCGGCCGTGTCGAAGCGGCCCCCGGCATCGAGCCAGCCGTACGTCCGCACGGTCAGCCCGGCGGCCTCCAGGATGGGCCGGTGGTTGACGTACGCGGGGTCGCTGATCCAGACCGTCGTACCCGGCCGGGTACGGCAGATCAGATCGGCCAGCAGCCGCAGCGCGCCGCTGCCCGCGACCGTCTGGACGGCCACGGCCCGCTCGGCCGCCCCGCCCGAGCCCAGGACCAGCGACAGCATCGCCCGGTTGAAGCCGGCGTTGCCGGAGAGCCCCCGGTACTCCTTGGACGCGGAGCGCTCCGCCAGGCGTATCTCGGCCTCGCGGACGGCCGCCATGACCGGGGTGCCGCCCGTCTGGTCGCGGTAGACGCCGAGGACGAGGTTCAGGCGCTCGGGCCGCGCGTCGGCGCCGTACGCCTCGGTCAGGTCCCATAGCGGGTCGACGGGCGGCGGCAGGAGGAGCTCAAGCATGGACGGGAACCTCGGGCTGGGGGCGGGTACGGGTACGGGGGCGCCGGTTGGCGAGGGCGACGCCCGCGGTGATGAGGGGGACGCCGACGAGCACGGCCACGGTCGGCGACTCGTCGAGCAGGGGAATGGCGAGCAGCACCACGGCGACCGGGCTGAGGCTGCCCATGGTGGAGCTGCGCTCCGCGCCGAGGCTGCGGATGGCGAAGGCGTACAGCAGGCCGGCGCACAGGCCGACGCCCAGCCCCTGCACCACCAGGAACAGGGCGATGTCGCTGCCGGCCGCCGAGGCCAGGCCGGTGGGCAGCACCCCGGTCAGCACCAGCAGGGCCATCACCGCGAACGAGGGAAGGCACAGCAGGCCGATCGATCCGACGGGATCGAGGTCCACCTCCTTCAGCCCGACGGTGTACAGGGCCCACAGCCCACTGGCGACGAGCAGGACGCCGGCGCCCGCCAGCACCTGCGTGTTCAGCGGGACCACGTACCGCCAGACCAGCGCGACCACGCCGACCGCGATCAGCCCGAGCCCCGCTGCCTGCGTGCCCCGGGGCGCGCCGCGGCCGCCGGCGACCATGAGCGCGGAGACGAACAGCGGGACCATCCCGGGGACGATCGAGCCGACGAACGCCGCCGAGGTCAGGGAGCCGCCGTACATCGCGGCCAGGAAGAACGGCACCCCCGCCCCGCAGGCGATCTTGAGCGCGGCGGCCGGACGCACGGCGGCGATCCGCCGGCGCCGCCGCCACAGCGCGGGCGCCAGGACGAGGAGCGGGACGCCGAAGCGCAGCAGGGCCGCGTCGGCGGGCAGCAGGGAGGAGGTGCTCAGGGCCCGGGCGCTGAGCGCGAAGGCGGCCCAGATCAGGACGGTCACCACCAGTGCCAGCGTGCCCTGCGCCTGCGGGGAGAGCCCGAAGCGGCCTGTGGCGCGGGCCGGTGGGGGCGCCGTCGTGGGCCCGGCGTTCGTGGTGACCAAGGGGGCTCCTCCAGCCTCAGGGGCCGGATCCGGCCATGGAGCAACGCTAGATCTTTTGCCGGGGCAGCCGATTGCCAGTTCTGCCTCCCAGGCATACGTTTGAGGCAGAATCTGCCAAGGAGTGGTGATGGACGCAGTCGATCTGCAGATCATCCGTGAGTTGCAGGCCGACGGACGGCTGTCCAACCAGGACCTCGCCGACCGGGTCCGGCTGTCCCCGTCGCCTTGCCTGCGCCGGGTGCGGCGCCTGGAGGAGGCCGGCCTGATCCGCGGCTACACGGCCACGGTCGACCAGGTCGCCTTCGGCCTGCCGATCACCGTCTTCGTCCGGATACGGCTGGATCGGCACACGATGGAGGCGGTCAGGGTCTTCGAGGAGCACGTCGCGGTCATCGAGCACATCCAGGACTGCTACCTGATGGCCGGAAGCAGCGACTACCTGCTCCGGGTGGTCATCGAGAGCCTGGAGGCGTACGAGGCCCTGGTGCGCCACCGGATCCACGCGATCCCCGGCATCGCGTCGATCGAGTCGAGTTTCGCATTCGGCAGCGTGAAACAGTCACGGGTCTATCCGAGCCCCGCCTGACATGCGGACGCCGGAGAGGCTGTGGGCCTCTCCGGCGTCCGCGGTGCGGGGGCGATTACCTGCCCTCAATTGCCGAGCTTCTGCTTCAGGTTCTCCTTGAGCTGCAGCTTGATGTTCTGCTTGTTCACCTGGCCGCCCTTGCCCGTGCCGTCGCCGCCGACGGCGGTGGCGTCGCCGGTGTTGACGGCGTCGGCGCTGGCGTTGCCGCCGGTGGCGTTGCCGGTCTTGATCTCGCACTTGCCCTTGCAGTTGCCGACGCCCGTGTCGGCGCTGCCGCCGGTGGCCTCGCCACCGACCGTGGTGTTCTCGGCGTTGGCGTCGCCGCCGGTACCGATTCCGTCGGCGCTGTCGTCCTGGAGAAGGTTGACGGCCTGCTGCGGGGCCGCGGTCGGTGCGGCCATGGCGGTCGCCGGCAGTGCGATGCCACCACCGACCAGCGCAACGGAAGCTCCGGCAAGGAAGATGCGACGGGTCCAAAAACGCTCAGACATGAGAATTCTCCATTCGGAATAAGAAAAGGCTGGTAAACCGTCTCCGGGAGATCCCCGGTGAGGGCGTACTTCAAATAAACCCGCCTGGAGAACATGCGTCACGTCACTCGAACACGTGGCTTGACGCAGAGAATCGATCTTGATAGGCCGGGCGCTCGTGTGGATAGCTGGATAGAATTCCCGGTAGGTATAGAGCGGCCCGTCGCCTCGGCGAGCCGTCGCCAGGTCGGCCGGGTGAGGGTGGTGCCTGATGGGCACGGCATCGGACTTGAGCCTCTACGCGGGCCGACCCTCCGGCCTGATCGGGAAGCAGATCGCGGGTTACCGGGTCGAGCGCATGATCGGCCGCGGCGGCATGGCCGTCGTCTACTGCGCGCGGGACCTGAACCTGGACCGCATGGTGGCGCTCAAGCTGATCGCCCCGGAGCGCGCCCGCGACGAAACCTTCCGGCGCCGTTTCACCCGGGAATCACGTGTCGCCGCGTCGATCGACCACCCGCACATCGTGCCGATCTTCGAAGCCGGTGAGACCGACGGCGTCCTGTACCTCGCCATGCGCTACGTCTCCGGCCTGGACCTGCGGGCCATGCTGGACCGGGACGGTCCGCTCCCCGTGGCGACCGCCGTCCGCATCGCAGCGCAGGTGGCGTCGGCCCTCGATGCGGCCCATGAGCACGACTTGGTGCACCGGGACGTCAAGCCCGGCAACATCCTGATCGCCCCGGGCACCGACAGCGAGCACCCCGAACACGTCTACCTCACGGACTTCGGACTGACGAAGAATGCGCGGTCGGCCACCGGAATCACCACCACGGGAGAGTTCCTCGGCACGCTCGGCTACATGGCCCCGGAACAGATCTCCGGCCGGTCGCTGGACGGCAGGTGCGATCTCTACAGCCTCGCCTGCGTCGTGTACGAGACCCTCGCGGGCGGGCCGCCCTTCGAGCGCGACGAGGACGCGGCGCTGCTGTGGGCGCACCAGTACGACCCCCCGCCTCCCCTGACCGAGCGGCGGCCGGGAATCCCGCCCGCCGCCGACGACGTCCTGGCCAAGGCCCTGGCGAAGATCCCCGAGGACCGCTACGACTCCTGCCTGGAGTTCGTCGCGGCCCTGCGCGTCGCCACCGCGACCGGCGTCCCCCGGCTCGCCGAACCGCCGACCGGGCCGGACGTACGGCCGGCCGGGCCCGAAGCGGAGGACCCGGTGCAGACACCGGATCCTCCGGCCTGGGCCCGGCCGGTCTTCGCACGCCCGTCCGGCGCGCTGTAGGCAATTGCGCCCTGTACGAGCGGGTTGCTGCGGGGGGTCACAGTCCGAGGGAGATGGCCAGTCGGGTCAGTTCGGCGGTGCTGTTGATGCCCAGCTTGGCGCGGATGCGGCGGAGGTAGGCGTCGACGGTGTGCTTGGAGAGTCCCATGTGGCGGGCCGTCTGCAGGTAGGTGCGGCCGGCGGCGATGTGGCCCAGTGCCTCCTGCTCGCGGGGGGCGAGGGCAAGGGCGGTGGTCTCGGTCTGCGGGGTGGTGAGGGTGAGGCTCATGGGATTTCCCTCCGACGGATCGGATCGGTCATCTCTGCTCGCGCCCTCGGAAGCAGGTGGACATGTAGCTGAATGTCCGGTTTGTCCTGCTTAAAATCCTGCGCTCGCACCTTCACGACGGTGTCCGCCGACTGTCACAGGCGTGTGACAGGGCCCGTCTTCCCATACACGCGAACATGCCGCACCACCACGGAGTGCTCGGCGTCCTCAGAACCCGATGAGGGACTGCTCGGCCCAGATGGTCTTGCCGACCGGGGCGTGCCGGGTGCCCCAGCGCTGGGCGAGCTGGGCGACCAGCAGCAGGCCCCGCCCTCCCTCGTCGAAGGTCCGGGCACGCCGCATGTGCGGGGCCGTACTGCTCGTGTCGGAGACCTCGCAGATCAGGGTGCTGTTCTCGTGGATCAGCCGCAGCTGGATGGGCGGCTCGCCGTAGCGGATGGCATTGGTGACCAGCTCGCTGACCAGGAGCTCGGTGACGAAGGAGGCCTCCTCGAGCCCCCAGGCCGTCAGCTGGTCGGTGGTGCTCCGTCGGGCGTGGGCGACGACGGCCGGGTCGGAGGTCAGGTCCCAGACGACGACCTTGTCGGAGTGCAGGGCCCGCGTCCGGGCGACGAGCAGGGCGACGTCGTCATCGGGACGGTGGGTCAGCATGGCAGTCAGTACGCGGTCGCACACCGTCTCCAGCGTGGTGGCGGGACGGGTGAGGGCCGCGAACATGTTGTCCAGGGACTCGTCGATGTCGCGCTCGCGGGCTTGCAGCAGGCCGTTGGTGTAAAGGGCGAGGACGCTGCCCTCGGGAAGCTCCACCTCGACGGTCTCGAAGGGCAGGCCTCCCAGGCCCAGCGGCGGCCCGGCCGGGACGTCGAGGAGGTACACGGAGCCGTCGGGGGAGACCACGGCGGGCGGGGGATGGCCGGCCCGGGCGACGGTGCAGCGGCAGGTGACCGGATCGTAGACCACGTACAGGCAGGTGGTGCCGATACCCCCCGCGGCTTCCCCTACGGCGCCCCCGTCGGCCTCGTCGGCGGACAGGTGGATGATGAGGTCGTCGAGGTGGGTGAGCAGTTCGTCGGGCGGCAGGTCGACGTCGGCCAGGGTACGGACCGCGGTGCGCAGCCGGCCCATGGTGGCGGCGGCGCGGATGCCGTGGCCGACGACGTCGCCCACGACCAGGGCCACCCGTGCGCCGGACAGCTGGATCACGTCGAACCAGTCGCCGCCCAGGCCGGCCGCGGTACCTGCGGGCAGATAGCGGGAGGCGATCTCCAGTGCCGCCTGGGTGGGCAGCGTGTGCGGCAGCAGGCTGCGCTGCAGGGTCATCGTGGAGGTGTGCTCCCGGGAGGATCCTCGCGCCTCGTGGATGCTGACGGCCGCCCTGGTCGCGAGCTCCTCGGCCAGCCGCAGGTCGTCCGGCTGGAAGGGGTCACTGCGCCGGTGACGCCCGAAGACGGCCACGCCGAGGGTGACACCGCCGGCCCGCAGCGGCACCACCATCACGGAGTGGGTCCCGTACTCGCTGATCCATGCGGCGGCCCTCTCGTCCTCGGCCACCCATTGGGCGAGGGCCGGGTCGGTCGGCCCGTACACGGCGCCGCGCCCTGTGGCCAGACACTCGGCGGGCGGTGACAGCGGCGGATAACTGGTCGTCCCGCCGACCGCGACCTTGGACTCCGGGTTTCCTTCGAGGACCGACCGTACAGCGGTACGGCACACGGTGACCGGCCCCGATGCGGGGCCGGCGGCCGGCTCGTCACCGCGCGGGGGAGGGTCCAGCAGGTCGACGAACGCGAAATCGGCCAGCCGGGGGACGGCGACGTCGGCCACCTCCTGCGTGGTACGGGTGTTGTCCTGGGCGGTGCCGATGCGGGCGTCCGCGACGTCCGGCACGAGGATCCGCTGCCGGTCACCCTCGCTCGCGGTCCTCGCGTGCGCGGCCAAGGACACGGCGCGCACCCGGCCGTCCGGGTCGCACAACGGGGCCAGTGAGGTCGCCCAGCCGTGCTCCGTGCCCACCCCCGTGGAACGGACGAAGGAGTCCAGGTACTGCGGCTCACCGGTCTCCAGGACGAGGCGCATCCTCCGCTCGGTCTCGTCGCTCACGGGGTCGGGCGAGATTTCCGGCAGCCGCAGCCCGCGCATCTCGGCTTCCGTGAGGGACAGCGTGCGCTCCATGCCGGCATTCGCCCGGACCAGCCGCAGGTCCGCATCGAAGACCGCCAGGAAGCAGGGGGACTGGGTGAACGCCCATTCCTTCAGCGGTTCGCCCCAGGGCGTGCCGGGCCCGCTCGTGACGGCGGACACCACGAGCCACTGGGCGGTCCCGCCGGTGGACGTCCGGCGGTGCGCGAGCAGTTCCAGTTCCACCCTTCGGCCGTCCCGGTGCCGCAGCGCCACGGTGCCGCTCCACCGCTCCTGGCCGGCCGGGATCCGGGCCGTATCGCTCCCGAGGCCGTCGGCGAGCAGCTCGGCGGCGGGCCCCCCCACGACCTCGGACGGCGCGTACCCCAGCAGCCGACGGGCGTCGTCGCTCCACTCCGTCACGATGCCCTGCTCGCTGATGGTGGCCGTGGCCGTGTATGCCGACTCGCGGGAGGCGTTCGTTTCCTCCGGCCGCTCACCAGGAAAGCTGGGAAGTTGCTCCATCGCCGCTCATCTCGCCCTCGCTAGTTCCTCTGCCGCCGTCCCACGGCAACCCCTGCACGGCCAGGCGCTCCACTGACAAGCATGATCCGGCGGGGCTGGGAGCACCAACGCAGTGCTGCCAGGGGGCGCTCAGTCGGCCGGCCCCGAGGAGAGGGCCGGCGGGACGCTCGGCGCCGGGGCGGGGTGCGCGAGGACAAGGGCGAGGACTGCGTCTCCCGCCTGCCACAGCATCGCGCGGCGCCGTCCGGCGAGTAGGGGAGGCTCAAGGCCGGTGATCCGGACGCGGCGCGGAGCGTCACCGAAGATTCCGCTGCGGTCGGCCTTGACCGCGGCTTCCTTGAGCGCCCAGGCGCCGGCCAGGACATCGGGCCGGTCCGTCCCGATGAGGGCGAGTTCTGCGGGGGAGAAGGCGTGGTCCCCGACACGGCGGACCGCGGCCGCCGATTCCGTCTCGCACAGGTCGACTCCGACCGGTTCCGGCGCGAGGGCCGCGGCGACGTGACTGGCGGTGTGGCTGATGGAGACGTTCACGGCCGGCATGGGGCTGCCGCCGACGACGACGTACGGACTGCCGTCGTCACGCGGGAGGATCTCCACGTCGTCCTCCGGCGCGCCGACGGCTTCGCCGACCAGGCGCTTGGCGAGCACGCGGCCGGCCACCCACTCGGCCTGCCGCCATGCCGGCATTGCATGGACCACGCGTCGTTCGGCCGGTGAGAGGTGCGGCGGGAGAAGCGGTGACACAGGCGCTGCCTGCCACCGGCCGGGGCGGTGGGCCACGACGAGGCCGGCTCCGCCCCATCGGTGCACGTGGCCCGGCGCGATCGGCGGGAAGGTGGTGTCCATGGCAGCGGGGGTCAGGCGGCCATGGCCTGGTCCAGGTGCCGCAGCTCGTACTCCAGCGCGGTCACGGCGTGACGGATCTGGTCGGAGGTGTGGTCACAGGTGATGAAGAAGCGCAGCCGGGCCATTTCCTCGGGTACGGCCGGGTGGAGGATGGGATTGACGCTGATGCCCTGCTGGAACATGGCCTCGGCGAGTCGCAGGGTCTTCATCGAGTCCCCGACGATGCACGGGACCACCGGGGTGTCCTTACTGTCCCCGACGTCGATGCCCGCATCGCGCGCGAGGCGGACGAACAGCGCGGCGTTCTCCGCGAGACGCGCCACGCGCTGCGGCTCGGCCCGCAGCATTCGCAGCGCCGTCAGCGACGCGGCGGTGTCGGCCGGGGTCATGCCGGCGCTGTAGACGAAGCCCGGAACGGTGTAGCGCAGGTACTCGACGACCGAGCGGCTCCCGGCGACGTAGCCGCCGCAGCTCGCCAGCGCCTTGGACAGCGTGCCCGACCACAGGTCGACGGCCGAGCGGTCGGTGCCGCAGTACTCGCCGATGCCGCGCCCGGTCGCGCCGATCGTCCCGATGCTGTGCGCCTCGTCGATCATCAGCAGCGCGCCGTGCCGTCGCTTGACCTCGACGAGGGCGGACAGGTCGGCGATGTCGCCGTCCATGCTGTACACGCCCTCGATGACGACGAGGACCCGCCGGTACTGGTGGCGGACCTGGCCGAGGATCGCGTCGAGGGCGGCGGCGTCGTTGTGGGGGAACGGCCGCCGGGTCGCGCCGGAGAGCTTGCACCCCTGCAGGATGCTGTCGTGGGCGAGGGAGTCGTGGATGACGAGGTCCCCGGGGCCGACGAGGTGCCCGATCACGGTGACGTTGGTGGCGTGCCCATTGGCCAGGGTGATCGCGGCTTCGCATCCGAGCAGGTCGGCGAGTTCCGTCTCGAGCTCCAGGTGGAGCGGACGGCTGCCGGACAGCAGCCGGCTGGCGGACACGGACGTGCCGCAGCGTGCGATCGCCTCCTGGGCCGCCTCGGTCACCTGAGGGTGCGTGGCCATGCCCAGGTAGTTGTAGCTGGAGAACGAGACGAGTTCCCGGCCGTCGATGACGGTCGTGTCCGTGATGCCGCCTTCGTGAACGAGGAAGTACGGATTCGACAGCCCCATCCGGGCGAGCGCGGCGAAACGCTCACCGTGGGCGGCGACCTCCGGGAAGCACTCGATCCGCGTCTGCTCCGCGGGCAGCGGGGCGGTGGCCGGTGCGGACGGTGCGGACGGTGCGGCCGCGGGCAGGTCGGCGGGCGGCGGCGCCGGGGCTTCGTCGCCGTGGTCGGCGCGCTGTACGGGGACGGCCGCCGGTGCGGCGTCCGTGGAGCCGCCCGAGATCAGCGCGGCGATCCTCCCGGCGGTCGGCCGGTCGGCAGCCCTTTCGTCGAACGTCCACTGCGGCCACTCCCGATGGAGGGAGGTGAACAGATCGGTCAGCATGAGCGAGTCGAAGCCGAGATCGTCGATCAGCAGCTGGTCGCTCCGCAGATGACCCACCGGGAACGCACTGATCCGGGCCACGTGCGCGAGCACGGCGTCGGTGACCTCGTCGATGCCCCGGGCCGGCGAAGGTTCCTCATCGGCGGGGATGGCCGGGGCAGTGGGTACGGGTGCGGCCGTGGCCGGGGCGGCGACCGGCGCGGCGGGGTGCTGCACGGGGAGCGTCTCGGTGAGGCGGCCGAGCAGCGTCACCTGCTGGCGGACCAGCTGGAGCAGTTCGTTCACCGGGTCGTTCACCGGCTTGTTCACGGGGTTGCTCACGGGGGTGTTCATCGAGCTCTCCTGGGGCGGTGCGGGCTGGGGCGGGAGGACGGCGGCGGGGGAGTCCTGCGGCGCGGGGCGCTTGCCCCGAACCCAGTAGGACTGGGTGTCGAGCCTGGCCACCGGCAGGTCCAGCAGACGGCGGGCCTCCTCGGGAACCAGGGCGCGCGGGTCGACCGGGGCGCCCAGGACCGCGAGCCGGGCGAGGGCCCGGACGAACCCGCGTCCGCCGTCCGGAGCGACCTCTGCGGCGGCGACGGCGTGGACGTCGTCGTGGCCAGTGAGGTTGCGGCGTACCGAGGTGAGCAGCGAGCTGCCGCCGGTCACCTGGAGGAAGACGCGGGCCCCCTGGTCGTAGGCGGTCCGGACGGCATCGCCGAAGCGGACCGGCGCGGACGCGTGCCGGGCCCACAGCTCACGCAGCCGGTCGGCGTCGGTGCAGACCGCCGCGTCCACGGACGACACGAACGGCAGGGCGGGGCTCCCGAGGCGCCGGTCGGCGAGGTACGCGCTCAAGGCTTCGTCGGCGGCGGCGAACCGCGGCGAGTGGAAGGCGCCCGACACCTCGAGAGGCAGCGTGACGACCCCGGCCTCGGCACACGTGCGCCGCAGGATGGCGAGCCCCCGCAGCGAGCCGCTGACCACGAGCTGCCGCGGCTGGTTGAAGCAGGCGAGCCACACGTCGCCGATGCCGGTCATGAGCCGGCGGCAGGTCTCCTCGTCGCTCTGCACGGCGAGCATCCCGCCCCGGGAGCCGGTCTCGGCCCGTCGGAGGGCTGCGCCGCGGTGGCCCAGCAGCCGGACGGTGGCCTCGTCGGTGAGGGCTCCGGCCGCGGCGGCCGCGGCGAACTCCCCGACGCTGTGGCCCAGGGTGAGGTCGGGCGCGAGGCCGCAGTCGGCAAGGAGGTGGGTGGCGGCGATCTGGACGGTGCCGAGCAGCGGCTGACACACGTCGGTGGCGGCGAGCCGCTGCCTGAGCTCCTGGTCGTCGCCCTCGCCGGCCGCCGCCTCGCCGTACAGCAGATCGGTGAGGTCGAAGCCGATGTTCCGACGGGCCACGGCGCTGAGGGCGTCGACGGTGGTCCGGAACCCGGTGAACCTCTCGTAGAGGTCCTGCATCATGCCCGGCCGCTGACTGCCCTGCCCGGGGAAGAGGAATGCGATGCGGCGCTGGGCGGGCGGCAGGGGAGCGTCGGCGGCGAAGGCGCCGTCGCCGAGGTCGCCGCGGGCGCCGTCGGCGAGCCGGCGGCGGGCCTCGCGCAGCCGCCGGAGGAATTCGTCCGTGTCGGCGGCGACGACCGCGAGCCGGGCGGTCAGCGGCTCACGCGCGCCCAGGGTGTGGGCCACGGCTGCCACCGGCGGGCGGTCCGCCGTGTCGAGTGCGTCGAGAACGTCGCCGATGTGCTCGTCCAGCAGCTCAGGGTTGCCGGCCGAGAGCAGGACCAGCTGGGGTCCGCCGGCTTCGGTCCGTTCGGCGGGGTGGCCGACGGCAGGGGCGGGCTGCTCCTCCAGAACCACGTGGACGTTGGTGCCGCCGAAACCGAACGAGCTGACGGCGGCGCGCCGCGGGGTGCCCGTGGCCCGAAAGGGCCGTGCGGTGTCGGCGAAGCGCAGGCCCGCGGCGGCGATGCCCAGGTCCGGATGGGGGGTGGTCTCCGGCTGCGGCACGATCGTGCGGTGGTGGACGACCAGGGCTGTCTTGATCAGCCCCGCGATGCCCGCCGCGGACAGCGAGTGCCCGATGAGGGCCTTGCCCGCCGCGAGGTAGCACAGTGCGGGGTCGTCGTCGGGGAACTCGGTGCGCAGTCGGCGCAGCGCCTCGACCTCGGCACGGTCACCGATGGCGGTACCGGTGCCGTGGGCCTCGATGAACCCCACGGACGAGGGGGGAACCCCGGCGTCGTCGTATGCCCGGCGCATAGCGCGCAGCTGGCCTTCGGGGGTGGGGGTCAGCGGTCCGGGAGACGCGCCGTCGTTGGCCGAGCCGATGCCCTTGATCACCGCGTAGATGCGGTCGCCGTCGGCGAGGGCGTCCGCGAGCGGGCGTATGACGACGGCGCCGGAGCCCTCGCCGAGGACGAAGCCGTCGGCCGCCTCGTCGAACGGGCGGCAGACCCCGGTCGCGGACAGTGCGCGGAGCTTGGAGAAGCCGACCAGGCTGTCGGGGGTGAGGCTGAGGTACACGCCGCCGACGACGGCGATGCGGCAGGTGCCCTGGCCCAGCTGCGCGATCGCCTGGTCGAGGGCTACCAGTGAGCCGGAGCAGGCGGCGTCGACGGCGAAACTGGGGCCGCCGAGGTCGAACTGCCGGCTGACCGTGCCCGCCGCCATGTTGAGGAGGCTCCCGGGCAGCGTGAAGCTCTGGACGGTGCCGAGCCGTGCTGCCTGTTCCCTGGCGGCGTCGAGGCCGCCGGGGTGGTCGGCTGCGGGCGACTCGTCTGCCAGGGCGAGGACCCGGAGGGGGGCCGCCATGAGGTCCTTGTAGTCGGACACCGATATGCCGAGGAAGACGCCGGTGTTCTCGCGGTCGAAGTCGCCACGGCCCAGCCCCGCGTCGTCGAGGGCCTCGCGGGTGACGTCGAGCATCAGCCGGTGCTGGGGGTCCATGGCCCGGGCGCGGGCCGGGGGCACCCCGTAGTGCAGCGCGGCGAAACGGTCCACGGCATCCAGGAAGGCGACCTGGTCGGTGTACGCGGCATGGGGGGCTGAGGTGTCGCCGGGCTCGTGGAAGGTCCCGTGGTTCCAGCGTTCCGCAGGGACGGCGGAGAACTGGCGTTCCCCGCTCAGCAGGAGCTTCCAGTAGGCGCGGATGTCGGGGGCGCCGGGGAAGCGGCAGCCGAGTCCGGTGATGGCGATGTCGGTCATGACGGGTCTTCTTCCATTTCGTGGTGCCCCGGGCGGACTGCGACCAAGGCGGTGGGGACGGGGTCTGCACCATGGGATTCGGCGGTGCGAGGGGGTGGGGGCAGGTGAGGCGGCGAGGACCGCGGGGCACCCCTGTCGGCCGTGGCCGCGGGAGCCCGGGCCGCCGGATGCGGCACCTTGCGCCTGATGGGCCACGGCGCCCACCAGTTCAGGCCGCCGGCCAGGCGCATGAGCGCCGGTACGAGGACGCCCCGCACGAGCGTGGCGTCGAGGAGGACGCCGAGGCCTGCGCCGATTCCGAAGAACTGCAGGAGCGAGACCTGGGAGGTGCCGAAGCTCAGGAGCGTGAACGCGAGGAGGGAACCGGCGGTCGTGACGATGCCGCCCGTGTGGGCTATGCCCGAGACGATCGAGTCGGTGTTGTCCTGCCCGGCCTCGTGCGCCTCCTTGATGCGCGCGAGGACGAACACCTCGTAGTCCACCGAGAGCCCGAAGACGATGCAGAACAGCAGCACCGGCATGGTCGTACTGAGTGGTCCGGGCGTGAAGTGGAGCATGTGCTGCAGGTGGCCCGTCTGGAAGACCCACACCATCGCGCCGAGGACGGCAGCGAGGCTCAGGGCGTTCAGCGCGATGGCCTTCAGCGGCAGCAGCAGGCTGCGCGTGAAGCCGAGCAGCAGCACGAACGTGGTGAGGGTGATCAGGGAGAGCGCCAGCGGAAGCCGGTCTCCCACCGTGGCCTTGGCATCGACCAGGACCGCGCTCGGTCCGCCGACGAGAACATGGGCGCCCGCCGGGGCGGGAGTCGCGCGGACGGCGTGCACGAGCTGCTGGGCGGCGCGCGACTGGGGATCCACCTGCGGTACCACGGAGAGCTGGGCCGGGCCGTCGCCGGCGGGCCGGGCCGCAGATCCGGCGGAGCCGGAGACCGCTGCCCTCGCACCGTGCCGGAAGCTGCCCTCGGGCCCCACGACCTGGGCGACCTGTCGGAGTACGGACAGCCGGCGGGCGTAGTCCTCCCGTGCCGGCGGGGACGCCATACCCGTCATGACGACCGTGAGCGCGCTCGGACCGTTCATGTCGAACGCACCGCGCACCAGGTCCCCGGTCTGACGGCTGGACGAGCTCACGGGCAGCGCCCGCTCGTCGGGGGTGGCGAAACCGGCGTGGGCGAACGGCCCGGCGAGCACCACGAGCAGACCGATCACCGGCAGCGCCGCGATCAGCGGGCGGCGTACGACGATCTGCGCCAGGCCCCGCCAGAAGCGTGACTCCGAGCCGGCGTGGGCCCGGCGGCGCCACGGCACGGCCAAGGCGTTCACCCGCTTTCCGAGCAGCGCGAGCAGAGCCGGCAACACGGTGACGGCGCTCACCGCCGCGATCGCCACCACGGCGATGCCCGCGTAGGCGAAGGAGCGCAGGAAGTACGGCGGGAACACCAGCAGCGTCGCGAGCGCGGCGGAGACCGTAGCGGCACTGAAGAGGATCGTGTGGCCCGCGGTGCGCACGGTCCGTATCGCGGCGCTGCGCGGACCGTGTCCGTCGGCGAGCTCCTCGCGGAACCGGGAGACGACCAGCAGCCCGTAGTCGATGCCGAGCCCCAGACCGAGCGCGGTGGTGAGGTTCAGCGCGAACACGGACACGTCGGTGACGGCGCCGAGCACGCTCAGGACCAGCAGCGTCCCGGCGATGGCCAGCACCCCGATCAGCAGGGGCAGAGCGGCGGCCACCACACTTCCGAACACCAGGACCAGCAGGATCAGGGTTCCCGGCAGCACGACGGACTCGGCGCGCTTCAGGTCGGACTCCGAGAGGTCCTGGAGCTCGGCGTCGATGAGGGCCGGGCCTCCCGCGTGCACCGTGAGGGCCGTCGTGCCGGCCGTCGGGGTGGTCAGCTCCTTGCTCAGCTGCTTGACCCGCGTTCCGAGCTCTTCCCCCTCGCCGTCCACGTGCGCGACGAGCATGGCCGCGTTGCCGTCCCGGCTGCGCAGCTCCGCCGCGTTGCCGGTCCAGTACGAGGCCACGGCGCTCACGTGCGGTTGCGTACGAAGGCGTCCGGTCAGGGTCTCGCCCGCGCTCCGGGCTGCCGGGTCGTCGACGGAGCCGGGGGCGCGGGCCTGCGCGACGACGACCAGGTTGGGGGACGCCCCCAGGTGCTCGGCCGCCACGCGGGCGGCGCGGCTGGATTCCGATCGAGGATCGTCGTACCCCTGCGTCTTCAGCCGGCCGGTCGCCTCTGCACCGAACACGGCGGACAGCACGAGGAAAACGAGCGCGGCAAAGAGGATGAGCCGTGGTCGGCGGGTCACGAAGACCCCTGCGCGGCGGGACATGAATGCCTCCGGTCCGGATGGTGTTTCGCTCCTGCTCTTGAGCAGGACGGTCGATTTCCACCGTGCCGGGAGGAGGGGATGGGGCCATAGCCCCGGCTATTCGTCACTTGACAGGAGCCGCTTCGCACAGGGTCGGCCGGAAGAGTTCACCCGGGCACGGCGCAGCCTTCTATCAAGATCGATTCCGGGCGTCAAGTCACGTGTTCGAGTGGCGTGACGCACGTTCTCGCGTCGGGTTTATTTGAAGTACGCCCTCACCGGGAATCTCCCGAAGACGGTTTACCAGCCTTTTCTTATTCCGAATGGAGAATTACCATGTTCGAGCTCTTCACGACCCGTCGTATCGTTCTGGCCGGAGCTTCCCTGGCACTGGTCGGTGGTGGCATCGCACTGCCGGCGACCGCCATGGCCGCACCGACCGCGGCCCCGCAGCAGGCCGTCAACCTTCTCCAGGACGACAGCGCCGACGGAATCGGTACCGGCGGCGACGCCAACGCCGAGAACACCACGGTCGGCGGTGAGGCCACCGGCGGCAGCGCCGACACGGGCGTCGGCAACTGCAAGGGCAAGTGCGAGATCAAGACCGGCAACGCCACCGGCGGCAACGCCAGCGCCGACGCCGTCAACACCGGCGACGCCACCGCCGTCGGCGGCGATGGCAAGGGTACGGGCGGCCAGGTGAACAAGCAGAACATCAAGCTGCAGCTCAAGGAGAACCTGAAGCAGAAGCTCGGCAATTGAGGGCAGGAAATCGAGCCCACACCACAGACGCCGGAGAGGCCCGCAGCCTCTCCGGCGTCCGTTTCGTGCTTCTGCGGCCTGTCAGCCGTTGCCGCCCGTGGCCGTCGCGTCACCGGTCACGGCCGTTGCATTGCCGCTGTTGAGGGCGTCGGCGCTGGCGGCGCCGCCCGTCGCGGCACCCGTGGTGATGGTGCACCTGCCGATGCAGGTGCCGACGCCGGAGTTGGCGTTGCCGCCGGTGGCGGTACCGCCGACGGTGGTGTTCGCGGCACTGGCATTGCCGCTGACGGCGCTGGCGTCACCCCCCGTGCCCTTGTCGCTGTCACCCATGGCCCGCGTGCCCTGCCCGACCGAGTTCGTGGCGTCGAACGTGCCGCTCAGGACCTCACCGCTCACGGCGGTGTTGACGCTGTCCTGGCAGAGGCCGCTGCACACGTTGAAGGCGCCGTCGCCCACGGCGGTGTTGGTGCTGGTGTCGCAGAGGCCCACGCACTCGTTGAACGCGCCGGCCCCCACGGTCGTATTGGTGCTGCCGTCGCACAGTCCCCGGCACACGCCGGAGGAACCGTCGCCCACGGCCGTGTTGGTGCTGTCGTGGCAGATCCCCTCGCACACGCCGGAGGTGCCGTTGCCTGCGGCGGTGTTGCTGCTGTCGTGGCAGAGCCCCCTGCACACGCTCGGTGCACTGCCGGTTGCGGCGGTGGTGATGCTGGCGTAGCCGTACTGAGGGGATGCCGGTGCGGCCATCGCGGTCGCCGGCAGGGCCACGACGCCGGTCAGTGCCACGGAAGCCGCGGCCAGCACGATACGACGGGTCCAGGAACGCTCGTTCATCGGAATTCTCCGGGATTCTTGTGCGAGGTCTTCGCCTGTGGCCAAGCAGGCGGGCGCTGAGGCTGCCGGTCGGATACGCCCGGTGCTGTGCAGACGCCGGGGATCCCTGGGCTTATGCGAGGTCGACGTTAGCGTGTGGGTCATGCCGTGAGCAGGATCTGGCGACGCGCGGCGTGTTCCCGCCGCTTCCTGTTATCAAGATCGGTTCTCGGCGTCAAGTCACGTGTTCGAGTGGCGTGACGCACGTGCTCCCGCAGGGTTTATTTGAAGTGCGCCCTCACCGAGGAACTGCCCCCGAGAACATGAAGCCGGAACGTATCCCCGGACCTTTCCGCGGGGCGGAATGCGAACCCTTTTGACACCGAATGGAGAATTCCCATGTCTGAGCGTTTCTGGACTCGTCGTATCGTCCTGGCCGGAGCTTCCGTGGCGCTGATCGGCGGCGGTGTCGCGCTGCCGGCGACCGCGATGGCCGCGCCGACCGCCGCCCCGCAGCAGGCCGTCACGCTCCCCCAGGACAGTGCCGACGGCATCGGCGTCGGCGGCAACGCCAATGCCGAGAACACGACCGTCGGCGGTACCGCCCGGGGCGGCGGCGCCTATGCCGGCGTCGGCAACTGCGAGGGCGGGTGCACGGTCACCACCGGTGCCGCCCGCGGCGGTAACGCCAGCGCCGACGCCGTCAACACCGGCGACGCCACCGCCGTGGGCGGGAACGGCACCGGCACCGGCGGCACCGTCACCACGCAGGACATCAAGCAGGAGGTCCTGCAGAACCTGAAGGCGAAGCTCGCCCACTGAGGGCCGACAGCCCCCACAGCCCCACGTACGGACGACGGAGAGGCCCGCAGCCTCTCCGGCGTCCGCATGTCCGGTGGTTCAGCCACCGTCCTGCATGGACTCCAGGGCCTCCTTGGCCCGCTTCTCCATCTCCGCCGGAGGGATGTCCTCCACGTGCGTGGCGATGTTCCAGCGATGGCCGAAGGGGTCCTCGAACTGCCCGGTGCGGTCGCCGTAGAACTCGTCCTTGACCGCCGACACCTCCGTGGCGCCGCGGGCGAGGGCCTTGGCGAAGACGGCGTCGACGTCGTCGACGTACACGTGCAGGGTGATGGGCGTGCCGCCCACCGACTTCGGCGAGCGGAATCCGATCTCCGGGTACTCGTCGGCGAGCATGATGACCGAGTTGCCCAGCCCCAGCTCGGCGTGGCCGATCCTGCCGTCGGGCGCCGGCATCCTCATCCGCTCGGTCGCACCGAGCACGGACACGTAGAAGTCGATCGCGGCTGCGGCTCCGCCGATACAGAGGTACGGCGTGACCCGCGGGTATCCCTCGGGAATGGGTTTGACGGCCACCGGGCTCCCGCCCTTCCGAACAGTGGCGATCACCGCCGACCGCCGTCTGCGGCCACTGATATCCCGATCCCGCAGAGCATGCTCCGGCGCCGCGCGGCACCTCCGCACCGGTTGCCCCGAAGGGCCCACGGCCGAGTCGTCAGGTGGCCTGATCCCGGGGCCGTACGCAGGAGAGGGGCGGCCGCGTCGGGCCGGCGGGGGTCAGCGGACCGCGACCACCACGTGGCTGTTGCCGAACTGCCAGACGGTGCCGACGTGCTCGAAGCCCGCCTCGCGCAGCAGTGCGAGGTGGTCGGTGAGGGTCAGGTCGTTGCCCTCGCACCGCGGGTGGGTGCGCCGGTCGCGGGTGGCGAGGAGGGGCGTCAGCTCGGGGTCGGCCCGCACTCCCGACCACCACGACTCCCAGTCCTCGTGCGCCAGGGCCTGCTGGCGCTCGGCGCGCCGCCGGCCGATGTCGACGGCGAGCTCGTGGACCTTGGGGGAGTCCGGTTCCAGATGGTCGCCGTTGACGAGGACTCCGCCGGGCCGGATGCACTCGGCCAGCTCCTCGTACGTCCGCCGCAGGGTGTCCTCGCCGAGGTAGTGCAGGGCCGTCGTCGAGACGGCGGCGTCCACCGGGCGGTCCAGCGCGAGCCTGTCGAGCCAGCCCGGCTCCCCGATCGAGGCCTCGGCGAAGCGCAGGGCCGCTCCGTGGTGCGCCCGCCCCAGTTCCAGCAGCAGCGGATCGGCGTCGACGCCGACGACCTCGGCCGCCGGCATCCGCTCCGCCAGGCGCGCGGCCAGCGACCCCGGCCCGCATCCCAGGTCGACGAGCAGGGGAGCCGCACAGCCCGCCGTCACGCGCTCGACCACGTCGGAGATGACGGTGAACCGCTCCTCGCGGTCGACCGCGTAGCGCTGCTGCTGCCGCTCCCAGCGTTCCACCCACCGGCCGGCCGCCACCGTGTGCAGGTTCATGTTGCTGTCCGCTCGTGCCTCTGCCGTTCTCACGGCCCTGAACTCCACATGAAAATCATTGCAGATTGGCGAGGGTGCCGAGCAACGCTTCGATCTCCTCGGCTGCGTTGTACACGTGCAGACTCACCCGCACCGATCCGTCCTTCACCTCGGCACCCGCCTGGCAGTGGCCGTCGGAGCGGACCATGAACCCGTGGCTGTAGAGGATGAACCCGAGGTCGCGGGATGCGATCTCGCGATGCCGGAACGCCACGATGCTCCGGCGCCGCTGGACCTCGGAGCCGGCCGCCAGGCTGGTGCGGCAGCCGAGCACCTCGTACGCGTCCAGCCGGCTCAGGCCGTCCGTCAGCCGCGCCGCCAGCGCCTCCGTCCACGCCTCGATCCGGTCCGTGCCGGCCGCGTCGAGCCAGTCGAGCGCGGCCGTCAGGCTTGCGATGCCGACGGTGTTCGGGGTGCCGGACCAGCCGCCCGGCCGGAACTTTGGCCCCCGTCGGCCACGGGCCCAGACCGCGCCGGTACCCGGCAGCGCCAAGGCCTTGTGCCCGGAGAACACCACGAAGTCCACGTCGAGTCCGGCAACGGAGAACGGCAGGTGGCCGACGCTCTGCGCGGCGTCGAGGCAGATCGGGATGTCCGGCCCGACCACCTGGCGGATCCGGTGCACGTTCATGTCGGCGCCGTAGACGTGGTGCACATGCGTGGCCGCGACGAAACGGGTGCGGGGGCCGGCCGACGCGGCGAGTGCCGCCGGGTCGTAGTCGCCGGAACTGTCCTGGTACGGCAGCTCCCGGACCAGGATCCGTACGCCCTGCCGGGCCAGCAGCTCCCGTACCTCCAGCCACGGCGCCAGATTCGCCTCGTGGTCGGCGAACGGGACGACGATCTCGTCCCCGTCGGTGAGCCGGCCCGCCAGCCAGTCCAGGGCGACGGTCCGCAGTCCCTCGGAGGCCCCGCTGGTGAAGTGCACCGACGACCGGTCCGGCTCGGGATCGCCCAGGAACTCCCTGACCCGGCCGCGGGCCCGCTCCACCGCGGCCGTCGTCGCATTGGCCCAGGGGTACGAGCCACGGCCCGCGTTGGCGTTGGAGGTGGTGAGGTAGTGCTGCACGGCGTCCAGTACGGCCTGCGGCTTCTGCGCGGTCGCCGCACTGTCCAGGTAGGCCAGCCCCGGGTTCGCCGCGATGATCGGGAACTGGGCGCGCAACGGCCGCTGCCAGGAACGCAGCTCCTCGAGAGCGTCGGTGTCGGCGTCGGCCATGTCAGTCACGCACCAGCGGCGCGCCCGCGTCCCGCCACGCGATGATCCCTCCCGCGAGGCTGCGTACGTCGGGATGGCCCATCCGGGTCAGGAGGGCGGCGTAGCGCGCCGACTGCTCGCCGACCGGGCACGCCAGGAGGACGGGCTGCCGTTTGCTGAACGGCATGCCACCCCGGACGAGTTCGTCGAAGAGCTCGTCGACGATGTTCACCGATCCGTCGATGTGCAGCGCGGCGTAGGCGAAGGAGCTGCGCAGGTCGATCACCAGCGGCCGCTCGGCTGCGAGCCACTTCTGTGCGTCGGCCACCTCGATGACCTGGGCCGCCCGTACCTCGGTGTCGGTCAGCGCGGTCACGGAGTTCCGCGCGGGAGGGCGGCCCAGCAGCTCCGGGCGGCGCTGTTTGACGTAGCCGAGATAGCTCTCCACCCGGTCGCAGACGATGAAGACCGCGCTCCTGCGGTCCGTCTCCGTCAACTCTGCGTCGATCGACTTCAGATGGCGGACCGTTCCCCGGTAGGCGGCGCCGCCGGTGGGTCCGGCGAGGATCCCGCAGCGCCGGACCAGGGTCAGCATGCCGTCGATGGCGTCGTCGGCGCTGACCGACTCGATCGTGTCGTACGTGGCCGGGTCGAAGAGGCCGACCTCGTGGACCTCGTCGATGTTGCGGATGCCGGGGATGAAGTCCGACTTCTCGCCCACCAGCCCGATCACCCGTACGGCCGGATCATGGGCACGCAAGGCCCGGGCCACGCCCGTGGAGGAACCCGCCGTGCCGACGCAGGCGAGGAACCAGTCCGGGGCCCGGCCGTCCAGATCCGCCACGATCTCCGGGCCCGTACCCGTCTCGTGCGCCTCGGTGTTCAGCGCGTTGAAGTACTGGTCGGTGTGCAGGTGGGCACGGCCGGACTGGTTCAGCCTCTGGTGGAAGAGGGTCAGCGGGTCCTCGGTGTCCGTCGGGTCCAGGCATTCGCTGCGGCCCGGCAGCTCCTCGATCTCGGCGCCCAGCAGCAGGAGCAGGTCCTTGACCTCGGGTATGCGCATCCGGTTGGTGACGCTCTTGAACGACAGCCCGTGCATGCCCGCGATGACGGCCAGCGCCTTGGCCGTGTTGCCGCTGGACAGCTCGACGATCGTCGCGCCGCGCTCCCGGGCGCCGGGCAGGCCGAACCGGGCCATGTTCCAGGCCGCCCGGTCCTTGACGGAGCCGAACGGGTTGAGCATTTCGAGCTTCGCGTAGAGGTCGATGTGGCGCAGGCCGTGTACGGCCGGATCGATACGGACCAGCGGGGTGTTGCCGATGGCCTCGGTGATGCTGTCGTACCTCATGCCTGTCCCCCCGAATCGGTGATCGGCCGGTACTCCTCGATCGGCCAGTACTCCTCGTCCAGACACCAGCGCCAGGCGGCTCCTTCCTGCCGGACGGCCACCTTGCGGGCCACCGGCTGCTGTTGTGCGCGGGTGGCGCTGAAGTCCATGCAGTACCCGGCCGTGTTGGCGAAGCCGAGCAGGTCTCCCGGCCTCGGCGGCCGCGGCAGGAACACCGTTCTGCGGGTGATCAGGTCGGCTTCCAGGCAGAGGTTGCCCATGAGGTGGACGCCGACCGGCTCCTGCGGGCCGGCGGGCTCGCCGTCGCGGGGCACGAGCACGGGGTCCATGAGGATGCCGTGGTCCTCCAGGCTGACGTCGTTCGCGTTCATGGCGAGGCGTACGAATGCGGGGCCCGCGTCCCGGTGCCGTACCTCCAGGACCCGGGCCAGGGACAGCCCGCACTGGTCGGCGAGGGCCCGGCCCGGCTCCGTGTACAGGTCGTAGAGGCTCTCCAGCAGCAAGGTGCCCAGCGGCCGGCCCAGGGTGGGGGCCGGCTGTGACAGGAGTGCGTCGAGGTAGGCGGCGCCGGCGACCGGGCGGTGGGCGGGGTACAGGCTCAGGGCGCCGCGGAGCGTACCGCCCTCGGAGTGCAGGCCGTAGCCGTGGCCGCCCCATGTCAGGGGCGGTCGGCGGCCCATCACCGCGGCCGCGAGCTCGCTCGTGTAGCGGTCCCACTGGACGGCGTGCGCGAGGTAGCTGACGCCGAAGCCGCCGCCGATGTCCACGGCGCGCGGCTGGAATCCCCGTAATCGCAGGTCGTCCATGGCGCGCAGGCAGCCTTCGAGGGCGATGGCCTTCTCGTCCGGGCTCGTGGTGTCGAGGTGGTACGCGACGCCGACCGGATCGAGGGAGTCCCGGTGGCGTTCGAGGAGGTCCAGCAGCGGGCCGAGGGCCTTCACGGACGTACCGAACCGGCTCCTGCGGGACAGCATCCTGGGTCCCGAGGTCTCGAACTCGCAGAGGCGGAGCAGGACGCGCGGGCGAGGCAGGTCGTGGCGCCGTACGAGGCCCGCCAGGGCCTCCAGCTCGCCGGGGCCGTCGGCGTTCACGGTGACCCCCGACCGCGCGGCGAGCCAGAGGAACGCCGGATCCTTGGGGCCGGTCGCCATGATGCGGTCGGCGGTGAAGCCGTCGCCGAGGGCGTGCCGGAGCTCGCTGAGGGAAGCCACGTCCACGGCGGCGTCCGCGGTGGTGAGCCGCCGGACGAGGGAGCGGGAACGGTTGGCCTTGTGGGCGAAGAAGACGTGCCCGCCGAGGCGGTGGCGGCGGTAGACGGAGCGGAAGCCCTCGGTGTTCTCCGCCATCTGGTCGGGCACGAGGACGTTCAGGGGCGAGCCGAGGGCGTCCACGAGCATGTGCAGGAACGGGGCCGAGCCGAGCAGCGCAGCGAGCGGCGGTGCCAACCGCGGTTCCAGGTACAGGGGGCCGGTGTCCATCGCAGCTGCTCCTCCCGCGCTCCGATCGTACGACGATTTACCTCGCGGCCCTGTTCCTGCCCTGCTGATCGGGTTCGGACGCGTGATGGAGGGAGATGACCGAAACGCGACGGGCGCGCCGGAGCACTTGGCGGCCTCAGGCGGCTCAGGCAGCTCGGACGGCTCAGGTGGCTCGGAGGGCGAGGTACATGAGGATCTCGTCGCGGTCGTCGCCGGGTGCGACCCGCAGACCGCCGGGCCAGCGCCCGATCTCGCGCCAGCCCAGACGGCCGTAGAACTCCTCGAGCCCCAGCCCGGCCCGGACGGCGATGTGCAGCTGCTCCAGACCCATCTCCTGCAGGGCGAGACCGCGGACGCGGTGCATCAGCGCGGTACCGATGCCGCGGCCGCGGAAGTCGGGGTGGGTCATGACGTGGTTGACGGCGCCGCAGTGCGCGACGAGGGGATGCGGGTCACGGTGCAGAATCAGCCACCCCGCGAGCCTCCCGCCAGCCGTGGCGATCAGCATCCGGGCGCGGCGCGGATCGAGCTCGCCGACGAGCCGGCCCAGGGCCGGGTCGGCCTGGCCGGCGCTCACCGGCGGCATGGGGAGCCCCCGGGGAATGACGGCGCCCCCGGCGTTGATCACCCGTACCCAGCAGTCGACGAGCTGTTCCCGGAGTTCGGCAGTCAGCTCCCGGGGGCGGGTGATCTGCGTGAAGTCGAGTGGTTGCTGCGCGGTCATGGAGCGCAGCTTGCCAGACCCGGCATCGACGGGCGCCCCGGCCTGATCTGGACGGACCGGCCGGGGCGGGGCGTGCCGTGGACGTCGGCGGTCAGTCCGCCGCTGCCGTGGCCGTACGCCCGAAGTGGCGGGCGGTGGGTACCAGCGCCGCCGCGGCCGGGACGAGGAAGCAGGCGGCGGCGCACGCGGCGAGTACGGCGGTGACCCCGAAGGCGTCGATGGCGGGGGCGATCAGCGCGAGCCCGACGGGCGCCAGGCCGTACGAGACGAGGAAGTCCAGTGAGGAGACGCGGGCCAGCTTGTCCGGGGCCACCTCGCGCTGGGTGGCCGTGAACCAGGGCACGTTGAACAGCTCGATGCCGATCCCGGCGACGGCGTACGCGGCGACGACCACGACCGGGTGCACGGGCAGCATCAGGCTCAGCGGCGCGAAGCCGTACACGGCCAGCCCGGCGAAGGCGGCCCAGCCCTGTGAGCGGGGCCGCCGACGGGCGATGACCAGGGCGCCGCCGAGCGCGCCCAGGGTGTACGCGGTCATGGCCGCGGCCAGCACCCACTCGGTGCCGTAGCGGTCCCGGCTGATCAGGGGCAGCGCGACGCTGGTGGCGGAGTAGCCGAGGGCGATGACGGCGACGAGGGCGCCGAGCCCGGCGAGGAACCAGGGATGGCGCCGCGCCTCGCGTATGCCCTCCAGGAATTCGGCGCGGAAACCGGCGCGCGGGGCGGGCTCCGCGGCCGACCCGGATGTGCCGGCGCCCTTGCCCGGGACGAGCGCGGCGACCAGCCAGAGCAGCCCGATGCCGAGCAGCAGCGTCCCGACGTCGAGGAAGGCCGCGAGCAGGGCGGTCAGGGCGGGTCCGGCGAGGGTGGAGCTGCGTACGGCCATGGTCATGGCGGCGTTGGCCTGCTGACGGCGCGCGGGTTCGACGGTCTCGGCGGTGAGCGCCTGGAACGCGGGGCGGCAGGCGCCCTGTCCGGCGCCGGCGAGGGCGGCGGCGGCCGTCATCAGCACGAGCGAGCGCCCGAGTCCGGCGGCGAGGAGGGGCGCGGCGGCCGCCGCCGCGAGGCCGGACCAGAGGACGACCGCGCGGCGGGAGTGCCGGTCGGCAAGTACGCCTCCGACGGCGACGGCGGCGAGGAAGCCGGCGGTGCGGGCGGCGAGGACCAGGCCCAGGCCGGCGGCGCCGAGGTCGCGGTGCAGGACGGCGAGCCCGAGGACGAAGGGCAGGGCCCAGGTCGCGAGGCCGGTGGCGGTGGTCCCCGCCCACAGGCGCAGGAACGCGGGGTCCAGGAGGACCGAACGCGGGGGCGGGGCATCGGTCTTGGCCGCTGTCGGCGCAGGTGTGGTCGCCACGGTATGGGTGCTCCTCGGAGGTGGGGGAGCGGCTCGGCGAACCGCCCCCCGGAGTCGTTAATGAAAATGAATACCATTACAGTACTCTTCGAACGCGGCACTCCTGCCCGGTGCACGACAACACCCACGCCTCCCTCCCAGACCGGAGAACCCATGCGCCATCCCGCCCGCCTCGGCATCGCCCTGACCATCGCCCTCGCCACCGCGGGCTGCTCCACGGCAGCCGGTGACGGCTCCCGGGCGGACGCCGGGCCCGCGGCCCAGGACGGCGCCAGGGCGGCTTCCGTCACCAGCTGCGGCCGACAGGTGTCCTTCGCCGGGCCGCCGCAGCGGACCGTCGCCCTGGACCAGACCTCGACCGAGACCCTGCTGGAACTCGGCCTCCAGGACCGGATGGCGGGGACCGCCAACCTCAAGACGAAGATCCCCGCGCCGTACGAGGCCGCGTACGCCAAGGTCCCCGTCATCGCCCCGAAGATCGCCACCGGCGAGCAACTGAGAGCCGCCACACCCGACTTCGTCGTCGCCGGTTCCACGGACCTCTACACCAAGGACCGGGCCGGCACCCGCGAGGAACTGGACGCCCTCAAGGTCCCCACCTTCGTCAGCGCCGTGGACTGCCCGCAGCAGAACCCGGCCGGCAGGACCCCCTTCGAGCTGCTCTTCTCCGACTACGAGAACCTGGGCAAGCTCTTCGGCGCCGAGGAGCGGGCCGGGAAACTCGCGGCCGACCAGCGCGCGGCGGTCGCCCGGGCCGGGGAGAACGCCTCCAAGGCCGGCCAAGGCGCGGACCGGCCGACGGTCGTCCACCTCTACTCCGTCTTCAACGGCATGCCGTACGTGGCGGGCAGGACCGGGCTGCCCAGTGAGATGAGCCGGATCGTCGGCGCGAAGAACGCCTTCGACGACGTCGACGAGGACTGGCCGGAGGTCACCTGGGAGGAAGTCGCCCGGCGAGACCCGGACTTCATCGTGATCGGAGACCTGTCCGAGCGCGGCCGTCCCGGCGACAGCGCCGCCGAGAAGCGTGCCGCGATGGCTCAGCACCCGGTGATCTCGAAGCTGGCCGCCGTCCGCGAGAACAAGATCCTCGAGGTGCCCGGCATCGAGCTGGACCCCTCCGTACGCTCCGTCCACGCCCTCGGGCTGCTGGCGAACGGCATGAAGGACCTCGGGTATGTCCGCTGAGCCGGACACCCCGAAGGCCCCGGCGGATCTCCTGCTTCCGGCGGCCCGCGGGCGGGTGGTGACCGGGGGCTCCACCATCACCCGGCCCGGCCGGTCCGCGGCGGCCCACGCGGTCGTCCTGCTCCTGGCCGCAGGCGCCCTGGCGGGCTCGGTGGCGGCTGCCGTGCGCACCGGCACCGCCGACGTGAGCTGGACCGACATAGCCCGGGTCCTCGGCTCCCACCTCGGCCTGGACGTGGAGCCGTTGCCCCCGCTGGCGGACTCCCTCATCTGGGACCTGCGGCTGCCGCGCGTGCTGATGGCCGCCCTCGTCGGCGCCTCGCTCGCCGTGTGCGGAACGGTGCTCCAGGCGGTCACCCGCAACGCACTCGCCGACCCCTACCTGCTCGGAGTCTCCTCCGGCGCGTCGACGGGAGCCGTCACCGTCGTCGTCCTCGGGATCGGCGCGAGCACGCTCGGGGCCACCGGCGGCGCGCTCGCCGGCGCACTGCTCTCCTTCGGCCTGCTCCTGCTGTTGCTACGCCGCACCGGGCTGGATTCCGTCCGGATCGTCCTCACCGGCGTGGTGGTCGGCCAGCTGTTCACCGCAGTGACCTCGCTGGTCCTGATGGCCTCGGCGGACGCGGACACCACGCGGGCCGTCACCCACTGGCTGCTGGGCTCGATGGCGCCGGCCCGCTGGGACACCGTCGTGGTCTGCGCGATCGTCACGCCGCTGGGGCTGCTGGTGGCGTGGCTCTGCTCGAACGCCCTGGACGGGCTCGCGTTCGGCGCCGACACGGCCGCTTCGCTCGGGATCGGGGTACGGCACACGCGGATGCTGCTGCTCGTGGTCACGGCCGCGCTGACCGCGGTCGCGGTGGCCACCGTCGGAGCCATCGGCTTCGTCGGGCTGATCGTCCCCCACGGGGTGCGGTTCCTCGTCGGGCCGCTGCACCGGCTGCTGCTGCCGTACTCGGCGCTGGTGGGCGCGGTGTTCCTGGTCTGGACGGACGCGCTGGCACGGATCGCCTTTGCACCGCGAGAGGTTCCCGTCGGCGTGATCACCGCCCTGCTCGGCGCACCGCTCTTCCTCCTCGTGCTGCGCAAGCGGGGTGAACTGTGAGGATCACCGCCGAGGAGCTCAGCTGGTCGGTGGCGGGCACGCAGGTCGTACGCGAGGTCAGCGCGGACATCGCCCCCGGCGAGACGGTCGGGCTGCTCGGGCCCAACGGCTCGGGCAAGTCCTCGCTGCTGCGCTGCCTGGCCGGCCTGCGGGTCCCCGACGCGGGCACGGTCCGGTACGACGGCGAGTCCGTACGCCAGTGGAGTGCGCGGCGGCTCGCCCGTCATGTGGCCTTCGTCGAACAGGACTCGGGCGCGGACAGCGATCTGCCGGTCGCCGACGTCGTGGGCCTGGGCCGGATCTCGTTCCGGGACCGCTGGCGCGGGCCGGACGCCACCGACCGGGCGGTGGTCGCCGCCGCACTGGAACGCGTCGGACTCACCGCGCTCGCCGGCCGCTCCTGGAAGGCCCTGTCGGGCGGCGAGCGGCAGCGCGCCCACATCGCCCGCGCGCTGGCCCAGCAGCCGTACGGGCTCCTGCTCGACGAGCCGACGAACCACCTCGACGTCAGACACCGGTTGGAACTGATGGAGCTGCTGGCCGGCACGGGCCGGACGGTCCTGGTCGCGCTGCACGACCTGTCGCTCGCCGCCCGGTACTGCGACCGGCTGCTGCTCCTGCACCACGGCCGCCTGATCGCCTCCGGCACCCCGGCCGCCGTTCTCACCACCGAGCGGCTCGCCGAGGTCTTCGAGGTCGACGCCGAACTGACCACCGACGCCTTGGGCCACCCCATGGTGACCTACCGCGGGCCGCTCGGCGCCCCAACTCGCCCTGTGAAAAGGAACCCCATGCATCGCACGACCTCAACCCCCACCCCTGCCCTCGTGACCTCCGTCGACGGGCTCATCGAGGCCGTCCTGGCCGGTGAACACGGCCCGCGCCCCTCCGAACTCGTCGCCACGAGCGTGTTCTGGATCCATCACGGCACCCGCCTGGCCGGCGGCGACACCACCTACCTCAACCAGTACGTACTGGTCCGCCTCGGCGGCTCCTTCGGCGCCTGTGCCTTTGAGGCCGGCGAGATCGCCCCGTCGATCTGCCGCGACTCCTCCGGCACCCCGCTCGACGTCCTGCTGCGCGAGGGCTCGCGCCCGCTGAGGATCGCCGCCCTCGACGCCTACCTCTGCGGGACCCGCCCGCACCACGTGGCCGGCGAGACGGGAGACGCCGAGCCCGTGACCCTCCCCGCCGGTACCCCGGAGGTCCGCGCGAAGGCCCGCGACGCGGCCATCGCCGGACTGCTCGACATCGAGGAGGGCGCCCGGGTCGGCCTCATCGGCGTGGTCAACCCGCTGGTCGCCGCGATCCGCGAGCGCGGCGGCGAACCGCTGCCCTGCGACTTCAACCTCAAGGCCACCCAGTGGGGCGACCCCGTCACCGACGACATGCACGAGGTGCTGGAGCGCGCCGAGGCCGTCGTCGCCACCGGAATGACCCTGAGCAACGGCTCGTTCGACACCATCCTGGAGCGCTGCCGGACCCGCGGCATCCCGCTGGTCGTCTACGCGCAGACCGGCAGCGCCGTCGCCCGCGCGTTCCTCGGCTCGGGCGTGACCGCGCTGTCCGCGGAACCGTTCCCGTTCTCCCAGTTCAGCGCCGAGGAGACGGTCCTCTACCGCTACCGGACGGGGAGCCGCGCGTGATCCCCACCGGCACCGGGGACGCCCCCTGCCACCACGGCGAGATCCTCCAGGGCGTCTTCCTCGACGACGACGGCCGCAGGTGCGCGGGCCTGGTCACCCTCCCCATGGCCGGCCCGGGAAGCCACGCCGAGTTCGTCCGCCGGCCCGGTACGGCGCCCGGGGCGCTCACCGGCGTACCCGCCGACCGTACGAAAGCCGTACGGGCCGCGGCCCTCGCGGTGGCGGAGTGCGCCGAGCGGACCGGACAGCCGCCCTGCGGAGGGGAGTTGCGGCTCACCGGAGACATCCCGGTGGGCCTGGGCATGGGCAGCTCCACCAGCGACGTCATCGCCACCGTGCGCGCGGTCGCGGACTCGTACGGACTGCGGCTGCCCCCGGACACCGTGGCCCGGCTGGCCGTCCACGCGGAACTGGCCTGCGATCCGCTGATGATGGACGGCCGGCCGGTGCTCTTCGCGCAGCGGGAGGGCCGGGTGCTGGAGGTCATCGGCCCGGCGATGCCGCCGCTGGTCGTCGTGGGCTGCTCCCTCGGCGGGGGTGCGCCCGTCGACACCCTCTCCCTGCCCGTCCGGGACGCCTCCGAGGCCGACGTACGGGCCTTCGAGCGGCTGCGCACGCTGCTGCGCCGGGCGGTGGCCACCGCGGACGCCCGGCTCCTCGGCGCGGTCGCCACCGCCAGCGCCTTGCGCGGCCAGCAGACCCTGGGCCACCCGGAGTTCGACGCCCTGACGGGCATTGCCCGGCGGGCCGGAGGGGTCGGCGTGCAGATCGCGCACAGCGGCGCGGTGGCGGGAGTGCTGTTCGACCCGGCCGCCCCGGGCCTGCGGCACCGCGTGCGCAGCTGCCTGCGCGCCCTCGACGCCCACGGCATCCCTGCCACCCGGACCTTCACGACCTTCACCACCACCCAGGAGAGCCTGCATGGACCAGCACATCGCGGAGGCGATCGGCCGTCCGGACCTGATACGTCTCGACGACCGGCTCATCTGCCTGCGCTTTGAAACGATGAAGGTGGTCTCCGCCCTCGCGGCGGTGCGCCACCTGCTGGACACCGGCGCGGTGCGCCGCGGGGACACCTTGCTGGACAGCTCCAGCGGCATCTACGCGTACGCCCTTGCCCTGGCCTGCCACCGGTACGGCATGCGCTGCCACATCGTCGGCTCGACGACGGTGGACCGCACGCTGCGCACCCAGCTCGCCGTACTCGGGGCGACGCTGGAGCAGATGGCACCGTGCAGCGACCTCAAGCTCGACCAGAAGCGGCGCGTGGCGCGGATCCACGAGATCCTCGCCGTGCACCCCGAGTACCACTGGATGCGGCAGTACCACGACGACATCCACTACCTCGGCTACCGCGCGATCGCCGACCGGATCCGGCAGGAGACCGGTGACGTGACCGGGCTCACCGTGGTCGGCGGGGTCGGCTCGGGGGCGTCCACGGGCGCTCTCGCCCGCTATCTGCGCGGGGCCGCCGCCGGCCCGGCCGATGTCGAACTCGTCGGCGTCCAGCCGTACGGCAGCCTCACCTTCGGCGCCGAACACGTTTCCGACCCCGAGATCATCATCGCCGGGATCGGCAGCTCCATCCCCTTCGGGAACGTCTCGCACGAGATGTACGACACCCTGCACTGGATCTCCTTCGACGCGGCGCTGGCCGGCAGCGTCGACCTGCTGCGCCGGCACGCGGTCTTCGCGGGGCTGTCGACCGGAGCCGGCTACCTCGCCGCCCGCCACGAACGCGGGCGCTCGCCCGAGCGCACGGTCCTGTTCATCGCCGCCGACACCGGCCACCGCTACGTCGACACCGTCCACGCCCGTCACCGCGAGGCCGCGGGGATCGCGGACCTCGTCCCGCAGGAGGTCTCCGACCGGAGCCGGCTGGCCCTTCCCTGGTCCCGTATGCGCTGGAACCGCGCCCCGGCGCCGGATACAGGCCTGCCGACTCCACGGCGTGCACACCCCTGTTTTCCTACTCCAACGATCTGACCCATATGTCCTTATTTGTATGGTCTTCGTGAGTGAAGCAGAACACTCTCCGCAACGTTTTGCGCATGGATCCCGGGTGCCCGGGCAGGCGGCCGGACTGCTGGTGCAAACCGGCAGGGGGATTCGAAGAAGCGAAAGGCCATACGCAACGTGACCGGAGCACAACAGACCATCCATGTGGGCGGAGAGTGGCGCGCAGCCCTGTCCGGCGCCACCCGCGAGATCATCGACCCCGTCGACGCGAGCCCCTTCGCGGTCGTCGCGGAGGGCGGCGTCCAGGACACCGACGACGCCGTGGCGGCGGCACGAGCCGCGTTCGACGCCGGCGCCTGGCCGCGTACGCCGGTCGCCGAGCGCGCCGCCCTGCTGCGGCGGGTCGCCACCCTGCTGGAGCGCGACCGCGAGCGGATCGGCGCCCTGGAGAGCCAGGACGCGGGCAAGACGCTGGAAGAGGGCCGCGTCGACGTCGACTGCGTCCGCGATGCGTTCCTCTACTTCGCCGACCTCGTGGCGAACGAGGACGGCGGACGGGTCGTCGACGCCGGTTCGGACGAGATCCGCAGTGTCGTCGTCCACGAGCCGGTCGGCGTCTGCGCCCTGATCACGCCGTGGAACTACCCGCTGCTCCAGGCCAGCTGGAAGATCGCGCCCGCACTCGCCGCCGGCAACACGTTCGTGATCAAGCCCAGTGAGATCACCCCGCTGACCACCGTCGTGCTGATCGAACTGCTCCTGGAGGCCGGACTGCCACTCGGCGCGGCCAACATCGTCACCGGTCCCGGCGACACCGTCGGCGCCCGGCTCGCCGAGCACCCGGATGTCGACCTCATCTCGTTCACGGGCGGTCTGGTCAGCGGTACGAAGGTCGCCAGGGCGGCAGCCGACAGCGTGAAGAAGGTCGCCCTCGAACTGGGCGGCAAGAACCCCAACGTCGTGTTCGCCGACGCATGTTCGACGCCCGAGGGGTTCGACACCGCCGTCGACCAGGCGCTCAACGCCGCCTTCATCCACAGCGGCCAGGTCTGCTCCGCCGGCTCCCGCCTCATCGTCGAGGAGCCGCTGCGCGAGCGATTCGTCGCCGAGCTCGCCCGCCGGGCCGAACTGATCCGGCTGGGACGCGGCACCGATGCGGGCGTCGAGTGCGGTCCGCTGGTCTCCGCGGCCCAGTTGGCGAGGACGGAGGAGTACGTGGCCTCCGCTCTCGCCGAGGGCGCGGTCCTGCGCGCAGGAGGCGGGCAGCCGGCCGGTCCCGGCTACTTCTTCCGGCCCACGGTCCTCGACCGGTGCCACCGCGGCATGCGCGTCGTGCGCGAAGAGGTCTTCGGCCCCGTCCTGACCGTGGAGACCTTCCGTACCGAGGAGGAGGCCGTCGCCCTCGCCAACGACACCGAGTACGGCCTCGCCGGAGCGGTGTGGACCTCCGACGAACAGCGTGCCCGGCGGGTCGCCGCCCGGCTGCGCCACGGCACCGTCTGGATCAACGACTTCCACCCCTACCTGCCTCAGGCGGAATGGGGCGGCTTCGGGAAGTCCGGCATCGGCCGCGAACTGGGCCCCGGCGGTTTCGCCGAATACCGCGAGGCCAAGCACATCTACCAGAACCTCGCTCCGCGCCCTGTGCGCTGGTTCGCGGGCGCGACGGCGAAGGGCTGAGCATGAACGACCATCACGTGTACGACTACGTCGTCGTCGGCGGCGGCACCGCGGGTTCCGTGATCGCCTCTCGCCTCACCGAGGACCCGGACGTCAGCGTCGCCGTCATCGAGGGCGGCCCCAGCGACGTCGGCCGCGACGACGTCCTCACCCTGCGCCGCTGGATGGGCCTGCTCGGCGGCGAACTGGACTACGACTACCCCACCACCGAGCAGCCCCGGGGTAACTCGCACATCCGCCACAGCCGTGCGCGGGTGCTGGGCGGCTGTTCCTCGCACAACACCCTCATCGCGTTCAAACCCCTCCCCTCCGACTGGGACGAGTGGGCGCAGGCCGGCGCCGAGGGGTGGGACGCGGCGGCCATGGACCCCTACTTCGCCCGGCTGCGCAACAACATCGTCCCCGTCGGCGAAGCGGACCGGAACGCGATCGCCCGGGACTTCGTCGACGCGGCGCAGGCCGCGCTCGGTGTTCCGCGCGTCGAGGGCTTCAACAAGCGCCCTTTCCACGAGGGCGCCGGCTTCTTCGACCTCGCCTACCACCCGGAGAACAACAAGCGCTCGTCCGCCTCCGTCGCCTATCTGCACCCCTTCCTGGACCGGCCGAACCTGCACATCGCCCTGGAGACCTGGGCGTTCCGGCTGGAGCTGGAGGGCGCCCGCGCCACCGGCGTGCACATCCGTACCAAGGAGGGCGCGGAGCACGTCGTGCGCGCCCGGCGCGAGGTCCTGGTGTGCGCGGGGGCCGTGGACACCCCGCGCCTGCTGCTGCACTCCGGCATCGGGCCGCGCGCCGACCTGGAGAAGCTCGGCATTCCCGTCGTGCACGACCTGCCGGGCGTCGGGGAGAACCTCCTCGACCACCCCGAGTCGGTCATCGTGTGGGAGACGCACGGTCCGATCCCGGAGAACTCCGCGATGGACTCCGACGCCGGCCTGTTCGTCCGCCGGGACCCGGAGGCCGAGGGCCCGGACCTGATGTTCCACTTCTACCAGATCCCCTTCACCGACAATCCGGAGCGCCTGGGCTACGAACGGCCCGCGCACGGCGTGTCGATGACCCCGAACATCCCCAAGCCGCGCAGCCGCGGCCGGCTCTACCTGACGAGCGCCGACCCCGAGGACAAGCCCGCCCTCGACTTCCGGTACTTCACCGACGAGGACGACTACGACGGCCGCACCCTCGTCGACGGGATCCGCATCGCCCGGCGGATCGCGGCGAGCGAACCGCTGGCCGGATGGCTCAGGCGCGAGGTGTGCCCGGGGCCCGAGGTGACCTCCGACGAGGAGCTCAGCGCGTACGCACGCCAGGTCGCGCACACCGTCTACCACCCGGCCGGCACCTGCCGGATGGGAGCCGCCGACGACGAACTCGCCGTCGTCGCGCCCGATCTGAGGATCCGGGGCCTCGAGGGCATCCGGATCGCCGACGCGTCCGTCTTCCCGACCATGACCGCCGTCAACCCGATGATCGGCGTGCTCATGGTCGGCGAGAAATGCGCCGACCTGCTGGGAGGAACCACCCGATGAACACCGCGCCGCACACCACGACTCTGCCGGACACCGCGGCCGCGCCGCAGACCCTGCCGCAGATCCCCGCGGAATCCGTCTTCTCCGTACGCGACCTGTGGAAGGTCTTCGGTCCCAAGGCCGACCGCGTGCCGGCCGACAAGGAGCTCGCGGCCCTCGGCGCCGCCGAGCTGCGCGAGCGCACCGGCTGCACCGCCGCCGTCCGCGACGTCTCCTTCGACGTCCGCAAGGGCGAGGTCTTCGTCGTCATGGGCCTGTCCGGCTCGGGCAAGTCCACGCTCGTACGCTGCCTCACCCGGCTCATCGAACCCACCTCGGGCACGATCTCCATCGACGGCGAGGACGTGCTGTCCATGGACACCGGCCGGCTCCGGGAGCTGCGCCGGCACCGGGCGGCCATGGTCTTCCAGCACTTCGGGCTGCTGCCCCACCGGACGGTGCTCGACAACATCGCCTACGGACTGGAGATCCAGGGCGTAGGACGCGCCGAACGGCGTGAGCGGGCGGCGGAGTTCGTGACCAAGGTCGGCCTGGACGGCATGGAGCACCGCAGGCCGAGCCAGTTGTCCGGCGGCCAGCAGCAGCGTGTGGGCCTTGCCCGCGCACTCGCCGTGGACCCCGAAGTCCTGCTGTTCGACGAGCCGTTCAGTGCGCTGGACCCGCTCATCCGCCGGGACATGCAGGAGGAGGTCGTACGCCTGCACCGGGAGGAGGGACGCACGATGGTCTTCATCACGCACGACCTGAGCGAGGCGCTGAAGCTCGGCGACCGCATCGCGCTGATGCGCGACGGCCGGATCGTGCAGCTCGGCACGCCGGAGGAGATCGTGGGCGCCCCCGCCGACGACTACGTCAGGGACTTCGTCCGGGACGTGCCGCGCGAGCAGGTGCTGACGGTCCGCTCGGCGATGCGCCCCGCTCGCGCCGACGAGTCCGAGGCCGGCCCCGCGCTCGCTCCGAGTGCCACCGTCCACGAGGCCATCGAGGCCGTCGTCCGAACAGGCGTGAACGCGCGGGTCGTCGAGGACGGCAGGTGCGTCGGTGTGGTCGACCACGCGGGACTCCTCGGTGTCGTCGCCGGGGTACCGGCCGCGACCGGGAAGGCGGTGGCCTGATGTATTCCCATACGACCTGGCCGCCGCCGTGCGGCACGACCGGCGCCGACGCCGGGCGGTGGGGCCGATGACCGCCACCGTCACCCCTGCTTCTGCGAGCTCTGCGACCGCCACCGGCGCCGGACCCGGTGTGCTGCGCGCGCTCGCGCGCCACCGCGGCCGGCTGATCGGCGCCGGCGCGGCCCTCGCACTCGTCCTCGGTTCCGTACTCCTGGGCGCCGGAAACTGGCCGGCGGCGCTCTCCGTCGACCTGTCGGGACCGCTCAAGCACACCAGCGACTGGATCATCGACAACCGCGACGGACACCCCCTCTTCCTGTACTTCCTCGGGCACGTCAGCAACGTCGTGGTCGTCTCCGTCCGCGCGGTGTACCTGGTGCTGCTCGCCCTCGGCTGGGCCGGCGTCACCGCCGCCGCCGGGCTGCTGGCCTGGCGCGTCGCCGGAGTCCGGCTCGCGCTGACCTCCGCCGCCGCCTTCGCCGTGTGCGGACTGCTCGGCATGTGGGTGCCCACCATGCAGACGCTCGCCCTGATGGTGGTCGCCGTCGCCGCGTCCGTGCTGCTCGGAGGCCTCCTCGGACTGGCCGCCGGCCTGTCGGACCGTATGCACCGGATCCTGCGGCCGGTGCTGGACACCATGCAGGTGCTGCCGGCCTTCGCGTACCTCCTGCCCGTCGTCCTGGTCTTCGGCATCGGAGTGCCCGCGGCCGTCCTGGCCACCGTCGTCTACGCGGCCCCGCCCATGGCCCGCCTCACCGCGCTCGGGCTGCGCGGCGCGGACGCCGGGGTCGTGGAGGCCGCCACCTCCCTCGGCGCCACCGGCAGGCAGCGGCTGCTGACGGCCCGGCTGCCGCTGGCCCGCAAGGAGCTGCTGCTCGGCGTCAACCAGTCGATCATGATGGCGCTGGGCATGGCCGTGATCGCGTCCGTCATCGGCGCGGGCGGCCTCGGCGACCGCGTCTACCAGGCGCTGGCCTCCGTCGACGTCGGCGCCGCGCTCGCCGCCGGCGTGCCGATCGTGCTGCTCGCCATCGTCCTGGACCGGGTCACCGCCGCGGCGGGGGAGCGGATCGGCGCGGCTCCGGCCCGCCGGTCCGCGCTCGGCCGGACCGTCGCTGCCGTGGTGACCGTCGCCGTCGCCGTCGGGGCCCGCCTGCTCGACCGGCTCTCCTGGCCCGACGCGTGGACGGTGGACATCGCCGAGCCCGTCAACGGGGCGGTCGACTGGATGACCGCCCACCTCTACTCCGGCGTGCCCCTCGTCGGCGGCACCGCCGACTGGGCGGGGCACTTCACCACGTGGATCCTCAACCCCCTGCGCGACGGACTGCAGTGGCTGCCCTGGTGGGCGGTCCTGCTGACCGTCGGCGCCCTCGCCCTGCTCATCGGCACCTGGCGCACCGCCGCGACCGCCGTCCTGGCGATGGCCGCGATCGGCGTGCTGGGTGTCTGGGACCCGGCGCTCGACACGCTGTCCCAGGTACTGGCCGCCGTCGCCGTGACGCTGCTGCTCGGCTTCGCCCTCGGGGTCGCCGCGGCCCGCAGCACCCGCTTGGGACGCGCGCTGCGTCCGGTCCTCGACGTCTTCCAGACGATGCCGCAGTTCGTGTACCTGATCCCCGTGGTCGCCCTGTTCGGCGTGGGCCGCGCCCCGGCGGTCGCGGCCGCCGTGGTCTACGCGCTGCCCGCCGTCGTACGGATCACGGCCCAGGGCGTGCGCGCGGTGGACCCGGCCGCTCTGGAGTCCTCGCGCTCGCTGGGCGCGACCGGGCGGCAGCAGCTGTTCCAGGTCCAGCTGCCGCTGGCACGGCCCGCGCTGCTGCTGGCCGTCAACCAGGGCGTGGTGCTCGTTCTCGCCGTCGTCGTCATCGGCGGCCTCGTGGGTGGCGGGGCGCTCGGCTACGACGCGGTCTTCGGTCTCGCCCAGGGCGACCTGGCGACCGGTCTGGTCGCCGGTGCGGCGATCGTCTGCCTCGGCCTGATGCTCGACCGCGTCACCCAGCCGACACAACGCCGCGACCTCGCCGGAAAGGGGGCCTGACATGGCTCGCACACGCTCCGCCGCACTCGCGGCCGCCGTCGCCCTGACGGCCCTCACGGGCTGCGCCGCCGCCGACATGACCCGCCAGGCCTCCCCGTACGCCGACGCGAAGGGCTCCCGCACGGTGACGCTGTCCGTGCAGTCGTGGGTGGGCGCGCAGGCCAACGTCGCCGTCGCCCAGTACCTGCTGGAGCACGAGCTCGGCTACCGGGTGGACACCGTCCAGATCGACGAGGTACCCGCCTGGGACGCGCTCAGCCAGGGCCGGGTGGACGCCATCCTGGAGGACTGGGGCCACCCGGAGCAGGAGAAGCGGTACGTCGACGACAAGGGGACGATCAAGCGAGGTGGCGATCTCGGGGTGACCGGCCACATCGGCTGGTTCGTGCCGACGTACTTCGCCGAGGAGCACCCGGACGTCACCGACTGGAAGAACCTGAACAAGTACGCCGACCAGTTCCGTACCGCGGAGAGCGGCGGCAGGGGCCAGCTGCTGGACGGCTCCCCGTCCTACGTGACGAACGACAAGGCGCTCGTGAACAACCTGGGCCTCGACTACCAGGTCGTGTTCGCGGGCTCGGAGGCGGCGCAGATCACGCAGATCAGGCAGTTCGCCAAGGAGAAGAAGCCGTTCCTGAGCTACTGGTACAAGCCCCAGTGGCTGTTCGAGAAGGTCCCGATGACGGAGGTGGAGCTGCCCGCCTACGCGGAGGGCTGTGACGCCGACCCGGCGAAGGTGGCCTGCGCGTACCCGCACACGCCGCTGCAGAAGTTCCTCAACGCCCGCTTCGCGGACGGGGGAGGTGACGCCGCCGCCTTCCTGAAGAAGTTCCGGTGGACGACCGAGATGCAGAACGACGTCGCCCTGATGATCGCGGACCAGAAGCTGTCGCCACAGGAAGCGGCGGGCCGCTGGGTGAAGGAGAACGAGGCCACGTGGCGGGCCTGGCTGCCGTCCTGACGCGGGTGCCCGGAGGGGGGATCCAAAGGATCCCCCCTCCGGGCACCTGACCTCGCTCCTGGGCTCAGCTCCGGACCGGGGTGAGGACCACGAAGTCGGCGTTCGACGGGTCGAGGCAGACGGCGAGCCGGCCGACGCCCTCCGCGTCCTCCGGCCCCATCTGCACGCTGCCGCCGTTCTCGGTGACCTTGGCGACCGCTGCGTCGCAGTCGGCAACGGCGAAGACGGGGTGCCAGTACGGCCGTCCGTTCGTGAGGGCGAGGTTCTCCCCGGGCAGCTGCATGAGGCCGCCGTGCATGCGCTCCTCGGGGAGTCCGGCCGGAGTGATGAGGGTGTACGTGCCCCCGCCGCCGGGCAGTCCCATGTCACTGAACTGCCAGCCGAAGACGCCGCCGTAGAAGTCCTTGGCGGCCGCGGCGTCGCTCGTGTACAGCTCGGTCCAGCACAGCGAGCCCGGCTCGTCCACCAGCTCGGCGCCCTTGTTCGTTCCCGCCTCCCAGACGGCGAACTGTCCCCCCAGCGGGTCGCTGTACTGCGCCATCCGGCCCCAGTCGTCGAGACCCATCGGAGCGACCCGAACCGTGCCGCCCGCGCGCTCCACCGCCTGGGTGGTGGCGTCCGCGTCGGTGACGCTGTAGTAGATCATCCAGGCCGGGCGTGCGCCCTCCTCGGTGAGTTTGCCGAGCCCGGCGACGACCTTGCCGTCCTTCCGGAACATCCCGCCTTCCGTGTCCTCCCCCTCGCCCATGGACTCGTAGTCCCACCCGAGGACGGCGCCGTAGAAGGCCGCGGCCGTCCGGACGTCGGGGGCGCCGAGATCGAGCCAACAGGGGGAGCCGGGCGCAAAGTCATTGGTGATCATGCCTATTGCCTTTCGGAGGGCCTGTACGACCTCAGGGTGGCATCGGAGACCGGCCGTCGCGCGTCGGTGGGCGTGTCACGGGGCCCTGCCCGACGCTCGGTGCGGGATGTTCTCCCCGACGGTCGGCGAGTGTGCGGAGGTGCCCCGATGGCGGCGAGCGACGGCAAGCGGGATCGGCCCGAGCCCGGACCCAGGCCGTCGGCGGGGCCGCCGCCGGGGCCCACGCGTCCGGAGTTCTGGCGCAGCCCGCTGAGGGGGCCGTGGCTGACGGCCGTGTTCGGGCTCGTCCTGCTGGTCGGAGTCACGCTGCTGTTCGTGACGGGCCTGCTGTCGTACGCGGCGTACAACCCGGACCTGGCGGCGGTCAACGACCAGACGCCGGACAAGGGATGGCTCGGCTTCTACCTGTTCTCCTGGCCGACCTCGCCGTACTGGCTCTACCGGGTGAACCAGGGCGTCCACGTGGTCCTGGGCGTCGTCCTCGTGCCGGTGCTGCTGGCGAAGCTGTGGTCGGTCATCCCCAAGCTGTTCGAGTGGCCGCCCGTGCGGTCGGTGAGCCACGGCATCGAGCGCCTGTCCCTGCTCCTGCTGGTGGGCGGTGCCGGCTTCGAGTTCGTCACCGGCATCCTCAACGTACAGCTGCACTACATCTTCCCGGGCTCCTTCTACGTCCTGCACTTCTACGGGGCGTGGGTGTTCATCGGCGCCTTCGTGGTGCACGTGGCCTCGCGCCTGCCACGAGCGGTCCGCTCCGTGAGGCGCGGAAGCGCACCGCCGGAGGCCGGTACCGAGGAGGCGGCCGGGCTGGTCTCGCCGCGCCCGGCGGCGCCGACCATCTCCCGCCGGGGCGCCCTGGGCATGGTAGGGCTCGGGTCCCTGGCGCTGCTCGTGGTGACGGCCGGGCAGAGCGTGGGCGGCTGGTGGCGCCGGACCGCCCTGCTCGCCCCGCACGGCCAGGACCCCGGTTCCGGGCCGAACGGCTTCCAGATCAACAAGACCGCGGCCTCCGTCGGCATCCGGCCGAGCGACATCGGCCCCGCGTGGCGGCTGACCGTACGCGGGTCGGGCCGCCAGGTCATCCTCACCCGCGGGGAACTGCTGGCCATGGAGCAGCACGAGGCGGCCCTGCCCATCGCCTGCGTGGAGGGCTGGTCGACCCCCGATCAGCTGTGGAGCGGCGTACGGCTCACCGATCTGGCAGCCCTCGTCGGACGGGGCACGGGCACCCCGCAGGTCCTGGTGGAATCCGTACAGCGAGGAGGGCCGTTCACCTCGGTCGTCCTGAGGGACAACCAGGTGCGCGACCACCGCTCGCTCCTGGCCGTACGCGTCAACGGGGCCGTCCTCTCGCCCGACCACGGCTACCCGGCCCGCGTGATCGTCCCCGGCGCTCCCGGCGTCCACAACACCAAATGGGTCACCCGCCTCACCTTCGGAGAGCCGGCATGACGGGCACGACCGCGTTCCGCCGCCGCTACGGAGCCTCCCCGCTCCACCTGCTCCTCGTACTGGCCTCCTTCGCCCTCGCCGCCTACGCCGGCGTGCGCCTGCTCAAGGGAGACACCCTGGGCGTGGCCCTGTGGTTCGTCGGGGCGGCACTCCTCCACGACCTCGGGCTGCTCCCCTTGTACTCGGTCACCGACCGGGCCGCGCAGTTCCTGTTCCGGGAGAGGGAGGGCGCAGGGGACGGGCGCGGGTCTCCGAGGCCGAGCGTCAACTACGTGCGGGTTCCGGCCTTCGTCTCGGGGCTTCTGCTGCTGGTCTGGTGGCCGCTGATCCTGCGCCGGGTCGGCCACTACACGGCGGCCACGGGACTCCCGGCGGACGTGTTCCTGGGGCGCTGGCTGCTGATCACCGCAGCCCTCTTCGCGGCCTCGGCAGCGACCCTCCTCGTCCGCAGGCGGCATGAATCGGGGCCTCGACGACGAGCGGCACGACGCCGGCGGCGGGCCCGCAGCGCCACGAAGTGACGGCGCGCGTCCACAAGCAGCCGGGGCCATCCTCTCGGTGTGGCCGGCCATTTAATCCATGGCGCCTTGAATTCGCCTTGAGCGCCTCTCGGGGTCAAATTGAGAGATACATGAGCAGCGTGATCGCCAGGTAATCGGCTTGCTAAATTGTCGGATTAATGAACTGTCGTTCGTGATAGACATGAACGAATATGCAAGGCAAAGAGACACATCTCCTCCGGGGCCTGGCCGGACACCCCCGAGCCCTCCCGTTGACGTGTGTACGCATGCGCAAGCCGCGAACCCACCCACCGACATCATCGACAGTGAGGGAATTACCGTGCCGGCACACCAGAAGCTCTACCTTCGCCCGTCCGTGGTTGCGCAGCCCCTGCTGCACCGCTGGTACGCGTGGCCCTATCTCCTGGCGCCCCACACCGGCGCGCTGAATCTGCGGGACCGTCTGCTGCCCATCGTGGACAGCTACTTGAAGGCACCGCACCTCCACGATGCGGTCATCGCGGACCCACACCGCTACGGCGCGCCCTTCCTCGACCCCGAAGGCGCCACCCACGATGAAGTCCGGGCGGCGCGCGAGACCATGGTCAAGGACGGCCAGGCCAAGCTCCAGCTCGCCGACGACATAGCCGAACTCCGTGCCCTGCTGCGGGAGAAGGCGCTCGGCGGGCCGATGGAACCTCTCTACCCCTTGGTCCCCCACTCCCTCCGCGGGCGGGTGGAGCTCGTCTACGACACCGCCCACCGGCCCACCTTCCGCTTCTTCGAAGCGCTGATGTACAGCTCGCCGGCGTATGAGCGCCACGGTCAGTGCGTCTCTCTCACCGCCGCACCGAGCCCCCAGCCCTTCGTGTACAGCAGCCCCGTCCTCCCGCGCCCCGACCGCCTGGACATCGATCTTCCCTTCGACTCCCCGCTGTGGGACGAACTGTTCGCGGCGCGCCTCGACCCCGTCGACGTCCCGCAGCTCGCGGAACGCCTCGGGGTCGCCGATGCCGACCTGCCGGCGTTCACCGCGCTGTTCCACGACGCGCCGCCGGCACAGCACACCCCGCCCGCGCCCGGAGACGTCCGGGTGCGGTACTTCAATCACGCATCCGTGCTGATCGAGACCGGCACCACGTCCGTCCTCCTCGACCCGCTCATCGGCTACACCGACGACGGCTACGAGCACTACACCCTCGAGGACCTCCCCCGGCACATCGACGCGGTCGTCATCAGCCACTTCCACTCCGACCACTTCTCGCTGGAGACCCTGCTCCAGCTCCGCACCCGCATCGGCACGATCATCGTTCCCCGGGCCTCCGGCGGATCGCTGCCCGATCCCAGCCTCAAGACCATGCTCCAGGCCCTCGGCTTCTCCAACGTCCAGGAGCTGGCCGAACTCGAGACCCACCGCGTGGCGGACCACGTCGAAGTCACCGCCCTCCCCTTCGTGGGCGAGCACGCCGACCTCGACATCCGCACCAAGATGGTGCCCCTCGTCCGAGCCGGCGGCCGCAGGTTCCTCTTCGCCACCGACATCACGCCGCTCGAGCCCGCGCTGTTCGACAACATCCCCGGCCTCACCGAGACTCCCCTCGACGCGCTCTTCATCGGCCTCGAGTGCGTCGGAGCCCCTCTGAAGTGGCTGTACGGGCCGATGCTGGAAGGGAAGCTCTCCCGTGAGCACAACACCGGGCGCCGGCTCAAGGGCAGCAACGCCGCCCAGGCCGACGAGCTCGCCCAGCAGCTGGGCGCCCGGCACGTCTACGCCTACGCCATGGGCCTCGAACCCTGGCTCAAGCACCTCACCGGCTCCGAGTACGACCCCGAAGCCGAACAAGTGCAGCAGGCCGGCGTCCTCACCCGGCTGAGTGCCGAACGGGGCATCACCGCCGAGCTCCTGCGCGACCGGGCCGAGCGCACCTGGTCCGTCGTCGACACGGCGAAGCCGTAGGACCGAGCGGTCACTTCTTTCCGCAGACGGAGCGGGCCGCGACGACCGGCGCACTCGTCCGCGGCTCGAGCGTTAATAGAGGGCCCTTCGATCGGCTGCGGCTACGCTATTCGTATCGAGAACTGACAATAATTCGGCAGGGGGCGTTTGTTTGTGAACCATGGCGATCCGAAGACCCTGACTTCCCTTTTCGAGGAATGCGCCAGAAGATTGCCGGGTCATATTGCCCTGGAATTCGAAGGCGATTTTTTGAGCTACGGCGAGCTGAATCGCCGGGCAAATAGGCTGGCACACCATCTGCGGGACACCAGCGGAGTCCGCCCCGACGACCGCGTGGCGATCCTGGTCCGGAATCCACCGGACGTGATCATTGCCATGCTGGCCGTCCTCAAGGCCGGCGGTGCCTATGTGCCCCTGGACCCCGACAACCCGCCCGCGGTGACCCAGCGGATCGTCGAGGCCGTGGCACCCAGGGCCATGGTGATCGAGTCGTCAGCGGCCGCCGGCGCGATGTTCTTCGACGGCGAGCTCTTCTTTCTGGACGTCATGGGCGACGCCCTCGACACACCGGACTCCGACCCCGAGCCGGTGGCCACGCCGTCCGACCTCGCGTACGTGGTGTACACATCGGGAACGACCGGGACCCCCAAGGGCGTGGCCGTCGAACACCGCGCGATCGTCAACACGCTGACGTGGCGCAACGCCTATTACGGGTTCGGTCCGGAAGATGTGAACCTGGCCATTCCGCGGCCTTCCTTCGACAGCGCCGTGGTGGACACGTTCTCCGCCCTCACCGCCGGTGTGCGTCTGCTCCTGCCGCGCCGGGACCGCATCACCGACCGGCGTTATCTGACCGGCCTGATGGAGCACCGGGACGTCACCCATTTCCTGATCACCCCCATGCTGTACAAACGCCTCCTGGACGGCATCGAAGCTCCGCAGGTGAAGTCCCTGCGGTGCGTCACGATCGCCGGTGAAGGGTTCGCGCCGAGCCTGACCCAGGAGCACTTCCGGCGTCTCCCGGAGGTGCATCTGTACAACGAGTACGGACCCTCCGAGAATGCCGTCTGCTCCACCGTCCACCGCCTCACGGCCACCGACGAGCGCGTGCTCATCGGTAAGCCGATCGAGCACACCGAGGCGTTCGTCCTGGACGAGGACGGCGCGCCCGTGGCACCGGGCGGAATCGGCGAGCTCCACCTGGCCGGAGCGGGCCTGGCCCGGGGCTACCTGGGCGATGCCGAGCTGACCGCGGAGCGGTTCTTCACGCCGGCCTCGCCCTCGATCGCCGGGAAGCGCGTCTACCGCACCGGGGACATCGTCCGGCAGCACGAGAACGGCGACCTCGAATTCATCGAGCGCCGCGACGGCCAGGTGAAGATCCGGGGCCGCCGGGTCGAGTTGGGCCACGTGGCCCAGGTCCTCTCCCAGGACGCCGCGGTCGGCCACGTCCACCTGCTGCGCCACGCCGCCGACTCCGATACGCCGCTCCTGATTGCCTTCGTCCAGGGACCCACCGTCCAGGACGTCGACCGGCTGCGCGCCATGGCGCAGGAGAACCTGCCGGAGTACATGGTCCCTTCGGCGATCATCCCCCTCGACACCGTGCCGCTCACCGGCAACGGCAAGGTCGACGACAAGGCCCTGGTGGCCCTGTACGCGGCTGCCGTCGGCCAGGGCGCGGCGGGCCCGGAGCCGGCGACGGAGGCCGAGGCCGTGCTCCTGGAGATCTGGCAGGAGCTGTTCGCGCCCCTGCACATCGGCCTGGACGACGACTTCGTGGACCTCGGCGGCGACTCCCTCAGCGTGATGGACCTGCTCTCCCGCGTGGAGATGCGGATCGGGGTCCAGCTCGACGTCTCGGACCCGTACACGGACCGGACCGTCCGGAGCCTGGCCCTCAACATCGAGAACCGACAGAACGACAAGGTGGGTACAAAGTGAGCAGCCAGAGCGGTACTGACTCCGTGTTCGGCGGTGTCGACTACGACGTGGTCATCGCGGGCGGCGGCCTGGCCGGGCTCTGCCTGGCCAAGCAACTCAAGGATGCGCAGCCCGAGCTGTCCGTCCTCGTCTGCGAGCGCGAGCGCTCACCGATCCCGCTGTCCGCGCACAAGGTCGGCGAGTCCTCGGTCGAGGTGGGCGCGTACTACTTCCACCACGTCCTCGGCCTGTACGACTACCTGGAGGAGGAGCACCTGGAGAAACTGGGGCTCCGGTACTTCTACGGCGGCGGCTCGGGCCTCCACGAGGAAGCCGAGTTCGGCGTCAACCGCTTCCTCCCGGCGAAGTCCTACCAGCTCAACCGCGGCTCCCTCGAGGAGCACCTGCGCGTGGTGGCGACGGGCGCCGGGGCCGAGCTGACGCAGGGCGTCAAGGTGCTCGACATCGAGCTCGGCGAGCAGGACGCCCCGCACCGGGTGACGTACCAGGCTCTTGAGGAAGGCAGCGAGGAGACGACCAGCGTCACCTGCCGATGGGTCGTCGACGCCACGGGCAGGCACCGGCTGCTGCAGCGCAAGCTCGACCTCACCAAGCGGTACCCCAAGCCCCACAACTCGGTCTGGTTCCGGCTCGAAGGGCGGCTCGACACCGACGAGGCGGTCGGCGCCGAGCACACCGGCTGGCACGACCGCATCACCGAACCGCGCTGGAACTCCACGAACCACTTCATGTTCGAGGGCGGCTGGGTGTGGGCCATCCCGCTGGCCCCCAACCACACCAGTGTCGGCATCGTCGTGTCCGACGACCTCCACCCGGTCACGAAGTTCAACCGGATAGAGAAGGCCATCGACTTCGTCGTCGAGCGCGTTCCGGGCTTCGACCCCGCCATCCGCGAGCTGCCGGTCCTCGACTTCCGCGTACTGAAGAACTACAGCCACTCCTCGCAGCAGGTCTTCTCGCAGGACCGCTGGGCGTGCGTCGGCGACGCCGCGGTCTTCGCCGACCCCTACTACTCCGTGGGGTCGAACCTGATCGGCTACGCCAACAGCTTCGTGACCGAGATGGTCGGCCGCGATGTGAAGGAGTCCTTCGACGAGGGCTTCGTGCGGTACGCCAACCGCTGGTTCCTCTCGCTCGCCGAGGGGCTCACCATGAACATCCAGGGCTCCTACGCCTTCCACGACAACGCCGTGATCATGTCGTTGAAGACCGTCTGGGACTACTACGTCGGATGGTCCTTCTCCGACCCGCAGTTCTACGGGAAGACCTTCCTGGACGAGTCGGCGAGTACGGCGCTCAGCGCGCTCGGCGCTCACGCGGTGGCGACCCAGGGCACCATCATGAAGCTCTTCCAGGCCTGGTCGCGCAGCTATCGCGGAGTCTTCGCCTTCGACTACATCGACTACTACGACGACGTGCCCACGCTCGCCCGGCTCTTCGAGCAGAACCTGCCGGGTGACGACGTACCCGCCTTCGGCACGGTGCTCACGAGCGTGCGCGACGGTCTGGAGCGCATCGAGGAGCTGGCCCACGTCATCTTCTACCTCGCCCTCGAGGACGCCCTTCCCGAGCGCCTCGAAGAGATCCGCTCGCGGGGCTGGCTCAACGTCTCGGCGCTGAGCCTGGACCCGGAACGCTGGGAGCAGGACGGGCTGTTCGCACCCAAGAGCCGGCCGCGGCTGGACGAGGTCAATGCGCTGGAGAAGGAGATGCGGGCCCTCTACCGCACCTCGGCGCCCGCCGGACGGTAGAACACCGCCCCCTCACCCGGGCGAGCGCCCGGGTGAGCGGGTCGTGGCAATCGCCGTCAGGATCCTGCATCTGGAGTGTCAATCCAGTTGCACTTGAGCGGTATTGCGGGTCTTTCGGTGCTGTCGTAGCGTCAAGTGCACGGAATGCCCGGTGCGTCGGAGTCTGCCGAGGTGGGCGACCCTCATGTCGCCACCGCCGCAGCGGCGCCCGAGAGCAGCCCACCCCCTCCGCCCCCTGTCCAGCGCCGGTGCAACCCGATTTGCGTGCACCGGCCGGAAACGCCTCCCGAAGGGCTCATCGCGTTGCGTCACTCATCGACATCGGCCGATTCGATCTACCCGCGGCCGCTCGAGGCCTATGGATGGTCCCCCGAGCTCGACGACCAATTCGCCTCCGCTGCCGACGCCTCGTGGGTGCCGGGCCGGGTCATTCGGGTCGACCGGGGCCGTTGCGACGTCGTGATCGCCGACGGCGACTCCGAGGTGACCGTCGTCCACGCCGACACCGGTCCGGTCGCGGACTCCGACCCGACGAAAATGCCCTGCACGGGCGACTGGGCGGCGATCCAGGTCGGCGCAGCCGGCACGTACGTCCAGGCGCTGCTGCCGCGTAGCACGGCGATGGTCCGCTCCAGCGCCTCCCAGCGCTCCGAGGGCCAGGTGCTCGCCGCCAACATCGACACCATCGGCGTCGTCGTGGCCCTGGACACGGAGCCGGACCTCGGCCGGATCGAGCGGTTCCTCGCCCTCGCGTGGGAGAGCGGAGCGCAGCCGGTGATGATCCTCACCAAGTCCGACCTCGCGCAGGACGCGGACAGCGTCCGTGAGACGGTCGAGCAGGCCTCGCCCGGGGTGGACGTCCTGGTCGTCAGCGCCACCACCGACGACGGCATGGACATCCTCGCGGCCGTTCTGACGGGGACGACCGTCCTGGTCGGCCAGTCGGGCGCGGGCAAGTCCACCATCGCCAACGTGCTGCTGGGCCGCTCCGTGATGGAGACCCAGCAGACCAGGAGCGACGGCAAGGGCCGCCACACCACGACGACCCGGGAGCTGATGCCCCTGCCGGGCGGCGGGGTGCTGATCGACACCCCCGGTATTCGCGGCGTGGGCATGTACGACGCCTCCGATGGCCTGCAGCAGACGTTCTCGGAGATCGAGCAGCTCGCCGAGGACTGCCGGTTCCGGGACTGCGATCACGTCGCGGAACCCGGCTGTGCGGTACGCGAGGCCATCGACGACGGCATGCTGCAGCAGCGCCGCCTGGACAGCTACCACAAGCTGCTCCGCGAGAACCAGTGGATCGCCTCGCGGAGCGATGCCCGCCTGCGCCAGGACCGCCTCAAGGCGCTGAAGACGCAGGGCAAGGAAGGCATGGCCAACATGATCGCGAAGCGCGGCTGACGCGAGGCGACGGCCTGGTCGCAGTACCGGGCGCCCGAGTTGCGGGCCGCCCGGTACTGCGACCCGACAAGTGCATGGGCACCCCCTGTGGTGTCAGCGGTGACCCGCGTACCGGCTCGGCCACGGCCAGGCGGTGCGCGGTCCGTTCGCGTCCCACCTCAGTGACGGGTGTGCCCGCACGTGCCCGATGCGGTGTTCGAACCCCATGGCGGCTCACGCGCCGTGGAGAACGCCGCTTGGCCAACGGGCAGTTGTCTTCATTCGTCCCCGAGCAAGGGAATGTGCCCATGACATCCGACACTGTTGTGCCCGCCACCACGATCCGCCCCCGACGCACGGGCGCCGTGCAGTCGGCACCGGCCCACGCCAGGCTTGCGCTGACCGCGGCCGCCATCGAGGGCCTGGCCAAGGTCTCCGGCGGGCGTCCCCTGGAAGAACTGGTAGCCCTCACCGCGGCAACGGCAGTGGTGGTCGGCGCGGCGGAGCACACCGACGAGCCGGTGGTGGCCGTGTCCGGTCCGGCCGGGCCGGTGCTGTCCGGGATCGGGCTCGCGGCCCGGTCCACCGTCGGCGATCTGGTCCGGGCCGCCGACTCGGCACTGCGGTCGGCGCCCGTGGTGACCGACGAGGCGGCGCTCGCCGGCGCGGTGCTGGTCCGCTCGGCCCGGGTCGGTGCCGGCCTCGCCGCCCGTGCGTCCCAGCAGGACGTCATCGAGCTGAGACTGACCGAGTCCGGTGCGGACGGCGTACGCGAACTCGTGGCCGAGGCCGGACCGGATCGCGCCGAGGCCTGGTTCCTGGAAGTCCTGCTGCGGTCGGTGTCCCGTGTCCTGGCCGGATTCGTCGATCCGCACGGCCCCGCCGCCGCGCTGGCGTCCGCCACAGCGGACGATGCGGCGGCGGCCACTGCGCTCGGCCGACGCGGCTTCGAACCGCAGGGCCTCACCACGACGCTGACGGCGCCGATCGAGGAGGCGGTCCGCGCGAACCCGGACCGTACGGCCGTCGTCGCCGGCGCCGAGTCCCTGACATACCGCGAGTTCTGGCAGGCTGCGCAGGCCGTGGCGGCTCGTCTGCACGCAGCGGGCATCGGACGGGGACACCGGGTCGCGGTGCTCACCGGCAAGACGATCCACGCCGTGCCGGCGATCACCGGCACCCTGCTCGCGGGCGCGGCCTACGTGCCGCTCGACCCCAGGTCACCGGCCGCGAGGCTGGCCGAGATCCTCGACGACGCCGAGTGCGCAGCCGTCCTCGCCGCGCCCGACCTGCTCACCGGCCTGCCCGTCGGCCTCACCACCCCGGTGATCGACATCCAGGCCGCGGTCGGCGGCCCCGCCGCCGAGCCCGGGACCGGCCGGCCCGGGCCGCTCCCGGACGACCTCGCGTACGTGGTGTACACCTCGGGGTCGACCGGCAGGCCCAAGGGCGTGGAGATCCGGCACCGTGCCATCGCGAGCTATGTGCACTGGAAGCGCCTCAACCACGGGCTGGACCTCGACACCAGGCTGCTGCAACTGCCGTCTCTGGCCTTCGACAGCTCGGTCGCCGACCTGTTCCCGGTGCTGGCCTCCGGCGGGCGCCTCGTCCTCGCGGACACGCACCAGCTGCTGCCGCGTCAGCTGGCCGACCTGGCGGAACAGCACCGCATCACCCACCTCACGACCGTCCCGAGCCTCTACCGGGTCCTGCTGGGCGAACTCCCGCGTGCCGCGGCCTCACTGCGCGCGGTCACGGTCGCCGGCGAGGCCACGACACCCGATCTGGTGCGCCGCCACCACGAACTGCTGCCCGGAGTCAGGCTGATCAACGAGTACGGCCCGACGGAGAGCTCGGTCGGCGCGACCGCGTTCGACCACGGCACGGCCGCCGGCCCCGGCCTCCCGATCGGGTGGCCCATCGCCAACACCGTCGCCACCGTGACCGGCGGCGACGGCCGGGCCCTGCCGATCGGGTTCGTCGGAGAGCTCAGGCTGGCGGGACACGGCCTTGCGGACGGATACCGCAACCGGCCGGAGCTGACGGCGGCGGCCTTCGTGGCCGACGCCGAGGCGCCCGGTGGACGAAGCTACCGCACGGGTGACCTCGTCTGGTGGCGTCCGGACGGAATGCTGGAGTTCACCGGGCGGGCCGACGACCAGGTGAAGATACGCGGCCACCGGGTGGAGCCCGGTGAAGTGGAGAGCGTGCTGGGACTGCTGCCGGGAGTTCGCCAGACGGCGGTCGCCGTGGTGAGCGGCCCCGACGGCGCTCCGGCGCTGGCGGCCTGGCTGGAAGCCGTTGACACCACGGTGGAGGAGATCAGGGCGCGGGCCAATGCCGCACTGCCGCCCGCGATGGTGCCGACCTCCATCACGCTGATCGACGAGCTGCCCCGGATGGTGAGCGGCAAGATCGACCGGGGCGCCCTGGTGCGTCTCGCCGAGACCGGCGCCGCCCCGGCACCGGCGTCCTCCCCGTCGCTGACGGGATCGGGAGGCGACGAGCTGGAGGCGAGGGTCGGGGCCATCTTCGAGGAGGTCCTCGCCGCCGGCCCGATCGGTCCCGACGGGGACTTCTTCGACGAGGGCGGGCACAGCCTGCTCGCGATCTCCGTGATCGACGCCATCGAACAGCAGCTGGGCGTGAGCATCGACCTGGGTGACTTCTTCGACACCCCCACGGTCCGCGAGGTCTCCCAGCTGATCCGGAAGGCCAAGCCGGACCACGAGGCGTAGCCGCGCCGCAACGACAAACACTGTGCCCGGGGCATCCCTGCCCCGGGCACAGTGTTTGTCGTTGCGGCGTGCGGGCCGTCGGCTAGCCGATCAGGCGGGAGCCGACGGACCGGCGCATGGCACGGGACTTGCGCAGGTCGTGGGTGACGTTGACCCGCTTGAGCCAGCGGTCCGTGCCGTCGTAGCGCGCCTCGAAGGCACTACGGCTGTGCACCACCCGGTGGTTGTTCATGAAGACACAGCTGCCGGCCTCGAGCGGGCAGTCGGTCAGGCCGGCGTCGAGCAGTTCCGCCGCCGCCGTGAAGGCCCGTACGGCCACGGTGTCCTCCTCGGGCGCCGACATGTGCGTCGCGTCGAAGCACAGCAGAGGGTGGGACCGGGAGCCGGTCAGCATGGGCACCGGGCCGAGCCCGTCGATGAGGCGCGCAATGTTCTCGAAGACCAGCCGGTCCTCGTCGGTGCGCACCGTGTTGTTCTCCGGCAGGTGCGACTTGTCGGGAACGATGCGGAACCGGCTCTGGAACAGGACGTCGAGGACGTCCTGCGGCAGTACCGAGAAGTCCGCCTCCGCGACCGTCACCGGCACCGCGCCCGGGTTGCGCAGCGCTGACAGGATGATGTAGTCGGCCCGGTAGGGGTGGAAGGCGTCCTCGGTGTGCAGGGTTAGCGGCGTCTTGCTGCCCGTGCCGAGCAGCTCGCGCTCGTACTGGCGGATCGGGAACACGTCGTTGACCAGGTGCCCGTCCTGTTGGCTGGCCCAGCCGAACGGTTCGCCGAGCAGCGAACCGTAGAGGAGGACGAGGATCTCCTCGGGCAGTTCGCGGTGGATCCGGGTCTCGTCCTTCCAGTGCTCGGGCGTGGGCCCGATGCGCTCGTCGTCCACGAGATGGCCGTTGACCGAGCAGAAACCGCGTGCCTGGTCGAGGGAGAAGGCACGCAGGAAGCGCCGGACCCGGACGGGCAGTTCGGCGGTGAGCAACGGCAGGTCCTGGAGCAGCCGTTCGTCGTCGGCCGCGAGGTACTGCTCGGCAAGGCGCAGTGTCAGTTCGGATACCTGCCGGGCCTCGGCCGCGGTCAGCCGCAGCTCTGTCCCGGTCCGGGGCCTGATGGACGTCGTCATGGTTCGTCTCCTCATGTGCAGGGGCAACAGGTCGGTTCAGGCGTCGAACCGGAAGCCGCTGAAGGCACGGTGCGTCAGCGCCGCTTCGGCTCCGGGCTCCGCGGGGTCCCGCAGGAGGCGCGCCACTTCGTCGACGAGCCGCCGGGCCATCCGCTCGGCGGTGTCCGCGGCGTAGCGCTCGGTGTCGTACTGGAGCCACAGCCGCATGCCGTCCGCGTGTTCCACGAACTGGAAGGACAGCTCGAACATGCCGACGCGCTGGGGTATCGGCCCGCCGCGCAGAGCGATCCCGCCCGGCAGACACGGGCCGGTGTCGATGCGGGGATACAGGGCCACCCACACGTCGAAGAACGGCATCCGTCCGGGGGACCGCGGTGGAGCGAGCGCCGCCACGAGCGTGTCGAAGGCCACCCCGCTGTGGTCCACCGCGTCCACCGTGCGCTGCGCGACCTGATCGACGAGGTCGTCCGCCGAAGCCTCGTCCCGGACCTGCAGCCGCAGCGGGACGGTCGCGACGTGGAAGCCGACCGCGTCGTTCGCACCGAGTCGGGCCCGCCGGTCCACGGGAGTGCCCAGACAGATGTCCGTGCTGCCCGTGATCCCGACCAGGGTACGGGCGACGGCGGCGGCCAGCGGAACGAACGGGCCCGCGTGGTGCCGCCTGCCCAGGTCCGTCAGTTGTCGCAGCACGTCCGGACCGATCTCCCGCACGGCGATGCCCGTGGCGCTGCCGGCGGCCCGCTGCGTCCGCGGACCGCGCACCGGGAGGGGCAGCGGCGCCGGAGGGGGGAGGAGCACGCGACGCCAGTGGTCGAGCGCGGCCTCCTGATCGGACGGGCGGTGAGCGGGCCGGTCCTCGGGCGGCGCGACGGCGGCCGGCTCCGCGTAGGCCGCCACGAGTTGCGTGGCGAGGATCTCCAGGCTGCGTCCGTCACACACGAGGTGGTCCGCGAGCAGCAGGAGCGACCACCGGGCGTCGGGGCGCAGGAACAGGGTCGTCCGTATGAGCGGGCCGGTCGACGGGTCGAACGGCACTGCCAGGCGCTCCTCCACCAAGGCGTCGAACCGGGTGTCGCCCTGGTCGTGCCCGCGCAGGTCGGTGACCTCCAACGGCGGCACGTCGTCGGTGACCACCGCCCGCGGTTCGCCCTGGGCCTCGACGAAGACGGTCCGCAGCGCCGGGTGGCGTCGCGCCAGGCCGTCCAGCGCAGCCGCCAGCCTGTCGACGTCCACGGCACCCTCGCCGTCCAGCAGACAGGGCACCGTGTAGGCATCGCAGCCGCCGTTCCCGCGCTGCCGTTCGAGCCACAGCCAGCGCGTGGCTTCGGCGACTTCGGCTCCGGGCAGCGCAGCAGCGGGCCGTGGCCGCGAGGCGGCCGGCTCGGCGGGTTCCACCGCTCCGGGGGTGAGGCCGGCCAGCCGGGCCGCGAGCAGCTCGGGCGAGGCGGCGTCGAAGATGTCCCGCACGCGGACCCGCACGCCGACGGCCTCCTCCACGGCCACGGAGAGCTCCAGCGCGGACAGGCTGTGTCCGCCGGCGACGAAGAAGTCGGTGTCCGGGGTGACTTCGTCCAGTTCAAGTGCCGTGGCGAACAGCTCGCACAGCCGCTGCGTCAGGTCGGGTTCAGTCACGGTCGCCCCATCCCGTACGGCTGAGGGCGGTGTCAGAAGTCATAGTGTGTGTCGCTCCAAACAGAGCCGGGTGCGGACGGCTCCGGGGTCGGGGGCAGGGTCGGTGACGGTGGGCCGGTGGGCGGTGCGGACTGGCCGGCGGCCAAGGTGCGCAGCACCGCGGCGACATGATCGACGTAGCCGTCGGCCTCCGCCTCGTCGAGCAGGTTGTCGTCGTAGGTGAGGTCGAGGTGCAGTGCGTCGCCCTTGACGCGTGCGTACAGCCACAGGTCACTGGTGGCGGGCAGATCGTTCACCAGCAGGTCCTCGACCACGTAACTCTCCGGGCGCAGGCCCGCGTTCTCCCAGCTCACGCCCAGGTCGAGCAGCAGGCTGCGGCCCGGTTCCGCGCGCAGCGCCAGCCGCTGCGCGAGCACGTCGAACGGCAGCCGGGAGTGCTCGTAGGCCTCGAAGATCCCGATCTGGACCCGGGACAGCAACTCGCTCCCGGTCACCGCGTCGTCCAGCGTGACCCGGAGGGGCACCGCGTTGACCAGGTAGCCGATCAGCGCGTCGGCCTCGGGCCGGTGGCGGAGTCCCGCGGCGAAACCGACGACGAGGTCGGTGGCCCGGGTGCGGTGGTGCATGGTGAGGGCGAAAGCGGTGACCACCTGTGCGAACGGGGTCGCGGGGGCGCCGCCGAGCACGGCTGCGGGAAGGGACCGGTGAACCAGTGCGGTCCGACCCCGGCGGCTGCGCCGGCGGGCCGGGTCCACGGGATCGGGCCCTTCCGCGACGCCGCGCAGCCGCTCCCGCCAGAACTCCACCTCGCGCTCCGCCTCAGGCCCGGCCAGCCACTCCTGCTCCTCACGGACCCACTCCTGGTAGGTGTAGGGGAGTCGGGGCAGTCGGGGCGGTTCGCCCGCGACGGCCTGCTCGTACGCGGTGAACAGGTCGTCCAGCAGCACGTCGACGCTCGCGCCGTCGTAGATCAGGTGGTGGGCGGTGACGGTGAGCAGATCACCGCCGACGGGACCTGCGAGCAGCCGCACTTCGAACAGCGGCGCCTTGTCGAGGGCGAAGCTGACCCGTCGGGCGTCGTGCAGCGCGGCCGCGACCTCCGGCCCCGAGGGGTCCGCGCCGGGCAGATCCACCACGACCAGCGGGGCGCCGTCCGGCAGTTGGTCCAGCACGGTCAGCTCCGCATCCGTACCCCGGGGCAGGACCTGCGCGCGCAGCATGTCCTGGCGCTCGACGACGGCACCAAGGGCGCTGCGGAGCGCGCCGGCATCGATCCGGCGGCCCAGCCGTACGAGGTCGGAGATGATGAAGGTGTCCGAGCCCGCCCACCGTGAGGTCAGCCAGACGCGGTGCTGTGCCCGGGACAGCGGCAGGAACCCGCTCTCCGAGGACGCCCCCGCGACCGGGCCTCGCTCCCCTGCGGCCTGCGCCGACTGCCCTTCCAGTGCCGTGGTGAGCGCGGCGACGGTCGGGAAGGTGAAGACGGTGTGCACCTTGACGTGCAGGGCGTGCGCGATGCGCGCGGCGGCCAGACTGTGGCCGCCCATCTCGAACAGGTTCGCGTCCGGGTCCGTGACGGGACGCTCCAGAATCTGCGTCCACACGTCGGCGACGCGCTGCTCGGCCGGGGTGAACGGCCGGGCGGCAGCAGGGGAGTCCGCCGCGGCCAGGGCCTCGTCGGGCGCGGGCAGCGCCCGGCGGTCGAGTTTGCCGCCCGCGGCCACCGGGAGGGCCGGCAGGCGCACGAAGGCTGCGGGCATCATGTAGGCGGGCAGCCGCCCCGCGAGGTGCCGGCGGAGCGCCGCCGGGTCCGCGTCACCGACCACGTAGGCGACCAGCCGTGGTTCGGCGCCGGTGGTCGGGAGCACGGCGGCGTTGCGCAGGCCGGGTGCCTCGGCGAGGACCGCGGCCACCTCGTTCGGCTCGACCCGGTTGCCCCGGATCTTGAGCTGGTCGTCGGCCCGGCCCAGGTACTCCAGGCGTCCGTCGGGCAGTCGGCGGGCCAGGTCGCCGGTGCGGTACATGCGCTCTCCCGGGCGTACCCGGCTGGTCACGAAGCGGGCGGAGGTCAGCTCCGCGTCGCCGAGGTAGCCGCGGGCCAGGCCTGCTCCGCCGATGCACAGTTCGCCCGGAGCCCCCAGCGGCACCAGCCCGCCCCGCTCGTCGAGGAGATCCACCCACTTGCCGGGCAGCGGGCGGCCGATCGAGGCGTCGCGGGAAGCCGTCCCGGACCGCGTGTCCGGCGTGCCAGGGGCCCCTGCCCCGTCCACCGGCTCCACCGTGGTCACCACACTGTCCTCGGCCGGACCGTACTCGTTGAACAGCCGGACGCCGGGCAGGAGTTCGGCATGCCGGGCGGCGAGCGCCCGGGTGACCCGCTCCCCTCCGAGCACGACCTCGCGCACCTCGCGGAACGCCGGGCCGACCTCGTCGAGCAGCATCTGGTAGAGGCTCGGCACGAGCAGCACGTGGCGGATCGGGTGCTGCCGCATGACCGCGGCCACATCCTGGGGAGTGAGCAACTGCTCCCGGGTGACGATCACCATGGGCGCGCCCGAACCGAGCGCGCTGAACACGTCGGCGATGCCGGCGTCGGCATGGATCGGATCGACCTGGAGGACCGCCCCGTCGGAGTCGAGGCCGTAGTAATCGATGCGGAACCGGACGGAGTTGACTATGCCGCGGTGCTCCACCATGACGCCCTTGGGTGTTCCGGTGGAGCCGGAGGTGTACACGACATATGCGAGGTCGGCGGGGCCGGCGGCGCGGAGCGGCTGTGGCTCGTCCAAGACCTCAGCGCCCAAGACCTCAGCGTCCTCGGGCGCGTCGCCGACGGTCACCGTGGGCAGGCCCTCGGCGGCCGTGGTCTGCGTGAAGTCCGCCGACGTGACGGCGGCGACCGCGCCGCTGTCGCGGAGCACCCGCGCGATCCGGGCCGGCGACTGCTGCGGATCGAGGGGAAGGAACGCCGAACCGGTCTTGAGGACGGCGAGCAACGCGACCGGCATCCACTCGGAGCGCTCGCACAGCACCGCGACCACACGGTCGGGCCCGGTCGGTGCCACCGCGGCGATCCGGGCGGCCAGGGCATCGGCCCGGCGGTCCAGAGCGCGGTAGGTCAGAACACGGTCGCCGCAGACGACGGCCCGGTCCTCGGGCGCGCGCTGCACCTGCGCGCGTACGAGGTCGAGGAGGGTGCCCGCGGTGCGCGCGGCAGAGGCGCTCTCCCCGGTACCGGCCGCGATGAGCGCGGCGCGCTGTGCACCGGGCAGCAGGGGGGCTGCGCCGACGGGGGCCTCGGGGGCGTCCGCCAGAGCGGTCAGGAGGTGGTCCAGCTGGCCGGCGAGCCGGTGCGCCGTCGCGGCGTCCAGTACGTCCTCGCGGTAGGTGATCGCCACCTCGATCGGCCGGGCCGGGCCGGGTTCGCCGAAGCTGAAGGCGAGGTCGAACCCCTCCGCGCCGCTGTCCAGGCGGATGTGTTCGGCCGCCGGGCCCTCCTCGGTGCCCAGCGGGTCCGTACTGGAGACGGCGGCCTCGACCAGCACGTCGAAGAGCGGATTGCGGCCCGTGATCCGCTCGCGCCCCATTGCCTCCACGAGGTTCTCGAAGGGGTACTCCTCATGGGTGCGGACCTCCCGCGCGTGCGCCGCCACCGCCGCCACCACATCGGTGAAACCGAGCTCCGGCCCGACCGGGGTGCGCAGCGCCACGGTATTGACGAACAGCCCCACCGAGTCCGCCAGTTCGGGACGGTCACGGCCCGAGACGACCGTGCCGAGCACGATGTCCTCGGCCCCGCTCCAGCGCAGCAGAAGGACACGGACGGCGGCCACCATCGCCGTGAACGAGGTGGTGCCGAGCTGTCGGCACAGGTCCTGCACGGACCGGGTCGTGTCTTCGCCGAGCGTGAGTCGGACCGTGCCCGCCGCCGAACTGCGCTCCGTCGGCCGGTGGCGGTCGAGCGGCAGGTCGACGCTGGGCGCGCCGTCCAGGGTGCGCTGCCAGAACGCGCTGCTCTCGGCTTCGTCCGGGCGGTCGTACCGGCCGAGCGCGTACGCGCCGTACTGCGTGGGCTCCGGTACCTGTTCCCTGCCGCCCAGGAACCGCTGGAGATCGCGCAGGATCACCGCGAACGACCAGCCGTCGCAGACGCTGTGATGAATCGACAGCAGGAGCGTGCCGCCGGGGCGCCCGTCCTCGACGAGCCAGTGGGCACGCAGCAAGGGGCCCTCGGCCGGGTCGAACACGTGGCGCTGCTCGGCATCCGCGATGCGCCGCAGCAGACCGGCGGCGCCCTCGGCGCCCGCCCGGTGGACCCGCAGTCCGGGCCGGGCCCGCTCGGGAGCCAGCACGATCTGGTGCAGGCCGTCGGGGCCGGCGCGGAACACGGTGCGCAGGGCCTGGTGCCTGTGCACCGTCCGCTCCAGCGCGTCCGCCACGTCGGCCGCCTCGTGGGAGCCGGGCAGCCGGAAGGCCTCCACCATGTTGTACGGGCGGACTTCCCCGCCCTCGTACTGCTCGAGGAACCACATCCGGCGCTGGGCGTTGCTCGCGGGGACGGGGTCCGGGGTCTCGGGCCACGGTGTCCGGACGGCGGGGTCCGCGCACCCGTCGGCCGCGGCGCGGCGCAGCAGCGCGCCGAACCCTTCGGGAGTGCGGGCGGTGAACACATCGCGGACGGTGATCACGCCGCCGCCGGCAGCCGCGCTGAGCCGGCCCGCGAGGTCGGTGGCGGTGAGGCTGTGGCCGCCCGCCGCGAAGAGGTCCTCGTCGCCGGCGCGCGGGGCGGCGCCGAGCACGTCGGCCCAGATCCGGGTGGCGGTGCGGTCGGCTTCGTCGTCAGGCTGCCAGACCTGGCCGTCCAGGCTCGCCACATGGGCCAGGATGGCCACGCGGTCGATCTTGCCGTGCAGGGTGACGGGCAGCTCGTCGAGTCGCAGGATGCGGCCCGGGACCATGTAGCCGGGCAGGCGCAGTTCCAGTCGGCGGCGTACGTCGGCCGGTTCGAGATCCTGGTCCGAGGTGTAGACGGCCACGACGGTCGGCGGTCCCGAGGGGGCGGTGAAGGGAAGGGCCGTGGCGGCGACGATGCCCGCGACGGAGCTGAGGGACGCCTCCACCTCGCCGAGCTCGACCCGGTTGCCGTGGATCTGGATCTGGTTGTCCCGGCGGCCCAGGAAGACCAGCTCGCCCCGGCGGTTCCAGCGGCCGAAGTCGCCGGTCCGGAACACCCGGACGCCGGGGTGCGCGGGGAGCTCGCAGAACCGCCCCGGGCCGGTCGGTTCGTCATCGGCGTAGCCACGGGCCACGCCGGGGCCGAGCACGTGGATCTCGCCGGGGATGCCGGGCGGTGCGTGGTCCCCGTGGGGGGTGAGCACCAGCACGCCGAAGCCCTCGGAGGGCCTGCCGACCGGGACGGTGGTCAGCTCGGGGAAGGCCGATCCGGGGCAGGTGAAGGTGGTGGCCTCGATGGTGGCCTCGGTGGGCCCGTACAGGTTGCCGAAGGTGCCCACGCGCAGTCGGTCCGCCAGCCGGGGCAGCAGCCCCGCCGGGATCTCATCGCCGCCCAGCAGACAGATGCGGACTTCTTCGGCGGCTCCTGCGGGCAGCCCTTCGGCCATCACGGCGAGCAGGGAGGGAACACAGTTGATGACGTTCACGCGCAGGCGTCGCGTCGACGCCCAGAACTCCGGGGGCGAGAGCGTCTGGGGCGAGCCCATGACCACCACGCAGCCGCCCGCGGCGAGCGTGGTGAAGATCTGGTACGTCAGGGCGTCGGAGGTCACCGCCGACAGCAGGGCGCACCGGCTCTCCTCGTCGAAACCGAGGAGCCGCCCCGAGGTGAGGGTCTTGTGGGCGAGCTGACGGTGGGTGAGCGCCACCGGGCGGGGGAGGCCGGTCGATCCGGAGGTGAAGAAGAGGATGGCCTCGTCGTCGGGACCCGGTTCGGCCGCCGCCCCGGGGCCGTCGGCGGTGGCCAGGGCCTGCGGGGACACCACCGGGACGGCCACTTCTCCGGGCAGTTCGTCCTCTGCGGAGATGACGCAGACGGCTCCGCTCAGGCGCAGCTGACGGGCGACCCGCTCCGGCGGGTGCGAGGGGTCGAGGGGAACCATCGAGGCGCCCGCCCGCAGTACCGCCAGCACCGCCAGCACGAGTTCAGGGCTCTTGGGCAGCAGCAGTGCGACCCGGTCGCCCGGCTTCACACCGTGGTCGAGCGTGAGCGACCGCGCGGCGCGCGACGAGCGCAGCGCCAGCTCCCGGTGGCTCCACACCACGGTGTCGTCGGACACGGCCTCGCGATCCGGGAAGCGGTCCGCGGCGTCGTTGACGATGCCGGTGAGGGTCGCGTCGGCGAAGTCCGCCGCGACGGGCAGGCCCGACCACCGCTCCAGTTCGGCGCGCTGTACGGGACCGAGGACGTCCAGCTCCGCGACCGGCCGCCGAGGTGAGCGGCCGAGTTCCGCGAGGGCGGCCGCCGTGCAGCGAAGAAGGGCTGCCGCGGCCAGCGGCAGCTCGCCGTCCGCCTCGGCGGTCAGGGTCAGCCGGCCGCCCGCCCGGCGCAGGGTCAGGCACAGGCCGACCGGCTGCAGCAGTTTGCCGCCCGCCTCCTCGCACACGACGCCGAGCCGGCCGAGAGCACGGCCCACGGACACACCGGCGAGCTGCAGACGGGAGGCGATCACCTCCCGGTCGGGCCAGGCGAGGGGCAGGGCGGATTCGAGTTCGGCGTGCAGCGCCGTCAGGAAGGCCGAGGCCGGTGCCTCGCGGTCGAGGGGAGCGCAGAGCGCGAGCTCGTGTGGCGCTGCGTCCGTGCCGGTCCCCGTGCCCGCCCCGGGCGACTGGGTGGGCACGGGCACCAGGATCACATGCCGCGGTTCCCCCTCGAGCGCGGCCAGCGCGAACCGGGTGGCCGCGACGGTCAGCAGGAGGAGGCCGGTCGCGTCGCCGCCCGTCAGGGTGTCCAGCCGCTCGGTGACTGCGGGTTCCAGGACGTACTCCGGCGCGTCTCCGTCAGGGGACACGACATCCAGGAACGGAACTCCGCTGCCGCCCGCCAACCGGGCGAGCCAGGATTCACTCAGGGCATTGTCACTCAGCATTTTGTACGCTCACCCAATACCTTCGATGGTTCTGAAGAACTTGACGGCACCTTAAGATCCTGCGCAAGGGAAATGGGCCTTGTCAATCATGAATCCGATGCCCACAGTCGGCCATTGCCCTCTCTTCCGTCGGTCGTTATGATTGCCGATCACCGGCCTCCGGCGCCATCGTGCGCTCATCAACCGACGGGATCTCGCATGCTCAAATCACAAAGGCTCGCCACGCTTCCGATCGATTCCTACGACCTTGCCGAGGATCTTTCGGTCATCGATTCGAACGATGCCGGGGGTGAGTACGACGCGTTTTCCTTCGGATACTGGTCCGCGCATGTCCTCGCGAACTCCGGGGGGAGTGGCAAGGACACGGCGTTCCGTCCCTACGAGGGGCAGCTCACCCTGACTGACCTGGGAAGGAAGCTTCCCGGAATCATGTCGCTCGTCACCGACAACTTCCCTCTCGAGAGGCTGCAGTGGGTACGCATCTTCGGCCTGAGTGACGGAATTCTCGCGCCGCATGTCGATTTCCTGGAATTCTCCGAACCGGGTACCCGGCTTCAAATACCCCTGCGCACGGACGAGGACTCCCTGCATTCCGAGAACGACATCGTCTATCACCTCCGCCGTGGCGAGGTCTGGAAAATCCACACCACGGTTCCGCACTCGGCCCGGAGCGTCTCACCGCTCGCCAGGCTTTCCCTCTGCCTTGATTTCTCGGATGCCGAAACCCCCATCGAAATCAAGAACACCATCCCGTCGGAACTGCCCGTCCGCATCATTTCGCGACCTCCGGTCTCGGAGGCCGACGTGGCGGAGCTGCTGTCCTCCGCGGCCGATATGAATACCACCAACCTGCGCGCCTCCTTCCGGAAATTCGCTGCGGTGCCCTTCACGCGCCAGGCCGATGCGACGGCGGCGTTCGACTGGTTCGTCGAAGCCGCCGTGCGCACCGGGGACGACGCACTGGTCGAGAAGGCCAGGGCGTTCCGGACGTACTGCATCGAGAAGCGCGGCTACCGCGAGACGTTCGCCTGGTGAGGCACCAGGGACAGGGGCTGCGCCCCCTGGCCGGGCAGCGCCTTGCGGTCGAGCTTGCCGTTGGGTGAGACGGGCAGGCCGTCCACCAGCCACCAGCGCACCGGCACCATGTAGTCGGGCAGGACCGCGAGCAGCGCCCGGCGCAGTTCCGGGGCCGGCGGCGGATCACCGGTGAGAGCAGCGTGCAGCTCCACCACCCCGCCGGCCCGCACCACCGCGAACGCCGCGGCGTCCTCGACCCCGGCGAAGTCCGCGAGACGCGCCTCCACCTCCCGGGGTTCCACGGCATTGCCCCGGATCTTGATCAGGTCGTCCATCCGGCCCAGCAACTGGAGCGTCTGGTCGGCCCGCCACACCCCCCGGTCCCGGGTGCGGTACAGCCGCTTGCCCGGACGGAACGGATCGGGCACGAACGCGGTGCGGCTCAGCTCGGGATCGGTGTACCCCAGGGCCACCCCCACACCGCCGATGTACACCTCCCCGACCTCCCCGTCGGGCACCGGCACGCCGTGCTCGTCCAGCACGTAGACGTAGGTGTTCCACACCAGTGACCCGACCGGCGGCCTCGGTTCGAGATTGCCGGCCGCGCCGCTCATCGAGTGGCTGGCCACCATGTGGTTCTCGGCCGGCCCGTAGTGGTTGTGCAGGGTGATCTCCGGCCGACGCGTCAGCAGTCCCTCCAGAGCCTCCGTGACCTTGACCGTCTCGCCCGCGCTGATGATGTGGCGCAGGTCCGCGGCGTGCTCGAGGTTCGTCGGGAGCGTCATGACCACGTCGATGAGCGACTGCGGGAAGTCCACGACCTCGATGCGTTCGTCGATGACGAAGTCGATCAGATCCCGTGGATCGCGCCGCACATGGGGCTCCGGCACATGCAGGCACCCGCCCGAGGCGAGCGTGTAGAACATCTCCTGGACCGACACGTCGAAGGTCAGCGGTGCCACCTGGAGGACCCGCCGTCCGCGCCCGAGCCCGGAGCCGTCCACCTGCCAGGAGATGAAGTTGGCCAGGCAGCGGTGGGTCTGGACGATGCCCTTGGGGTTGCCGGTGGATCCGGAGGAGAAGATGACGTACGCGGGATCCTCCGGCGCCGGCGCCCTGCGGACCGCCTCCGGCGCCGCGCCGCCCGCCGGATGCGGTGCCACCAGACCCGCCAGACCGGTCGTTCGTATCCCCGGGGCACCGGTGTCCAGCGCCCCCGGATCGGCCAGGACCAGCAGGGCCGCGCTGCTCGCCCGCAGAATCTGCTCGATGCGCTCGGGCGGGTACGTCGTGTCCACCGGCAGATAGGCGGCCCCCGCTCGCAGCGTGCCCAGGACCGCCGCGGTGAAGTCGGCTCCCGCCCGCGCGGCGATGAGCACCGTGTCACCGCGCGCGATGCCGAACTCCCGCCCGAGCCGGCCCGCGACGGTGTCCGCGAGACGGTCGAGTTCCGCGTACGTCACCTCCCGGCCCGGCTCGCGCACCGCGGGCGCCCCCGGGTGCGCGGCCACCTCGCGGTCGATCAGCTCCAGGACCGTGGCCACGCCGGTGTCCACCACCGGCCCGGCGTGCCCCGGGGGAGGGGACGGCGCGGTCATCGCCGCGCCCCCCGCTGCCCCTCCCAGGACCGGGTGACCGACCCCGGCAGGAACGAGTAGGGGTCCTGCGGGTCGTCGGCAGTCGCCTCGATGGCGATGTGGTGACCGACGCCGAGGTCCCGCGCGAGCTCCTCGAACACCTCGACCATGACGAGGTCCTGGAGCGCCAGGCCCGTCGAGTCGTACACGGTGGTGACCGGGGACAGCTTCCGGTGGGCCTCCGGGTCCCGGAGGATCTCGGTGAGCGAGGGCCCGATCTCCTCGGGAGTGAGCTGCTGGCAGTCGCCCTCGGCTCGCGCCTGCGCCACGTGGTCGGGGCAGACGACCGCCTTGCGCAGCAGCTCCAGCGGCAGTTCGGTCTTCCCCGGCATGTCGGAGCCGATGGCGTTGATGTGCACCCAGGGCTTGAGGTTCGTTCCCTGGATGACCGGTCCCGCGTACGGCGCGACCGAGGTGGCGGTGCACAGCACGTCGGCCCGCTCCTCCACCTCCGCCAGCGGCGCGATCCGTACGGCCCCGGCAGGCAGCCGGGACCTGGCAGCGAAGGAGTTCTCCGCCCGCACGTCCTCGTCGCACACCAGGATCTCGGAGAAGGAGAAGACCCGGGACAGGGCGTGCAGTTGTGTCACGGCCTGCGCGCCGCAGCCCACGAGACCGAGGACCGCGGAGTCCGGACGCGCCAGCACCCGGCTGGCCAGCGCGGACGCCGCGCCCGTACGGATGGCGGTGGCGAAGGTCCCGTCGATGACCGTCCGCAGGTGGCCGCTGTCCGCATCGAAGGCGCACAAGGTGGACAAAATGGTGGGCAGCTGGTTCTTGGCCGGATTGTGCGGGTTGTAGCCGACCATCTTCATCGACACCGTGGCGCCGTGCCGGAGCGCGGGCATCCACTCCAGCAGGCCCAAATGCGGTGTCTCGATGAGGAATCCGTCCCGCTGCTTCATCTCCACCGGTGCGTCGCGGCCGGTGGCGAGAACGGTTTCCAAACGGTCGATCGTCAGATCGTAGAGTTGCCCCAACCCCACCTTCGTGACGATGGTGGCGATGGCTTCGGCGTCGACTATGCGCGTGCGCTCAGCTTGCAACGGTCTCTCCTGGCGCTCAGTGTTCGGGCTGGTCCGAAGAAGGTGAAGGAACAGAGGATTTCGAAGAGGCCGAGGGGCTGCGCCCGTGCCAGGACTCCCACAGTCCGGCGTACGCGCCTCCCGCCGAGACGAGCTCGTCATGAGCCCCTTGCTCGGTGATGCGGCCGGCCTCCATCACGACCACACGGTCCGCGTCATGGGCGGTGTGCAGCCGGTGGGCGATGGCGATGACGGTGCGCCCGCGCAGCACGCCGGCGAGCGAACGCTCGAGGTCGCGGGCGGCCCGCGGGTCGAGCAGCGAGGTGGCCTCGTCAAGTACCAGGGTGTGCGGATCGGCGAGGACGAGCCGGGCCAGGGCCAGTTGCTGTGCCTGGCCGGGCGACACGGGGTTCTCGTCGGTGCCCAGCTCGGTGTCGAGACCCTTCGGAAGGGCCTGGACCCAGTCCTCGGCGGCCACGGCCGCGAGGGCCGCCGTCACCTGCTCGTCCGTGGCGTCCGGCGCGGCCAGTGAAACGTTCTCGCGCACGGTTCCGAGGAATACGTGGTGTTCCTGTGTGACCAGTGCGACGTGGCGGCGCAGTTCTTCCAACGGCAGTTCGTGGACCGGTACTCCGCCCAGCGTGACGGATCCGGTACGCGGCTCGTGGATCCCCGCGAGGATGCGGCCGAGGGTCGACTTGCCGGCCCCCGAGGGGCCGACGATGGCGATGCGCTCACCGGATCCGACGCTGAGACTGACGTCCTCGATCACGTCGTGACCGGCTCGGTAGGCATAGGCGATGCCTTCGGCGGCCAGCCGGTCGCCTTCGGGCCGCCGGCCGGAGTCGCTCGCCGGGCCGGCCTCGGCCTCGATGCCGATCAGGCGGGCCAGCGAGGCGTCGCCGACCTGCAACTCTTCGAGCCAGCCGAGGAGTTCGTCCAGCGGGTCGATCACGGCCCGGGTGTAGAGGGTCGCGGCGGTCACCTCGCCGAGGCTCACCCAGCCCTCGATGTAGAAGAGGCCGCCGAACAGCAGCGTGGCGGCGACCGGCAGCACGTAGCCGAAGTCCATCAGCGGGAACCAGACGCTGCGCAGGAACAGCGTGCGCCGCTCCGCGCCGTTCGCCCGCTCGACGTCCTCGTCCGTGCGACGGATGCGCGAGCCGGACCGGTGCAGCGACTCCACGCTGCGGGCGCCGGTCACCGTCTCGGAGAGGCCCTGGGCGAGGTCGGAGTAGGTGGCCGCCTCGGCCAGGTAGGCCTCCCGGGCACGTGCCAGGTACCAGCGGGTCGACCAGACGATGAGCGGGACGGCGACGAGGCACGGCAGGACCATGATCGGGCTGGTCACGACCAGCGCCACCAGCGTCAGTACCACCGAGAGGCTCGCCACCAGGATCGACGGCGCCCCCATGCGTACGGCGTTGGACAGCGAATCCACGTCGCGGGTGCTGCGGGTCAGCAGATCGCCGGCCCCGGCCTTCTCCACCGTGTGCAGGGGCAGGGTCAGGACCCGCCGTACGAACCCCTCGCGGATGTCGGCCAGGATCAGCTCACCGAGCCGGGCTCCCTGGAGGCGGGCGGTGCGGGTGAACACTCCCTGGAGCAGCAGGAGTCCGGCGATCGTCAGCACGGTGATGTCCACCTGGTCGGTGGTGATGCCCTCCTCCACCTGCCCGACCAGACCGCCCAGCAGGGCGGGTACGACCAGACCGCAGACCGTGGCGAGGACGAACCAGAGCACGGTGCGCGTCAGCAGGCCGGTATGGCTGCGCACCAGGCCCCGTACGTGACGGCGGACCGTCTTCGCGTCGGCTACCGGAAGACTCACTGGGCACTCCTCTGAGGGCGGCTGTCGGAAGGACGGGGGACGATGACGGTCACGTCTCCTCCCGCATGACGAGGGCGGCGTACTGGGACGCACCGGTGGCGAGTTCACGGTGTGTGCCGGTCGCGACGACCTTGCCGTCCTCCACGTAGGCGACCTCGTCGGCCTGGTCGAGCAACAGCGGGCTGTTGCTCACGACCACGGTCGTGAGCTCCGCCCTGGACCTGTGGAGCCGTTCGGCGATCACCGATTCGGTGTGCGCGTCCACGGCACTGGTCGGATCGACCAGGACGAGTACCCGGGGCTGCGCTGCCAGCGCGCGCGCCAGCCGGAGCCGCTGCTGCTGGCCGCCCGAGAAGGCGGAGCCTCCTGCGGTGACGACGGTGGCCAGACCGTCCGGCAGGGCCTCGACGATGTCCTCCGCGTTGGCGTTGTGCAGGGCCTGGGCCCGCACCTGGTCCGAGCGGCCGCCCAGATCGTCGGCCAGGACACCGGAGAAGAGGGTGTCGTCGTTGCGGGCCACCAGGACGAGGTCACGCACCTGCTCCAGCGGCAGCGAGTCCAGCGGTACGCCGCCCACGGTCACCTCACCCGGGGCGTATCGCCCGAGCCGTTCGGCGATCTCGGCGGCCTCCTCCGGAGTGGAGGCGGCTATCGCGGTCATCACTCCCGGCCGGACCCGCAGCCCCGATGCCGCGTCGTACAGGTCGGGCGCCTCGGAGAGGTCGGCCCGTGCGAGGTCGGCGCCGGCGTCGGGCTCGAGGGCCAGTACGCGCACGACGCGCTGCGCCGCCACATCGGCGCCGACGAACGACTGCACCGCCGAAGTCGCGGTGCGCATCGGCAGCATGAGGAACGCGGCGTATCCGTAGGCTGCGACGAGTTCACCGGCGGAGAGACTGCCACCGACGGCGAGGCGGGCACCGATCCAGACGACCGCCACCACGAAGATCCCGGGGAGCAGCACCTCGGCGGCGGGCAGCACCGATTCGACCTTCGCCACGTGGACGCCGGCCTCCCGCATCCGCTGCGAGTCCTTGCGGTAGCGCTCGCCGAACGCGGCCTCGCCGCCGATGCCGCGCAGGACGCGCAGACCGGACACGATGTCGCCGGCCCGGTTCGTCAAGTCACCCTGCAGGTCACGGTAGCTGTCGATCCGCTTGTGCAGCGGCCTGAGCAGCGGGCCCGTGCCCGCGAGCAGGACGGGGACGCCGATGAGGACGAGCAGGCCGAGGGTGACCGAGGTGGAGAGCAGCACCATGGCGACGAGCACGACGGTGACCGCGCTGCCGATGCCGCGGGCGAGGGCCCCGGGCAGGGCGCCGATGCGGGAGATGTCCGACGTGCCGATGGCCACGACCTCGCCGGTGGAGATCCGCTTGGACAGGGTCGCGCCCAGCCGTGCGGCCTGCGCGGCCACGAGGCGGAACGTCAGGTAGTTGGCCTTGAGCCGGCCGATCGTGTCACAGCGGTGGCGCAGGACGCTGCCGGCGGTGGTCACCAGGGCGAGCCCGACGATGACGCCGGTCCAGACCAGCAGCCGGTCGGTGTCCTTCTCCGACATGGCGTCGATGGCCCGGCCGATGGCGAAGGGGGTCAGGCCCATGCTGGCCATCCACAGGCAGCCCCACAAGACCCCGAGGAACAGCGTGCTCGACTGCCTGCCGATCAGCCATCGAAGATAGCTCCGGGGCGACCGGAGGTCCGGATCTCCCAGTTCGGGCAGCGGATTGTTGCTTGGCAATGCGAATTCCTTCGGGGTTGTCCCGTCCCGGATGGCCGGGGCGGTCAGGGGGACTGAGGGGTACGAAGCGGTTCTGCCGTCGGGGGACGCCCGGGAGCGTCCCCGGTCAGCTGTGCGGTGGCAGCAGACCCAGGACGAACGCCCTCAGTTCGGCGGTCACGCGGCGTGGATCGGCGAGGGGGTAGAAGTGGTCTCCGGGGAAGGTCCGCACGGTGCCGGCGCCGGCGGACCAGGCCGGCCACTTGCGGATGTGGTCGTCCGTCACGCCTGCATCGTCCTGCCCCCGCCACGCGCCGAGCGGGCAGGGCAGGAGAGCGTCCTCGCCGGGTGGCGTGTAGGAGTCGCAGATGGCGTTGTCGCCGCGCAGGGGTCGCGCCACCGCCGTGGCCAGGCGGGGGTTGGCCCCCACGGCCTCGGGCACGACGCCTTCCGCGACCAGTTCGGCGACGAGCTCCCGGTCGGTCAGTCGAGATGAGCCGGAGGGCTCGCCCTGGTCGTCCGGTGCCCGGCAGGCCGAGGCGACGAATCCGCGGGGCCACCGGCCGTGCTCCCGGCCCAGGACGCGGGCGAGCTCGTACCCCACCAGCGCTCCCATGCTGTGGCCGTACACGAAGTAGGGCAGGTCGAGCCGGGCGGCGAGTGCCGGCCCCAGCTCGTCGAGCACCTCCGCCATGCCGGTCGCGGGCTCCTCGCGCCACCGGTTCTCGCGGCCCGGCAGCTGTACGGCCAGCAGCGCGATGTCCGGGCCGAGCAGTTCCTGCCAGGTGCGGAACTGGAAGGCGCCGGAACCCGCGTGGGGCAGACACACCAGCACGGCCTTCGCGTCGCGGGGCGGGTCCCACTCCACGAGGGGTGAAGGTGACGCTTCTGAATGGAGGCCCACTGTTTCCCTTGTCAGTCGAAGGTGGAGTTCAGCGGTCGTGAACGGTCCGTGCTCGGCGACCGGAAATGACTTCAACGGCGGACGCGGTATGAGAGGTTGAGGCAAGGTCGTCATGCACTGCCCCTCGAGTGAGACTCGATGTGAAATGCACAGCCCCCGTCTCTTTGCCAACATTCCTACCACGGAGTGGACTTGGAATGTCAACAGGCGAATAGCGCACCCTCCTTGCAGTCGCTTTCAGGCCGGACAAGTGGATGCTGTCGTCCGGCAGTCTCATCACGGCATCCGCTCCGCGGCCTTCTCCATCCAAAGATTTATATCGTGAACCCGGTCGAGTCTGCCTTGAGTCCCGCTTTCGACCGGCTGGAGGCGGAATGGAAGAACCCCCATCGCCGCATCGGCCCGTGATTCACTGGCGAGGAATCTACGGGTAAGAGGTCGGTCGACCTGGAGCCTTGTCGGCGAGGGTGTTTCGGCGCAACGAGGCGTACCTCTGGCCGGTCGGCGTGCAAGGAGACCCCGATGCCGCTGAAGCAGGTGTCCAGAACCCCGCCCCTGACGGGGGTGTGGGATGAACGCGTGAAGGCTTCGCTGCGATACAGCGCAGCGAAGCCGAGGGGGTGTGTGCATGGCGCAGGAGAAGCGTGGCGTAGCCGTGGTCTCGGGTGCATCATCGGGATTCGGCAGGAGAATTGCACAGGTGCTGTGCCGGCGGGGCTACTCCGTTGTGGCTCTGGCCCGTAGAGCGGACCGTCTGAAGCTCTTGGCGGACGAGGACTCCACGGGAGCGATTCTGCCGGTGGTCGCCGATGTCCGTGACCGAGAAGGGCTGGCCCGGGCCCTCGACGAGCTGCCTCCGGAATTCCGTGACATCTCGGTGCTCGTCAACAATGCCGGCCTCTCCCGAGGGTTCGACCCCCTTCAGTCGGGCAGTGGCGATTCCTGGCGCGAAATGATCGACACGAATATCTCCGGTCTGCTGAACCTCAGCGGCCTGGTGCTTCCCCGGCTCGTCTCCCGCGGGTCCGGGCACGTGGTGAACATCGGCTCGATCGCAGCGAATTACCCGTACATGGGCGGGAACGTCTACGCCGCCACGAAGGCATTCGTCCACCAGCTGTCGCTGAACATGCGCGTCGACCTCCAGGGAACGGGCGTCAGGGTGAGCTGTGTGGCACCGGGTATGGCGAAGACCGAGTTCGCCAAGGTCCGCTACGACGGGGACGAGGAGCGCGCCGACGCGCTCTACCGGGGAATCGAGCCGCTCACCGACGACGACGTGGCCGAGGCGGTGGCCTGGTGTCTCTCGCAGCCCGCCCGCGTCAACGTCAACATGATCGAACTGATGGCGGTCGAGCAGCACTTCGGGCTCGGCGTCGCCGGCAGCCCGCCCGCCCCGCCGGGTGGTGCGGAGGATGCGTGAGTCCGTGCAGACCGCCCCCCGGCGCGTGAGCGCGCCGGACGTGCTCGTTGCAAGACCCGCGCGCCCCGAGGACGCGGAGCAGATCGCTCTGCTCTCCGCCCCGTTCGTCGAGCAGGGCCTGCTGGTCGCTCGCCCGCCGGCCGAACTGGCGGGAATGGCACAGGAATTCGTGGTCGCCTGCGAAGGCAGCCGACTGGTCGGCTGTGCCGGGGTATCACCCTCCGGGGGCAGCCTGGTCGTCTACAACCTGTGCATTGCGGTCGACTGGCAGGGCAGGGGAATCGGCCGGCAGCTGGTCGGTATCGCCGAGACCATCGGCAGAGAACGGGGTTACAGCTCTCTGCTGGCCCTGACCCGGTACGGCGGGGAATGGTTCGGGAAACTGGGGTTCTCGGAAGTCCCGGCGAGCGAGACCCGTGACGAATGGCGCAGTCTCTTCCGTCCGGGCCGAAGATCCAGCCTCTACCAGTTGAGACTCACCTCGGAGCAGTCCGGAGACCGAAGCACGCCCATGTGCCGACTCAAGCAGACCAAGGAGTGACACAGTTGATAATCTGCGGGTTGAAACTCACGCATGACGGTGCCGTCGCCCTGCTCGACGACGACCGTCTCGTGTTCAGTGTTGAGATGGAGAAACTCGGGAACGGTCTGCGCTACAGCACCGTTGCCGACTTCAGCCTGATCCCCGGAGTCCTCGCCGACTTCGGCTACAAGCCCGAGGACGTCGACGAGTGGGTTGTCGACGGCTGGGACGGAGACGTCTCCGGAACAGTGGCCCTCCTCGACCAGGGGGCGCCCACGGAAATCGTGGTCGGCCCCTACCGGGAGTCGGCGGCATGCCCGGCACTCGATTCGCCCAGCGTCTCGGGCACGTTCCCGATGGACGGCCAGACCTACCCGTACACCAGTTTCCCGCACGCGGCGGGACACGTGGCGAGCGCTTACGTGTCCAGCCCCTTCGCCCAGCGCGACGAAGGCTCCTTCGTCCTGGTCTGGGACGGCGGACTCTTCCCCCGCCTCTACTGGGCGGACCCGCGCGGCGGCGTGGAGAACCTGGGTGAACTCTTCCCCCTCCTCGGCCATGCGTACGCCATCGCTGGACACCACTTCGGGCCCTTCCGCAAGACCGTCCAGTCACCCACGGTCGACGACCTCTCGGTCGCCGGCAAGCTCATGGCGTACATCGCGCTGGGCCGGGCGGACGAGAGCGTCGTCACGGTTCTGCGGGAGGAGTTCCACCGGGTCTTCGAGAGCGATGAGCCGGCCGCCGTGGAGTACCGCGCGACGGTCGGCGGGTACGGCAGTCTCTTCGAGCGGTCCGTGCCTCCCGTGCACGAGTTCTTCTCCGCGGTGCGCGCCCGGGTGTCGGAGAACGGGGTCAGCGACGAGGACGTCCTGGCGAGCGTGCACGAGTTCTTCGAGGGCCTCCTCGTCGAGCGGATCACCGCCAAGGTCCGCGCCGCCAAGGGCGAAGGCCCGTGGAACCTGTGCTTCGCCGGCGGCTGCGCGCTCAACATCAAGTGGAACAGTGCGCTGCGCGAGGCGCCGGACTTCCGTGACGTGTGGGTTCCGCCGTTCCCCAACGACTCGGGGTCCGCCATCGGAGCGGCCGTTCTGGGCCGGGCGCAGCGCGACGGCCTGGCCCCGCTCGCGTGGAATCCCCGGCTGGGCCCGGCGCTGACGCCGTCGCCCGAGCTGCCCGCCGGCTGGTCGGCGTCGGCGTGCGCTCCGGAGGAACTCGCCGCGATCCTCCACGAGTCCGGAGAGCCCGTGGTGGTCCTGCACGGACGAGCCGAACTCGGCCCCCGCGCACTCGGCGGCCGCAGCATCCTGGCGGCGCCGGTCAGTGCGTCGATGAAGGACGAGCTGAACCGCGTGAAGGACCGCGAACCCTACCGGCCCGTCGCCCCCATCTGTCTCGAGGCCGACGCACCGGAGATCTTCGCACCCGGCACGCCGGACCCGCACATGCTCTTCGACCACGAAGTACGGCCGGAATGGGTGGACCGGATCCCCGCGGTCATCCACCTCGACGGCACCGCGCGGCTCCAGACGGTCGGCCCGGCGGACGACGACCTGCTCTTCGCCGTACTGTCCGCCTATCGACGGCTCAGCGGCGTCCCCGTGCTGTGCAACACCAGCGCCAACCTCAACGGGCACGGCTTCTTCCCCGACGTGGCCTCCGCCGCGGAGTGGGGCAGGGTCGCCCGGATCTGGAGCGACGGGACGCTGTATCAGCGGACCGACGCCTGAGCCGAGGCGCGACACCGGAGACACGCCCTACGGGCGGGTCGCGCGACGCAGGAGCAGGGTGACGAAGCCGAGCGTGCCCCGGTAGCCGTGGAGCCAGGCCTTGCGGTGCCGGGCCGCGGCCTCGAGGGCCTGGCCATGGTCCGGGTGCTCCGGATGGTCGAGGGCCCAGCGGGAGAGCGACCCGGTCCAGGACCACTCGTAGTCGTCCCACTCCTGGCGGGTGCTGACGTGCGCGTAGACCGGCACCCAGCCGTCGGCCGTGATGCGGTCGACCGTCGTCGCGAGGTCGTCGTAGTCATCGACGGCGAAACCGGCGTCGAGGGTCTTGCGGTCGGGTTCGCGTTCCCAGAAGCACTCGCCGAGGAGAACGCACCCGCCCGGGGCGAGGTGGCTGTCGGCGGCCTTCAAGGTGGGGAGGAGGCCGCCGAAGGCGTGTGTGGCGCCGATGCTGAGAATCAGCCCGTACCGGTGCGGGGAACTGAACTCCGCGGCGTCCTGGGCGTGGAAGGCGATCCGGCCACCGAGCCCCGCCTCGTCGACGGCGCGACCGGCGGCGGCGATGGCCTCTGCGTCGTTGTCGACGCCGTCGGCACGGAGGTCCGGGCGAGCGGCTTGTGCGCGCATCAGCCAGGTGCCCGATCCGCACCCGAGGTCGAGCAACCGGGCGTCGCTTCTCGGCAGGGCCCGGTCGAGGAGCGTGCGTACGGAACCGTCGCTCAGCGGAGCGGCGATGGGGTGGTCGGTGTGGGCGATGGAGCTGATCTGTCGGCGATCCATGGCGTCATCCTGCCTCCCGCCCGCCCCACGGCCCGCGAAGCGTCCCGACGCGTTCGACCGGGCAACCCGATCGTGTGCCCCGAGTGCTTGGCTCGTACCCGGCCGCACGTGCGGTGAGGCGCTCGAAAACCAGTGGAGCCGCGCCGCTGTGCGCCATTACCGTGCTGCCGAACCGAGTCGTCTAGGCAAGGACGTTCCGTTGTACACCCTGTGAGACCTCCCGAGAGCTGATGTGTCGCGCGTCGCGCATGTGCGCCGCGCTCCCTTTTGCTGCGGACTTCTCACTGAAACCGGTGTACTTCTGTGTTCAATAGCTGGGTGGTCATGCCCACCTGCCTGCCGCTCGTTCTCCGCCGTTGCCACGCGTGCGCGTCCGAGCGCTTCCGGGCGAACGGCAAATTTCGCGTCAACGCCAACCACAAGCTCATCGACGCCTGGCTCCTCGTGCTCTGCACCGCCTGCGGGGAAACCGCAAAGCTCACGGTCCTGGAGCGGATGAACGTGCGCTCCGTACGACCTGAGCTGCTGGACCGGCTGCATCACAACGACCCTGGCCTGGCAGCCGAGCTGCTCCAGGATCCGGCCGTGCGGCGCCGCAATCGCATCGCCCTCGACTGGGACAACGCCTGGCGCCTGGACACCGGCGGATCGGATCACCTGGACCGCGAGGTGATCGACGTCTCGGTCCGCTTTGCGGCGCGGATCCCTGTCCGGCCGGTGCGACTGATCGCTGAAGGCTGCGGTCTTTCGCGGGCCGGGGTGGAGAGACTGATCACGGAGGGGAAACTCGTTTCGGCAGTCTGCCTGACCGGCAAGCTCTCCGGCGACTTCACCTTCACGCTCAAGCGCTGAGTATCGCGGGCGTACCGAAAATCGCATACGCCACCGCAACGGTCCTCCGTCTCCCATGGGGGCATGAACCACAAGGCATCCGTGTCGGCACCGCCCGGACGCACGCGCAGGATCGTGCTCCTCGGCCTGGCGATCCTCGGCTTGGCGAGTGCGCTGTTCGTCGTGCGGGGGCCGCTGATGATGTCCGCTCCGATGTGCAGGGCCGGGCGGTGGCACGGCTGCTTCGACACGTTCAACGGTGTGGTGCTCATGACGTTGGTCACGCTGCCGTTGGCCGTGCCGGCGGTGTGGGCTCTGGCGCGCCGTCGGCGCGGCGCCGGCGTCACAGCGGCGTGGCGGATGTCGCTGGCCGAGGTGGGCATGGTCCACGGCACGGTGCCGTTCCTGTGGCTGACCATGATGCCGGGCGCCGGGGCCGCCGCCGCCCCCGCCCGGGTGAGCCTGGTACCGCTGCGGGACCTGGTCACGATGGGGCCGCTCGGGATCGTCGGCAACCTGCTGGTCTTCGCGGCGCTGGGGTTCTTCGCCCCGATACGGTTCGCGGCGCCGGCGTCCGTGCCGCGGATCCTGGCGCTAGGGGCGGGCTGCTCGGTCCTGGTGGAAACCGCCGCCAGGACGAATTCCGTGAACTCTCCGACGCGTTCGACTCGATGCTCGGGCAACTCGAGTCCCACGTCGCCGAGCAGCAGCGGTTCGCCGCGAACGCCTCCCACGAACTGCGCACCCCCCTGGCGATCTCGCGGACGCTCCTCGACGTCGCCCGCAAGGACCCCACGCGGGACCGGGGCGAACTCATCGAAGGGCCTTGACCCCAGATGTTGAACACGCTTATGCGGCTTGGGTCAGGGTAGTTGCTGCTGGTCGGAGGCCGTTCTCGTAGGCGATCGGGGACTGCTGGCCGAGGCGGGAGTGCCTGCGTCGGGTGTTGTATCGGGTCAGCCAGCGGAAGGCGTCGAGCCTGGCCTCGCGCTCGCTCGACCAGGCCTTCCGGCCTTTGAGCGTCTCCCTCTTGAAGGCGGCGTTGAAGCTTTCCGCGGCGGCGTTGTCCGCGCTGGAGCCGACCGCGCCCATGCTCTGAAGGACCCCTGCTGACCTGCAGATTTCAGCGAAAGCCCTGCTCGTATATTGCGATCCGTGGTCTGTGTGCATGATCGCTCCGGTCAGGTTCCCGCGGGTCCGCTCGGCTGCCGCCAGGGCATCGGTGACGAGTTCTGTCCGCATGTGGTCGGCGATAGCCCACCCGGCCAGCCGGCGTGAGGCGAGGTCGATGACGGTCGCGAGATAGAGCGGCTTCGCGCCGTTGACCGGCAGATAGGTGATGTCGCCGACGTACTTCGTGTTCACCTCGGATGCGGTGAAGTCACGGCCGATCAGATCCGGTGCCTTCGCCGCGGCCTGGTCCGCGACGGTGGTGCGGTGCCGGCGGCGCAAACGGACTCCCTCGATTCCGATGGTCCGCATGATCCTGGCGACGCGCTTGTGGTTGACCGCCGGGCCGCCCTCGTCGCGGAGCTCGGCGGTGATTCTGGGGGCTCCGTAGGTGCCGTCGGAGTCCTTGTGGACCTTGCGTATCCGGGCCGCGATCCCGGCTTCGGCGGTCTGCCGGGCCGCTCTTGCGGCCGCGGTGCGGCGCCAGTAGTAGAAGCTCGAGCGGGCCAGGCCGAGGATGTCGCAGAGCCGCTTCAAGCCGTGTCGGCGCTGGTGATCGTCAACGAACTGGCAGCGGTTCACCAGCGCGTCTCCGTCGCGAAATACCGGGCCGCCTTGCGGAGGATGTCGCGCTCTTCCTCCAGCTCACGGATCCTCTTGCGTGCTGCGGCCAGCTCCGCCTGAACGGCGTCGCCGCCGACCTGCGCAGCGGCCGGCGCTGAGGAGTGGGCGCCAGGGCGGCGGCCGTCGGCAGCCCGGATCCAGTTCCGCAGCGTCTCGGTGTTCACCCCGAGATCAGCCGCGACCGACTTGATCGTCGCTCCCGGCCTCGACCGGTACAACGCGACCGCGTCCGCCTTGAACTCGGCCGGGTAGTGCTTCATCCCCACGGGGACTCCGTTCTCCTGGACCATCAAGATCCAAGTCTCTCCGGTGTCCAAAATCCGGGGTCAAGGCCCAAGGCCGGGTAGTTAACGTTTTCGCAGGTCACGCAAGCCAGTTGAAGGATTTCCGACGCAGAACAACGGAGCTCGTTGGTACAGGCAGTC